>JANNVI010000056.1:0-45556 GCA_031414335.1 Gammaproteobacteria bacterium | reverse complement strand
CTGACATTCATGATTTCACCTGCTGCTGCTCCTGTGGATGGATGATCGGACGAGCGAGACTCTATCCGCCACCAGGCAGCTAACAATTGAACGAAGCGGCTATTCGGGCCGGACGCTCGCAGGCGTGATGCCGAACATGCTCTTGAAGGTACGCGAAAAGTGCGCCGAGTCGGCGAAGCCGCCGATGTAGGCGGCCTCAGTCAGAGTTTCGCCGGCGACATAGGCGGCGAGCGAACACTCGAGCCGCAGCCACAACACATAGGGCCTGAAGCCCACGCCCGTCTCCTGCATGAAGACGTGTCGAAAGCGATCTGGCGAGAGGTGTACGGCGGCAGCCACCGCCGTCAGCGGCATCTTCTCGCCAAGCCGCTCGCGTATCAGCTCCAGCGCGCGGGCAATGCGGGCGTTAGGGACTTGCACGTCCTCGGGGCTGGCGCCCGACAGCGTGGCGCTCGCGGCGCGAGCTAACGCGATGAGCGTTGCATCGCTGGCGCGGCTTTCGTAGGCGCTGGCAAGCCCCGCGATCTGTTGCTCCGGCGGGCCGGGGGGCAACGCGACGATGCCGTCGGTGCCGTAGCGCTGTTGCAAATGCCGGCCGTCGCGCGATTCAGGTTCGACGAAGACCTGTGCAACCAGCTGCCCACGAGCTTCAAACGAGTGGGGCTGGTCGGCAGCCACCAGCGCCGCGGTAAAGCTTAGCCAGCTTCCCGACGGGCTCTGAAAGCGCACGCGACCGCCCGGGAATGGCAACGTGATCTGCACCGCGTGGTGCGCGTGGCAACCCGAGGGCTCCCCCGCGAGACCGATCCACAGGCTGCCGCCGCGCCAGAACAGAATGCGTCCGGTCGCAGATGGCTTCATCAGATTCGGGCCGCCGCCAGACAGGCGGCAAGTGCCAGCAATACGCCCATCAATCGTGCCACGGCGCGCCCCTTTTCTTGCTTTGCAGCCTAGCAGGTACTGGGCGTGAGTCAGCCGTTACGTTCAAGCCGGGGCGACGCAGACTGGGTACATTGGCCGCGCCCTGTAGATACCGAGTGGGCGACAGTCAGGAGGCAGCATGAACACATTTTCCAGAAATATCCGGCCAATCGTGAGCCAGGAAATTGCAGCCGCCGCCAGGGCGGAGCGTGATTCGGCCGGCTTCATGCACCTGGAACGCGCGCATGTGCTGGGCCAGGCCTCGACCCGCGAGCATGTACGCGTACATTTTCACATGCTGGTCTGGGCCTGGCGGCATCGACAGGCACGCGAGTTCTCAGGCCAGGTGTTTCGCTTGCTCGGCGCGGCCCTGCTCACGGCGATCGGCATGGTTCCCACCGGAAATACCGGCGGCAGCAATGTCAGTCCGTTCCAGAAAATGGCGATCGCGCCTGACCTGGCGGTCCTGATAACCCTGGCGCAGCGTTAGGCGATGACTGTCCCGGCCAAAGGACCGACGCTGTACCGGCGCGCACTGCCGACCGAGGCGATTGCATTCTCATCGCCCGAGGGCCGTGAACTTTTCGCCGCGGCGCTCGCTGCCCGGGGAATGGATGGTTACTTCCCGTTAGCCGAGCAGTTCCACACGCAGTCCGATCCGTCGTTTTGCGGCCCACGCTCGCTGGTCGTGGCACTCAACGCGCTGGGCATCGACCCCGAGCGATCCTGGAAGGGCCCGTGGCGCTGGTTCGCCGAGGACTTGCTCGACTGTTGCGCTTCACTCGCCGAGATCCGCGAGCACGGACTCAGCATCGATCAGGTCGCCTGCCTCGCGCGTTGTAATGGGGCGGATGCGGACGTGCAGCGCGCCGATGCGACCAGTCTGATGGCCTGGCGCGCGGCGCTGGCAACCGCCGCGAACGGCAACGGTATCGTCATCGCCTCCTATGATCGAGCGGCGATGGGACAGACCGGCAGCGGGCATTTCTCGCCCATCGGCGGATACCACGCGGCGCGCGACCTGGTACTGATCCTGGATGTCGCCCGGTTCAAATATCCGCCGCACTGGGTGCCCGCCGAGCAGCTGTGGCGCGCGATGCATGCGACTGACCCCGCCACGGGCCGGGCCCGGGGGTGGATCACCTTACGAGGTCTGGCCCAAGGCAGTTCGCGCGGATTGAATACAAATTTTGTTAGCGTGCCGCGAGCCACGCACTGCTGTAACAACTAGGAGCAAACTTTATGGAATATTTTGTCGGTGTGGTGCTGGCTTTGGTGGTGTCACTGGGAGCCACACTGGTCGGTCTCGACCGCGACCGTGCCTTCTATCCGGTGGTGACCATGGTCGTTGCTTCGTACTATGCCCTGTTCGCCGTCATCGGCGGCTCTGACGGGACCTTGCTGTGGGAGCTGATCCCGATCTTCCTGTTCGTGCTGGCCGCCGTCCTTGGATTCAGGAATTCCCTGTGGTGGGCCGTGCTGGGGCTGGCGGGACATGGCGTGTTCGACCTGTTCCACGCGGGACTCATCCACAATCCCGGGGTGCCGTCGTGGTGGCCGATGTTCTGCGCGAGCTACGATATCGTCGCCGCAGCCTACCTTGCATGGTTGTTAGGTTCTGCAAAGATTACCGCAGCCTCGACCGCCGGGAAATGACACCAAGGAAAAGTTCATGGCCTCTTGGTCAGCGCCCGAATCAGCAAGGCGGCGCGTTTCGCCTGTTTCTGCAAACTCGGCAGCTCGGCGGTCTCATTGACGGTGTGGCTGCCCGTGCCGACCATGCCAAGGCCGGTGATGGTGGCGACGTACGGCGAAGCGAAGGCTGAGTCGCCGGCGCCACGCAGCATCGGGTCGAGTTCCAGCACCGGCCCGAGACCGGCGGCTTCGCTCTGCGCCGAATACTGCGCGAGCAGTACCTGATTGCGCGGCGTTGGCGCCATCGGCGGCATCAGGTCGTTGAAGGTGATCTTGGCGCGCGTCTTCGGCAGGCTGGCCGCGACGATCGCCTGCATCTTCTGCTTGACGCGCTCCAGCTGCTCCGGCGTCAGCGCACGGATGTCGCCGATGGCGCGCGCGTCAGCAGCGACGATGTTGATCCGCCCGGTCGCGGTCGCGGTGCCGTTGGCCTCGAGTTTCGCGCCGCCACCCCCGACGATCATGCCGGGGTGGTAGGTCAGGTTCGGCTCGCGCAGCTCATCGTGGAAGCGGCTGATGATCCGCGCAATCTCGAAGATCGCGCCGTCGCCGACGTCGGGACGAAACACGCCGGAAGAATGTGCCGCGGTGCCCTCCACTTCGAGACGCCAGTCAGTGGAACCGCGGCGCGCGGTGGAGACATAGTCGCGACCGTCGATGCTGACCCCATTCTCGAAGCACAGCGTGGCGTCAGCGCGTTTGGCGGCTTCGATGAATTCCGCCCGCGATACGCTGGTGGGATCGCCCGAAAACTCCTCGTCCGAGGTGATGAATACCGTGATGGTCCGATCGTCGAGCGCGCGCTGCGCCTGCAGCGCCTTCAAGGCCTCGATCATCACCACCAGGCCGCCCTTCATGTCAGACACGCCGGGCCCGGTGACGCGCTCGCCGTTGCGCACGAGGCTGCGGAACGGACTGAACGGCTCGAACACCGTGTCCATGTGGCCGATCAGCAGCAGGCGGCGGCCCTTGCGTCCGCGACGCTCGGCCACCAGGTGCGGCGCACGGCCGACTGTGTCCATCGAGACCCAGCGCGTCGTGAAACCAAGCGCCTGGAATTCTCGCTGCAGCCGTTCACCGACCTGCCGCACGCCGGCGACGTGGAACGTGCCCGAATTGAGGTTCACGAGTTCCTCGAGCAGCGCCACGGACTGCGGCGCGGCGGCGTCGATGCTGCGAAAGAGCGCCGTGCGCTCGCGCTGGGGCACCGGCGCAAGTGTCGTGGCATCGGCAGCGACGGCGACGCGGCCGGATGCGAGCGCAGCAAGGATGACCAGTGCGGCGAGCGCCGCGCGCGGGATCGAGGTAGGTGTCACGGTCGGCTCCGAAATTTGGATGACCGCGCGATGATCCACCAGTCCGCAGTCGTTGGCCAGAGGCGTGCGATGGGACCACCGCGTCCCGTCTGCGTCCCCGGATCTAACGTCATCGTCGCCCCGATCGTACCTTGCCATATCGAATCGCGCAGCGGCACATCGAGACTCAGCGAAACTATTTTAGGCGCGTCCGGCGAGCGTCCGCTACCGGGTTGCCTGATCCAGGAAAGCGACCGGAATGCACAGAATACGCCACCGCAATTCTCTAAGTTTACGCTGCGCCGGGAACGGCAGCTAAGTGACGACCAATTTGGCAATGTCAGTGGCAGGTCTTGGCCGATTGCCTCCATTGATGCGCTCGTACTCCACGCGCCGCACAAGATGCCAAGGCGCTGGCGCACCAACCGCTGCGATGCCGAGCGGCGCTTAATCGCAGAACGCGACGTTGGTCCCTGGCCCGCAACCGATGCGCGGCGCCGACGGCGGCCTGTTGTTGCGCGGTGGTTCGGCTGGCCGAAAATTTGCATCGGGAACGAACAATCGCCAGGCCTGCATCGGATGAAATAGACCCCAGATCACGCCGGCAGGGCCGCCCGGAACCTGCGCTTTCAGCCGATCCGGAATTTGCTCGCGCTGGCCTTCGACCACTACAGTGTCGATGGCAGCCACAGGCGGCCGGTTGGCCTGCAATTTGGCCGCTTCACCTGGAGGCAAGTACCTGGCGACATTGCCGACTCGTAAATCGAGAGGTTTCGCGGGCGCGGACTGAGCCATCGCGTCGCATGCGAACAACAACCAGATGACGGTCAAAATCGATCGCATCTCAGACAGACCTCGATCGTCGCAACAGGCTCCATGATGCCAGTTCGGTGGCCATCGTCATTCATTATCGCAAAAAATTCCGCCTGGGAGCGGCGGCTGCATCAATCGATCTTGTCCTCGATCCGCTGCGCCGCGTGCACATCCGCGGCCAGTACGTCGCGCGACTTGCGCCCTGCGCGCCGGTTGTGCCACCAGCCGTAGCCGATGACAACGGCAGTGAGCAACAGCGGCAGCCAATACGTCTCGTGGAACACGGGCGGCAGGTAGGGCCGCACCGCCGCATCCGCATCGATCATTTCGCCGGCAGTCCAGGCAATCAATCCGGCGCCGATGTACACCACCACGGGAAACCGGTCCATGAACTTCATGATGATGGTGCTGCCTAACACGATCAACGGCACCGACAGCAACAGGCCGATGATCAGCAGCGTCATATCGCCCTTGGCCACGGCGGCAATCGCCAGCGTGTTGTCGAGACTCATCACGACGTCGGCGATCAGGATGGTCTTGATTGCGCCGGCGAGGTTTCCATGGGCGTGATGCGCCTGGCGCGGGTCATCGTCCTCGATCAGGAGCTTGATGGCGATCCAGATCAGCAACAGCCCGCCGACAAATTGCAGAAACGGAATATTCAGCAATTGCACGGCGATGATGGTCAGCCCGACCCGCAGGACAATCGCACCCAGGCTGCCCCAGACAATGGCCAACTTGCGCTGCGCGGGCGCAAGATTGCGGGCCGCCAGCGCGATGACGATCGCGTTGTCTCCCGACAGCACGATGTTGACCAGCATGATTTGCAGCAACGCGCCCAGAAAATGTCCGCTGAATATCTCCATGAGTTCTGGATCTTTGTTAGGCGGATGTCATCGCGGGTCGCGCCGTGGCGGCGGGTTGGTCAAGTATCCAGCCATCGCGCCACGCGCTAACGGCCAGCTCAGTCAACACTGCATTGAACCCGAAACTCCGTGGATGTGAGCGCATGTTTGACCCCGGCTAATCCCACACTGGAAGCAATTCAAAACCAGGCGAAGATACGTGTATTATTCTGGCCAAGGATCATACCTATGACTACGGCGGCGTTGCTTGTTTTCGCGGTGATCGGCGTCATCACCTGGCTCGCAGTCACGGCGGAGCAGCCCAGCCAGCGGCTTCGGTATCGGCGAATTCTCCGTACCGTCGGAATTACTTCCACCATTGCGTTCATTGTCATGGCGGCACTTTTCTACTATCTGATGCGGACTGCCCCCGACTCGCCCGCCGGCGCGGTACCTTTTGTACTCGCAATTCCCTGCGCCTTCGTAGCGGTACCGTCCTGGGTTGGCTTCGCCGTCCAGGCTCGCCTGACGAAGCGCTTTTGACACCGATTTTTCTGGTTGCGGCGGCACTGCTGACTCTGGTCACGGCCTTTACCCACAGCTACTTCGGCGAGCGGCGCCTGATCGGGCCTTTGGTCGCGTCAAACGATGGCGTCATGTCCCGCAAGCTGGCCAAACAGGTAGTGCGTTTTGCCTGGCATCTCACGTCGGTATTGTGGGTCGGGCAGACGTTGCTGCTGCTGCGGGCCGCATTTGTTCCGGGATATCTGGACCCGGTGTTGATCGGCGGGATCGGCATCATTCATGTTGCGGTTGGCTTGTTCGACGCTGTTGTGACACGCGGCAAGCACATCGGCTGGTCCATGCTAACAGCGATTGGTGTTTTTGCGTTGCTGGCTCTGATGTGAAGCCGCATGGCTGCTGGTCAATGGGTAGTGCGCGGTTGTCAGAAGGACGAATAAATGAAAACAGTACATGTGGCAATTTGCGCGGGTGCGGCGCTAGTGTTTGGGGCGGGCAGCTTTGCCGTGTTTGCCGACCAGCGACAATCGGCGCCGCTGCGCGCATCTGAACTGCCAGGCACCTATGAATTGGTCGATCGCGTCTTGGATGGCGGCAAGGTATTGCGGCGACCGGATATCGCCGCGCTTTATACCTTCGGTAACGGACGCGCGAACTTCAACTTGTTTGTCCGAAACGCCGACGGGACGCTCGCTTCGGAATCATCGATCATTCGCTACACCCTGAGCGATGAGCAATATTGCGAGTGGATCGAATATACGACTCGCAACAACCTGGACGCGCCGGGCGTCACAAACGAGGCTCCGCCGGTTGCATCGCACTGCACCCCGATCAAGAAGGCCGGCGACAAGTTGATTTTTGCTCCGCCGGGAGAATCCGTAACTACTACCTATGATCGACACGGTTTTACCGCGGTCATCAAGGGTCAATTCACCGATCACTGGCGGAAGATCAACTGAAGGCTGCCATTCGGCGCAAGCCAGCACGAATGAATAAAACTGACCCTGAGCTGCCACCTACGAGAGTACGCTTGCGGGCGCTGATTCATAGGGTCGGTGCGTCAGTTGCGAGGGCAGCGCCCCAAGGAAACAGCAATCTTGCTATGACTTGTGATCGCCAATCAGTTGATTTGTCGCCAATAGCGTTGAGCCTTCAGTTCCCGCATCCGTCTGGCCTGGCCATTCCTCAGACCCCTGTTGCGCTCGTGTCTGAGCTGACGGGTTGGGAATTATCTGCGACTTTAAACTCACGAAAATATTGTTTTCCGCGCCATGTCGATGATAACGAGCACGGCTGGGTTTCTAATCTTTCGCTCCACTGAAATCGCATAAAAGCGTTGCCGCATTGCCTGGGCGCGACCCACGATTTGCAGCTGGTAGCGCTGAAGAATCTCTTTCTCGACGACATCGGGCGCCGCAAAGACACCGATCCCAGACTCTCCGGCGATTTTCGCAAGCGCGGAGTCATCCATTTCCGCGACGATTTTCGGCCGGATCTTGTGGGATTCGAACCACTCCTCGAGTGCGAGTCGGAGCACTGAGTTGGCGCCCGGGAGAATGAACGGGATGCCGTTTAGGGACTGCGGGAACCTGCGTCGGCAAGCCTTGGCGATCGCCGGAGCCGCAAAGAATGTTGTGCCACACTCGCCAAGTGGTCGACTGAACGCACGCACGGCCGTGCCAGGACGTGCCGGTGCGTCGGAGACGACGACGTCGACCGTGTGCATGGCCAACTCTCCCATGAACTCATCCGCCGCCAAGCCTTCTCTACAGACAACGCGTATGTCCTCTTTGAGACGGAACACCGGCTCCAGGATTCGATAGACAATGGATTTTTGGAGCGTGTCGGAAATTCCAACCACAAGTCGGATCGGTTTTCCACTTGGCAGTCCTTTCGCAGCATCCAAAAACTCGCGACCAACGGAGAAGATGTCTTCGGCGTAGCGTAATGCGACATGGCCGAATTCTGTTAGCGCCAACTGGCGACCCTTTCGCTCGAAGAGTTTCTGGCCGAGAATTTCCTCAAGCCGATGGATCTGCGCGCTGATGGTTGGATGCTCGCGGTGCAGTTCCTTGCTCGCCCGAGCAATGCTTCCTCGCTTCGCGACAACCCAGAAGTACCTAAGGTGATGATAGTTCAGTGCATCCATGCCTTACAGGATAGCAAGGTTTTTACGACGACTTTCGTTATTACTTTCTAATTGTCGATTCTTCAAACCAAGCCTATAACGATATCCATTGGCAGACAGACAGCTCGCACTCAGGATCATCAGTCACGAGTGCGCGGATCATTGTTATTCCACGCCGAGGCGCCTAACGCGATGCAACTGAATATTCGTGTACGGAAGCTCATGGTCGATGAAGCGACGCGCGTACTAGTCGCTCGCCGGCTTCGTTTTGCGCTCAGCCGTTTCGGCGAGCGCATCGTCAAGGCAACTGTAAAACTCGAAGATGTGAACGGCCCGCGAGGAGGCGTGGACAAGCGTTGCCATGTCACTGTTATTCTTCGACCGACTGGCATGATCCTGATTGAAGACCATGACGCAGACCTTCGCACGGCTGTGGATCGCGCGGCGGACCGCGCATCAAGAGCGGTACATCGCGAGCTCAAGTTGCGCCAGGATGCGAAAAGACTATCGTCGCTTTGACTCTTGAAAGTTGCAGGAGCGTTCCGACAGCGATGCGACGCAAAGCGGCAAGCGTGTGTCGTGCCCCGCCTAAGCGAGAAGCTGGCGCCAAGCGTCCAGTGCCCAGAGCAATTCTCAGCGTGCTGGCAGTGCGCGCGCCTGCCGTTAGAATCAGGCGCCATTTGCCAGCGTCCCCCCATGTGGTATTCGTCGTTTTTTACGACGGATCGTAACGCAACTATCTAATGGTCTACGGATCGCCAGCGGCGTAGGATCGCCTCAACGATCAATTTTGCCTGAACGCAACTAAGGAACAACCATGCCTACTCAAGAATTGCTGCTCCCACAAAACCTAACATCACTGCTGCTTCTGGGTTTGCTGGCCCTGTCGGCGATTGCCGTGCTGCTGGACGCGTTTTTCACGGTTGAGCAACGTACGACAGCGATCGTTCAGCGCTTTGGAAAGTTCGTGCGCGAGGCGGGTCCTGGCTTCCAAACCAAAATTCCTTTCATCGACCGGGTGATCGGGCGCGTCAATCTTCGCGTCCAACAACTGGACGTCAAGATCGAGACCAAGACCCACGATGATGTCTTCGTTCACATGGTGGTCGCCGTCCAGTACTACGTACTGCCTGACAAAGTTTACGACGCATTCTACAAACTCGACAACGCAAACCGTCAAATTACCTCTTTCGTCTTCGACGTGGTGCGCGCTCGCGTGCCCAAGATCAAGCTCGACGACCTGTTCGAGAAAAAGGACGAGATTGCCGACATCGTCAAGAGCGAGCTCGCCCTGGTGATGGAAGGCTTCGGCTACGGCATCCTCAAAGCACTGGTCACGGACATCGATCCAGATGCCAAAGTGAAGGAGTCGATGAACGAGATCAATGCCGCGCAGCGCTTGCGCTTGGCGGCAACGGAGAAAGGCGAAGCGGACCGGATTTTGAAGGTCAAGGCTGCTGAGGGCGACGCCGAAAGCAAGGCCTTGCAGGGTCGAGGCATCTCTGACCAGCGGAAAGCCATCGTCGCTGGATTGCGTGAATCGGTTGATGAGTTCCAGAGATCTGTGCCCGGCACGACAGCGAAGGACGTCATGAACCTGGTGCTGATGACTCAGTATTTCGACATGCTGAAGGAGATCGGGGCTTCGTCGCGCACGAACGCGATACTCATTCCGCATTCGCCGGGCAACCTGACCAGCCTAACGGATCAGATGCGAAACGCCATGATCGAAGCGGATCAAACCGTCAGGGTGGTCGCCGAACCTCTGGCGCGGCCTGTACCTCAGTTGAGGGTTTCAGAGGAGTCGCGCGTCGCGTGATTCCGGGCCTCTGAGTTGATTGCGACGCTGCCCGCTGCGACTTAGCCAGAGCGAAAGTAAGGAGCTATTGCTATGAAACGAATCATGCTGTTCATTGTCACCAACCTGGCGGTGCTGGTCATCCTGTCGATCGTCGCGCGGATTTTGGGGATAGACACCTACATCGCAAGCCAGGGTGGAAGCATGGCGGGGCTGCTTGCCTTCGCGGCGTTATTCGGTTTCGGCGGCGCGATCATCTCGCTGTTGATATCCAAATGGAGTGCGAAGCGGATGATGGGCGTTCGCGTCATCGAGCAGCCCAGCAACTCAACCGAGCAGTGGCTGGTCAGCACCGTGCGCTCCCAGGCCGAACGCGCTGGTATTGGCATGCCAGAAATCGGTGTTTTCGATTCACCAACGCCGAACGCATTCGCCACTGGCGCGAATCGGAACAAAGCACTGGTAGCGGTCAGCACGGGCCTTCTGAAGCAGATGAACCGGCAGGAAGTCGAGGCCGTTCTCGGGCATGAGGTCAGTCATATCGCTAACGGCGACATGGTGACCTTGACGTTGATCCAGGGCGTGGTGAACACATTTGTGATCTTTCTGGCGCGAATCATTGGCAACTTCGTCGACAAAGCGATTCTCCGCAACGAAAGCGGCCGCGGAATAGGTTACATGGTGTCGGTTATTGTCGCGGAAATTGCGCTCGGTATTCTCGCGAGCGTGATTGTCATGTGGTTTTCGCGGCGGCGGGAGTTCCGCGCGGACGCGGGCGGTGCGCAACTCGCCAGCAGGCAAAGCATGATCGGCGCGCTTAAACGCCTGAAATCTGCGCAGGATTCCGCCGTTCTACCGCAACAGCTGGCGGCCTTCGGAATCAATGGCGGCGTCCCGTCGGGGCTGAAGCGACTGTTCATGAGTCATCCGCCACTCGATGAGCGTATCGCCGCCCTCGAGGCGGCACCGACCGGTCGAGTCGCGTAAATGGAACTGACTGCCATGGCCTCGCCTGCCTTCTGGGCCGGCTTCGTCGTCTTTGTTGTTGCCATGTTGGCGCTCGATCTGTTCGTTCTGGGCGGCAAGACTGCGCATCGCGTATCCGCGCGGGAGGCAGGCGCGTGGACGATCGCCTGGGTCAGTCTCGCACTGACATTCAATTTCCTGCTGTGGTGGTGGCTCGACAATACCGTGGGCCGCGACGTGGCTAACACCAAGGCGCTGGAGTTCCTGACGGGATATCTCATCGAGTTGTCCTTATCGGTGGACAATGTCTTTGTATTCATCATGATATTCAGTTACTTCGCGGTACCGGCCGAGTATCAACGTCGTGTGCTACTTTTCGGGGTACTCGGGGCAATTGCCATGCGCGCGATCATGATCCTGCTTGGCGCCGTGCTGGTCGCAAAATTCCATTGGATTCTGTACGTCTTCGGCGCATTCCTGGTGATCACCGGCATCAAGATGTTCATCTTTGCGGGAAGGGCGGCCGACCTTGGCAAGAACCCTGTATTGCGGTGGATGCGCGGTCATTTGAGAATTACCAACGAATACCACGGCGAGCGATTCACAGTCGTGCAGGACGGCGTACGCTGGTTCACGCCGCTGTTTCTGGTGCTGGTACTCATTGAATTCTCAGATCTGATCTTTGCGGTGGATTCCATCCCAGCCATCTTCGCGATCACCAAAGACCCTTTCATCGTCTTTACGTCTAACGTGTTTGCCATTCTGGGACTGCGAGCCATGTTTTTCCTACTTACCGACCTGAGCACACGCTTTCATCTGCTCAAGTACGGTCTCGCGTTGGTACTGGTATTCGTAGGTACAAAAATGCTGATTGTCGATTTCTACAAGGTACCGATTGGGCTGGCATTGGGAATCGTGGCAGTGACCCTGATATCCTCGGTGATCGCCAGCATCGTCACTACGCGCAGCAGCCTGGGTCAAGTACCGAAGGCGCCGTGATGCGAGCGGCGCCATAGGTAAACCACCACAGACATTTTTATTGTTAGCATTAATGTAGGAGAACCAAGGTGTTAGACGTCAAAAGTCTTTTTGGCAATATCGATTCGAACGGACTGGTCGGCAAAATGTTGAGCGGCATGGCTACCAAGAACTTTGCCGCAGGCTTGCTGTCGGGCGGCGTCGCGACGTCGCTTTTGGGTGGCGGCAAGAACACAGTCGAAACCGTCGCCAGAGTCGGCGGACTGGCGCTATTGGGAACGCTCGCCTACAAGGCCTTTGGCAACTACCAGCAGCAAAAAGCCGCCGGCGGCAACGCCAGTATGATCGATGCGGTGAAGCACTCCGCGACGGGCATGACGACACAGGCCAAGGGCTTGATAACAAACCTGCTGGACGGGCAGCAAGATGGCGCTTTGCCCGCCCCAGCACCATCACAAACTCACCCTGAGCTATCAACGGCCATCATGCGCGCCATGATTGGCGCAGCGAAGGCTGATGGGCATTTGGATGCGGCGGAAAGTCAGAGAATCATGGATCGACTGGACGCGGCTGGCGCAACGGCACAGGAGAAAATGCTGCTGATTCAGGAAATGGCGAAGCCGCAGGATGTTCATACGATTGCTACGGCCGCGGCAACGCCACAGGACGGTGCGCAAATCTACCTTGCGGCATTGCTGGTGTGCGATAGCCAGTGCGGCCGCGAACAGGAGTATCTCTCCAAGCTCGCATCTGCCTTGAACCTGGATACTGCGTTCACCTCAAAACTTCAGCAAGAATTGCTGAGCATGTCGGCACAAAAAGTAGCTTGAGAGAATGCTGAGAATCAGGCTCAAAGGATGGGTGGAAGCGCCGTGGTTTACACGCACGGTAATGGCGCTGATTGTAAGCAATGCTGCGATTCTAGGATTGGAAACCTACCCTGCCATCTATTCCGAATACGGCACGATACTCGGCACCATCGATCATGTAATTCTGTTCGTATTTGTTTTTGAACTGGTTTTGCGGTTGTTGGCCTACGGTGGTCGCTTTTTTCGTGACCCCTGGAGCATATTCGATATGGCGGTCGTAGCCGTTGCTTTCATGCCCGCGAATGAGGCCTTTTCTGTCCTTCGGGCAGCGCGAGTGCTGCGAGTTCTCAGACTCATCTCGATCTTCCCACGCCTGAAACGCGTCGTGGAGGGACTCATTTCGGCCATACCCGGTATCGGCTCCATTGGCGCGATATTGATGATCGTGTTTTATGTATTCGCGGTGATGGCCACCAAGCTATACGGCGTCGAGTATCCAGAATGGTTTGGGAGCCTTCAGGCTTCTTTCTTCAGTCTATTTCAGATTATGACGCTGGAAGGCTGGGCGGACATGGTGCGGACCATAATGAAAACAGATCCACTCGCCTGGATTTTCTTCGTAACCTACATACTGTGCGCCACTTTCACCGTACTAAATCTCTTCATTGCAGTCGTAGTGGATGCCATGCAACGGCAACATCAAGATGAAGATCACGCTGAGCATCGGGCAATCGCAAGAATCGAGACTGAAATGGCCAACCTGCACCGCAAACTCGATTTACTCAAGCGCTGAAAATTGCAACGGGACCGGGCGCTCCTTGATGCAGCCGTCACCATGAACGCAGTGACCTATGACGCTGATGTCGCCGCGCCGTTCCAAGACCTAACGACGTTTTCCGTACCAGTGCAATGTGGATCGCGGGAAATGCGACCCCTCCCAATGTCACGTTCGGCGAACAACGAGCATATCGCCATGGCGGCGACCAGACAGGCAGGAACGTTGGTTGCCTGACTCCAGGCTGTCGGACGGAAATAGCCGGCGTAATACGCCCGACGAGCGAACAGCCCCATGCAGACTGGCAATTTGGCGTAATCAATGCCAGGATTTGACCCGGAGCGGTCGTTCAATCCGCGAGTAAAGCTGACCTTCCAGCCGCAGCGTGTCGCGGCCACATTCAGTTGCTGCATCGAGTTGATTTCAATTGGGACCATGCCCGATCCGTCCTGTCATTACATTTGCGGACCCATGACGGAACAGACTAACAATGAATCAGTTCATTGCAGTGAAGCAACAGAGTTTTAGAATATGGGAAACACGGGCCATTCGGTCCGGCGAATAACTGCTGGGCGTCGTACGGCAGGTCGCCATATACTCGGGCTCTCCAAACCGCTACCTCTCCGTAAACACTTTCTCACTGGAATGAAGTACACGATGAAACTCTTCAATCTCAATGACACAGCCGTCATCCTGATCGACCACCAGGTCGGAACCAACACATGGGCCAGCTCTACGCCGCTTGACCTCCTGCGACGCAACGTCATGATCCTCGCGCAATTTGCCGCTGGCACTGGGATGCCCGTGGTGCTCACGTCCAGCCAGGAAACAAACGTCAACGTACAGGGACCGTTGATGCCAGAACTGCAGGCGGCGTTGCCGGAAGCCTTCGCAGCACGAGTCAAACGCCAGGGCGTAGTGAACGCCTGGGACGATCCTGCTTTCGCTGATGCCTGCCGGAAGACAGGCAAGAAAAACTTCGTGATGGCTGGCGTGACCACTGACGTCTGCATGGTCGGACCGGCCATTAGCGCGAAGGAAGAAGGCTTCGATGTGCAGGTGGTTTGCGACGCTTGCGGTTCGTCAAATCCAATCGCTGAGGGAATGTCATACCGCCGCATGGAACTGGCCGGCGTGCGCCTGACCAGCACCAACGCGATGGTCGCGGAGTTGGTTAAGAATTGGGCAACGCCGGCAGGTGCGGTTGCTTTCCCGTTGTTGACTTGAACTCGGGAGCGGGTGATCTCACTGCATTGGCGCCGTTACCTTCAGCAATGACGTCCAACTCATCGCCCCAGCGGACCACCTACGCCCGCTGCTGAACTCAAACGTTGAACCTCGGGTTCTTGGGGAGCCTTGATATGACCATTTCAATGGCCGCAATTGGCCGATTCCCGCCGTAGCGGCCCGAGCGGACACTGAATGTTCCGGCGTGTCGCACTGCCGCACGCTCACAACTCGCCGCCCACCTCGATCACGGCCCGGCCGCGCAGCTGCCGTGCTTCGAGGCGTCGATGCAGATCGGCCACGGCGGCTAACGGCACGACTTCGCTGATGGGAAGTTTCCAACGACCGCTGAGGATTGCCGCAACGATTTCCTGGTCGGCCGCGCTGCCCGGCGGTTCCTCGACCTGGCGCAGGCTCATGCCCGCGACGGCAATGCTTTTCAGGATCAGGGTCGCGACCGGAATCGGCGCCGGGTCGGCGCCGGCCGTGGCGCCAATGTAGACGATGCGCCCGAGCCGCGCTGCCAGGTCG
The DNA here is from genome assembly GCA_031414335.1 of Gammaproteobacteria bacterium. Taxonomy (GTDB): domain Bacteria; phylum Pseudomonadota; class Gammaproteobacteria; order Steroidobacterales; family Steroidobacteraceae; genus UBA964. Next base: position 30,253 of record JANNVI010000056.1, on the reverse strand, counting down.
ATGTTGTGCGCAGCGTTAGGTCCGCCGTTGCCATCGAGGATCACGTCGAACCCGCGTCCGGCGGTCAGCTGCAACGCCTGTTGCGGCCAGTCGGCGCGCAGGTAATCGACCACTTGGTCGCAACCGAACGCGTGCAACCACGCTGCCTTGTCAGGTCCGCCGCACATGCCAACCGCCTGGCAACCCGCGTCCCGCGCGATCTGCATCGCCATGCAGCCGACCGCGCCGGCCGCCGAATGCACCAGCACCCGCTCGCCCGCGCGCAGGCGGCCGGCTTTATGCAGTGCATTCCAGGCGGTGTAGGTGCAGCCACGGTAGGCGCAGCCATCGCGCAGGGACATGCCCTGCGGCACTGCTAACAAACCTGCCACCGGCGCGATGGAATACTCGGCATAGCCGCCAAACCCGAGCCGCGACAACACCCGCCGCCCGATCCATTGCGCATCGCCATCCGGACCGACCGCATCGACGATGCCCGTGTGCTCGATGCCGGGCGTAAACGGCAATTTGATCGGCAACCAGGCGAGCGGCTGGCGCCGGACGACCGCATCGAGGGGGTTCATGCCGGCAAAAGCGACGCGGATCCGCACTTGTCCGGGTCCGGGCGCCGGCAGCGGCAGCTGCTGCATCTGCAGCACCTCGGGCGGGCCGTGTGCGGCCATGACGACGGCACGCATGCTGCTCATCGCGGCGCCACCAGGATCGCGAGGCCGCCGCTGCCGGGTATCGCGACCTGCAACGCGACGTGGTTTTCCAGGCCCGGTACGGCGCTGAGGTTGAGCGCGTTGCCTGCGCTGCCTGCTAACAAACGCTGCGCGGCCGCCAGTTCCGGTAGCTCGAACCCCTGCGCCAGGTACCCGACGTTAGGTGCCCGGGCACGCTCGACACGTTCCGGAACAATGAAATTCTGCGGCTCATTGAGCGCCACCTTGCCGTAGAAATGCCCGCCGGCGACGAACACCGTGTGGGTCCGCGCATCGGCCGGGCGCGCCAGGAAACGATTGGTCTCCGGGCGCCCGAGATATTCATCCAGCACGACCTGCATCCCTAACACCCCGGTATAGAAGGCCTGCGCGGCGGCGAGATCGTGGACGCAATGTGCGGTCGTGGCGACCGGCGTGAAGCCGGTGCGGGTCTTGCCGTGGCGCGCCACTTCGGCACGCACCCGGCCGACGAAGGTGTCCGGCCCGCCGAGCGGCTGGACCAGGTTGATCGCGACGCTGTCGGGGCCCTCGAACACGACTTCGGTGGCGGTGCCGGCCGCGACGCCGACGTCGTAGGTGACGGGATCGCTCCAGAATTCGTAGCCGAGCGCGCGCAGCTGGCGCGTCGCGGCCTCGATGTCATCGACATAGAAATTGAGGTTCCAGAAACCGCGCGTCGTCCGATCGCCGGGCTGCCGCACCGTCTCACGGCGCGCGCCGGCAAATTCGACCAGCAGCACGCGCCCGATGCCGACACCCGGTTCGCCACAGAGCGCCAGCCGCGCCGCGCGCGGCTCGCCATCGAGCGCGCCGCCCTGGAATGCCGGGACCGTCACGATGTCGCTGCGCGCGAGACCAATGACGTCGCAGTAAAACTGCAGCGATCGTTCCAGTGCCTGGACGCTGATCAACGCGAAGCTCAGCGGCGCGCCGCTGGCAAAGTCACTTAGGCGGGTCATGGCGAAGCCGTGGTAACGGTGATATCCCGGGCTAAACCCGCGTTTCAGGAACCGCCAAACCAGTTGTATCCCTTGTCTTCCCAGTAACCACCCGGGTACGAGTTGGTAACGACGATCTCGGTGATGTGTTTCGGGTTCTTGTAGCCGAGCTTGGTCGGCATGCGCAGTTTCATCGGGAATCCATATTGCCGCGGCAGAACCTGGTCGGCATAGCTCAAGGTCAGCAGGGTTTGCGCGTGCAGCGCCGTTGGCATGTCGATGCTGGTGAAATAGCCATCGGCGCACTGAAAACCCACGAACTTGCTTGTTAGGTCTGCGCCACAACGGCCCAGGAAGTCGCTGAAGCGCACACCACCCCACTTGCCGATGGCACTCCAGCCTTCGACACAGATATGGCGTGTCACCTGGCTGGTCTGTGGCAGCGCATACAACTCCGGCAGCGACCAGCGAGCCTTGCCGGTGAGCGCGCCGCTGAGCGTGAGCTGATAGCTGTCGGCCGCGACCACGGGCGCCTTGTCCTGTTCATAAAAAGCATTGAACGGGAATGGCTTGGTGATCATCGACTCCGGGTAGGTCGGCGCCAGATCGTTCGGATTGAACAAGCCTGCCTGGACCCGGTCATTGAAGCGCGACATCCCTTTGAGCATGCTGTTGACGCCATAGACCTGGTCGAGCCGGCAGCCGCTGAGCAGCGACAGCGTACCCAGGCTGATGAGCTGCTTGCCAAACAGGCGCCGCGCCGGCACGTCGAGCTCGGCTAACGCATCTTTGATGATTTCTTTCTTGTGGGACACGACCGCCTCCAGATACTCAGGCGCGACCGCGCAGCATCGCGACAAAGGTGCGCGGCACCAGCGCAACCATCACGACGTGCACGACAACGAACAACGCCAGCGCCGTCATGGCCAGGAAATGCACCACCCGGGCATTGTCGAAACCGCCCATGAGCTCGCGCAGCCAGGGAAACTGCACCGACTTCCAGATGGCCAGCCCGGACACCACTAACAACACTGTGTCGACAATGACAAACAGGTAAGCGAACTTCTGCACCGTGTTGTAGCGCGCCAGATCGTCATGTGCGAGCTTGCCGCGCAAGGCCGCGCCCAGGTCGGCAAAGAAACCACGCACCGACAGCGGGAAAAATTGCCGCCGCAGGCGCCCGGAAAAGACATTGATCGCCAGATACAGCAGGCCGTTGAAAAACAACAGCCACATCGCCGCGAAATGCCACTGCAAGGCGCCGCCCAGCCAGCCGCCCATGGCCAGTGAATCCGGAAACTTGAAGGCGAATATCGGCGAGGCGTTGTAGATGCGCCAGCCGCTGAACACCATGATCAGCGCCGCCAGCGCGTTCAGCCAATGGGTGATACGCAACCAGCCCGGGTGAGTTGTCGCCGCAGTTACGTTAGGCATTTACCCGACCTTACGCCAAAAACGGGGTTCTGGCCAGACGCCGAAATTCCCACCCGGCCGCAGGGATGCGAGAGAATGCACCGCCCGCCGTAATGGCCTATTGACCCGGTGCCGTCATGATCGAAGTCCACCATCTCAACAGCTCGCGCTCGCGTCGCATCACCTGGTTGCTCGAAGAACTAGGCGCGGAATATCAGATCGTCATGCACCAGCGCGACAAGGTCACGAGCCTGGCGCCGCCGGAGCTCAAGTCCATTCATCCGCTGGGCAAGGCGCCGGTCATCCGCGACAACGGCACCGTGATCTTTGAATCCGGCGCGATCGTTGAGTATCTGATCCGCCATTACGGCAAGGGTCGTCTCGCGCCGCCGCCGGAGTCGGCCGACTACAACCGTTATATTCAGTTTCTGCATTACGCCGAGGGTTCGGCGATGCTGCCGCTGATGCTGAAACTCTATGTCGGGCGGCTGGGCGAGGCCGGCGCGCCGCTGCAGCCGCGCATTCAAAGCGAGCTCGACAACCACCTCGGCTTCCTCAATGCCCAGCTGGCCAACCGCCATTACATTCTGGGCAGCGAATTGAGTGGCGCCGACATTCAATTGTCATTCGTCGCGCAGCTTGCCTTGCGTTTTCTCGGCCGCGATGCCTTTCCAAATCTCACCGCGTATGTGGATCGCATCGAGGCGCGACCGGCGTACCAGCGGGCGATCGCGCGTGGCGGCGCCTGACCGGCAGCTGCTAGCTGCGCGCGCGGCTCGCCATCGAGCGCGCCGCTGGCAAAGTCACTTCGGCTGTTCACGGCGAATCATTGGCAACGGCGATTCCATCCAGAACCATTTTGAGCTGCGCCGGGTCGAGCGCGACCGCGCGTATCATCGCTTCGATGGGTCGCGGTGTCAGAGCCTGGACACGGCTGAGCGCCTCGCGGGCCGCAGGCCTGTCCTGCAGCTGCCCGTAGCTTGCCGCCAGGTAGGCGTAGCAGCCGGGGCTTTCCGACATCAGGTTGCGCTCTTTCAATAACGTCACCGCCTCGTTGAAACGCCCCTGATAGAAGCGCGCCATGGCCGTGTACAGCATACGGGCGCCGCGGCTCGGTCCGGTGGGATCAAGCCGCGTTGCGGTCTCGAGGTGCTCGACCGCGGCATCCAGATCGCCAGCTAACAGCCGCACGAAACCGCTGTTGAACCAGACGTTCGCGGACCCGGGATTCAGGGTAATGGCGCGATCAACGATCGGCACGGCGGCGCGCGCATCCTGTCTCAGGAATGCGAGGTCGTTAGCAACGCTGGCGAGCACGGTTGCATCCTCTGCGGCGGCCTGCAGGGCGCGACCTGCCATCTCCAGGCCCAGCCGGCGATTGTCTTCGGGATTATCTGACCATCCATAGAGAACGATGGTGCGATGGCAGGAAGCCGCAAGCGCCAGTGCCTGGCCGTTACCAGGATCGAGCGCGATCGCGCGGTCCAGCAACTCGAGCGCTTTCAGCGTCCCGGCCTGGGAGAAGGCGCGGAACACGGGCACCGCGCGCAGGTACAGATCGTAGCTGTTCACACTATCGGCCGGGCGCGCGGACGAGCGGCGAATTTCCGCCTGCTCCACCGTGGGTTCGATCTTGCCCGCGACGCCGAGTGCCACACGGTCTTGCAGGACGAAGATGTCGTCGAGAGTCTCTTCGAAACGATGCGTCCAGATCTGCATGCCATCCGCAGCGTCTGTTAGCTGGACGCCGATCCGGACGCGGCCGCCAGCCTTGCGTACACTGCCCTCCAGCGCATAGCGAACGCCGAATTGGTGCCCGACATCCTGAGGACTGACGGCCTTGCCCTTCAGCGACAGCGTTGAGCCGCCGCCGATGACGAAGATCGACCTGATGCGCGACAGCGCCTCTACCACTTCAATCACCATGCCATCTACGAAGTAGTCCTGCTCGGGGTCGCCCGACAGGTTCGCGAATGGCATCACTGCAATGGATGGCTTGTCCGGCAGCGGCGGCGGCGCGTTCGCAATTGCGCCGATTGGCGCTGCCGTTAGTCGCGGAGACCTGTCGCCAGCCACAAATTGCCCGACCTCGGCGAGAAACGCGAGCCAGGCCCTGTCGTCAGCGGCGCCCGTCCAGCCCGACAAATCGGCCGTCTGCGTAAGTTCGAACATGATAGGACGATCACAAGGCTCCAGCATGCAGGGCAGCAGCGTCTTGTTCCGGTCCGCCAGCGTCGCCTCGGCGCGAACCCAGCGCGAGGCTACAGACGTTTTCGACCACAGCACCACGACAGCTTTGGCCGAGCGCAGCGCGGCTTCCGTCACTTCATCGTAGGCCTCTCCCGTGCGCAGGCCGACATCCCACCACACTTTGAAACCCTGCTGCTCAAATGCCTGCGCGAAGACTCTGGCGCGGGCCTGGTCAGTACGACTATAGGAAAGGAAGATGTCAGTCACACCCGATCTCACTGCTGTTAGCTGCGCACGGGCCAGGCCACGGGCTCGACGCGCCGGATGATCATGCCGAAGGCGAACGCGCCGGCCAGTGTGACCACGGCCGCGATCGCGAACGCCCAGTAAAAACTGCCAGTGCGATCGATCACGACACCGGTGATGACGGGGCCCAGCACGCCCGCCATGTTAGCCAGCAGGTTCTGGATGCCCATCCATTGACCCGCCGCCCGCGGCCCGCCGAGCGTCTGCGAGATCGCGCCGAGGCTCGGGCTCTGCAGGCCAAAAAACACGCCGGTGACAATCAACATCACGATCGTCAGCGTTGGACCGGCTACGGTGCATAAGGCCATCGTTGCTGCCGCGCCGCACATGCCGGTGACGATCATCGGCTTCCAGACGCTGTGCGGATCGGCGCCGGCCCGGATACGGCGATCGCCCAGCCAGCCAGCGGCGGCGGCAACCACGGCATGCACGGCATAAACGCCGGCGCCGATGACCGTCATTTTCTGGATACTGAATCCATAGGTCTTGACCAGCAGCAGGGGCAGCCAGGTCAGCATGAAGTAATAGGCGTAGTTACCGCAGAAGTGCCCGATCCCGGTGCCCCACAAAGCGCGCTCGCGCAGCAGCGCGCGGTAGCTGACCGGCTGCATGCCCGGCAGCGAGCCGGTCGCGCCTGAGTCGCGGGTCGCCATACGCCACGGAATGAGCCACAGCAGCGACAGCGCGCCAAAGAAAATGAACATGGCACGCCAGCCGTACTGCGCCATGATGAATCCGCCGAGCAACGTGCCGCAGGTGGGCCCCAGCGCCTGGCCGACTGCCACGAATCCGTTGGCGCGGCCACGCTGCTGCACGGTGGCGCGCTGCGCGAGCATTTTCGCGTTACAGGGATACGACACGCTTTCACCGATACCTAACAGCAGGCGCAGGCCAAAAACCGTGACGAAGCTGGTCGCGAATCCCGTCAGCAGCGTCGCCAGCGCCCAGATCGCCAGCCCCGCGGCCAACACATGGCGTACATCGAAGCGCTGCGCGATCCAGCCCGCCAGCGGCTGCAGCGGCGCATAGGACCAGAAGAACGCCGCGAACAGAATTCCCATCTCCGAATTGGAGAGCTGCAGTTCGTCCTTCAGCAGCGGGCTCGCGAGCGCCAGGCTGCCACGGTCGATATAGTTGATGAATATCGCGGCGGCCAGCAGCAGCACCATGCGTCCGGAAATGCCGGCGTTAGCGGGCGTCATGTGCCGCTCTTTGCAGGCGGTCGCGAATCGCCTGCCATTCTGGCTTCGATGGCGGCTCCTCGACCAGGATGCGGCTGACACCGCGGGTTTCCAGGTCGTGCAGCACGGCATACAGGTCATGCGCATACGCCGCAGCGTCACCAGCGATCGTCGACCAGACCAGCGCGCCGCTCTCGACCCTGGGCCGCAGCGCCGCCGGCGGCGGCGTGCGCGCGATCACCGCGACGCGCTGCGCGGCGCCCGTGAGCGACTCGAGCAATGTTAGCAGCGCTTCCTGGCCTGACACAGACAGCGGCACCGCCGGCGCGTAATGCGAGGCGGTGGAGCCGGGTACGCGGGGCGTGTCCAGAGCGGCGCCCTCCTCGACCAGGCGCACGCCCGGCACGTGCCTGAGCGCCGTCGCAATAGTCTCGGCGCCCAGCATCCCGGGCCGCAGGATGCGGACGTCGTTGCCACGCGCATCGACAATGGTCGACTCGATGCCGACCGCACAGGCGCCGCCGTCCAGCACCAGCGGCGCGCCAGCGCCAAATTCGGCGCGCACATGTGCCGCGGTGGTCGGGGACAGGTGCCCATAGCGATTGGCGCTGGGCGCCGCGATGCCACCGCCAAAGGCCCGGAGCAGCGCCTGGGCCAGAGGATGCGCGGGCACGCGCAGCCCGATGCTGTCCTGCCCGCCGGTAATCTGCGGGCTCACATGCGCGGCCTTGTCGACGATCAGCGTCAAGGGGCCGGGCCAGAATTTCCGGGCTAACAAATCGGCCGCGGGAGTCACGCTCGCGGCCCAGCGCCCGAGGTGGCTGACATCCGGTAGGTGCACGATCAGTGGATGGCTCGACGGCCGGCCCTTCAGCGCGAAAATACGCCGCACGGCCTCGGGATTGCTGGCGTCGGCGCCGAGGCCGTAAACCGTCTCGGTCGGAAACGCCACTAGCTCACCGGCGCGCAAACGCGCCACCGCGTCCGCCAGCAATGCGGGCGCGTTTGCGAGGCTCTCAGGGGTCAAGCTCTTTGCGCTCCCAACCCGCGGCGCCACGGCGCAGTTCATAGGTTGGAAAATAGTGCTGGTCGAGCTTGAGCGTGATGACTTCCGGCGCGTTGTTCCAGGCAATGGTGCGCAGGCGCACGGCGGCCCGGTCCGGCTTGCCGGCCACCACGCGGAGGAACGTGTCGAGATCCGGCGTCGCGACGCCATCTACTTCGACGATGCGGCGTCCGGGAAAAAGGCCATAGCGAGTCGCCGGCGAGCCGTAGGCGAAGTAGCCGACGTAGACGCCCTCGGCAGGCATGCCGCGTTGCGCCAGCATCGCGCGATGCGGCTTTTGCAGCGTTGCGCCGGCCCACATGACCAGGCGATCGATATCAACGCCGGTCAGCTCGGTGGTGCGGATATCGAAAACACGTTCCGAATTATCGCGCCACACGGTCACCTTGACCGAGTCCTTGTCCGCCACGGCGCGCTCGGCCTCGCGAAAACGCGTCATCAGCGCGCCATCGATCGCCAACAACAGGTCGCCCTGGCGCAGTTTCCGGAATGCATCCGAGCCACCGACCATGCGCGTGATGGTCAGGACCTGCCGCTCGGTCGGGCTCGCCGCCTCGATGCGCTTCAGCCAGGCCGCCGGCAACCCGAGGCGCGCGGCGCTGGCCAGCGGCGCGGTCGCGAACTCGGCATCCAGCGAATGCAGTGGCTTGTTAGCACGCAGCCGGTCGATCATGTCGGCAACGACATCGATGGCGATGCCGCGCGATAGCTGCTGCATTTCACGGCCATTCTCAAAGGCGAAGCTCGACCACATGCCGAGCACCTCGCCCTTCTTGTCGACGATGACGCCGTCTTCGGTGCCGACTGAGGTGGTCAGCGAGGCACCCTCGATGTTGCTGTCGCGGAATTGCAGTGTGCGTGACAACGGCAGCGTGATCGGTTCGATATCGCCGATCTGCGTTTCCCGGACTTTGAGTTCACCGTCGCGGCCGAGACCCACCACCCAGACCGGCTCGGCCGTCGGGAAATCGCGCTTCGCAAGCGTGGCGGCCCGTGCCGGCGTGGCGCCGATCAGTTTCGGATCGAACGACACCACCGCGAAATTGTGCAACGGGTGCACGTACTCCACCTTGCCCGGTACTTCCAGCGTGCCCGCGAAGGTCAGGCGCACATCGCCGACGCTGACCGGCACGGTGTTGCGGTCGACCACCACCAGACCACGAGCGGCGTCGACTAACAAGCCGGTGCCGTAGTAGTTGCGGTCGGCAATGCCCGAAATCGAATACGGCATGTCGAAGTTCACACCGACCAGTGACGGCGCCAGCCGCACCGCACGCGGATCGGTGGCCTTGCCGAAACTGGTCGTACCCGCGGTCGCTGGTTTGGATGGCGGGGCCGCAGCCAGCGGCCGGCACTGCCAGGTGCCAGCCACATCGTCACGGTCGCAATGGCGGGCGAGGAACCAGCGCCGGTCGACGCGCGCCGAGCGCAGCTGGCCGCCGTTAGGATCATCCATCGTGGAGAAGCGGATCGTAACCCGGTCGCCATCGCCGGATTTGCTGATCTCGCGCTCGAAATCCTCGATGTTGGCGATGTCGACGTTGCCGAGTGCGGTAATGACGGCGCCGCGCGGGACACCGGCTGCGGTCAGCCAGTAGCCCGGGTTGGCGACGTAGGCGCCGCGCACCGGGAGATTGAAATGCCGCGCCTGCTGCCAGGACAGCGTGTGCACGATGCTGTCACCGAAATCGAGATAGCTCGCCGGCGTGATCGCACTCAGATCGCCCACCGACAACACCGCCTTGACCGGCGCGCCGCCGCGCAGCACCGTCAGGTTGAGCTTTTCACCGACCCGCGTATCCATGATCTGTGACAGCGGCTCGAACTGCGTGACCATCTGGTCGGCCACGCGCGTCAGAATGTCGCCGGGCTGCAGCAATGCGAAGGCCTCGGATCCGGGTTGCACTTCGCTCACCGCCAGCATGCCGGTCGCGTCCGGCAGCAGCTTGCGAGCGGCCTCCTCAGTCTCGCTGTCCAGCCCCAGGCGCCGCAATTCGTCGTAGGGCGCGTAGGTAAACACGACCTGCAGCGTGCCGCGCGACACCGGCTTGCCCTGCTGGATCAGGTCGAGCGCGCGCTTCACGCGACCTAACGGCAGATAGAAACTGGACGCTGCGCCGGTCGCGCCGCCCGCGTTCAGGCCGACCACGCGACCCGCAATATCGATGACCGGCGATCCCGAGGAACCCCCGGACGTGCCCGAGGCGGCCTGCAGGTAGAAGGTGTTGAAGTCGTTATATTTACCGACGCCGTACTCGGGCGCCGGTCGATCGAGCTTGGCGATCGTGCCCTGCAGGATGGAGAGCTGCTCGCCGGCATTGTTGCCGACCACGCGGATCTCACGGCCGATCTGCGCGCCTTCGGGATACAGCGGCAGGGCCTGCGGCTTGATGTAACGCAGCTTGCTGGGATCGTAGCGATAAATGCCGAAATCATGCACCGGGTCGCGATACACCGGATACAGCTGCACCTCTTCGCGGTTCAGAAACACCGCCTCGGCGGTGACCGGCCCCGGCGTCACCACGTGCCTGTTAGTCAGGATCAGCCCGCGCTCGGCATCGACGACGAACCCGGTGGCCTGCGCCGACGCGTTCCATTCGGTATCAAACGCGCGTGTCTGGTCGATCTTGATCGACACGACGCTGCCGGCGATCCGTTCCAGGGTCGCGGCCCAGAGCGCATCCTGGTTCTCGGCCGTCGCCGGCCGCGCCGCCGCCGGCGCCCGGGGCGTGCGCGCGGCCACGGCCGCCGCGGCGCTGGTAGCGCCGTGCAGGGATGATGTCAGCAGGGCCGCGAGTGTGACGCAGGCAACCGCGTTGCTTGGGAATTTGTTAGGCATGGATGCTCAGATTGAAACGAACTAGGGAAGTTCCGCGCCAAAGTTGGCTCGATAGGCGCTGCGGAACTGGTCCATTGAGAAACGGTGATTCTGCGTGCCGTGATGCTCGATCTTGAGCGCGCCCATCAGGGACGCGATCCGGCCGGTCGTGTGCCAGTCATAACCCCGCTGCAAGCCAAACAGCAGGCCGGCGCGATAGGCGTCGCCACAACCCGTCGGGTCTGCGACCTGCGCGGGCTTCGCCGCCGGCACGTCGATGCGCTCGCCATCGGCGTAGATATATGAGCCTTCGTGGCCGCGCGTCACGACCAGCGCCTTGACGCCGGTCGCAATGTCCTCGATGGGCTTGCCAACCCGCTCGGCTAACAAACTGGCCTCGTAGTCATTGGTGGCAACCCAGGTCGCCATCTTCAGAAACTGTTTCAACTCAGAACCATCGAACAGCGTCATCGCCTGGCCCGGGTCGAATATGAAGGGAATGCCTGCGGCCGCGAACTCCAGCGCGTGCTGCAGCATGCCGTCGCGGCTCTCGGGCGCGACGATGCCGAGACTGATGCCGGCATCGCGCGGCACATGATTCATCGAGGCGTGGTTCATGGCACCGGGATGAAACGCCGTGATCTGGTTGTTGTCGGCATCGGTGGTGATATAGGCCTGCGCGGTGTACTCGGCGTCGAGCTGCCGTATCAGGTCGGCCGGCAGGCCGCAGTCGTGCATCCAGGCCTTGTAGGGCCCGAAGTCGCTGCCCACGGTCGCCATCACCCGGCCCTTTCCACCTAACAACTTGAGGTTGTAGGCGATGTTGCCGGCACAGCCGCCGAAATTGCGGCGCAGCGCCGGCACCAGAAAGGCGACGTTCAGCATGTGAATACGGTCGGGCAGGATGTGATCGCGAAACCGTCCGTCGAATACCATCACGGTGTCATAGGCGACCGAACCACAAATCAATGCTGTCATGAGGGTGTCCCGTTCAAACAGAGGTATCTAACAAAATAAGCAGCCAGGTGGTACCCAGCAGGACAAAGGCAACGAACACCGCCGCCGAGCCGATATCCTTGGCCTGGCCCGAGAGCGGGTGCTGCTCCAGGCCGATACGATCGATGGCCGCCTCGAGGGCGCTGTTGAGCAGCTCGACGACCAGTACTAACAACATGCTGCCGACCAGCAGCGCGCGCTCGACGCCATTCTGCCCCAGCCACAGTCCGGCTGGGATCAGCAAGACGCTCAAGGCCAGCTCCTGGCGCACGGCCGCTTCGTCGCGCACCGCGGCGCGCAGCCCCTTCAGGGTGTTGCCATAGGCCAGCCAGATGCGGCGCAGGCCGCCGGGGCGATGCGGCCTCGAATCGGGAATCGTCATGCGCGCATGTTATCGCAGTCATTCACCCAATAACGCGCTTCGCGCCCGGTTGTCAGGCCGCCGGCTTCCAGGTCAGATCCAGATGCTTGGCCGCCCGCACGTCATCGAGGCGGCGCACCGGCATGGTATACGGCGCGCCCTTCAGTTGTTCGGCGTCGGTCGCCGCCTCGTGGAGGATCGCCGCCATCGCATCCACAAACCCGTCCAGCGCTTCCTTACTCTCGGTCTCGGTCGGCTCGATCAGCAGGCATTCCGGAACCAGCAGCGGGAAGTAGGTGGTCGGCGCATGAAAGCCGTAGTCGAGCAGGCGCTTGGCGACATCCATCGCAGTCACGCCCAGGTCCCGGGCCTGGCGGCGCAGCGTCAGGATGAATTCGTGGCTGGCGCGCCGGTCCGGATACGCGGCATCGAAACCGATGCTCTGCAGGCGCTTGAACAGGTAGTTGGCGTTCAGCGTCGAGTACTCGCCGACGCGCTGCATGCCCTCGCGGCCTAACATGCGCATGTAGACGTAGGCGCGCAGCAACACGCCTGCATTGCCGGCGAAAGCCGACAGGCGCCCAATGCTCTGCGGCAGGTCCTTTTCGCCGAGCCAGCGATAGTTGTCTCCGTCCCGCCCGACCACCGGGATCGGCATGAAGGGCAGCAGGCGCTCGGCCACGCCCACGGCGCCCGCACCCGGCCCGCCACCGCCATGCGGCGTCGAAAAGGTCTTGTGCAGGTTCATGTGCATGACATCGAAACCCATGTCGCCCGGGCGCACCTTGCCGAGGATCGCATTGAGGTTGGCGCCGTCGTAATAGAGCAGGCCGCCGGCGTCGCGCACGATGCGCTCGACATCCTCGATGCGGCGCTCAAACACGCCTAACGTGGAAGGGTTGGTCAGCATGATGCCCGCGGTGTTAGGCCCGACGGCCTTGCGAAGTTCATCCAGCACCACGTCGCCGTGCGCGTCGACCGGAACTTCCCTGACGGTACAACCGCACATCGTGGCCGTGGCGGGGTTGGTGCCGTGCGCTGCCTCCGGCACGATGATCTCGTTGCGCCTGAGATCGCCGCGCGCGCGGTGGTAGGCGCGAATCATCGCGACGCCGGCGAATTCGCCGTGCGCACCGGCCATCGGGTTGAGCGACACGCCGCGCATGCCGGTCACTTCCTTGAGCATTTCCTGCAATTCGTGCATGCAGGCCAGAAACCCCTGCCCCTGGCTTTCCGGCGCCAGCGGGTGGCGGCCGGTGAACTCGGGCAGCATCGCGTACTGGTTACAAGCCTTCGGGTTGTACTTCATCGTGCACGAGCCGAGCGGATAGAAGTGCGTGTCGATGGAAAAGTTGAGCTGCGACAGGCGCGTGAAATGGCGCACCACGTCGAGCTCGCTGACTTCCGGCAGGCAAGGCGCACTCTGGCGCCGCAAGGCCGCCGGAATATCCGCCAGCGCCGCCTCCGGCACGGCCGCGGGCCATTGCCCGAAGGCGCCGCGCCCCGGGCGCGAGTGCCGGAAGATCACCGGCTCGGTTTTGACTTTGGATGGATCAGCTTGCATGTTTCACCTGCCGCAATACGTTGGCAAAAGCCGCCGCGCACCGCTCGATGTCGGCCGAGGTGCGCGTTTCGGTGGCGCAGACCAGCAGCGCCGCTCCCAGCTCTGGATAGTCCGTCGCCAGATCGAAGCCACCTAACACGCCGGCCGACTGTAGCGCCTGCAGCACCGGCTGCACCGGACGGTCCAGCAACAGCACGGCCTCGTGAAACCGCGGCCGGTTGAAGGCCAGGCGGACGCCCTTGATGGCGGTCAACCTGTCCACCAGTTCGGCGCTGCGCGCATGACAGGCAGCGGCCACCCGTGCCAGCCCCTGGGGTCCCATCAGCGACAGGTAAATCGTCGCTGCGGTCATCAGCAGGCCCTGGTTGGTGCAGATGTTGGACGTGGCCTTGCCGCGCCGGATGTGCTGCTCGCGCGCCTGCAGCGTCAGCGTGAAGCCCTCACGGCCGTTGAGATCCACGGTGCGCCCGACGATGCGTCCCGGCATCTGCCGCACATACTCCATCCTCGAGGTCATGAAGCCGAAATACGGCCCGCCCGAGGACAGCGGCACACCGAGCGGCTGGCCCTCGCCCACGGCGATGTCGGCGCCTTTCGCGCCCCACTGCCCCGGCGGCTTCAGGAGCGCCAGCGAGGTCGGGTTGACGACCGCGATGACCAGCATGTTGTTAGCGTGGGCCCAGTCCGTCAGCGCGTCGACGTCCTCCAGCGCACCGAAGAAATTCGGCTGCTGGATGACGAGCGCCGTGATGTCCTGCCCCTCGTAGGCTTGCAATGCGGCCGCGTCCGTGATGCCAGTACCGCGCTCGAACGGCAGCTCCTCGAAGCGCAGGCCCTGGTTACCCGCGGTCGAGATCGCCACCTTGCGGTAGTGCGGATGCACGGTGCGCGCTATCAGGATGCGCAGGCTGCGGGAGCGGCGATGTGCACGCACCGCCATCAGCGCCGCTTCAGCCACGGCCGAGGCGCCGTCGTAGAGCGTGGCATTCGACACCTCGAGCCCGGTCAGGCTCGCCATCATGGTCTGGTACTCATAGATCGACTGCAGCGTGCCCTGGCTCGCCTCGGCCTGGTAAGGCGTGTAGGCGCTGTAGAATTCGCCGCGCGTCGTAATGGCCCAGACCGCGGACGGGATATGGTGTTCGTAGGCGCCCGCACCTAACAAACAGATCGGCCGGCCGTCGCGTGCCGCGCGTTCGCTCATCAGGCGGCCGATTTCCTGCTCATTCAGCGCCGCGGGAATGCCCGGCAGGCCATCGCAACGCAGGTTGCGCGGAATTTCGTCGAACAGGTTGTCGATCGCCGGCACGCCGATGGTCGCCAGCATGTCGCGGACCTCGGCTTCGGTATGCGGTATGAACGGCATGTCAGCCGCCTTCCGCCGCCAGCACGGACTCGTAGTCCGTCGGCGCCAGCAATGAGGCCGCGTAGTCTTTGTTAGCTGGTTGCAGCCGCATGAGCCAGCCGGCGCCATAGCAATCCTGGTTGACCAGTTCCGGCGCGGCGGCGAGCGCCGGGTTGCCCGCCACCACCGTCCCGGCGACAGGAGCGTAGACATCCGATGCGGCTTTCACGGATTCGACCACCGCGCAGGCGTCGCCGACCGCAAGTTCGCGGCCATCTTCCGGTACTTCGACAAAGACCAGGTCGCCGAGCGCATGCTGGGCATGATCGGAGATGCCGATCTCCACCATGCCATTGTCGAGCTGGCGCACCCATTCATGGGTCTTGGTAAAGCGCAAATCACCGGGGACCTGGGTCATGGATGCTCCTTCAGAGTGCTAACAGAATTTTGCCGTTGCGGACGAACGGCAGCTTCACGACGCGTGCGGCCAGCAGTTTGCCGCGGATATCGACCTGGACTTCGGCGCCCGCAGCGCGCGGCACGCGCGCAAACGCGATCGAGCGCTGCAGTGTCGGTGAAAAAGTGCCACTGGTGGTTTCGCCCTCGCCGGCGCCGGGCACCAGCACTTTCTGGTGCGAGCGCAGCACGCCGCGATCGGTCAGCAGCAGCCCCACCAGCTTGCGCGTCAGGCCACGCGCCTGCAGCGCCTCGAGCGCCGCGCGGCCGATGAAGTTGCGCTCCCTGGGTGCCAGCGCAACCGTCCAGGCGAGGCCCGATTCGAGCGGATTCTGCGTTTCATCCATGTCGTTGCCGTAGAGATTCATGCCGGCTTCCAGGCGCAGCGTGTCGCGCGCGCCCAGTCCGCAGCAGGCAACACCCGCAGCCTGCAACGCCTGCCAGAACGCCGCCGCATCTTCGCCGGGCAGGATGACCTCGAAGCCGTCCTCGCCGGTGTAGCCGGTGCGACCCACAAACCACGCGCCACATTCGCGCGCAAAAAATGGCGCGAGCGCCATGACAGCGCCGCGCTCCGCGGCCGGCAGCAAGGCAGCCACTTTCGGCCGCGCCTCCGGACCCTGGACCGCGACGATCGCGAGGTCGTTGCGTTCTGTTATGTCCACGGCAAAGCGCGCCGCCTGCGCGCGCATCCAGGCGAGGTCCTTGTCGCGCGTACCGGCATTGACCACGACGCGACACCATTCTTCGCGCAGGAAATACACGATCAGGTCGTCGATGACGCCACCGACCTCATTCAGCATGCAGCTGTAGAGCGCCTTGCCGGGCAGGCGCAACCTGCCGACATCGTTGGCTAACAAATATGACAGGAAGGCGCGCGCATCCGGGCCGGTGAGGTCGAGCACGCACATATGCGAGACATCGAACATGCCCGCCGCACGGCGCACGGCGTGGTGCTCCTCGATCTGCGAGCCATACAGCACCGGCATGTCCCAGCCGGCGAAATCGACCATGCGGGCGCCCTGTGCCACATGGAGGTCGTAAAGCGGTGTCCGTCTGCCCATGGCGCCTCATTCAAGCCGCGCACGCCCGGCGCAAAAAAAAGGGCGGCCGCTGCAATTGATGGCAACGGCCGCCCCTCTGTCCTTTTACCTGAGAGATCAGGCGCACGAGTCGCCGCTCCCCTTCGGTGGATCCGAACGCCAAACGTTCGATCGCTCTCCAGAGCCCGTATTGATCCCGCCGTTCGGGTGCCTGAGCGTTTCCGGGCGGAACTTGCGCCTTCGGCGGTGCGCAGCGCGCACTCTCTCCGGTCGGGATCATGTTTAAACGGACCTTCGTATCATACGCGCATGCCGTAGCCGTGAAAACCGCAATGCGGCGCGCTATTGTTACGTCCCCTGTAGATTGAGCCCCGGAGACCCGCATGCGTGCTGATCGATTACCCGCCCTGCTGATCGCGATCTGCGCCCTGGCGCCTGCCCTGGCCGCAAGCCCCAAATTAGCCTCCGACGAATTGCTGAGCATCGAAGCGGACCGGTTTCGCTCGACGGTGGCCGGAGACTTCGCGGCGCTCGATTTCCGGCTGGCGGAGGATCTGAGCTATTGCCACTCCACGGGCAAATGCGAATCCAAAGCCGAATATCTCGGCAGCCTGCGCAGCGGCTCGACCAAATACCGCAAGCTGGAACTGGTCAGCGCCCGCGTGCGCCGCTATGGCGAGATCGCGATCCTGAACGGCCAGGTACGCGTCGACGCCGAGATGGCCGGCAACCAGGTCGTCGCCCAGCTGGCCTATACCGACGTCTACCGCCGCGAGCGCGGCCGCTGGCGCCTCATCGCCTGGCACTCGAGCCGCATGCCGTGATGCGCAGCCCGTCACGTTTGTTAGCCCCATGATGCCGCGCAGAGCCAGCGTCGCAACTCTGGTCGGCGGCCGCGTCAGCATCGGCGGCGGCGCACCCATCGTCGTGCAGTCGATGACCAACACCGACACCGCGGATGCTGAAGGCACGGCGCTGCAGGTGCACGCGCTGTGGCGCGCGGGCTCGGAGCTGGTGCGCATCACCGTCAACAGCGACGAGGCCGCCGCTGCGGTGGCCACGATCCGCGCGCGGCTCGACCAGCTGGGTTGCGACGTGCCGCTGATCGGCGATTTTCACTTCAATGGTCACAAGTTGCTGAAAGCGCATCCGGGCTGCGCCGCGGCGCTGGCGAAATACCGCATCAATCCGGGCAATGTCGGCCGCGGCAGCAGGCGCGACCCGCAGTTCGCGGAAATGATCGAAGTCGCCTGTCTGCATGCGAAGCCCGTCCGCATCGGCGTCAACTGGGGCAGCCTCGACAGCGATCTGCTGACGAAGATGATGGATGACAACAACGCGCTGGCGACGCCACGCAGCGCCAACGAGGTCATGCGCAGCGCCGTGGTCGAGAGCTGCCTGCAAAGCGCCGCGCGCGCCGAGGAACTCGGGCTGCCACATGATCACATCGTGCTTTCGGCCAAGGTCAGCGGCGTGCAGGACCTGATCGCGATTTACGGCGAGCTGGCGGCGCGCTGCGACTACCCACTGCATCTCGGGCTAACAGAGGCCGGCATGGGCAGCAAGGGCATCGTCGCCTCGACCGCCGCCATGGGCGTGTTGCTGCAGCAGGGCATCGGCGACACCATCCGTGTTTCGCTGACACCCGAACCGGGTGGCGACCGCACCCAGGAAGTCATCGTCGCGCAGGAAATCCTGCAGACCATGGGTCTGCGTTCCTTTACTCCGATGGTGATTGCCTGCCCGGGCTGCGGCCGCACGACCAGCACCTTCTTCCAGGAACTGGCGCAGCAGATACAGGCGCACCTGCGCGCACGCATGCCGCAGTGGCGGCGCGAATACGTCGGCGTGGAAACGATGAACGTCGCCGTCATGGGTTGCGTGGTCAATGGCCCGGGCGAAAGCAAGCACGCCAACATCGGCATCAGCCTGCCGGGCACCGGCGAGCGCCCGGTGGCGCCGGTCTACGAAGACGGCGAAAAAACCGTCACGCTGAAGGGCGAACAGATTGCCGCGGATTTTCACGACCTGGTCGAACGCTATGTCGAACGCACTTACCCGAGAAAAACACCATGAACGATCTTGCCGAGAAGAAATGCGTGCCCTGTGAAGGCGGCGCGCTGCCGCTGACGCGCGCCGAATGTGAAAAATACCTGGCGCGGCTGGCGCCGGCCTGGACCTTGAACGCCACGGCGACCGAAATCCGCAAAGACTTCAAGTTTGTCGATTTTTACCGCACCATGAGTTTCGTCAACGCGCTCGCGCACATCGCCAATCTTGAAGATCATCATCCGGATCTCGAGGTCGGCTACAACTACTGCCATGTGCGCTACGCCACCCATTCGATCAAGGGCCTGTCCGAGAACGATTTCATCTGCGCCGCGAAAATCGACCGCATCGTCAATTGACAGCCGAATCCGTTGCCGCCGGCCCATTCGGCGCGTGGCTGCTGCAGACACGTGCCGCGCTGCGGGGCGAAGCCGGCAGCGATGTGCCCTGCGGCGACTGCGTCGGCTGCTGCACCTCGTCCTACTACATCCCGCTGCGGCCCCGCGATGTCGCGGTGCTGGAGCAGGTGCCGGCCGCTTTCCTCACAAAATCGCAGGGCCAGCCCGACTCGCATTGGTTGATGGGCTACCGGCCGAACGGCCACTGCCCGATGTTTGCCGGCCAGGGTTGCTCGGTCTACGCGACGCGCCCGCAGACCTGCCGCGACTACGACTGCCGGGTATTTGCGGCAGCCGGCATCGACGCGGGTGGGGCCGACAAGGACACCATCAACCGCCGGGTCCGGGCCTGGGCCTTCACTTATACCGACGATGCAGAACGCGAGGCGCAGGCAGCAGTCAGGCAGGCGGCCGCCTTCCTGCGCGATCACGCGTCCCGGTTTCCCAAAGGCTTTGTACCGGCGACGCCCATGGGCGTCGCGGTACTTGCCATCAAGGTCTACGCGGTGTTTCTGAGCGCTGGCAGCGAAATGGAACCGCCCGCGCACATCGCAGGCGCGATCATCGATGCTAACGCGGCATTCAATGTCCCGTGACGAACTGCCGTGCTACTTGCGCTGCATCCGCCGCCGCACAAGATCACCGGATTCCTTGTAGGTTTCCGGCAATTGCTCGAGGAACGCGCCCGGCTGGAACACCGGGTCGTATTGCGAAAACACCGGCAGCAGCAGCTTCATCGGCAGCTCCGCCACGCGCCGCGTCTTGCGGAAGTCGCCGATCGGAATGCGGGCGCTGGCAAAATCCTCATGGTGATTGTCGGTACTCCCAATGGTCGTGCCCCGTGGATCAACCACCACCGTGCCCTCATCGTGAGTGCCTGAGGCCTCCGGGAAGCCGAGGTTGCCGGGCGATACCGAATTGCCGACGCCGACGGTGTAAACGCGGTTGGCGCGCGCCGTTGCGACCGCCGATTCGTTGTTAGATCCGCCGGTCACCGACAGCACGATGATCTCGGCGCCCTTCATGGCCAGCGCCGTATAAAGCATCGGCTCGCCGCCCACGGCCGTGATCGCGATATTACCGATGTCGGTGCGCGCGACCGGCAGCGTCGCATCCCAGCCGTACATTTCGACGTAGCGATCGAGCACGTCGTACACGGTGGTGCCGATCAGCGCGCCTTCACCGAACAGCCCGAGGATGTTGCGCGCCTTCCACTGCTTGCTGACGATGTTGCCATCCGGCCCGACCAGCACCGACATGTTGATGACATGCCGCGGCCAGTCTTTTTCCTTGGCATAACAACCGAAGGAGATATAACAGCCGTACTTCTTCGCCCGGGCGCCGATGGCGTCCACTTCCGGGCCGGGCAGGTCGAACGCCACGCGGTTGAGCTCGGTGCGGGTCCAGGGCTGGAATCCCTGGATCGGGAATTCATGCATGCAGATGAGGTCCTGCTTCGCGCCCCAGAGCCGCTCGCCGCCCCACTCTTCGGCCGAGCCCTGCGCCTTGTCGATCAGATCGGTGACATGCGCGAGGTTGGCTTTCATGGTGGGCGCGAGGTTGCGGATATCCACGGATCGCACCACCGACTGAATGGCCGTCACATTGATCGAGTCCTGGCGCAGGGCCACTTTCGCGTACTCACCGCGCTTGGCGACCTGGATGCCGGCAGTCGAGCCGCTCGCGGCGGCGGGCGCCGCGCCCTGCGCGTTTGCAGCGCTGCTCGCAACCATGCCCATGCCGGCGGTCCCAGCAGTCAAGGCGACGTTCTTCAGGAATTCGCGCCGCAGGCGCAGACGATTCTGGGTTTCTTTCTTGCTCATGAGACCTCCCCTGCTTGAAAAACCATTAATTGGTCAACTGGAAACGGATCGGCAATTCCTTGAAAGTGCCGGGACAATTGGTGGCAAATGTCATGCGGCTCGCGGCTAACAAGGCACTGCGGTCGATGCGAAAAAAGCCGCTCGACTGCGTGACTCCCAGTGGCACGGGCATACCGTTCTTGGCGGTAAACACCACCCGTACCCGCACCAGCCCCTGTTCGTCGGCAGTGCGCGCCGCGGTCGCGTAAAAATCGTCCAGCTGGGGTGTGGCTGCGAGCTTGAACTTGCAGGGTTCGGGCGGCACCTTGGCAAATGACGGATCGCCGGTGTCGGCTTCGTCGCGTTCCGCCGTGGTATTGCAGATCACAAAACTGCGCGCCGGGTCGATGGCCTCGTCGATTTCGAACTCAAACGGAATCTCCTTGCTGCGCGGCGCCACCAGCGTGCCGAAATTCTCGACGTAGCCGGTTTTCTTCTCGCCTAACAACAAGTACACCTGGCCGGCGCAGGCAAGTTCCGCGTCGGAGTTGTTGCTGATCTCGACGAATGTCGCCGGGCAGTCCGCCTGCTGCAGTATCCTGCAGGGCCGCCGTTCACCGAGGCGGTAGATACGATAGCTCCAGGCGGCCTTGGTGAGCGTCACGCCACTGCCCGCGCCGAGCTCCTGGTCCGCCGCACGGGCGCTGCCCGCGCCACACAGCAAGGCTGCGGCCAACAAAACTGTCATCAGCGGCGTTTTCATCATCAATTCCCGTACCTAATTCACGTACTTGCGGCGGATTGTCCGCCGGCGAGATTATCGCAGCCGGCGCGCCGCGCGTGGCAGATCACCCTCGGTGCCCAGTGCCCGCTCCGCGAACCAGCGCCGCAGGATCGCATTGTCACCGACCACGCGCATGCCGCGGCGCGCCAATTGCGACCAGGAATCAGTGCCGGTCGCCAGGAAGCGATTGAACGCATCGATGGCCTGGCTCATCAACCCGTTTTCCGACCTGCGCCAGCGCTCGTAGTTGCGCAGTACCCGCAACGCGCCAAAATCCTCGCCGGCCCGCTGCGCGTCAGCCAAAGTGTCCGCAAGGGCCGCCGCATCCAGCAAGCCGAGATTGACGCCCTGACCCGCAAGCGGATGCACGACGTGCGCGGCATCGCCGGCCAGTGCACAGCGTTCGCGGACATAGCTGTCGACCGCCTGGCGCTGCAGGCCGAAACTGGCGCGCTGGCTTTGCAAACTCAAAGTACCTAACACCTGGGCCGAGTCCGCGGTCAGCCGCGCGGCAAAGTCCTGTGGCGTGAGTTGCATGACCGCGGCGGCATCCGCCGCCGGCAGCGACCAGACAATGGAGCACTCGCCGCTGGCCAACGGCAGCAGCGCCAGCGTGCCGTTGCCGAGAAAGCGCTGCCAGGCAGTGCGCTCGTGCGGGCGCCCGGTCGCGACGTTGGCGACAATCGCAGTCTGTTCATACGAGCCCGTCACTGCGTGCATGCCGGCCAGTTGGCGCACGGCTGACTGGGCGCCATCCGCGCCAACCACCAGACGCGCGGACAGCAGCCGGTCATCCGCGGCACAGCGCGCCACAATGCGGTCGGAGTCAAATTCGAGCGCCGCCAGCGATCCCTGCTCGAGCCGGCCGCCCAGCGCAACAAAACCCTGCAGCAACGCCTCCTGCAGCAGGTTGTTAGGCACGATATAGCCGAGGTTGGGCTGCGCCTGTTCGGCGGCATCAAAGACCAGCGCCGCGTTGCCGCGGGGATCTTCGGCGCCCGACCACACCGCCATGCGCTCGTAGGGCCCGACACCGGCAGCGCGTATGCCCTCCCAGGCGCCACAGGCACGCAGGATCCGCTCGCTGGCGCGCGACAGGGCGAATACCCGCAGATCGAGCGGCAGCCGCGACAGCGGCCTGGACAAGTCGGGCAGGCGCGCGTCCAGCAGCAGCACACGTCCCGGCGCGACGGTGCCGTCGGCCAGTAACAAGGCGCCTAACGTGGCACCGACCGGTCCGGCGCCGACGATCAGGATGTCGCAATCTGTTAGCTCGGCCTTCAAGTCAGCGGCACGCCGCGAGTCAGCTTGGGCCGCTTGCCGTCCCAGCCCCAGCTGAGGCGCGACAGGGCGCTCTTGGCCGGCGGCAGCAGGTCAAATGCGATCAGACCCAGATTACGCACCAGGCCCGCGCCCGGCCGGACATCGCCAAACAGCTTCACCAGGCCGTCGGTAAACCGGACGATGCCGCGGCGATCGGCGCCGCGGGCGTGATCGAACTGCTGCAGCAGCGCCGCTGCGCCGGCGTCGCCGCCGTCCTGCTGCAGGGTCTCAGCTAACAACGCCGCGTCGCGCATGCTGAGATTGAATCCCTGCCCGGCGATCGGGTGCAGGGCCTGCGCGGCATTGCCTATCAGCACGCAGCGCGGCGCCAGGGTCTCGGTGGCTCGCTGCAAACGCAGCGGATAGCTGGCGCGCTTGCCGGCGCTCTCAAACCGCCCGGCGCGCCAGCCAAATGCGTGTTGCAGCTCGCGCAGGAAGTCCGCATCCGGCAACGCCAGGGCCCTGCGGGCCGCGTCCGGCGCCAGCGCCCAGATGAGTCCGCGCGCGCCGTCGTGCAGCGGCAGCAACGCAATCGGCCCGGTCGGCGTAAAGCGCTCGTGCGCCACCCCCTGATGCGGCTCGGCGGTTGCGACATTGGCGATCACCGCCACTTGTTCATAGTCGACGGTCTCTGCGCCGAGGCCGAGCGCCGCACGGACCGCGGAGTCCGCGCCGTCCGCCGCCACCACCAGTTGCGCGCGCAACGTGACCGGCGCGCTGTTAGCTACGCCCGGCGTGACCTGCAGAGTCGCGTAGGACTCATCCACGCCCAGCCACTGGGCGCGCGCCGGCATGTAGCGCTGCACGGTCGGCTGTGATGCCAGCGCCGACCACAGGGCCGTACCCAGGACCCGATTGGTGAGGACGTAGCCAAACGCATCGACGCCCTGCTCGTCCGCCCTGAGGCGCGCGATGCCAAATCGCCCCGCATCGGTCACGCAGATTTCACGGATTGGCGCGGCCAGCGGCGCAAGCTGCTCCCACAGCCCCAGCGTCTCGAGCATCGCGCGTGTGCCGTTACCGATTGCGGTGGTGCGATCGTCGAAACTGGGCTGGCTGCTCGCACCGGGCGCCACGCCCTCGATCAGCGCCACGCGCCTGGAACTGCTGCACAGCGCCATCGCCAGCGAAGCGCCTACCATGCCGCCACCGACGATCGCGATATCGACCGTCTCGGACATCGGCTCAGGCCGCCTGCATCAGGTTTTCAATTTCATCCGGATCCTTCGGCGCGTCGCAGGTCAGGACTTCGTTGCCACCCCGGACGACGGCAACGTCGTCTTCGATCCGTATGCCAATGCCGCGAAATTCCCGTGGCACGTTGCGCCGGCCCGGTGGGATGTAAAGCCCGGGCTCGATGGTCAGGACCATGCCTGGTTCCAGCACACGCCATTCATCGCCCACTTTGTAATCGCCGACATCGTGCACATCCATGCCGAGCCAGTGCCCGGTCCGATGCATGAAGAACTCCCGGTACGCTTCCGACTTCACCAGCGCGGGCACCTTGCCCTTGAGCAGCCCCAGCCTGACCAGCCCCGCGGTCAGCACCTGAACTGCGGCCTCATGCGGCTGGTTCCAGTGATTACCCGGCTTGACGCGCGCGATCGCGGCGCGATTGGCCTCCAGAACGACATCATAGACGGCGCGCTGCGCGGCCGAATAACGCCCGTTGACCGGAAAACTGCGGGTGATGTCCGAGGCGTAAAGCTGGTATTCGCAGCCCGCATCGATCAGCACCAGCTCGCCGTCCTTGAGCTCGGCGTTGTTCTCCACATAGTGAAGAATGCAGGCGTTATCGCCGCCGCCGACGATTGGCTGATAGGAAATGTCGGCGTTCGCCATATGGAACTCGTGCAGCAGCCCGGCCATCAGCTGATATTCAAATCGGCCCGGGCGGCATTCACGCATGGCGCGGATATGCGCGCGGGCGCCAATCCGCGCCGCCTCGCGCATCAGGCCGAGCTCAGCCTTGCTCTTATAGAGGCGCATGTCATGCAGCGCGTGTTCCAGCGCAACTATTTCATGCGGCGGGTGACGGCCGTTGCGTGCCTGGTTACGCAAATCGTTGACCCAGCCGACGACGCGATGATCGAACTCAGCCTGGCGGCCCATGGTGTAGAAGACCCGCGCGCGATTTTCCAGCAGCCCCGGCAGGATGTCGTCGAGATCATCGATAGGAAAGGAATCATCGGCGCCGAAATCACGTGTCGCGCCCTCGGGCCCGGCGCGCCGTCCGTCCCAGGTTTCGCGGGTCGGGTCGCGGTCGCGCACGAACATCACGAACTCGCCCTGCTCGCGCCCTGGTATCAGCACCGCGACTGCGCCCGGCTCGCCGAACCCGGTGAGATAGTGGAAATCGCTGTCCTGGCGATAGGCGTAATGGGTGTCACTGCTGCGGGTGCGCGGCATGGCGGCTGGCAGGATGGCGATGGAGTCGCGTCCCATGATGCGCATCAATTGCTTGCGGCGCCGGGCGTATTCAGCGGGTGCAATTGGCAGGGCGCGCGCCGGCATCTAACAATCCTTAATGCAGTGATGCATCTGACTTGGGAGCGGGCGCATTGGCCGCACGGTACGGAGCGAGTTCTTCAAACAGCAGTTGCACGCCGATACGGACGAATTCGACCAGTTCGGCATAGGCGCTTTCGTTAGCCTCTACGTCCTGGGTCTCGTCGACGCCCACCTGCACGATCGACGACAGGTCGCGCACCAATTCGGCAATATCCGCCGACAGCGAGTCGGGGTGCGGGATCGGGTTGGTGCCGAGGCCGTACAGGAATCCCTGACACCATTGCCCCAGCGCTTCGGCGCGCGCCGCCAATGGCTCTTCGTCATCCGGAAGCACCGCAACAAATCGCAGGTCATCCGCGTGAAGGCTGGCGCGCGTCAGATTGAACATCTCGCGCAGCACGTTGCCTGGCTCCCCGGCCGCGTTGCCGTCGGCAAACAGCTCCGTCAGCCAGCTTTCGAAGCGATAATCGTCGGCGGAGCAAAAAGCCCCCGCCAGCGTGCCATGAGCCTCCGGCGCGTCTGTCAAGGCCCCTGCCTGGCTCAAAATCCGCTGCATCGCGGTGTAGTCGACCGATTCCATGCGGAAATTATGCCAAAACTGGCAGGTCGACATTGACCGCTCTTGGACCCAGAGCCCATAATTTTCACTATGCATAACAATAAAAATGACAGTGTTGAGCAGGAACTCCAGCAGCTCGAAAAACGGGTCGAAGAACTGATCTCGCAAAACGAGCTGCTGCGCAATGAAAATCGCGCCCTGCGTGCCCGCCAGGAAACCATCTCCGCTGAGCGCTCCATGCTCATGCACAAGAACGAAACGGCCCGTGCACATGTCGAAGCCATCATTGGCAGACTGAAGACCCTGGAACACAGTGCCTGATCCAGTACCCGAGTCATCCCGATGAGTGATCGAGACGTCTCTCGTGTCAGCGTGCGTATCCTCGACAAGGATTACGTGATTGCCTGCCCGCAGAACGAGCGCGCCGACCTGTTGGATGCGGCCGAACACCTGAGCCAGGCGATGCGCGCCATCCGCGATACCGGCAAGGTCGTGGGCCTGGACCGGATTGCGGTAATTGCCGCCCTCAACCTCGCTAACGACATGCTCAAGCTACGCGCTACCAAGACCAGTATCGATGAGCAAATGCTGCCACGGGTACGCAGCCTGCGCGGCAAAGTCGAGAAAGCACTGAAGACCGCACCGCTTGATCTTTGAATTTCTGCCAACTTGCGCAAGCAATCGGGTAGTCAACTGTTGTAGAGTCAGAGCTGCGTCACCTGCGGTGTTCGACAGTGGATCGGGTTACCTCTCGACCCTAATTTGGAACGCCCAGGGGCATATGGGCTTGTTGGCAGCACTGTGCAAGTCCGCCTTGAGCGGAAAGCCTTACCTGCCGCAGCTCGCCCCACTTGTTGCTCTGTGTCGAGAGCAACGGTTCGCACCGGCACAGGCGGGTGACGCTTGATTTCGCGACCAGCGCAACGCCGCGCCGCGCGCGCCGCGCGCCGCAACATCCCACCTGCCCTCCGCCGCCACTTTGCGCGCCAGATTGCGCGCCACGTGCTGCGGCTGCGATCTCTGCGACCCGGGCAAAGCATCGCTGTGTATCTGCCGATAGGCGCCGAACTCGATACCCGCGATCTGATGCGTGGTCTGCTAACGCGCGATTGCCGGCTGTACCTGCCGCGAATCGGCTCCATGCGCAGTCGCAGCATGCGTTTCATTGCAGCGGATTCCGGACCGCTGCGCCGCAACCGTATCGGCATAGCCGAACCCAGCGGCCACCATCAGCGGGGTGCCCGCTGGATGAATATCATTCTGCTGCCGCTGGTTGCTTTTGATCGCCGCGGCACCCGACTCGGCAACGGCGCTGGCTACTATGATCGCGCGCTCGCGTTCCGTGCACGGCGCCGTTACTGGCGCGGACCCTTGCTGCTGGGACTGGCGTTTTCCGCGCAGGGCGTGGATCACATCGATCATGAGCCCCACGACATCCCGCTCGATGGCGTGATCACCGAGCAGGGACTGACGCTTTTTGCGCAGGATCGACCATGAATTACTGGCTGCTGAAAACTGAACCGGACACGTTCAGCGTCGACACCCTGGCGGCGGCGCCCCGCAAAACCACGTGCTGGGACGGCGTGCGCAACTACCAGGCGCGCAACATGCTGCGCGACCAGATGCAGATCGATGATCGTGCGCTGCTCTATCACTCAAGCTGCGACGTACCCGGCGCGGTCGCGATCATGAAGATCGTCCGCGCGGGATATCCTGATCACACAGCACTGGATCCGAAACACAAACACTTCGATGCCGACAGCGATGCGGCGAATCCGCGCTGGTACATGGTCGATGTGCAACTCGAACGCCGCCTCAAACACAGCATCACTTTGAACACGCTGCGCGCGCATGCCAAAGGATCATTGCAAGACTTCTGGTTGTTGCGCGCGGGCAATCGACTCTCGGTGATGCCTGTCAGTGCCGCGCATTGGCAGTTCATTTTGTCGCTCGAGACGAAGGTCGATTGATATTCCGGCAGGTGCCGAGGTTCACGATGTCAAGCGCTAACGCTTGTTTTTTACAATATCGTGTATATACTCGACCCCGGACTAACCCACAGGAGATTGTCATGGCGAAAGCCAAGAAAAAGAAAAAAGCTGCCAAGAAGAAGTAAGGTAGCTTTTTTCTAAGCCTAAGGCGGGCGGGAAACTCAACATTTCTCGCTCGCCGCTTCCAAAGAAAGGCCCGCGCAAGCGGGCTTAATCGTTTCTGGAGGCCCTTGTTTTACAGGGTTTCCGCGCACTACAGAGCTAACATGAGCGCCGGAAAAAAAGCTGCAGCCGAAGCCGCACTGCGATTCGTCCAGGCCGACAGCATCGTTGGCATCGGCACCGGATCGACCGTCAATTTCTTTATCGACGCCCTCGCGCGCGACTTTGGCGGCGGCCGCATCAAGGGTGGGGTATCGAGTTCCAACGCCTCAACCGACCGCCTGAAGGCACATGGGATACCGGTTTTCGATCTCAACGACGTGGACTCCATAGGTGTGTATGTCGATGGCGCGGACGAAGCCAATCATGCCCGCGAACTCATCAAGGGCGGTGGTGGTGCGCTGACGCGCGAAAAAATCGTCGCCGCCGTGGCACAGCAGTTTGTCTGCATTGTCGATGCGAGCAAGGTGGTCGAGGCGCTGGGCAGGTTCCCATTGCCGGTCGAGGTCATCCCGATGGCGCGTGCGCATGTTGCGCGGCAACTGATCAAGCTGGGCGGCCAACCTGTATTGCGTGCCGGCTTCACCACCGACAACGGCAATCAGATCCTGGATGTGCGCGGGTTCACAATTCGCGCGCCCAGGGAAATGGAACGCCAGATCAACGCAATCGCGGGGGTCGTCACCGTCGGACTGTTCGCGGAACGGCCGGCGGACATCGTGATTGTGGGCAGCGACAGTGGCGGTGTCCGCCAGTTCTGAGGTCCCGAGCTAACAGCCGGCAAGAACCGCTAGCGCACCCGCACCCGGAATGTGACGGTAAAACCAGGGTCGCCGGCCGCACTGGAGCCGGCCAGTGTGCCCACTGGCGCGATGCGCAATCCGGTCGCGGCGGGGTCCACGCCGTTGGCGTTCGCCGTCGGGGCAAACGTGTAGGGACCGCCACCACCCACCTGATTGGAGAACCCGACGTTGGCGGGATAGCTGAACGTCAGTCCGCTCGCGACCGCGCCATTCGTGAACGTGATCGGCGGACCGCCGGCGGTCGACACAAAGAGATCCGAATTTGCCGGCACCGGGTCGGTGATGGCGACCGTGTTGGCGTCGACCGGCCCCACGCCTGAGTTGGTCACGGTGACCGAATACTCGACGATGCTGCCTGGAATGCGCTTGGGGTTGGTCGTGCCATTCGCAGGATCACTGACGACCGCGGATGTCTTGGCGATACGCAGGGCCGGAACAGTGGGCCGGAATCGCCATCCCGAGTTATTGGCGGGCAGACCGCTCTGCACCAGCACATAGTCGCTCGCTGTTAGCTGCCAGCCGATCTGCGCGGGGCCCAGCGTGGTGCCACCCGACACGTTGTTTGAAACGCCGTACATGAAATAGAAATCGCCGTCCTCTGCGAGCTGGATCTGCAGGTTGTAGGACGTGCCGGCTGCACTCCACTGCGGTACATTCGTCCAGGTCACGACGAAGCGGCGATTGGGCGCCGTACCATTCGTGCCGTAGGTAATCGTGCCGCCAACGCTGACATCCAGGTCGGCGCCGTACGCGCGAATGGTGTTGTTGAGGTTGGCCGACGGCAGCGGGTCAGGATAGGTACGCGGCGGCCCGACCACTTGCGTGCCGAATCCGCAGTAGCTGTTGCCGAACTGCAGACGACCGTTGGTCATCACACGCAGCTGCGTGTAGCTGGTGGCGCCGTACTTGAAGGTAAACGGCAGCGTAATGAGTGCCGAGAGGCTGTCGTCGCCCAGCGTATCGGGGCAGCCGAGCCCACCTGCCCAGGTGGTGATCACCGTGTGGCCGGCGTTCGACACCAGGTTGAAGGGCGTGATCTGCGTAAGGTACGACGCCGCCAGGGCGCCGCAAGGCACCCACAGCACCAACAAAGCCCAGCATCTGCCGCGCCGAATCATGGTGGTAATGATCTCCAAGCCCGATGCTTCTCGCGTGCGATCAATCGCAATTGCGGCGAGTATTTGCTCGCTGACAAGATTATTGTCAAATCGCGAAAATAAAAAGGGCCGGTCTTGCGACCGGCCCTTCCTGACATTGGCTGGGGGACTAGGATTACTCGGCGCTGCGCGCCTCGCCCCTGCGGGGTCGGCTCGCGAAAATCGCTCGCCGCTCGCTCGCCGGCTAACGCCGTCTCGCGTCGAACCCACGGTTCTCATCCTAGTCCTGCAGACACCCACGAAAAAGGGCCAGTCTTGCGACCGGCCCTTCCTGACATTGGCTGAGAGACTAGGATTCGAACCTAGGTAAACGGAGTCAGAGTCCGTTGTCCT
>JANNVI010000055.1:0-11899 GCA_031414335.1 Gammaproteobacteria bacterium | reverse complement strand
GGGTCGACACCGGCGTCGTCGATGGCGGCGAAATCCCGGTGCACTACGACTCGATGATCGCCAAGCTGATCACGCACGGCAAGGATCGCAACGAGGCCATCGCCCGCATGCGCGCGGCACTCGATAGCTTTGTGATCCGCGGCATCGCGTCCAACATCCCGTTCCAGGCCGCACTGATGCAGCATCCGCGTTTCGTGTCGGGGAATTTCACCACGGGCTTCATCGCCGAGGAATTCCCGCAGGGCTTCCGCGCCGAGGACGCCCAGCCGAAGAACCCGCAGCTGTTCGCGCAGATGGCGGCGCTGGCGCACCACCGCCGCACCGTCCGCAAGGGCGCGGTGCAGGCGGACTACGTGGTCGTCATGGACGGCAAACATCACGCGGTGCAGCTGACAGAAGCCATCAGCGCGCAGACCACGTGGGCGCCCGGCCAGTCGGTCCTGACCTCGACCGTCGGCGGATCGCAACTGCGGATGCAGGTGGATGTCGTGGGCCTGCGTTACCGCCTGTTCCACGCCGGCACCCAGGCCGATGCGCTGGTTCTCGAGGCGCGCGCCGCGGAACTGCTGAAGCGCATGCCCTACAAGGCGCCGCCCGACCTGTCGCGCTTTTTGTTAGCTCCGATGCCGGGCCTGCTGACCGAGATCAGTGTCAAGGTCGGGCAGCAGGTCAAGGCCGGCGACAAGCTCGCCGTCGTTGAAGCGATGAAAATGGAAAACGTGTTGAAGGCTGCGCAGGACGGCGAAGTCGCGGAACAGCTCGCGAAACCCGGCGACAGCCTCGCCGTGGATCAGCCGATCCTGAGTTTCAAGAAAGCCTAGAGTCCGATCGCTATCTACGGTCAATCGTGATGGCCACGGCCGCGCGGCTCAAAGGGCGTCGCGCTTGCAAGATCGCGGCTCGCGGACTCCCGCGCGATCTTGCGCGTTCGCTCGGGCGCGCGGGCGCAAACGATCCTCACCGGATCTTTTCCCAAATTGAGCGGGTGGCACTATGTTTGCGCTGACCGCGCGCCCGAGCCGCCGCCCATTCGCCGCTCAGCCATGGCCATCACGCTCGCCCGTCGATAACATCGGGTGGCGCCTGCACCAGCTCGATCAGCACACCTTCGCCCGACAGCGGGAATTGCTCGTTGCCCTTGGGATGCATGAAGCAGACATCGTAACCGGCGGCGCCCTTGCGGATGCCACCGGGCGCGAACCGCACACCCTGCCCGGTCAGCCAGCGCACCGCCGCGGGCAGATCGTCGACCCATAGGCCGATGTGATTGAGCGGCGGCACATGGACGGCCGGTTTCGCATTCGCATCCAGCGGCTGCATCAGGTCGATCTCGCAGGCACTCGCGCCGGAGCCGAGGCGCAGGATATCCTCGTCTACGTTTTCCGTCGCGCTACGGTAGTTGCCAACCACCTGAACACCTAACAGATCGACCCACAACCTCCGCAGCAGCTGCTTGTCCGGACCGCCGATTGCGATCTGCTGGACGCCCAGCACTTTGAAGGGACGGGAACTCATGACGCACGGGCCTCCGGCTGGGCGGCAGCAATGCGCGCCAGGGTCGCGTCCCGGCCTAACAATTCAAGCGTCTGGTCGATCGGCGGCGACACCGTGCCGCCACTGACCGCGACCCTGAGCGGCTGCGCGACCTTGCCGAGCGCCAATCCGCGCGCCGTGGCGAAGGCCGTCAGCGCATCGTGGATCTGCGCTTTGGTCCAGTCGGTCAGATCGGTCAGGGAGGCATGGAACTCCTGCAGCATGGCGCGCGCCTCGGGTGTCAGGTGCTTGGCTGCAGCGCCCGGATCCATCTCCACCTGCGGCAGAAACAGGAAGCGGCTGTTCTTCGCCATTTCGACCAGCGTCTTGCTGCGCTCGCGCTGCGCTTCGACCACGGCTGACAAACGCGCGTCATTTGGCGCGTCGACCCCAATGCGCTTTAGATAGACCTGCAGGCGCGTTGCCAGCTCACGCACGTCGGCGCGCATCATGTGCTGCTGATTGAGCCACGCCAGTTTTTCCGGATTGAAGGCCGAGGCCGACTTGCCGATGCGGTCGATATCGAAATGCTCGATCATTTCGGCGCGCGTGAATACTTCCTGGTCACCATGCGACCAGCCGAGGCGTACCAGGAAATTGAGCAACGCGTCCGGCAGATAGCCCTGCTCCTCGTAGGCCAGCACGCTCACCGCGCCATGGCGCTTCGAAAGCTTCGTGCCGTCGGGCCCGAGGATCATCGATGCATGCGCGTACACTGGCGGCGTCGCACCTAACGCGCGCAGCATGTTGATCTGCCGCGGCGTGTTATTGAGGTGATCGTCACCACGGATCACGTGCGTGACGCCCATGTCCATGTCGTCGACCACGACGCAGAAATTGTAAGTCGGCGTACCGTCGGAGCGCGCGATGATCAGGTCGTCGAGCTCGGTGTTAGCAAAACGCACCGCGCCGTGCACGCGATCCTCGACCACGACTTCGCCATCGAGCGGATTCTTGAAACGCACCACTGGCTGCACACCTGCGGGCGGTGCACCGGTCCGGTGCCGGCAGCGACCGTCGTAGCGCGGCTTTTCCTTGCGGGCCATCTGCGCCGCACGCATCGCATCGAGTTCTTCCTTGCTGCAATAGCAGTGATAGGCCTGGCCCTTGGCCAGCATCCCGGCGATGACCTCCTTGTAACGGTCGAAGCGCTTCGTCTGGTAATACGGCCCGTCGTCGTGATCGAGGCCCAGCCATGCCATGCCCTCGAGAATGACCTGAACCGCCTCGGGCGTGGAGCGCTCCAGGTCGGTGTCCTCGATTCGCAGGATGAAGCGGCCGCCGTGGCGGCGCGCGTACAGCCAGCTATACAAGGCGGTCCGAACACCGCCGACATGCAACATGCCGGTGGGGCTGGGGGCGAAACGGGTAACGATGGACATCAGCCCATTTTACGGTAGTCACCCGCCCGCAGGCCCGATTTGAGAGCCCCCGGCCGCTGGTGTAGGATGCGCGCCCAGCTGAAAACGGGCGGTTAGCTCAGCGGTAGAGCATTGCTTTCACACGGCAAGGGTCACTGGTTCGATCCCAGTACCGCCCACCAATTTACTCGCTCTGGCACGGGTTTTCGGCGCCATCAATTAGGCGACCTGCTGTTCCCGGGCCAGTCTAAGACCGGTAACTCGCGAGACTTGGCTCGTAGCAAATCCAATACGGACGCCACAAAATGCTCGCTCGGAACGGAGCGGCATCCCGAATCTAACAAATGCGGGTAGAAATAGTCCCGAAGGACAGGACAGACGCTAGCGCAGGGAACAACTGATACTGCTTTTGCCTGAAGTCATGATGGGGCCATAACTCTCATAGGCCTTGTCGCGAGCCTCTGCGATAGACCTTACCCAGGCGGTGCGGCGTTTCATCCCATCCGTGGTCGGCACTGAGCACGTATAGGTGCGAATGGGTTCAAGCGCCGAGTGTTTGGTCGCTGTCGCAGCACCACTACTTCTCGGCGCAGTTCGCGCCGGGCCGTTGCCAGCCGGCTGACGCTGTAGTGCAGCAATTTCAGCCGCACTGAGCGCGCACTTCGACTGAACTTGCTGGTTCCAATTGAAACTGTCGGTGCGCCACGGATTCCGGGCCTCACACTGATTTTGCCCGTCGTGATTGCGCCGTAGATCCATCGTGCGCCAACAGACTTCATACTTACGGTAATTGTCGCAGGCTGCTTGGGGAATGATGTACTGGGTGTGGTCCTGGCGAATCACCGCACCGTCGGTGTAGTTGGTACCCGGCACGAAGGGCATGGGTCCGGTCCATCGGGCAAAACTGCTGTTGTTCAATGCCAGCAGCAAAAAAAATGTTGCAAACGCCAATTTTCGGACGCTTCGCATGTTCTTGACCCCATTGGCAGACTGAAATCCCAGCGCGGACAAATTATCGCACACCAAGCTGAATGACTGGTGAATCAGACGTTGGGAGCGGGAGCCCGCGACAACAAAGTCGCCAAGCAGACGTACGAAAGCTTCGCCTAACGCGCGCGCCAATCCAGCGCGGCTAACGCTTCTAACGGAGCGGCAATTTTCGAGTCGCGAGACATTTGCAAATACCCGTTCGGCATTACAATCAAATGCAAGGAACCAATCTGCTCACCTCAGAAGGTGATTTGGCGCGCACGCGAGCGGTCGCACCGTCTAGCGCGCTGTCATAGGTTCTGATTAACGCCTATTTCGCCAACTCGAACAGCACCGACGACACCCAGCCCTTGTTGCCGAGTTCATCTTCGACTTCCCACATGATTTCTTTCTTCTCGCCGGTGGGGTACAGCATCATGCCGGGATCGAGGGTGCGCACGACCTTGCTCTTGGTCGACGCGCTCGCGTACATGCGGCCGGGCTTGGCCATGGTCACTGATTGCTGCGCGTTAGCGGCCGACGCGTTGGCGGGCAACGCCTTGAACTGATCGACCAGCTTGATGTAGGCGTCGAGGTAGGCGAGCGTGATCACTTTGCCGATTTCGGTATCCGAGTAGCCGGAAGCGCCGCCCGCCACCAGTGCGCCGCCGCCAAACACGCCGCCGCCGGCGCCCCAGCCCAGATCGGTTTTGGACGTATGGCCTTCGATCATCGCGACCTGCTCGGAGGAGCGCACGTCGGTGACCGTGAGCACGACATCCGCGGATTTCTTCTTGAGGTTGATGCCACCTAACACGGCACCGGCGCCACCGCCGATCAGGCCGCCCAACAGCCCGCCAATGGCATTGCCGCCGGAATTCTTGTTAGATGAGACGAGGTCCGGGACCATCACATAGTCGGCGGCCTTGACCTGGCCCTTGCCGACGTTGGAGCGGCCGCGCAGCTCGCCACTGGACGCGAGCGCGCGTTCGGCCTGAGCCGCCGCCATGCCCTTGCCGCGATCGACCAGCGTGAAGCACTTGGACTGGTTGACGAACACCTTGATGACGGTCTCCGGGGACCCCAGGTTGTAGGCCGCCCACCACTTGGTCTCCGGCTCGACCACGGCAATCGTGCCGTATTTCTTGTCGCACACCGGGATCTCGGCCTGGCGCTTTTCTTTTTCTTCCTGCGCGCCCTTGGGAAACAGGCCCGCAAACGAAACCGATGTGCCGGCGAGTATGGCCACTGTCACCGACAGGATCCACGGGGTTTTAGCTGCCATTGCTCGTCCTCCAGAAAGTTGCTGAAACTATAGCTCCGCGAGGTCCGAACTACCACAGGGACATTTGCGGGGTTAAAGCGGATGGACGTACAAAAAGGCCGGTTGTCAGGCTGGTCCCGCGCCCGGTCGCCAGACCCAGCCGGCGGCAGGCGACTGCAAAGCGCTTTTTGGTCAGTTCCGCGACTGCGCCCCGCCCCGACATGCGGCTGCCAAATTCAGGATCGTTGTCGCGGCCGCCCCGCATGTCCTGCACCTGGGACATCACATGGGCTGCCGTCAGTGGAAAATGCTGCGCCAGCCAGTCGCGGAACAGGTCCTTCACCTCGAATGGCAGCCGCAGCATGATGTAAGCCGCGCGCTGCGCGCCGGCCGCGTGCGCGGCCTCCAAAATCGACTCGAGTTCCTTGTCTGTTAGCACCGGGATCACCGGCGCCACCATGACACCGACGGGTACGCCGGCCTTCGCCAGGGCCTCGATGATCCGCAGGCGGGCGCCCGGCGAGGCCGCGCGCGGCTCGAGCACACGCTTCAGGTCGTCATCCAAGGTCGGCAGGCTAACAAACGCGCTCGCCAGGCCGTCTTTGGCAAGATCCGCCAGCAGATCGATATCCCTCAGCACACCGGCGCCTTTGGTGATCACATGCACCGGATGGCGCGTACGCACCAGCACCTCGAGTACGGCGCGCGTGATGCGCAAGCCCCGTTCGATCGGCTGCCAGGGATCGGTGTTAGCACCGAGCATGATGGGTTTGCATTGATAACGCGGATTGGCGAGTTCCGCCTCCAGCAACTTCGCCGCGTCGTGCTTGGCGAAGATCTGCGTTTCGAAATCGAGACCTGCGGAGAGCCCCTGGTACGCATGGCTCGGGCGCGCGTAGCAGTAGATGCAGCCGTGCTCGCAGCCCTGGTACGGATTCAGCGACTGCTCGAAAAAGAGGTCGGGCGACTGGTTGGTCGTCAGAACGCGCTTGGCCTTATCGGAGTGCACCTGGGTGCGCGGCGCGCCGGGCGCGCCGAGGAATTCATCCGGTTCCTGCGGCCAGCCATCGTCAACGTCCTCGGCATGCTGGCGCGCAAAGCGGTTGGGTGGCGCGAGCGCGGTGCCGCGGCCCTTGAGTGGCTTCTGCATGGTGTAACTGTATATCTATACATAGGTTCCTTGAACGACAAGTTAGCTGCGCCGCGTACTCAACCCGCGAGTGTGAACATGCTGATACGTCATGCCTGCTTAAAGCTCTTATAATTCAAAGGATTATGCTGATTTTCCGATACCCCGCCTTCATTGGGCCTATTGGCTGATTTCTCGAAACACTCAAACTGAGACGGCCTCTGATTCCGAGACCTAGAACCTAAATTGGACTTAAGGATTTACTTAAACTATTACGGATATGATGGTGATTGTTTGACAGTTAATCGGCGGGAGATGGCCATGGACCAGAACCTTTACAGAGTTGCTCGACACACCATTGGCCTCGCAATGGTTTTCGGGATCGCTGCGGCCCCTGCTCAGGCGTACATAGACCCGGGCTCCGGGATGCTCTTCATTCAGAGCGTGATCGCGCTGGTTGGCGCCACTCTGGTTTTCATCCGCAATCCGATCAAAATCATTCGCGGCTGGATTGAAAGGGTGTTCCGAAGACAACCAAGGTAGGACCGTGAGGGATCCCGACGGCGCTCTCGAGGCCCGCGGCAACACGCTGGTACGCAGGGTCAGCAACAGAGCGGCTTCGCGGGCATTTCTGCTTGCGCCGGTGGCCCAACAACTGGTCCAGGATCAAAAACTGATCCCGTACTCGCAGACAACAGAGACCGAATTCGAGATTGAGCGCGTTGATTTTGTAAGTGCACCCTTCGAATGGTGCGACAGCCAACTGAAAAGCGCCGCCGAGTTGACGCTCGACATTTCCACGAGAATTCTGCTTCACGGCTACGAACTCAAGGATGCCGCGAGCTGGAATGTCATTTTTGACGGTTGCAGGCCTGTCTTTTGCGACCACCTGTCGTTCCAGGCCATCGCGTCGCGGCAATGGTGGGCATTCGGTCAGTTTCTCAGGCATTTCGTGTTTCCACTGCAGGTATCGAAAACCCGCGGACTGTCGACGGCAAAGGTGTTTCGCATGTCGCGCGACGGCCTCACCGCGCAGGAAACCAGACAGTTGCTGGGCCTGCACCGTTTCTTTTCCCGCACATGGCCACTACTGCTGATGAGTGGTGCCGGCAGACCTGCAGCGGTATCGAAGGCCGCTACCAACGACCTGGCAAGTTCGCCAGGCTTTCACGGGCACCTGTACGGGTACTGCAGATGGGCGATGTCCGGTTTGGGAAATTCCGGCGGCAAGAGTAGCTTGTGGATCGACTACAAAGACACGCGCAGTCATTATGAAGAGGATGCACGCAACGCCAAGCGTGCCACCGTCTCGGAATGGCTTGACACCACTCAGCCTAAACGTCTGATCGATGTGGGCGCCAACACCGGCGAGTTCACCAGCCTGGCAGTAGAAAAGGGAATTCGGGTCGTCGCAATCGAACAGGACCATGCCTGCGCGACTTACATTTACCAGAGCAACTCGAACAGCAAACTGGTGTACCCGGTTCTCGCCAATCTCGGGGACTTGTGCGGCGGCGCCGGATGGTCTGGCACGGAACACACGAGCCTCGTGAGCCGGCTTAGGGGTTACGCTGACATGGTGCTGGCACTGGCTGTAATTCATCACCTGGCGGTGTCAGAATCCATACCGCTCGACATGATTGCGGATTTCATCGCAGACACCACCCGAAATCACGCGATCGTGGAGTTCATTGACGAGACCGATCCCATGCTTGTTAGCCTGGCGGAGCAGCGCAAACGACAGGCGCAGGAATTTGCCATGCCATTGCAAATGGCCGCATTTGCCAGACGGTTCGAATTTCTAGCGCATCAGGACCTCGCCAACGGCCGCCGCCTGGTGCTGATGCGCAAGAGCTCCAAATGAACCGGCGTGAACTGTTGCTGCCGACTATCGCGCTGGCTGGCATCCTCAATGTGTTCAACAGCGACTCGATTTACTCATCACTCTATTTTTACACGCATCCCGCCTGGAAGATTTACGCAACGATACTGATACCAGTCGCGCTGGTGTTTCTGGTCGCGCTGGCTGTATCCGCGCTGATCGGAGTGAAACGGACGGTCAACATACTCGACCTCGTAACATTCACAGTGCTAACACTCTTGGTTTACAACATTTGCAAGCGCAACGAGCTACTGGAAGGTAATCTGCCCCTTCTGGTCAAGGCCAGTCTTGCCATCACGGTGCTGGCACTGTCATGTATCGCCGCCCTATTGATGCCACCTTATTTGCTGTCCCGATTGCGCGTCGCCGCGCTCGCGGGCTGTGTTTTCTTCCTGTTCGCGCCGGAAATCCTGTCGCCGATCGAGACCGATGAAAACGTCGCGTTGTTGCCGTTCTTTCAAAAAGACACCGGGAGCCGGGGACCTAACATCGTCATCATGCTGCTCGACGAGCTGAGCAATCTGAAACAGTCGCCCATCGAGACCGCGCTGGATCCGGGTGTGCGCCAGGTCTATTCGAAAGCGGTCACGTCGTCTGGTTCGCACACCGGCAGTTCCATACCCGGGCTCTTGACAGGGGTCGATATGGAGGGAGCGCGTGCCTGCGCGCCGGCATCCATGTGTTCGCAGCACGGGATGTTCAACTTCGCCGCGCAATCCGTGCACCGGCCGCGGGTCAATATCGTCGGTTTCTATCATCCCTATTGCGAAATCCACGGCCTGGTCTACTGCCGCCAGATCGCGGTGTTTGGCCCCGCCAGCATCATCGCCGGCTTCGGTTGCGACCTGTTCAAGCAATTCGCCGGCGAATTGCGTCCGGCGTTTTGCGAACGGCAGTGGTTGAATTCGCTGCGGGCGAGTCAAGCGCGCGAGCAAGTCCGCAAGGCTATCTTTGCAGCGCCGTTCTGGAAACAAGGCGGTACGTTTTACATTCACACGCTCTTGCCGCATCCGCCGGCCAGTGACGCCGGCACTTTGGATCAGGACTATGCCCAGAATCTTGAGCAAGCTGCCAGACTGGTCCGCGAGATAGTTGGTCGCCTGGATAAGTCCTTTGGAAAAAACTATCTGTTGGTGGTGACTTCAGATCACCCGCTGAGGCGCAATGTCTGGTGCAAGATGTATCGCTATGCGTCGGCAGATTGCCTGACAGACCCGCGCTTCACGAGCACTGAGGTACCGTTGATTGCCACCGGCATGGGCGCGGCAGCCGTGATGAACGTGCGCAACAATTTTGAACTTTTCAACACCCTGCAAGCGCAGTAGCTGAACAACTCCAATACGAGTGTCAGGCGATCACCGACTCGCCGCGCCCCACCGCGAAGTAGCGAATCCCGAAGCTCTTCATGAGCGCCGGGTCGTAGAGGTTGCGGCCATCGAATATCAGCGGCTCCTTGAGCGCCGCCTTGATCTCATCGAAATCCGGACTGCGGAACAGCTGCCACTCGGTCACGATGATCAGCGCATCGGCGCCCTTGAGCGCCGCCTGCGGGTCGTCTGCGAGCGTCAGGTCCTTGCGATTCCCATAGAGCCGGCGCGCCTCGGGCATCGCCACCGGATCATGCACTGCAACCGTTGCGCCCGCCTCCCACAAGGCCTCCATGATCACGCGGCTCGGCGCCTCGCGCATGTCGTCGGTGTTAGGTTTGAAGGCCAGTCCCCACATCGCGAAATGCCGGCCGGCGAGCTTGTTGCCCAGGACCTTCTGGATCTTGCGGACCATGAGCGACTTCTGGCGATCATTGACCGCCTCGACCGCGGCCAGGATCTTCGGCTCGTAGCCGACGTTCTGCGCCGAGCGCAGCAGCGCCTGCACGTCCTTGGGAAAGCAGGAACCGCCATAGCCGGTGCCGGGGAAGATGAAGGAATAGCCGATGCGCGAATCGGAGCCGATGCCCTGGCGCACGCGTTCGATGTCGGCGCCGACGCGCTCGGCGATCTGCGAGAGCTCGTTCATGAAACTGATCTTGGTCGCGAGCATCGCGTTCGCCGCGTATTTTGTCAGCTCCGCGGAGCGCACGTCCATGATGATGAAGCGATCATTCTGCCGCGTGAAGGGTTCGTACAAATGCCGCAGCAGCTCGGCGACCCGCGGGTTGTCGGTGCCGATGACGACGCGATCCGGCTTCATGAAGTCGCCGACCGCGGCGCCCTCTTTCAGAAATTCCGGAGTCGAGACCACTTCAAATTCAATCTCTGCGCCGCGCGCCTTCAGCGTCCTGTCGATCTCGGCGCGCACTCGGTCCGCGGTACCGACCGGCACGGTCGATTTGTCGACGATGATCCGATAGTCCTTCATGTGCGTCGCAATGGTGCGCGCGACCGCGGACACGTGCTTGAGATCGGCCGAGCCATCTTCATCGGGCGGTGTGCCCACCGCGATCAGCTGAAACAGGCCATGCGCGACACCGGCCGCGGCATCGGTCGTGAAATGGATGCGGCCCGCTTTCACATTGCGCTCGATCACTGCTTCGAGCCCCGGTTCGTGGATCGGGATTTCACCGCGCTTCAGGCGCTCGATCTTGGCGGCGTCGACGTCAACACACAGCACGTTGTTGCCGGCCTCAGCGAAGCAGGCGCCCGTGACCAGGCCGACATAACCCGAACCGAAAATCGTAACTTTCACTCTATGCCACCTTTCTTGATTTCAGGCTCGCCGCCGCCCTCACCGCCGCCTTGCCATCCCAGAGATCCGGGCGCTTGCCACGCGGCCATTCGCCCTTCACCACTCGCTGCACCGCTGCTAACAAGTCCGGAACCTTGACCAGGCGATTGCTGCCTTCGGTCACCGTCACAGGGCGTTCCGTGTTCTCGCGCAACGTCAGGCACGGAATGCCCAGGTAAGTGGTTTCTTCCTGCACACCGCCCGAATCGGTGATCGCCGCGCAGGCGCCGGTGACCAGCCCCATGAAGGGCACGTACCCCAGCGGCTCGAGCAGGCGAATGGCCCCGGCAGCCTCCAGCTTCGCCATCAGCCCGAACTCCTGCAATTTCTTGCGGGTGCGGGGATGCACGGGGAAAACGAGATCGACGTCCTTCGAAACCGCTAGCAATTGATCGACCAGCAACCCTAAGGGACCCGCCTCATCGACGTTCGACGGCCGGTGCAGTGTCACCACCGCGTAGGGCCGCTTGCCGAGACCCAAGGACGCGCGCGTGCCATCCGCGGCGATGCTGGGCCGCATCATCTCGTAGCTGTCGATCATGATGTTGCCGATACATTCGATGCGACGAGCCGGCACGCCTTCAGCCAGCAGATTGGCATCGGCGTCGTGCGACGGTGTCCACAGCAGGTCGGCAATCGCATCCGTGACCAGGCGGTTGATTTCCTCCGGCATGCGCCGATCGCCCGAGCGCAATCCCGCCTCGAGATGCACAACGTTGATCCAGAGCTTGGCGCCCACCATCGCGCAGGCGGCGGTCGAATTGACATCGCCCACGACCACGATCCAGTCGGGCATTTCGGCCAGCGCGACTTTTTCGTAGGCGATCATCACGCCGCCGGTCTGCTCGGCGTGCGAACCGCTGCCGACATTCAGGTGCACATGCGGGTCCGGCATTTTCAGGTCTTTGAAGAACGCGTCCGACATGTTGGCGTCGTAATGCTGGCCGGTGTGCACGATGCGCGGCTCGCACCAGCTCTCGCGCGCCAGCGCATGGTAGAGCGGCGCAATCTTCATGAAATTCGGCCGCGCCGCGGCA
>JANNVI010000054.1:0-99302 GCA_031414335.1 Gammaproteobacteria bacterium | reverse complement strand
GCCAGGTTGCGCTGTAATAGCGCATGATCCGATCGACATCGTTGGCAACCTCCTGTGGCGTGCGCGCCTTCCAGAAATATTTCAGCGCATTGAGTACCGCGACATGCTGGCCCTTGGCGTTGAATGCGGCCGTGATGTTCTGATCCATACCGGCGTAGCCGCCGTCGCCTGTTAGCAGAACCACGAATGAGTCATTCTGCGTGCCGCTCGCCTGCAACGCCAGAACCGGCAAGTCATGGAGATCCGGAGGCGGCTGTGGAGGGGCGGATTGCGGGGCCCGCGACAATGCCTGGTAGGCTGCCAAAAACTGCGGCGACCAGGTCTTATCGAGGCGGTAGTCAGGCCCGACCCGCGGCAAGCTCACCAGCGTCGCACCCTGAATGCCGGTCGTGTAGGTACGCGCCGCACCTGCGTCGCAAGCCTGGTCCCGCTCGCCCTGCAGGACAATCCAGGGATCATTCATTCTTGCAGCGGGCAACAGCGTCACCCCGATGCCTTTGCTGCGCGCCGTGAATGACAGTTGCTCGCGCTTGCACAGCGGTTTGGCCAATGCCAGCTGCGGGCAAAAACCTAACGACAGGCCACCCGCGAACGTCCCTCGCGCAGTCTGGTTGAGCAGCGCATACACCAGGCTCGCGCCCGAGGTGTAACCGACGAGGATCGGGTAGTGATACTCGGTCAGGCCCGCGTGCTGCTGCACCAGTCGGGAGAGCCGCTCGAAGTCGGCGCCCGGATATGCGCAGCTGGCGGAGCTGCCGCTGACGCCATGCAAGTACTGGCGAGTGTCGATGCCCGCTACTAACGCCCCGCGCGCGCTGAGCTGTTCAGCCATGCCAATGACGTCGCCACGCCAGCCGGCCTCGCCTGACAGGAAAATCACCGTCTGTTGCGCAGTGCCGTCAGGGCGATAGATATGCACCGTGCCGAATTGGCTGACCTGCAGCGTGTCAGGCGTGGAGCCCGCATGCGCGGGACCGATCATGGTAAGCATGACCGACGCAATATAAGAAACCCATCGGCGGAGGCCCGTTAACTGCATTTTTTACAGGTGCTTAGACGTTGGACGCCGCGGATGATGCCGGTCAGTCCTTCAGCCTGCAGTCTACTGTGGCGGGTCCCCAGCGTGCGACCCGCGGGTCATTACAGCTACTTAATGTGTGCGTAAGCAACCCTCCATAGGGTCGGCATTACAGTCACCGCCACGCTGCAGATGCAGCGTGCAATGTCATCACCTTGAGGAATACAGCATGAAAATGATCAGCCTTTTGACCGCCGCCGCCCTGCTCGTGGCGGGATCCGCCTACGCCGCAACCGGAACTGCGCCTGCTCCCGCCGCTGCGCCGCCGGCAACGACCAGCGCACCTGCGCCTGCAACCGCTGCTGGTCCGGCCAAGCAGGACCATCATTGCCGCGATGAGGCCAACGAGAAGCACCTCGCTGGCGCTGCCCGCGCCGCCTTCGTGAAGAAGTGTCGCGCGGACTCGATGAAGAAGTAACTGAATGGCGCCCGGCATCCTGACCAAGGGCGCCGGGCGCATTCTTGTTAGCTGGCCGGAAACGTACAGCAGACCCTGAGCCCAGGCGCATTGTCCTCGAGCGCCATGGTTCCCTGGTACAGGCCGACGATGGCGCCGACCAGGCTGAGCCCCAATCCGCTGCCAATGACATCCCGGTCGCGTTCCAGGCGCGCGAACGGCTGGAGCACGTGTTCGCGCTCGTTCGCCGGAATGCCGGGGCCGGAATCGGCAAACACTAATCGGACCGTGTCTGCTTGGCGACTGACGGACAAATTGATATGTCCGCCCGCAGGCACAAACTTCAGCGCGTTCTCAAACAGGTTTGTCAGCAATTGCGCCAACAGTTGCCGGTGGCCCTGAACCTGCGCATTCTCGTCTGCCGTGCATTGCAGCGACAGGCTTCTGGCAGCCGCCTCCGGCTGGTAGAGATCGGCAACCTCGCGCGCGAGAGCGCCCAGATCAACCGCCTCACGTTTCTGGTTTTCCACGCCGCCCTCGGCGCGCGCAATTTCGAGCAGTGTCGTCAGCGTACTCTGGATGCGGTCGATTTCGACCAGGGTTGAGTCGAGTGCTTCCTGCGCAAATTCAGCGTTGCCAGGTTCCCGCAAGGCCTGCTCGATGCGCGCGCGGACCCGATGCAGCGGAGCGCGCAGGTCGTGCGCGGTGCTGTCGAATGTCGTGCGCAAGGTGGTGGCCTGATGCTGCAATCGGTCCAGCATCTGGTTCACGATGATCGCGAGCGCGTCGAATTCGTCGCCGGCCTTTGAGACCTGCAAGCGC
This sequence comes from Gammaproteobacteria bacterium, assembly GCA_031414335.1. Classification (GTDB taxonomy): domain Bacteria; phylum Pseudomonadota; class Gammaproteobacteria; order Steroidobacterales; family Steroidobacteraceae; genus UBA964. The sequence continues at coordinate 97,005 of JANNVI010000054.1, read as the reverse complement.
CGCGTCATGTTGCCCGCGATGATGACACGGCAGGTTTCCGCGACCGACTGCACCCGAGCCGACAGGCGTTTCACGTACAGGTAGCCGACGAGTGTTGCCAGCAGCACGGCCAGTCCGACGCCCCAATACATGGCGGCGCGGAAACGCGCGAAGAAACGCTGATTCTCGCTGATGTCGGTGCCGACCAGCAGTTGATGCCGCCGGTCGATGCGCATGATCGACGCGCGCACGGTGTGCTCGACGGGCCGCGCGGCATCCTGGCTCATCAGCGTGAATTGAATCCAGGGCAACTGCGACGGCGATGGCGAACCAACCGGCCATTCCCCGATGTTGCCGGCGACACGGTGCAAGTCCTGGTCGACTAACAGATAAACCGCACCACTGCGCCCCCAGCTGTCGTCGCGCAAGTTCAGCGAATCGATCAGCCGCCGAAGGCCACCGAGACGGTAGTCGTCCTTGAGTCCCTCGAGCTCGGCGTTGATGATGCTGTCGGTCTCGCGCACCAGAACACGCTGCGTCAGGACGTACATGGTGCCGACAATGAGGCCGATACACACGGCGAACAGCGTCACGTAGAAAGTCGCCAGTCGGACGGGCGACATCGAAAAAATCTGGCCGCGCTCAGTCATAGGGGTCAGGTGTTGCTGGCAGGGCGCTCATCCCGAAGGATGTAGCCCGCGCCGCGGACGGTGTGAATGAGCTGGTGTTCGAAGCCTTTATCGATCGCCTGGCGCAGCCGGCTCATGTGCACGTCCACCACATTCGTTTGCGGATCGAAGTGCAGGTCCCAGACGCCCTCCAGCAACATCGTGCGAGTCACGACCTGGCCGGCGCGCCGCATCAGGAACTCGAGCAGTGAAAATTCCTTCGATGTGAGGTCGATGTCGCGTCCCGCCCGGGTAACCCGGCGCGCCAGCAGATCGAGCTCAAGGTCGGCAACGCGCAGCTGCGTGATAATTTCATTGCCGGTGGCGCGCCGCAGCCGCGCCTCGATCCGGGCTAACAACTCGGAAAATGCGAAAGGCTTGGTCAGATAATCGTCGCCGCCGGCTTTCAGGCCCTGCACGCGGTCGTCCACGGTGCCGAGCGCGCTGAGAATGAGCACCGGCGTCGTGTTGCCGTTGTCGCGCAGCATGCGGACAATGGACAGGCCATCCAGGTGCGGCAGCATCCGGTCAACGATGATGAGATCGTAGGCGTGCTCAGTGGCCTGGAACAGGCCTTCGCGGCCGTCGCTGACGTGGTTGACCACATAGCCGCTTTCACGCAGTCCCTTGACGATGTACTGTGCGGCTTCGCGGTCGTCTTCAATGAAAAGCAGGTTCACGGCCGGTATTTAGCACGTTATCTTCACAGGTGGCCAGCGTCTGCGGCGCTGCCCGAGTAGCTGCGAGGCGATGCGAGGTGCAGGGCAACTCCCAGCAGGACCATGGCCCAGACCACCACGGGACTGGTGGGCAGATCAGTCAGCGCCGACAGCGCCAGTCCCACCAGGTAGCTAACAGCGGCGAGCATCAGGCCCAGGAACAGCTGGCGGCGCTGCGGGAAGCGATACACGGCAACCGCAGGCACGATCAGGGTCGTGAACACGAGGTATACGCCCACGAGCTGTACCGACGCGGTCACGACAAACGCAAACAGGATGTAAAAACCAACCCGGCCGATGCGTTCGCGAAACCGGAACCAGACCAGGAGGAATATGGCGGTGACCAGCGCTGCGCGCAACAGTTGCCCACCCGACACCCAGAGGATCTGGCCGGCTAACAGATCCTTCAGGTCTTCGCCGCCATGCGGGTCGTTCGCTAGCAGCAGGATCTGCGCCGTTGATGCCAGCACGAACAGGATGCCGATCAGTGCTTCCTGAACTTCGGGGCGCCTTTTTTCCGTCCAGGTCAGCAGCAGGGCACCGAGCAGCGCGGCACTCACGGCCGCGATCTGCGTAGTCCAGCCCTGCAGGTCGAATCCCGCGTAATGCGCGGCGATGACGCCGACGCCGGCGACCTGCGCAATCGCGAGGTCAATGAAAACAATACCGCGGCTCAGAACCTGCTGACCGAGCGGCACATGTGTCAACAAGACCAGCATCCCGCCGATTAAAGCGGGCCAGAGAATGCTGAAGGTGTCCTGCAGGGTACTCATTTCACGGCAGCCAGCAATCGGGTTACGGTATCGTCAAACAGGCCAAACAGGCTGTTAGCACCGGGTGTGCCGCCCACCGAGAAGGGCAGGACCACGACCGGCGCCTGCACGCGCTGCGACAACCAGTCGGCCGCCTTGGGGTCGTTGTAGGCGTTGCGCAGGATCGCGCGCGGCCGGTCTGCAGCAAGCCTGGATATGAGCGATGCGAGATATGCGGCGCTGGGCGGAACGCCCGGCTTCGGTTCGATCGCTGCGAGTTCACGCAACCCCAGCCAGTGTATGAGATAGGACTGGTCCTTGTGGACGACGACGACGCCGGCGCCCTTGAGACGCGTCGCCTGTGACTCCCAGCGCGTGATCGCCTGCTGCCAGCGCGACTGGAAATCCGTCCCGCGCGCGGCGTAGTACGCCGCGTTAGCAGTGTCGAGGCTTGCCAGGCGTTGGCTCAGGGCGCGCCCGACAGCGGCGATGTTGTGAGGATCAAGCTGCAGGTGCGGATTGCCGTCGGGGTGCACGTCGCCCATCGAACGGTCCACCCGCGCCGGGACTTCAAGCAGGCTCACCTGTTTCGCAGCTTCGAAGTAGCCGGGATTGCCCGGTTGAATCTTGTTATTGCCAGACTCCTGAATCAGTACCGGCAGCCAGCCGATTTCCAGTTCCGCGCCGGTAGCGATAACCAGGTCGGCGCTGCGTGTACGCGCGATCAGGCTCGGCTTGGCATCGACCCGGTGGATGTCCTGGAAGGCCGTGGTCGCGACATAAACATTGACCTTGTCACCCCCGAGCTCGGTTGACAGAGCGCCCCAGTCAGGGCTGGTCGCAAAGACTTTGAGGGCGGCCTCGGCCGGCGCGCCAATCGACGTTGCAGCCAGAATCGCTGCCAGGATGATTCGTTTCGGCATGTTAGCTCCTAGAACTTGTGGGCGCCGTGCGCGCCCAGGCTGAAGATGTACTGCAGTTGCAATTGCCGGTCCATCTCGGAGAAGCGTGCCCGGTCCCAGGCGAGCTGGGCGCGCAGGCGCGAGAATTCGCTGAGATTCCAGTCCAGCATCGCCGTAGTTCGGTGCGGATCCGCGGCCTCAAGCAGCGGAAACGCGAGGCCGCTGGGTCCACCGCGGACGATGCCGCCGAGCGAGAAGTTTCCCGAATCGAGCGCGTCATAGCGCAGTCCAACCCGCCAGCGCGGCGCAAACTTATAGATGCCCTGCAGATACCAGCCGGATTGACGCGAGCGATAATTGTTAGTAATCGCGCGCGCGTCGATGTCGAACAGCAGTCGACCGCGTTCGAGACGCGACAAATACTCTCCCTGCAGCTTCAGCTGTCGCTCGGTGGCATTGCCGTGCGGCGCCCATTTCCAGGTAATGTCCGCGATCCAGGTCTCGCTCGTGCCGCTGAACGCATTGACGACCGGCACGCCGGCAGCGTCGATGTCGTCATAGCGCCGGTCGTCGGCGTCGGCGCGCAGAAAGGAAATTCCTGCACGCCAGCTGGCCGAGTCACCCACGTCGTTGCCGAGGTGCAGGAACGCGGTCGCCGCATTGAGGCCGTTAGCGCGGCGCGTCGTGGCCGGAAATGTGCGTCCGCTGCCCGCTTCGAGGCCGACCTCGGCGAAGATATCGGTCGGCGCCAGCCATTTCAGCTGCAGGCCATCCTGGGCGCGCTGGCCACCTAACAGGGCCTGATAGGCTAACGGCTGGTCGACGAAATCCCAGGCATGGGCATGGATGTCGTTGAGGTAACCGATGCCCGAGAAGAACCGCCCACCCTTGAGAGTAAATCCCGACGGTAGTGCAGTGGTGCGAAAGTAGGCTTCTTCCACGCTGATTTCATTTTCGCCGGTGATTGCAAGGGTTACATTGCCGAAGAAAAACGGATCCACGTTGGCGGCGATCGTGAGTTCGGATTCACCGAGGTTGAAACTACGCGGACCCGAGCCACTGTCGCCACCGCTCGGGATGAATCCCGCGATCTGATAGCTGGCCGGATCCAGCGCGGTCTGCGCGTAGTTGCCCGCCAGGATCAGAGAAATTGACGGATTGAATGCGTTGGCGCCGCCGCTGGCTGCGACTGGAGCCGGAGGTGGCGACGCTGTAGCGTCTGGTGTTGGTTCCGGTGCCGTCGTGCTGGTCGCATTGGCAACTTCCAGCCGCGCCAGGCGCTCCTCGAGTTGCGTGATCCGGGCTTCATAGCTGGCCTTTACGGCGGCAAGCTCCGCCTGCAGATCGCCTAACGGATCGGCCAGCGCCAACGGCGGCACGGTTAGCCACAGCAGCACGCTCAATCGTGCCGCGGGCGCGAGCAAAGTCTTCATCATGATTTCCCCTGGCTGGAACAACCGCGGTTGCGCAGACTACCGGCGTACGGCTCTGCGAAAAACCTAACAAAAATCGGCGTTGTTAACGGGGAATCGGGGGTGCCCGGCTGCGATAGGCGGTGAAGAGCCGCGGTGGGAAGAGAAAACAAGGCGCTGCGCCCGCCAGTGATGCCGGTGGCCCGACATCCAGACTCGTCAGTGCTGGCGGCGGACTGTCGCCCAGGTGTGCCAATGCCGGGCATTTTGAGCAGGAACTGTTATCCCGCTTCGGATCCTGCTGGGTCGAATCATGGGAAAAATGTGTAATCTGGTGCGCAAAGGCCTGCTGCTGCGCAAACAGGACAAGCGCAAACAACAGCGCCAGCTGCCAGTGGCGACGCCTGTGAACCAGTTTCAGCATCACTGAACAAGATTGTAATACAAGGTGCGTCGCCGCGCGCTTTACGTCTTTGTAATCTGACGCCTTGGTCTGGGCCGGCGTTAAGGCTAGGCGGGTATCGGTATGCCTTCCGCAACTGCGACGCGCAGCAGCGCATTTTCCAGCAGCGCACGCGCCCGGCCCGCAGTCTGCTGCAGGTCGCGGTGCAGGACCGCGTCTTCAGGACTGCGATTGGCGCACGCGGCGCTGTAGCGTTCGAAGTTGACCAGGTCGAGGAGCAGGTCCACCAGATGGCGCGGACATTCGCAGTAGACAGTGCTGGATGCGTCAGCGAAAGCCGCGAGCGCGCGTTCATCGAAACGTGGCGGCGCCGGGTCGGTGCTGTCGATCGTCGGGGCAGCGCGTACCGGACTTGCCCCCGGTTGCAGCAACCGCTGGCACAGGGACGCCATTTCAAGCGGATCCGACGGTGCGCGCGCGATGACATGGCCTGCTGCACGCAGCGTCCGAACGATTGCGCTGGGCGCAAACCGGTACAGGATGATGATTCGGCGCGCACCGCAGAGCTCCTTGAGACCGGCCACCGTGGCGGGCGAGTCTTCAAGCAGCGTCGGCAGCTCGACAATGACCAGATCCGCAGCGCTGCCGCGCAGCGCGCTGGCGGCCTCACTGACGCTGTTGGCGCGCGCGGCAATTGTTAGCTCGCTGCCTGACATACCACTCGCCAATGACTCCGCAAAACGCCGCGTCGTGAGCAGTGGTCCGACCAGCGCGATGCGCAGTTTGCGGCTGTCGGCGTCGCGCGGCGCCCCGGGCCGTGCGCCGAGCGAGCTGATTGTGGACTGCATTGCCATCAGCGCCTCCGCTGTTAGCCTGGCGATGCTGCCAATCGGATGTCCCTGGTCCAGCAGTTGCTTGATCAGGCTGAGCCGGCGTACTTCAGCGGCGGTGTACAGTCTCTGGCCGCTCGCGCTGAGGTGCGGTCCTACCACGCCGTAGCGGCGTTCCCAGACACGCAGTGTTTCGACCGGTATCCCGGCCAGGCGCGCGGCTACGCCGCTGCGAAAGGTTTCCGCGCTCGGCATCGCAACAGTGCTGTTTGCAGTCATGGAAGGCGTCTCTTGATGGGGAGCGCGACCAGTATATACAAATGAACCGTTGTTGACCCGATATAAATTGCTATAAACGGGTCAATAACAGGACATTCTCGTGAAGTAGCCTCTATAGTACGGTTCATGATCGGTTCAAAAATATGAATCAGCCCAACTCCACAGATGACGTTGCCGTCGTCATTGGTGCTACCGGCGGCATCGGCAGCGCGCTGCTCCGTCGGCTGCAAGGTACGGGTGGATTCGGCACGGTGATCGGCTTGAGTCGCGCGTCGACCCCGGCGCTGGATCTGGGCGACGAGGCGAGCATCGCGGCCTGCGCCGACTTCATCTCACGGCAGGGCAAGCTGCGGCTGGCGCTGCTGGCGACCGGGCTGCTGCACCGCGCCGGCATACAGCCAGAAAAAAGTATCCGCGAACTCAATGCGGCGGCCATGACGGACATGTTTGCCGTGAACACCATCGGACCGGCGCTGGTGCTGAAGCATTTCCTGCCTTTGTTAGCTCGGGACGGCAGGGCGGTGCTGGCGGCCCTGTCGGCGCGCGTCGGCAGTATCGGCGACAACCAACTGGGCGGCTGGTACAGCTATCGCGCCTCCAAGGCCGCACTGAACCAGATGCTGCATACGGCGGCGGTCGAGCTGCGCCGCAGTCACCGGCACGCGATCTGCGTGGCGCTGCATCCCGGCACCGTCAACACCCCGTTGTCGGCCCCCTTCAGCAAGGCGGGACTCGAGGTGCAGGACCCGGACCTGGCGGCCGAACGCCTGCTGAAGGTCATCGCCGGCCTGACGCCCGAAGACTCCGGACGATTCTTCGATCATCGCGGGGAGCCGGTGCTGTGGTAAATCCGGCGCCCAGCCCGGTGCGCAACACCCGGCGCACGATCGGCCGCATGGCATTCGTGCTGGCGATCGGATTCGTTGTCTGGCTGCCGGCGGGGCTGTTGCAGATCGTGCCGTTCGTCTTGTCGCTGCCCGGCGAGTCCGGTCTGCGCGTACATGCCGCTGCTGCCGTGGCGTGCCTGCTGGTGGCGGCCTGGGGCTATTGGAACGAGCAGGATTCCTAACAAATTGTCGATTCATATGAGAGGACTGTTGTCATGATCAAAATGTCGGACGTATGCATACTGGTGGCGGTGATGGTGGCGTTTGCCGTCTCCGGGTACCTGTGGTTCACCGGTCAGAAGGAAGAAGGACTGTTCACCGCGATCTGGGTGCCGTCGATTCTGTGCTTCGGTATCTACTTCAAGCTGCTCGCATTGAAGGGGCGCAAAAATGACTGACCTGCCAATCCTCTACTTCGGGATGTTCTGTTTCGGCATGACCGTGCTTGGGGTGGTGCTGACCATCCTGGAATTCAGAAGGCTGTAAAGGCCGCTGATCAGAGACGCGATTGCTGGCAGATGCGCTTGCTGTCGAGATCGGCGCCGGTGAGCGTGCCACCCCACACGCAGCCGGTATCGAGCGCCAGCAGGCCAGGTTTGCTGACCAGGCCTAACGTCGACCAGTGCCCGCAGATGATGCGGGTGCCGGCTGATTTCCGCTTCGGCGCCAGGAACCACGGGCGCATCGCCGTGGGCGCGGCCCGCGCTGCCGTGCGCAAGGAGCCCGGACTGTCTTTGAGGTCCAGGTCGATCCGGCCGCGTGCGTCGCAGTAACGCAGTCTGGTCAGCACGTTGACGACGAACCGGTGTTTGTCGGCGCCGCGCAGGGATGCTGACCAGCGGTCGGGTTTGTCGCCGTACATGCGCGCCAGGAATCGACCCGGATTTTTCTGCAGCGCGGCGGCGGTTTCGGCCGCATACCTGACGGCGTCGGCGGCCGACCACTGCGGCGGCAGGCCGGCATGCACCATCAGGTCGTTGTGGCCCGCGTCGAAATGCGCGAGCGGCAGGGTCATGAGCCAATCGAGCAGCCGGTCGCGATCGCGCGCCGCCAGCACGCGCTGCAGCGTATCGTCCGGGCGCAGGCGGCGGTCCGTGCCATAGGCGATGGCCAGCAGGTGCAGGTCATGGTTGCCTAACACGGTGATCGCGTTGGCGCCCAGCGCGCGCACGAAGCGCAGCACGGCGAGCGATGCCGGGCCGCGATTGACCAGATCGCCCACCAGCCACAACTGGTCGCGGTCGGACTTGAAGCGCAGTTTTTTCAGCAGCGCGCGCAGCTCCGCGTGGCAACCCTGGATGTCGCCGATCGCGTAGCGGGCCACTTACTGCAGTATTCCGGGGATCGCCAGCCGGAAGGTGGGGATGGGCGCGACAAACGTCTGGCCGCCATCGGCCACCATCTGGTAGCTGCCCTGCATGGTGCCGACCGGCGTTTCGAGCACTGCACCGCTGGAATAGCGAAAGCCCTGACCAGGCTTGATGTAGGGCTGCTCGCCGACCACACCATCGCCGCGCACTTCCTGCACCTTGCCGTTGGCGTCGGTGATGACCCAGTGCCGCTTCAGCAGCTTGGCCGGCACTTCGCCTTCGTTGCGGATGGTGATGGTGTAGGAGAAAACGTATTTATCATCGCCTGGATCGGACTGATCCTTGAGGTAATTGGTCAGCACGTCGATGCGGATCTGGTTGGTCATAAATCCAGTCGGTCAGCTCTTCTTGCCAACGCGCACCGCCAGCACATCGCAGCACGCGGCGTGCAGCACCGTGTCTTCGGTGAGATTGACCAGGATCGACATGCCATGGCGCTCGCGGCAGCCGATGACGATCAGGTCGGCACCGATCTCGCGCGCCACGCGCACGATTTCGGTCTTGACGCTGCCGGCTTCGATATGCAGCGTGGCATCGTGGGCGCCGAGTTCCTCGGCCAGCTGGGTGATGCGCTGGCGCGCGCGATTGACGAGCTCAGCCTCGATCTGCACGGTGGGCATCAGCGTCTCGCCCATCGGCTCGACCGGCACGAATTCGACCACGTGCAGGATCTCGAGAGCCGCGTTGTCGCGGTTCGCCATGTCCCGGGCGCGGGCGCCGATGTACGCACTGTCGTCGCTCAGGTCCACCACCAGCAGGATTTTCTTGTAGCCAGCCATGACGGCAAACTAGCTGCTGCGCGCGGCAAGCGCAAGTTTGCCGAACTCCGCCGGCGTCAGGGTCTCGGCGCGGGCGCCGGGATCGATCCCGCAGGCCTCGATCGTGGCGGCTTCCAGCTCCTGCCGGAGCGCATTGCGCAGCGTTTTGCGGCGCTGGGAGAACGCGGCCTGCACCACGCGACCATAGCGTGCATCGACCGGAAAGGCGGGCTGGGCGCGCATGCGCAGCCGTGCGACTGTGGACCAGACCTTGGGCGGCGGTGCAAAACTTTCGGGCGGAACGTCGAACAAGGCGTCGATTTCCGCGAATGGCGCCAGCATCACGGTCAGGCGGCCATAGTCGCGCCCGCCGGGTGCGGCCGCCATGCGTTCCACCACTTCCCGCTGCAGCATCACATGCATGTCCTCGATGAGCTGGTACTGGTCTAACAAATGAAACAGCAGCGGTGTGGACACGTTGTAGGGCAGGTTGCCGACCACGCGCCAGCGGCCCGCCGGCGCCGGCAGCAGCGTGCGCAGGTCGACTTTCAGCGCGTCGCCCTCATGCAGGTGAAAGCGCGGCTCCCGGCCCTAGCGCTCGCGCAGCCGCGGCACGAGGTCGCGGTCGAGTTCAATGGCGTGCAGCACGCAGCCGCTGGCTAACAAACCGGCGGTCAGCGCGCCGCCGCCGGGCCCGATTTCCAGCACCGTGTCGCCGGGTCCGGCGGCCACCGCGGCGACGATGCGCTCGACGATGGCCGTGTCGCGCAGGAAATGCTGCCCGAAACGCTTGCGCGCCCGGAACGTCATGCCGCGCCGCGCGCTGCCGTCATCTGCAGCGCGAGCGCGAGCGCCGCCTGCAGGCTGCCGGCATCGGCGTGGCCGCTGCCGGCGAGATCGAGGGCCGTGCCATGATCGACTGAAGTCCGGATGATGGGCAGGCCCAGCGTGACATTGACTGCCTGGCCGAAGCCCGCGGCTTTGAGCACCGGCAACCCCTGGTCGTGATACATCGCCAGCACCACATCGTGCTGCGCCCGGTTGCGCGGCACAAAAATCGTGTCCGCCGGCCAGGGTCCGGTTGCCGCAATGCCGCGTGCCTTGGCGGCGGCAATGGCCGGTGCGATGAGGTCGAGGTCTTCGCGGCCCAGATGCCCGCCCTCGCCGGTATGCGGATTGAGGCCGCAGACCGCGATGCGTGGCGCCCGGCCACCTAACAACCTGGGCAGGTCGGCCTGCAGCACGTCCAGGACCGCGCCCAGCAGCGCGCTGCTGAGTGCGTCGCTGACCGCGCGCAGCGGCAGGTGCGTGGTCGCAAGTGCGACACGAAACTCGCCGGCGACCAGCAACATCACCGGTAACGATGCGCCGGTGTGTTCGGCGAGGTATTCGGTGTGGCCGGAAAACGGCGTGCCGGCATCGTTGATGATGCTTTTCTGCAGCGGCGCCGTCACGATCGCGTCGAACTCGCCACGGCGCGCACCCGCGATGGCCCGGTCCAGGATTTGCAGCACCTGGGCGGCGTTGGCCGGGTCCAGCCGGCCGGCGCTGACCGGCGCGGCGCACGGCAGATGCAGCACCGGCAGCACGCCGGCCCGGTGCGGGCTGCGGGCGCTGCCCGGTTCATAGCTTGTTAGCTCAATGGCCAGCCCGAGCTGCCGGGCGCGTGCCGCGAGTACCTCGCGATCACCGAGGCAGACCAGATCACAATGCTGGCGCGTCAGCGCCAGCATGAGGCAGATGTCGGGTCCGATGCCGGCCGGTTCGCCGGCGGTCAGCGCGATGCGCGGCGCGTTCACATCTGGTATTCGACGAAGGCCTCGTCGCGCAGGCGGCGCAGCCACAATTCCGCTTCTTCTTCGGACTTGCTTTCGCGGATCTGCATGAAGGCGCGCTGCTTGCGCATTTCGTCGGTGTTGTCGAAATCGCGGCGGCCTAACAGCTGCGCGACATGCCAGCCAAACTGGGTATGAAACGGCTGACTGATTTCGCCGTCCTTGAGTGCATCCAGCGTCGCTTCAAACTCCGGCACGAAGGTGCCCGGGTTGGTCCAGCCGAGATCGCCGCCTTCGGACGCGGAGCCCGGATCCTCGGAACTTGCCTTGGCCAGCGCGGCAAAATCCTCCCCGCCGACGATGCGCTCGCGCATGGTGGTCAGCTTCTGACGGACCGTCGCGTCGTCCTGGATCTCGGTGGGCTTCATCAGGATATGGCGCACGTGTGTCTGTCGCACCACGGTCTGGGTATCGGCACCGCGTATCTCGTTGACGCGCACGATGTGGTAGCCGCTTGGGGTGCGCAACGGTTCGCTGACTTCACCGGCCTTGAGACGCGCGACCAGTTCCGCCAGGATGGTCGGCACCTCGCCGCCTTTGCGCCAACCTAACGAACCACCCTCGAGTGCGGTCTGGCTGTTGGAGTACTGCACCGCCAGGCGCGAGAAATCCTCGCCCTTGCGGGCGCGCTCGTAGACGTCGGTGGCGCGGCGCGCGGTGTCATCCAGCTGCTGCGGCGTGGCGGCCTGCGGCACCGCGATCAGGATGTGCGACAGGTTGTATTCGTTCAATTCCGACGGGCGATTTTTCTGCCGCTCCAGGAACTGTTGCAGTTCGCGCGGTGACACATAGATGCGCTGCAGCACATCGCGCTGGCGCAGGTAGGTGAGCGTCAGGTCGCGGCGCACGGTCTCGCGATAGGCCGCGTAGTCGAGGCCCTGTTGCGAGACTGCTTCCGGCAATTGCGCCAACTGCAGGTTATTGCGCTGGGCAATGTCGGTCAGCGCGTTATTCAGGGCTTCGTCGTTGATGCGCAGCCCGACCTTGTTAGCACGCTGCATCTGGATTTCCTGCATCACCAGGCGCTCGAGCACCTGCGTGCGCAGCGCATCGAGCGGCGGCAGTTCCAGCGGCTTGCCGGACTGCTGCGACTCGGCACGCAGCCGCTGCACCAGCATGGTCATCTGGTCCTCGACCTCGCTCTGCAGCACCACGCCCTCGTTGACGACCGCCGCGACTTTATCCAGCAACAGGCCCTTGGCGGGCGCCTCGGCGGCGGCAGGTGCGGCCACTGCAGGTGCAGCCGCAGGCTCCTGCGCAACCGCCTGGACCAGGCCAACAGCCAGGAACACGGCCAGGAGATGGGAAGGGCGCACCTCGATCATGATAAAAATCCTTAAAAATCAGCGAGTTATGTTTTCCGCGGGGGAATCGCCCGTCGCGGCGCTGGAGTATCCCCGAATTGTACTTTCGAGAAAAGTACCTGCTGGGGTTCCGACACTGGCCAATCCATTGAGTTCCAGTTGCACATAGATGCCGCTGTCGCGCTCGCCGGTGCGATTGGAGATGAAGCGGCGTGCCACGACCCGCAAGCGATAACAGCAGGCGCGGTATTCCAGGCCTGCAAACTGGTCCAGCGACTGACGGGTGCCAAGGTCATACACATTGCGCGCGAACAGCTGCCAGCGATCGCGGATCGGCCAGGCCGCCGACACTTCCGCCTGCTCCAGCCGGCCGACGCCTGAGTTCGGCCCGGTGCCGGCAAAACGCAGGTCGGTGTTGTACTGGGTGCGATAGGCGATGTTCACCACCCGATCCGGCGCCGGCTGGTATTGCAGCCGCAACTGTGCGCGTTCGCTGCGCGAGGCTTCGGGATTCCATTGCAGGCTCGCGCCGATGTTCCAGTGTCGCCAGGTCTGCAGCCCCAGCTCGGCAACCACGTCGCCGCGCTTCTCCAGGCGCCGCGCCTCGCCCGGCAGGCTGACACGCGGACTGCTGAGATACCATGTTTCGCCCAGCGTTGCCGTTAGCTTTTCGCGCCCGGTGGTGGGGTCGAAAAAGCGCGCGGTGAGCGCCGTGGTGACCTGGTTGGCGTCATTGAACCGGTCGGCGCCGACATAACGGTTGCCGCTGAACAACTGAAACAGCGACTGGTCGGGCAGCCCGGTGTCGAACACCGGCAACTGGCTCTGATCGCGAAACGGCACATACAGATACTGCAGGCGCGGCTCGAGCGTGACGCGCCGCGCGCTGCTGGCGTCGCGCTCGAGAATCAGGCCCGCATCGAGTTGCGCGAATGGCATGGAACGCTGCGGCGAGCGTGGCGCGCCCACCGCGACATCGTCGAGCTGGTAGCGGGTGTAGCGATAGCCCGCGGCGGGCCGCAGATACCAGCCAGGCGCCTCGAAAGCCAGTCCGACACGCGGCATCAGGTCGGTGCGCCAGCCATTGACACCGACGCCGCGCGAAAAATTCACCGCCTCGCCGTCGAATTGCAGCAACAGCGGTCCGAAGCGGTAGTTGCCCGCAGCTAACAACCGTGGCAGGCGGGCGTAGGGCCGCGCGCTCGCAGCCAGGTTCCGGTCGATGGTCTGGAAATGCTGCACCTGGCCTAACAAACGCCAGTTCTCGCCGCGATAGCTGAGTTCGGCATTGCGGGCCGCGAACGCCACGCTGGTGCCTTCCGGGCCCTGCGCAAAATCCTCGAAATATTCAGGGTCGCTGACGTTTTCGGCATCGATGCGGGCACGCCAGCCACTGGCCCAGTCGGCGCCGTAACGCAGCACCTCGCGGCTGCGCGTGTCGCCATAAAGATCGTCGGATGGCAGCACGTCAAAGCGCAGTTCACCGCGCTGCGCCGCGGTCAGAAACCGCAACTCACCGTTCAGGTCCAGGCCGCGGCGCGTATACAGCGTGGGCGCCAGTGTCGCATCCGCCTGCGGGTGGATGTTCCAGTACCAGGGCGCGGTCAGCTGCGCGCCACTGCGACTGGAATAGCCGCCGTCCGGGAACAGGAAGCCGCTCTGGCGCTGGCTACCGAGCGGAAAGCTGATGTAAGGCAGGTACAGGATGGGCACGCCCTTGAATTCGATGCGGGTGTTGCGACCGACACCGTTGCGGGCCCGGGTGTCCAGGTCGAGCTCGCGCGCCCGCAGGCGCCAGGCTGGATCGTCGGCGGGGCAGGTGCTGAAGCTAACACCACGGAGTTTCATGCGCCCATCAATGCCGACGCTGACCGACTCGGCACGGCCACGCGCCGGGCGCGACGGGATTTCGAATTCCGCACCCTGCACATCGGCACCTTTGGTCACGGAATAGGCGCCGCTCGAGCCGCGCAGCTGCACCAGCGGATCGCGATATTCAACCTTGCCGCGCACCTCCAGCTGGTTACCCTGCGCGCTGTAATCGACTTCGTCGGCGCGGATTTCGCGATCACCCTGGAGGATCTGGACATTGCCGCGCAACTGCGCATTGCCATCGACGCCCAGAGTCGCATCGTCGCTGCGAATCTGGATGGTCGAGTCCTGGGGAGCGAGCGGCGGTGGTTTTGCGGTGCGCGCCGCGGAGGCCGCATCCGCCGCGGTCGAGGGGCCACCCGGCCTGGGGCAGTTGGCCGGTTCGGCCGCGAAACCGGCCAGAGGCAGTGCGCCGACCAGCCAGGTTGCCAACAGATACTGAAGTCGGGGCGGCATGAGTGCGGAACATTATACTGGCAGCACATGACGGACATGCGCCGCGCCGCGATTCATCGCTGGCTGGAATCGGAAACCGGGTTTCAACTGCAATCGCTCGCGATCGCATCGGCGGACGCGAGTTTTCGCCGTTATTGGCGTGCGACCGAGCGCGGCGGGAACACCGCCATCGTCATGGACGCGCCGCCCGATAAAGAAGATATCGCGCCTTATCTCAAGGTCGTGGGGCTGCTGGCGCCGCTGGGCGTGCATGTACCCCAGGTGCGGGCCGTCGATGCCGCCCAGGGTTTCGTGCTGATGGAGGACCTCGGGTCGCAGTCCTATCTGGCTGCGCTCCAGTCCGGCAGCGATCCGGAAGCCCTGTACGGCGACGCTCTGCAGTCGCTGCTCGCCCTGCAATTGCGGGGCGGCGCTGCGGCGCGTGAACTCGCCCCCTATGACGCCGCGGCGCTGGATCGGGAAATGGCGCTGATGCCGGAATGGTTCCTGGGGCGCCACCTGCAATACCGCATGGACGCTGACGAGCAAGCGCTGCTCGCCCGGACCACGGCATGGTTGCGCGATGAAGTGCTGCGCCAGCCGGTGGTATTCGTGCACCGCGACTACCACTCGCGCAACCTGATGCTGCTGCCTGCTAACAACCCGGGCGTTATCGATTTCCAGGACGCGGTCGCGGGTCCGGTCGGCTACGACCTGGTGTCGCTGTTCAAGGACTGTTATATCCGCTGGCCACGCGAACGTGTGCAGGGCTGGTTGCGGAGCTATCGGCAGCGTCTCAATGCCGCCGACGGCGGCCGGTTGCTGGCGGGGGCCGATGAGCGCGAGTTCCTGCGCTGGTTCGATCTCGCCGGCCTGCAGCGCCACATCAAGGTGCTGGGCATTTTCGCGCGCCTGTGCCACCGCGACAGCAAGCCCGGTTATCTCGCTGACCTGCCGCTGACGCTCGACTATGTCCGTGACGCCGCGGCGCGTTACAGCGAGACGCAGCCGCTGGCGCGCTGGCTCGAGGATCGCGTGGTGGCTCAGCTGCCGCTGGCTAACAAACGGGCGCTGGCGCCATGAGCGTACCCAGACGCGCCATGCTGCTGGCGGCCGGTTTCGGCGAGCGCATGCGGCCCCTGACGCTGGCTACTCCGAAACCGCTGCTGCAGGTCGGCGGCCGCGCGCTCATCGACTGGCACCTGACCGCGCTGGCGCGCGCCGGGGTGCGCGAAGTGGTCATCAACCTGTCGTGGCTGGGCGCGCAGATCCGTGCCCACGTTGCCGATGGCGCGCGCTTCGGGCTCCAGGTGCTGTACAGCGAAGAAGGCCCCGTGCCACTCGAGGCTGGCGGCGGCATCTTCAAGGCCCTGCCGCTGTTAGGTCCGGAGCCGTTCCTGGTGGTCAATGGCGACATCTGGACCGATTACGATTTTGCGCGCTGCGCCGATGTGCCGCCGGACTGCGACGGGCTGTTGGTCATGGTGCCGAATCCGGCACAGCACGCGCGCGGGGACTTTTTTGTCGCCGCGCAGCGCATCGTTGCGCACGAAACCCCGGTGCGCCGTACCTACTCCGGCATCGCCGTGTACCGGCCCGGGTTCTTTGCCGGCAGCGCGCCGGGCAAGTTCCCGTTGCTGCCGCTGTTGCAGCGCGCGCTCAATGCCGGCCGGTTGGCCGCGCAGCTCTACGATGGCCTGTGGTTTGACATAGGCACGCCGCAACGCCTGCAGGAACTCGATACCCGCCTGGCCTCCGGGGCTAACGGCTGATGGCGTAAGATCAGCCAGTGGCGGACTTCAAGAAAATCCCCGTTGTCAGCGAGCCGGCGCAGGCGCGCAGCGGCGAGAAATATCGCACCGCGCAGGGTTTTTCCGCGATCAAGGATGGCGTGCGTCCGGCCCGCGAGTCTCCTAACGAATTACCTAACAACGATGGCCTCAGGGGCAAGCCGCGCTGGATCCGCGCGCCGCTGGCGGCCGGTGCCGGCTACGAAGCCGTGCGGGCGCTGGCGCGCGAGCATCGCCTGGCCACGGTCTGCGAGGAAGCCAAGTGTCCTAACATCGGTGAATGCTGGAATGCGGGCACGGCCACCTTCATGCTGATGGGCGAGGTGTGCACGCGGGCCTGCCGTTTCTGCGCCGTCGATACCGGCAATCCGCGCGGCTGGCTGGATGCCGATGAACCGGCTAACACCGCGCGCTCGGTGCAGTTGCTCGGTCTCAGGTATATCGTGCTGACGTCGGTCAACCGGGATGACCTGCCGGATGGTGGCGCGGCCCATTTTGCGGCGACGGTGCGCGCGATCAAGCAGCTGACGCCGGCGACCGCGGTCGAGGCGCTGACGCCGGATTTCCAGGGCGTAACCGAACACGTGGCCCTGGTGGTCGATTCGGGCCTGGAGGTGTTTGCGCAGAACGTCGAAACGGTGCGTCGCCTGACGCATCCGGTGCGCGATCCGCGCGCGGGGTACGAGCAGACGCTACGGGTCCTGGCCTTTGCCAAGCGGCATCGCCCCGCCGTGCTGACCAAGACCAGCCTGATGTTAGGTCTGGGCGAGACTGACGCGGAAATTCTCAGCACGCTGGATGATCTGCGGGCTGCAAACGTCGACCTGTTGACTCTCGGCCAGTATCTGCGACCGACGCCGAATCATCTGCCGGTGGCGCGCTTCGTCACGCCGGCTGAATTCGATCACTATCGGGCCGAGGCGCTGGCCCGCGGCTTTCGTGAATGCGTGGCCGGCCCGCTGGTGCGCTCCAGCTATCGCGCCGAGCAGGCCCTGCAGGGCAACAACGCCGGCCTAGATAACGCAGTCCTGCCGGCCTGAGCGTGGCCCTGGCTAACAAAATGGCCGCGCCGTGGTTTACGCGGCACGGTATTGTCTGCGACTGGCTCGGCCGTCGCGACTACCAGCCGATCTGGCGCGAGATGCAGGCGCTCACCGATCGTCGCGACGCCACGACGCCGGACCAGCTCTGGTTTCTGGAGCATCCACCGGTATTCACGCTGGGCATGAATGCCGATTCGGGCCATGTGCTCTCGGCCGGCGAGATTCCCGTGGTGCGAATCGATCGGGGCGGGCAGGTGACCTACCACGGACCGGGGCAGCTGATGGTCTATCCGCTGATCGACCTGCGGCGCGCCGGGCTCGGCGTGCGTGACCTGGTGACGGCGCTGGAGCAGGCCACCGTCGAACTCCTGGCCGGCTACGGAATAGCGGCGCGCGCGCGGCCGGACGCCCCTGGCGTCTACAGCGGCGATGCCAAGATCGCGAGCATCGGGATTCGGGTGCGGCGCGGCGGCAGCTACCACGGCCTGGCGCTGAATGTGAACATGGATTTGTCGCCGTTCGACCGGATCAACCCTTGCGGGTATGCTGGCCTCGCGATGACACAGATCGCCGCTTTCGGCCTGCAACCGGAACTGGCATCGGTGGCGCGGGCATTGGCGCCGCTGCTGATCGACCGGCTGGCAATGAGAAGCTAACAAAGGAACCGGGTATGGCTGCCGCGAAAAAACACAAATACCAATCCAAGGATGTGGCGATGGTGCGGCAACTGCTGCGCCTGATCGGCGAGGACCCGGATCGCGAGGGTCTGCAGGAAACGCCGCTGCGATTTCTCAAGGCCATGGCCGAGTACACCAAGGGCTATCGCGAGAGGCCGGAAGACGTCCTCAAGGTGTTCGAAGATGGTGGTGAGGGTGTCGATGAAATGGTCATCGTGCGCGACATCCCGGTTTACTCGCTGTGCGAACACCATCTCGCGCCGTTCTTTGGCAAGGCCTACGTTGGCTATGTGCCCGACAAGAAAATCCTCGGGCTATCCAAGATCTCCAGGCTGGTCGAGGTTTATTCGCGGCGCCTGCAGGTGCAGGAGCGCCTGACCAATCAGATTGCGGATGCGCTCGCCAAGCATCTGCAGCCGCTGGGTGTCGCCGTGGTGATTGAATGCCGCCACCTGTGCATGGAATCGCGCGGCGTCAAGCATGCCGGTTCATCCACCGTGACCTCGGCGCTGCGCGGTTCCATCAAGAAGAACGCTGACACGCGCAAGGAATTCCTCTCGCTGATCGGGCATTAGGGAAGCTCTGCACAGGTAACGCGGGCGCGGCCGAGACGGATTTTTTCACTGGCAAGGAACGACGAGTGAT
Source organism: Gammaproteobacteria bacterium (assembly GCA_031414335.1). Taxonomy (GTDB): domain Bacteria; phylum Pseudomonadota; class Gammaproteobacteria; order Steroidobacterales; family Steroidobacteraceae; genus UBA964. Next base: position 78,445 of record JANNVI010000054.1, on the reverse strand, counting down.
GTGTATCGAGATACATGAGCGAGGAGTGACGCCGCCAGAGGAAAAATCCGTCCGGCCCCAGGGGGTTAGGCCGCAAATGCCCGGCTACTGCGTTGCTCCCTCCTTACAAGGAATTACCATGCTGCGTCGGTCGCGCCTTGTATCCGGGCATTTGCGTCCTAACGCGCCTCGCGTTACCTGTGCAGAGCTTCCCTAGGTCTCTTACAGCACCATCACGACGGAGTCGTGGCCGCGCAGCTCGATAATCAGTCCCGTGATGTGCTCGGCGCTGCGCGCGGTCAGGGCATACGAGATCGACACATAGTTGCCGGCGCTGCTGTCGCGTTCCTGGATCGCATCGTCGCCGAGCTCCGGGGTGTGGCGGCGGACGATCGCATCGATTACGACTCGCAGGTCCGTGCGTCGCCGGCACACAACCTTGATCGGATAGGCGGTCGGGAACTGCAGCAATTCCAGCTCTTGCTCGCTCACGGTTACCAGGGCTCCGTTGCCAGCGCGCCTGTGTACAGATCAAAGGCGGTGCGCAAACGGCGCCACGCCGGTCCGGGTCGTCCTGCGCCCACCGGCTTGCCGTCGAGCTGGGTCACGGGTAGCACTTCACGCAGCGCGGAGCTGATCAGGATCTCATCGGCCGCTCGCAGCTGGGCTTCGGAGATGGCGATCGTCTTGCGGGGCAGTCCGGTCTGATCCGCCAGCAACTCGATGACGCTGCGCGTGGTGCCGGGCAGGATCTGCATCGACTCGGGCGGTGTTAGCAGGTAGCCGTCCGCGACTACATGCGCGGTGGCCGAAGTGGCCTCGGTCAGGAAACCCTCACGCAGCATCAGGGTCTCGCCGGCGCCGGCGTCCACGGCCGCCTGGCGCAGCAGGATGTTAGGCAGCAGCCCGACCGACTTGATGTCGCAGCGCGCCCAGCGCGGATCGGGCGCCGTGATGCAGGCAATGCCCAGGGTGGCGATGCCCGGCGGCTGCACCGGCCAGGGGCCGCAAAAGGCAAACACGGTATGCAGGTCCGGAAAGGGCGCGGGATTGCGCCCGGCATCGGCGCCGCGCGACACCTGCAGATAGATATACAAGTCGCCGCCGCCATTGCGCTCTATCAGTTGCCGCGTCATCTCGCGCCAGCCGGAGTCGTTCAACGGCTCGCGCAGCTGAATCGCTGCCAGGCTGCGCCGCAGGCGCGCGAAATGCTCGGCGAAGCGAAATGGCCGGCCGCCGTACACCGGCATGACCTCGTAAACAGCGTCGGCAAACAGGAAGCCGCGGTCGAGCGGCGAAATCCGCGCCTCCGCCAGCGGCAGGTAGTCGCCGTTGAGGTAGCAGACGGGCAGTGGCATCCTAACGGAACCAGAGCGCCACGGTATCGGTCGCGCGCGCCCACCAACCGCCGGCCGCGACAGCCCTGGCCGGGTACAGCGGCACTTTGGCGACGATGTCCGGGCCGTCGCGCACTGCGAGTTCGCCGATGGCGACGTTGGTCTGCAGCGGTGCAATCAGCGGCTCGCGCACCGCGGCCGTGGCCTGCACCTTGACGCCTTCGCCGCGGCCGACTGTCACGAAGACGTTGCGCTGCAGCGTGGCGCTGACGTCGGCGCTAGCGCCCTTGTAGACGCGCGGCTTGAGTATGGTGTCGCCGGCCGCGTGCACCTTGACGGTTTCGAAGAATGTGTAGCCGTAGTTCAGCAGCGCTTCGCTGGCGTCTTCGCGCGCCTTGACCGACTCGCTGCCTAACACAACGGAAATCAGCCGCATGCGGTTGCGCAGCGCGGAGCTCACCAGGCAGTAACCAGCCGAGTCCGTAAAGCCGGTCTTCATGCCGTCGACCGTCGGGTCGCGGCTCAGCAGGCCATTTCTGTTAGGTTGCCGGATATCGTTCCAGACGAATTCGCGCAGCGAGTACCACTTGTAGTACTCGGGGAATTCGCGAATCAGCGCCCGGGCCAGTGTCGCCATGTCGCGTGCCGTGACCTGCAGCGCAGGATCGGGCAGCCCGGTGGCGTTGGTGAAATGGCTGTTAGCCATGCCGAGGCGGCGCGCGTATTCGTTCATCATGGAAACGAAGCCGGCCTCCGACCCGCCGACGCGTTCGGCCAGGGCAATCGAGGCGTCATTGCCAGACTGCACGATCATGCCCTTGATCAGCACCTCGGCCGGTATGTGCTTGCCGACTTCGATGAACGAGCGCGAGCCTTCCATGCGCCAGGCCTTCTCGCTGATCACGACGTCATCGGTCAGCTGCAGACGCCCCTCGCGCAGCGCGACAAACACGGCGTACGCAGTCATCAATTTGGTAAGACTGGCCGGTTCGAGTTTCTGGTCGGCATTCAGGCTCGCCAGTACGCGGCCGCTGTCGAAATCGATGAGGATGTGGGCGCGAACTGGTACGTCGGGCGGCGCCGGAATGGGCACTGCGGCAACGGCTGGCAAGCTAACAAAAAGCGCGGCGATGAGGCTGGCGCCACACCAGGAGGTGATTTTCAGCATAGTGTTGACAAAGGTCCGGCAGACTGAAGCAAAGGGGTCGCGATTTTAGATCATTGCGGCGCTTGTGGATGCACGAGTCGCGCATCCGGAATGCCGCTGAGCGCGAGGCGCTCTATGACATCGTCGGCCTCGGCAGCGCTGGCAACCGGTCCGATGCAGACGCGCAGCAGCGCGGCGCCGCTGGCGGAGACGGTCGGTTGCAGTTCGACGCCGGAAAACCCGGCCGCGCGCAAGCGGCTGGCAAGCCGCTCGGCGTTGTCGCGCGAGCCAAATGCGCCGGCCTGCACGAACTGCCCGGTGATGGGCAACGCTGCCGGTGCTGCCTGCGCCGCCGGCGCGACTGGCGCCGGCACGCTGGGCGCAACGGCTATCGCAGCTGCCGGCGCTGGCGCAGCACCCGGATCGCTGGCCGCCACGGCATCCACGACGGTGATTTCCACCGCCGCGGTGCCGTTGCGCAGCATGTCGAGCCTGGCGGCCGCGGAATACGAGAGGTCGATGATCCGGTCGCCGACAAAAGGGCCGCGATCGTTGACGCGCACCACGACCGCCCGGCCATTGCCGAGGTTCTCGACCCGGACGTAGGCCGGCAAGGGCAGCGTCTTGTGGGCGGCGGTCATGCCGTACATGTCGTAGGGCTCGCCGCTCGAGGTGCGCTCGCCATGAAAACCAGGCCCGTACCAGGATGCGGTGCCGCGTTCGCGAAAGCCACTCGCCTCCGCCAGCACGAAATAGCGCCGGCCGAAGACCTCGTAACTCGCCGGGTTGCCGTAGCGGCTGCGCGGTTCGGCACGCGGTACCACATCGGCTGGCAACTGCAGCGGCGGCGCCAGAATTTCCGGGGATGGGGCGGGCGGCAGGGGCGGGCGCGAAGCCAGCGTGCTGCAGCCTGACAGCAGCAGGCCTGCTGTTAGCAAGACAAGGCCGGCGAGCTGCGCTCGCATCAGCTGCCCGCCACCGTGCGCCGGGTAATGTCCGCCGCGAGGTCATGCACCGCCATGGCGTAGCGGATGCTGCGATTGTATTGGGTGATGACTTTGAAATTCGCCAGGCCGATGCGCACGTTAGGCCCGGATTCCAGCTCGGCGGGCAGCAACATGGCGGGCGTTGCGTCGGGCAGCTCGCTTGTGAAGCCCACGCCCCTGGCGCGCAACGCGCCCAGCGTTTCATTCAGATCGAGATTGCGAAAATCCAGTTTCGCAAACGTGTCGGCGTCGGAACTCGCCTCCAGCAGCACCGGCAGTCCCGCGCTCCAGCCATGCCCCTTGAAGTAGTTGGCGACGCTGACGATGACATCGTCCCAGTCGCGCAGCAGGTCCCGGCGACCATCGCCGTCGGCGTCCACCGCATAGCGGCGGTAGCTCGACGGCATGAATTGCGGCGGGCCTAACGCGCCGGCATAGGAGCCGCGCAACTGTTCCGGGTCGAACCCTTCATCGCGCGCCAGCAGCAGCAGCTGCTCGAGTTCGCCGCGGAAAAACGGCGAGCGTGGCGGATAGTCAAAGCCGAGGGTCATCAGCGCGTCGAGCGCGCGCCAGGTGCCGGTGACCCGCCCATAGGAGGTTTCCACGCCGATGATGGCCACCACGTACGCCGCGGGCACTCCGGTCTGCTGTTCCGCACGCGCCAGCGTCGCGCGATGCTCGGCCCAGAAGGCCGCGCCCGCATTGATGCGCTCGGCGTTGAGGAAATTACTGCGGTAGCGCCACCAGGGCATGACGCGCTCCGCGGGCCGGGCAATCAGTTCGAGGATGCGGGCCTGCGGTTCCGCCTCCGCCAGGGTTTCAAGCAACACGGCCCGCGAAAAACCATGCCGCGTGACCATGCTACTGACAAAATCCTGGATCTCACGGCGGTTGAGGTCGAAACCACCGCGCTGGTCGAGGAATGGCGCTTCGCCCACCGGCGGCATCGCGGCGCAGGGCAGCATCGCTGCGGCCAGCAGCAACGGTAGCCAGCGGCGCACTCTGTGGATCGGCAGGTTCAAGCAACCAGTTTCCGGTGGGAATACAGTGACATCAGGATACCGAAACCCGTCAGCAACGTAACCGCCGACGTGCCGCCATAGCTGAACAGGGGCAGCGGCACGCCGACCACCGGCATCAGGCCGCTGACCATGCCCATGTTGATGAACACGTAGACAATGAAGGTCAGCGCAATGCTGCCGGACAGCAGTCGCGCGAAGGTGTTCTGGGTCTGCAGCGCGAGATAGAGCGCGCGACCTAACACAAAAAGATAGAGCAGCAGCAGGATGACGGCGCCGACCATGCCAAATTCCTCGCCAACGACCGCATAGATGAAGTCGGTGGACCGTTCCGGCAGAAAATCCAGCTGGCCCTGGCTGCCGTGCAGCCAGCCGCGGCCAAACACGCCGCCCGACCCGATTGCGATCGCCGACTGGATGCTGTGATAGCCGGCGCCCAGTGGATCGAGTTCGGGATTGAGGAACATCAGCACGCGGTTACGCTGGTAGTCGTGCAGGAATTCCCAGCCGACCCAGGCGCCCGCACCGGCGAGCACGGCGGCTAACAGCATGATGCGCACCTGCAGGCCGGCGAGGATCAGCACCAGGCCGCCGCCAATGATGATCAGGAGTCCTGTGCCCAGGTCCGGTTGCAGGATCGTGAGGCCGGCCGGCAGCAGCACGATTCCGAGCACGCCGGCGGTCGTGATCACGCCCGGTGGCAGGCGTCGTTCGTGCAGGTACCAGGCCGCCGTCATCGGTACCGCCAGTTTCATGATTTCCGAGGGCTGGAAGCGCACGAATCCCAGGTCCAGCCAGCGCTGCGCACCCTTGCCGACGTAGCCTATGGCGTCAACGATAATCAGCAGCACGATGCCAAGCGCAAACAGCCAGGGCGCACTGCGCCGCAGCAGCGAGGGCTTGATCTGCGCCACGGTAATCATCGCGATGCCGCCTAACAGAATGCGCGCGCTGCCATCCAGCACCCGGCGCAGGCTCTCGCCGGACGCGCTGTAGAGCACGATCTGGCCGTACAGCGCGATCAGCGCCAGGCCGACCACCAGCGGGCCATCGAGGCGCAGCTTGCTCAGCATCCGGGTTCGCCAGCCCAGCGAGCCGAAAGTTCTCAAACCGAAATCGCCAGCCACTACTCGTCTCCGGTTGCGGCAGGGGCCGCGGGTGCCGCAGCCGCGGCTACAACCACTGCTCCGGGCGGGGGTGGAAACTTGCGCATCAGGTAGGCATCCATCACCAGGCGCGCCAGCGGCGCCGCGGTGCCACTGCCGGTGCGGCCATTCTCGACCAGTACCGCGATGGCGATGCGCGGCTCTTCAACCGGTGCAAATGCGATGAACCAGGCATGGTCGCGCAAGCGCTCGCCGATGTCCTTCTCATTGTATTTCTCGCCTTGCGCGATACCAAAGACCTGCGCCGTGCCGGTCTTGCCGGCGATGCTGTACTCCGCGCCGGCGGCGCTGCGGCTGGCTGTGCCGCCATGGGTAACCGCGAACATGCCGTCGATGATGGTCTGCCACTGCGCGGCTTCCGCCGTGACGCTGGGCAACGGCTTCGGCGCCACCGGTGTCAGCTTCTGGGTCACCGGATCGCGCAGCGCCGTGACCAGCCGTGGCGCAAAACTCGTGCCGCGATTGGCAACCACGCCCGCCAGGTGCGCCATCTGCAGCGGCGTGGCTAACAAAAAGCCCTGGCCAATGCCGAAGATGACCGTTTCACCAGGGAACCAGGTCTTCAATTCCGCGCGCTTGAACGCAGTGCGTTTCCAGGCCGGTGACGGCAGCAAGCCGGATTTTTCTCCGCTGATGTCGATGCCGGTGATGCTGCCGAGGCCGAATTTGCCGAGCGTCTCGGCCAGGCGGTCCGGGCCCAGCGCCGCGGCCACGCCATAGAAATACACGTCGCAGGACTGGGCGATCGCGTGCACCATGTCCACGGAACCGTGGCCCTTCGGCTTCCAGTCGCGAAAGCGATGACTGCTGCCGGGCAAGGTGTAATAGCCCCGGCAGAAGCGCGAATCCTCGGGAACCATCACGCCGTTGCTGAGCGCCGCCAGCGCGACCACCGGCTTGATGGTCGAGCCCGGCGGATAGGTGCCGCGCAGCGCCCGATTGAACAGCGGCCGGTCGATGTTGTTATTCAGCGCCGCGAACTCCGCGCGGGTCAGTCCGCGGCCGAAAAAGTTGGGGTCGAACCCGGGCCGGCTTGCCAGCGCAATGACATCGCCATTGCGCGGATCGATGGCGACGATTGCGCCGCGTTGATTCAGGATCGCCTGTTCGGCCACTTTCTGCACCTCGAGGTCGATGCTCAGTACCAGGTTGGTGCCCGGCCTGGGCACCGTGGTACGCAGCTGCGGGACCAGCTTGCTCAGATTGTCGACCGAGCGGCCCTGGGCGTTGACCAGCATCTCGCGCGCGCCATTCTGGCCATGCAGCGGGCCTTCGTAGGCAGCCTCGACGCCGAGCTTGCCGATCAGGCTGGTGCCCGCATAGGCGGCGCGGTCGATACGTTGCAGATCCTGCTCGGCAATGGCGGCGACGTAACCCAGCGCATGGACTGCGAGTTCGCCGTTAGGATAGTAGCGCGCGAGACGCGTGCGTATGTCGACGCCGCGAAATTCAAACCGGCGCAGTGCGAAGCGCGCAATTTCCTCGTCGCTGAGCCGCAGCCGCAGGGGCACGGTGTCGAACTCACGGCGCGAGCGGATGGTGCGCAGCAGGTCCGGAATCTCCTCGCCGTCGAGCAGCTTGAGCCGGACCAGCTGGTCGAGCGTCGCACGCAGCGCTTTTTCGCCGCCGACCTGTTCGCGGATCAGCTCGAGCTGGTAGGCCGGCCGGTTTTCGGCGAGCACCGCGCCGTTGCGATCGTAGATGACCCCGCGCGCGGCCGGCAGCGGCTCGATGCGCACATGGTTGCCCTGGCTGAGTTCGGTGTAATAGTCGAAACGAACGATCTGCAGGTAGCTCAGCCGGCCGATCAACGCAACGGCAAGTATCGCGGCGATGACCGCAGTGAAATAGATGCGGCCCTCGAACAGCCGCTGCTCGCCCCAGTTATCCTTGATGGTGACGCGCTGGGCCATGGAGTACTAACGCGCGACGGCGTAGCGGTCGAGCAGTGCGACGATCAGCGGAAATACCGCGGTGCCGGTTGCGACCGGCACCCAACGCTCGGCCGAATTCATCGGGTGGCCACTCCAGCCGTCGATGGCCCAGATGATCGATTCGAAAACCAGCATCATCAGGCCGACAAACAGCGCCTGCTCGAGCAGCGGCTTGTTGCGCAGTTGCAGGTGGTAACGAATGGCGACGTAGACAACCACAGCGAACGCGAGCGCGTGCTGGCCGAGCACCGCGCCCTTGAACACATCGAGCGCGAGGCCGGTCGCAAAGGCCAGGAAAAATCCGCCAGCTCGTGGTGCAGCTATCGACCAGAACAGCACGGTCAGCACCGCGAACGAGGGCCTTAACCAGGCTAACACGGTGGGCAGGGGCAGCAGTTGCAGCAGCAGCGCCAGCAGGGTGGTCAGGATCGCGGCCAGGCGTGGTATGCGGTCGGCGTTGCTCACGGTGCTGGCAATCCGCTGGGCGCTGGCGGCAGATCCGCAGCCGTGCCGGCCGCCGCGGTGTTAGCAGCGGCAAACCAGACCAGGGCCACCTCGCGATCGCGATCCACCGGCGCGGCCATCCGCGCATCGATGACCGCCAGTGCGTTGGCGCCGTCGCGGCGCACTCGCGTCACGGTTGCGACCGGAAATCCGGCCGGGTACACGCCGCCCAGCCCGGAGCTGACCAGCTGATCACCGACCAGCACGTCGCTTTGCGCCGGCAGGTACGGCAGGTTGAGCGCGTCGCGCGAGCCGCCGCCGAGTGCGATGGTACGCAGCCCGTTGCGCACGATCATCACGGGCATCGCATGTTCGGGATCGGTCAGCAGCATGACCTCGGCGCTGAATGGCCCGACCCGCAATGTCTGGCCTAACACGCCGCCCAGACCGAGCACGGCCTGGCCCTTGAACGCGCCTTCGCGCGCGCCACGCGCAATCACCAGCCGCTGTCGCAGGCTGGTGAGCTCGGAAGAAAGAATCGACGCGGGTTGCCAGCGCTCGATCAGCGGCGGCATCTGCCGCTTGAGATCCTGCAGGCGGCTGTTGTCGCGCTCCAGCGTCTCGACGCGCATCGCGCGCAGCGCCAGTAATTTGTTAGCCAGCCGCAGCCGGTCGATTTCCAGATGCATCGAGTCGCGCGACCGCAGCCATTCCCGCAACGCAATCCAGGCCGTCGACGGGGAATTCGCCGCGACCTGCACCGGATAAGTGGCGGCCTGGAGCGAGTAACGTGCCGATTCCAGCCAGCCCTTGCGTTGATCGATGTACATCAACGCGACAGCCAGCGCGGCGTAACAGGCGAAGCGGAACCCCGCTGACGGGCCGCGTTGCCGAATCGTGCGGTTCGTGGGCTACCTCTACTCGACGCCGAAGTGGCCGGGGCCGAGTTCGTCCATCAGCTCCAGGATTCGGCCGCCGCCGCGCGCAACGCAGGTCAGCGGATCTTCGGCGATGAACACCGGCAGGCCGGTTTCTTCGGACAGCAACTTGTCGATGTCGCGCAGCAGCGCTCCACCACCTGTTAGCACAATGCCGCGGTCGGCGACGTCCGCGCCCAGTTCCGGCGGCGTCTGTTCCAGCGCCTGCTTGACGGCGCTGACGATGCCCTGCAGCGGCTCCTGCAGCGCCTCGAGAATTTCATTGGAATTCAGCATGAAGCTGCGCGGCACGCCTTCGGAGAGATTGCGGCCCTTGACCGACATCTCGCGCACCTGCTGGCCCGGGTAGGCCGAGCCGATTTCGAGCTTGATACGTTCGGCCGTCGCTTCGCCGATCAGGATGCCGTAGTTGCGGCGCACGTAGTTGATGATCGCATCGTCGAACCGATCGCCGCCGATGCGGGTCGAGTTTGCGTAGACGATGCCATTCAGGGACAGCACCGCCACTTCCGAGGTGCCGCCGCCGATGTCGAGCACCATGGAGCCACGGGCTTCCTGTACCGGCAGGCCCGCGCCCACGGCAGCCGCCATCGGCTCGCTGACTGTCTTGACGGTGCGCGCGCCGGCGCCTTCGGCGGATTCCTGGATGGCGCGCCGTTCCACCTGGGTCGAGCCGAAAGGCACGCAGACCAGCACGCGTGGCGCCGGCTTGAAGATACGATTGCCGTGAATCTTCTTGATGAAGTGCTGCAGCATCTTCTCGGTGTAGGTGAAGTCGGCGATCACGCCGTCCTTCATCGGCCGCACCGCCGTGATGTGCCCGGGCGTGCGCCCGAGCATCATCTTGGCATCCTGGCCCACCGCGACGATGGTCTTGGTGCCGCGATTCGGGTCATCCTGAATTGCGACCACCGAAGGTTCGTTGAGTACGATACCCTGACCGCGGACATAGACCAGGGTGTTGGCCGTGCCAAGATCAATGGACAGGTCAGTGGAAAACGCACCGCGAAAACGTTTGAACATCGGGTAATTCCGGGGGCGCCAAGCGAGCGCCGTTAGAAGGTTGCTAATTTAACAACGGGTGAGACTTGACACAAGGCAAGCGTGTATCATTGCGCGCCGTTTTTTCAGCGGTTTTCAGCAGATCCTCATGAGCCTGACACGCAAAGACATCGACAGTATCGCGCACTTGGCGCGCCTCAACCTGACAGAAACGGAAATTCCCGTCTATGTGCAGTCCCTGTCGAGCATCATGAACTTCGTTGGCGAGCTCGACCGCGCCAAAACCGACGGCATCACGCCCATGGCCCACCCGCTTCCGGGTCAGTCACAGCGTTTGCGTGCGGATGAAGTGCTCGAAAGCGACCACCACGAGCAGTATCAGCGCAACGCACCGCAGGTTGCCGCCGCACTATATGTCGTCCCCAAGGTTATCGAGTAAGACGTGATGCACACTTTGACCATCGCGCAAATGGCTGCGGGACTGCGTGAACGGCGCTTCAGCAGCGTGGAGCTGACCCAGACGCTGCTCGCCCGGCTCAGCGCCGCGCAGCCCGGGTTGAACGCGATGATCACGCTAACAGGCGCGCAGGCGTTAGCTGCCGCGCGGGCGGCGGACGCCGGGCTGGCGGCGGGCGAGACCGGGGCGCTGCGCGGTATCCCCATGGTTCATAAGGACATTTTCTGTACCGAGGGCGTGCTGACGACCTGCGGCTCGAAGATGCTGTCGAATTTCGTGTCGCCCTATGACGCCACTGTGGTCGCGCGCCTGAAAGCGGCCGGCATGGTCATGCTCGGCAAGGCCAACATGGACGAGTTCGCGATGGGCTCGTCCAACGAAACCAGCTTCTACGGTCCAGTCCGCAATCCCTGGGATGCCACCCTGGTGCCCGGCGGTTCCTCGGGAGGCTCGGCGGCCGTGGTCGCGGCGCGGCTGGCGCCGGCGGCGACCGCCACCGACACCGGCGGCTCGATACGCCAGCCGGCGGCGCTGTGCGGCATCACCGGTCTCAAGCCCACCTACGGTCGCGTGTCGCGCTACGGCATGATCGCCTTCGCCTCGTCGCTCGACCAGGCCGGCACGCTAACAGTGACCGCCGAGGACTCGGCGCTGATGCTGCGCGCCATGGCGGGCTTCGATCCCCGGGACTCCACCAGCGTCGATTCGCCGGTGCCGGACTATGCCGCCACCCTGGGCGATTCCCTCAACGGCGTCACCATCGGCGTGGTGCGCGAGTTTTTTGACGCCGGCCTGGATGCCGCCTGCGGCCAGGCGGTTCGTGACGCCCTGAAGGTGTACGAAAAGCTCGGCGCGAAACTCAAGGACGTTAGCTGCCCGAACCTGCCGCTGTCGGTGCCCACCTATTACGTGGTCGCGCCGGCCGAGTGCTCGTCGAACCTCGCGCGTTTTGACGGCGTTCGCTACGGCTATCGCTGCGAGAATCCGCGCGACCTCATGGATCTTTACAAGCGCTCGCGTGGCGAGGGCTTCGGCGCGGAGGTCAAGCGCCGCATCATGACGGGCACCTATGTGCTGTCCGCCGGTTACTACGACGCCTATTACCTCAAGGCGCAGAAAGTCCGGCAGCTGATCGCGCAGGATTTTGCCCGCGCCTTTGGCGAAGTCGACGCGCTGGTCGGGCCGACCTCGCCGACCGCGGCGTTTCCGCTTGGCGCCAAGACCTCGGACCCGATCACGATGTATCTCAACGACATCTACACCATCGGCGCCAACCTGGCCGGCATACCGGGGCTGTCGATACCCTGCGGCTTTGCCGGCGGCCTGCCGCTGGGTCTGCAGATCATGGGGCCGCATTTCAGCGAAGCGCGGCTGTTGAATCTGGCGCATCGCTATCAGCAGGAGACCGACTGGCACGCGCGCGTGCCGCCGGCCTGGGTGAACTAGCCGTGGAAAAACCAGCCATGGAATGGGAAACCGTCATCGGACTCGAGATTCACGCGCAGCTGGCCACGCGCTCCAAGATCTTTTCATCCTCGGCCACGGCCTATGGCGCGGCACCTAACAGCCAGGCCAATCTCGTCGACCTCGGTTACCCGGGCGTGCTGCCGGTGCTGAACACCGAAGCGGTGCGCATGGCGATCAAGTTCGGCCTGGCGGTCGGCGCGCAGGTGGCTGAGCGCTCGGTATTTGCGCGCAAGAACTACTTTTACCCGGATCTGCCCAAGGACTACCAGATTTCGCAGTACGAGCTGCCAATCGTGGCGGGCGGCGCGGTCGACGTGTTGCTCGAAGACGGTACCCGCAAGCACATCGGCATCACGCGCGCGCACCTTGAAGAGGATGCCGGCAAGTCCATGCACGAGGGCATCGCCGGTTCATCCGGCATCGACCTCAATCGCGCCGGCACGCCGCTGCTGGAAATCGTCTCAGAGCCCGACATGCGTTCCGCCCGGGAAGCGGTCGCGTACATGAAGAAGATTCACACGCTGGTGCGCTATCTCGAGATCTGCGACGGCAACATGCAGGAAGGCTCGTTCCGTTGCGATGCTAACGTCTCGGTGCGTCACAAGGGCGCGGAAAAATTCGGCACCCGCGCCGAAATCAAGAACATCAACTCGTTCCGCTACGTCGAGAAAGCGATCAACTACGAAGTTGCGAGGCAGATCGATGTCATCGAATCCGGCGGCAAGGTGGTGCAGGAGACGCGGCTCTACGACCCTGACAAGGGTGAGACCCGCTCGATGCGTTCCAAGGAAGAAGCGAACGACTACCGTTATTTCCCGGACCCGGACCTGCTGCCCGTGGTGATTGACGAAGCAGCGATCGCCGCGGTGCGCCGCAGCCTGCCGGAACTGCCGGACGCCAAGGCGGCGCGCTTCGTCAGTGCCTTCGGCCTGTCGGAATACGATGCCGGCGTGCTGACGGCCGGCCGCGAAATCGCCGCGTTCTATGAAGACGTCGTGCAACGCGCCGGTGGTGATCCCAAGCTGTGCGCCAACTGGGTCATGGGTGACCTGTCGGCGCAGCTCAATGCTAACAACCTGGAAATCGGTGCGTCCCGGGTCGATGCGGCCGCGCTGGCCGGACTGATCGCGCGGATCCGCGACAATACGATTTCCGGCAAGATCGCCAAGGAAGTCTTCGAGGCGATGTGGGCGGACGGCAAGAGTGCCGACGCCATCATCGAAGCGCGCGGCTTGCGCCAGATCACCGACTCCGGCGCCATCGAAAAGGCGATCCAGGATGTCATGGCGAAGAATCCAGGCCAGCTTGCGGATTATCGTTCCGGCAAGGACAAGCTGTTCGGGTTCTTTGTCGGCCAGGTCATGAAGGCCACCGCTGGCAAGGCCAACCCCGCGCAGCTCAACGAGTTGCTCAAGAAGATGCTGGCCGGGTGAGCGATCAGGACTCAGTGCGGCGGTTCGTGCTGCAGGGCGGCGCGGTGCGCGGCCAGTGGGTCAGGCTGGACTCGGTCTGGGAAGCGCTGCGCGAACACGCCAGCTATCCGCAACCCGTGCGCGACTTGTTAGGCGAGGCGGCTGCTGCCGCGGTACTGCTGGCGTCAACACTCAAGTTTGACGGTACGCTGACGCTGCAGTTGCAGGGCAACGGCGCGGTGCGCCTGCTGGTGGTCCAGTGCAGCAACTCCTTCGATTTGCGCGCCCTGGCGCGATTCGATGCGGACGCCGTGCGGCCGGATTTCCTGGCGCTCGCCGGAGCCGGGCAGCTGACCGTGACCGTCGAGACGGCAGCGGACGCGTCCTCGCGCTACCAGGGCATCGTGCCGCTGGCCGGTGCTTCACTCGCTGAAGCCCTGGAGCACTATTGCCAGCAATCCGAACAGTTGCCGACGGTGTTGCGACTGACCGCCGATGGTGACGGCGCGACCGGCGTGCTGTTGCAGCGCTTGCCGCTCACCGGCGGCAGTGCGGTCGTTGACGCGCCGGATCCGGATCAACTCTGGGAGCGGTCCGCGGCCGTGCTGCGAGATTTCCCTGTACCGGATCTGGCAGTAACCGATTGCGCCTCGCTCGCGCGCCACTGCGGCGCCGGTGAGGATGTGCGCCTGTTTGAGCCGCAGGCCGTGCGCTTCCGCTGCCGTTGCAGCCACGAACGCATCGCCGGCGTGCTACGGTCGTTAGGGGAAGGGGAGCTGCGGGAGCTTATCGAGGAGCAGGGCGCCGTGACCGTGACTTGCGAGTTTTGCCAGAAACCCTGGCGGTTCGATGCGATCGACGTCACCGGGCTGCTGCAGGCGGATGCGCCGCCGCCGGCGTCGCAGCGGGTCAATTGACCATGAGCGCCGCTCTGACAGCCGCCTGGGAAGCGCTTCGTGACGCTGCCGGACGCGACGAGACCGGCGCGGTGCTGGCGTTAGGAGCGCCGCCCGCGGAGTCGATCCGCGCCGCCACGCTGCAGCGCGCGCGGCAGTTTGTCAGCGGCGCGCGTGCGCGCGCTGACGAACGCAGCTATCTCGATGCCTTCCTGCAGGAGTTCGGGCTCGCCAACCACGAGGGTATCGCGCTCATGTGCCTGGCAGAGGCACTGCTGCGGATTCCGGACGGCGCGACAGCCGACAAGTTGATCGCCGAAAAGCTCACCGCCGGCGACTGGTCGCAGCATGCAGGGCAGTCGGACTCGCTGTTCGTCAATGCCTCGACCTGGGGCCTGATGCTGACCGGACGCATCGTGGATTTGCCGGCCGCCATGCGCGTCGATGCCGGTGGCTGGCTGCGCAGCCTGATGCGCCGCAGCGGCGAACCGCTGATCCGCCAGGCGATGCGCCGCGCGATGATAATCACCGGCGGCGAGTTCGTGGTCGGGCGCAGCATCGAGGAAGCGCTGTCCCGCAGCCGTTCGGAAGCACCGCTGGCCTTGTGCTCGTTCGATATGTTAGGTGAGGGCGCGCGTACCCAGCGCGAAGCGGACAATTACCAGACCGCCTACCTGCATGCAATTGCAGCGCTCGGCGCGGAGCGCGTCGGCGAACCGCTGCACAGCCGGTCCGCCATTTCGGTCAAGCTGTCCGCGCTGGAACCGCGTTTCGCGCTGACCCATGCGCACACCGTGCACCGCAACCTGACGCCGCGCGCACTGCAACTGGTGCGGGCCGCAGCGGCGCGTGATGTCGGCGTCACGATCGATGCCGAGGAAGCCGACCGCCTCGAGATTTCGCTCGCGGTCATCGAGGCGCTGGCCCGCGACAGCACCACGCGCGACTGGCCGGGCCTGGGGCTGGCGGTGCAGGCCTATGGCAAGCGCGCGGCAGCCGTCATCGATTGGGTCGATGAGCTGTGCCGCGCCACCGGCCGGCGCATGACCGTGCGGCTGGTCAAGGGCGCGTACTGGGATACCGAGATCAAGCGTGCCCAGGAGCGCGGACTTGCGGGCTATCCGGTTTACACGCGCAAGTCGACTACTGACATCTGCTGGCTTGCCTGTGCGGCGCGTTTGTTAGCAAAGCGGGAGCGGATCTGGTCGCAGTTCGCAACCCACAATGCGCACAGCATCGCGGCGGTGCTGGCCATGGCGCCGGATGCGCGCGGTTATGAGTTCCAGCGCCTGCATGGCATGGGCGCGCTGCTGTATGACGAAGCGCGGCGCCAGGTCGCGAGTTTTCCGCCGGTGCGAGCCTATGCCCCGGTTGGCGAGCATGCCGATCTGCTGGCCTACCTGGTGCGGCGCCTGATCGAGAACGGTGCTAACACCTCGTTCGTGAATCGCTTCATGGACGAGAGCGTGCCGGTCGATGAGCTGGTGCAGGACCCCTGGGCCGGCCTCAGCGATCCCGCAGCGCTGCCGCATCCAGGCATCCCATTGCCGCCGCAGTTGTACGGCGCCGCACGCGCCAATTCGCCCGGCGTCGATTTCGGTCTGCAGCGCGAACTGCAGCTCATGCAGCGCGAGCTGGCGGAACGCGCCGCGCGCAGCTATCAGGCCGGCCCGCCCGAGGGCGAAAGCGTCGCGGTGGTGAACCCGGCGAATTCGCAGGATCGCCCGGGCGAGCTGCGCTTTGGTTCGCCGGCCGATGTCGAGCGCGCGTTCTCCGCCGCCGCCGATGCCTGGACCGCGTGGGACCTGCTCGGCGTCGAGCCACGCGCCGCCTGTCTGGAGCGCGCGGCGGACCTGCTGCAGTCGCGGCGTGCGGATTACCTGAGTTTGTTAGTACGCGAAGCCGGCAAGACACTGCCGGACGCCATCGCGGAATGGCGCGAGGCGATCGACTTTTGCCGTTATTACGCCGCTGAAGCGCGCCGCACGCTGCTGGCGCCGCAACGACTGACCGGACCCACCGGCGAAACCAACGAACTGACGCTCACCGGGCGCGGCGTGTTCGCCTGCATCAGTCCCTGGAATTTTCCGTTAGCTATCTTCACCGGCCAGGTTGCCGCAGCGCTGGTCGCGGGCAACGCGGTGGTTGCGAAACCCGCCGAGACCACCTCGCTGATCGGGGCGCAGATGACCGCGCTGCTGCATGAAGCCGGGGTTCCGCCCGAGGTGCTGCAATGTCTGCCGATGCGCGGCGCGGCTTTCGGCGCGGCGGCGCTTGCGCACCCGGCGCTGGCGGGTGTGGTGTTCACCGGCTCCACCGCCACGGCGCAGTGGCTCAATCGCGCGCTGGCGTCACGTGCCGGCGCGATCCTGCCGCTGATTGCCGAAACCGGCGGTATCAACGCGATGATCGTCGATTCCACCGCGCTGCCGGTGCAGGTAGTGGACGATGCGGTGACCAGTGCATTTGGCAGCGCCGGGCAGCGCTGTTCCGCGTTGCGTTTGCTATGCGTGCAGGAGGATGTCGCCGATCGGATCATCGAGACGCTGATCGGCGCCATGCAGGACCTCGTTACCGGCGATCCGGCGGATCTCGCCACCGATCTGGGGCCGGTCATTTCCAGTGATGCGGCCCGCAAGCTGACCGATTACGTCGCGCGCATCGGGCGTGAGGCGCGCATCCTCGCGACCGGGCGCCCGGTGGCAGTGGGTGCCGCGGGACATTTCGTGCTGCCGCATCTGGTCGAACTCGACAGTGTTCGGGCGCTGACCAGCGAGCAGTTCGGTCCAATCCTGCATGTAGTGCGCTACCGCGCCGACCGCCTGCCCGAGTTGTTAGCTGACCTGCGCGCCAACGGCTATGCATTGACGCTGGGCGTGCAGACCCGGCTCGAATCCACCTGGCGTGAAGTCTGGCGGCTGAGCAGCGCCGGCAACTGCTATGTGAACCGCAACATGATTGGCGCCGTGGTCGGCGTGCAACCGTTCGGCGGCAGCGGCCTGTCCGGGACCGGCCCCAAGGCCGGCGGTCCGCACTATCTCAGCCGTTTCGTCCACGAACGCACCCTGACCGTGAACACCACGGCGACCGGCGGCAACGCCGACCTGCTCAGCCTGCGCTGATTTCCGCCCCGCGCGGCATTATGTGCAGCGCAGCAATCTTTATATGCATTATTGTGCAATAATAAAGGTATGACCCAGCTGAGCCAGTTGTCCCGCAGTTTTGCAGCTTTGGCCGAACCGACGCGCCTGCGCCTGATGCTGTCCTGCCGCGAGCGGGATTTGCTGGTTGGACAACTGGCCCGGGTGCTCGGCCTGCCGGAGCCCGCGGTGTCGCGGCATCTGGCGACCCTGGCGCGCGCGGGTCTGCTGAGCCGTGCGCAGTCCGGCCGCGAGGTTCGTTACGGCTGGTCGGATGACGCGCGTAACTCGGCCTGGCTCAAAGCTGCGCTGACGCCGGTGCAGGCCTCGGATGCGGCCCAGCGTCGCGATCAGGCGCGTCTGGCGCGCCTGGCGACCGCGCCGTCCGCACAGGTCTTTACGGCCGACTCACTCTTTGGCCAGCGCCTCGCCGCCGGGTTTCGCCAGCTGGCTAACAACATGGCTAGCGCGCGGGTCCTGGCGGTCAACGTCGCCCACGGTCCGGTGCTGGCCTGGCTGCAGGAGTCCGCGGCGGTGTTGCGTGTAGTCGCGACCGAGCCGGCATTGCGACGCGCGCTTGCGGCCTACGGCCGCGAACAGGGCGTCGCTTTTGAGTGGGCCGGCGACAGCGGCCAACAGGCAGATTTTGATCTCGTGTGTATTGCGGCGGCGGGAGTCGCAGATCTCGATCAGGCCGTGGCGGACGCTGGCGCGCGGCTCGTGCCCCACAGCCGCGTGTTGCTGGGGCTGCCTTACGACACGCTTGAAGACAGCGAGGCCGAAGGCAAGGCGCATCCGCTGTTCCGGGTCCGCGCGCTGCTCGCGGCGCAGGGCATTTCCTGTGAGCGGCTGCTGCCGGTGGAAGCCGCGGGCGAGCACTGGCTGTTAGCCAGCGGGCTGCAGTCGGCGCGCGCCGGCGGCGCCGTTCGCCAGGGCCGGGACGCATGACGGCACCGATCAGCGTCAGCTTCGAGTTTTTTCCGCCGGCCGACCCCGCCATGGGCGCGACGCTCTGGCAGTCGGTGCAACGACTGGCGCCACTCGCGCCGCGTTTTGTGTCCGTGACCTATGGCGCGGACGGCTCGACGCGCGAACGCACCCATGACCTGGTGTCGCGCGTGCAGCGTGACACCCAGCTGACCAGCGCGCCACACCTGACCTGCGTGGGTGCGCCCCGCGAAGAAGTCCTGGCGATCGCGCGGCGCTACTGGGCCGAGGGCATCCGGCACATCGTGGCGTTGCGCGGCGATCCGCCCGCGGGAATCGCGGCTTATGAGCCACATCCGCAGGGCTTTGCCTATGCCAGCGACCTGGTCGCGGGGCTCCGGACGGTCGCCGACTTCGATATCTCCGTGGCCGCGTATCCGGAAGTTCATCCGGAGGCACAGAGCGCTGAGCAGGACCTCGACAACCTGAAACGCAAAGTCGATGCCGGCGCTACCCGCGCGATTACACAGTTTTTCTATGACAACGATGTCTATTTTCGCTTTCGGGATCGCTGCGCCGCCGCCGGCATCAACGTCAGCATCGTGCCCGGCATCCTGCCGATCACGCGCTTCCCGCAGGTCACCAGGTTTGCCGCAAGTTGTGGCGCGACCATTCCGGACTGGCTGGCCGAGCGCTTTGTCGGGCTCGAGAATGATCCGGAAACCCGCCGCCTGATCGCGGCTAACGTCGCGATCCAGCAAGTGACTCGCTTGCGCGAGCGGGGCGGGGTCTCCGAGTTTCATTTTTACACCCTGAACCGGGCTGAACTGACCTACGCGATCTGCCACGCGTTAGGCGTGAGGGCGGCCTGATGGATCGCCCGCAACGCATTGCCGCGCTGAAGCAGCTGCTGCGCGAGCGCATCGTGCTGCTCGACGGCGCAATGGGCACCATGATCCAGCAGCATCGCCTCGATGAAGCGGGTTATCGTGGCGCGCGCTTCGCGAATTTGTCCCAGGATGTCAAAGGTAACAATGACCTGCTGACGCTGACCCGGCCCGAGATCATTGCCGAGATCCACCGCGCCTATCTGGAAGCCGGTTCCGACATCATCGAAACCAACACCTTCAATTCGACCACCATCGCGCAGGCCGACTACGGCATGCAGGCGCTGGCGCCGGAGCTGAACCGGGCGGCGGCGCAACTGGCGCGGCGGATCGCCGATGAGGTTGCAGCAAGTTCCGGTAAGGCCCGGTTCGTGGCCGGCGCGTTAGGTCCGACCAACCGCACCGCGTCCATCTCGCCGGATGTCAACGACCCGGGCTTTCGCAACGTCAGTTTCGACGAACTGGTCGCTGCCTATCGTGAAGCCACGCTGGCGCTCATCGACGGTGGCGTCGACCTGATCCTGATCGAGACAGTGTTTGACACGCTGAATGCGAAAGCTGCGCTGGTGGCGGTGCGCAACAGTTTTGAGGAGGCGGGTGTCGAGTTGCCAATCATCGTGTCCGGCACGATCACCGACGCGTCGGGGCGCACGCTCTCCGGCCAGACCACCGAGGCCTTCTGGAATTCCATCCGCCATGCGGCTCCGCTGGCGGTGGGCCTCAATTGCGCGTTAGGTGCGGAGCAGCTGCGCCAGTATGTCGCGGAACTGGCGCGGCTCGCGGACACCGCGGTCTGTGCCTATCCCAATGCCGGCCTGCCTAACGCTTTTGGCGAATACGATCAGTCGGCCGCGGAAATGGCCGCCATCCTCAGGGAATACGGCGAAGCCGGGCTGCTCAATATCGTCGGTGGCTGCTGCGGCACGACGCCCGAGCACATTCGGGCACTGGCGCAGGCGGTCAGCGGTGCGCCGCGGCGCGAGATCCCGGCAATGCCGCGCGCCTGCCGGCTGTCGGGCCTCGAGCCGCTGACTATCGACGACGCATCGCTGTTTGTGAATGTCGGCGAGCGCACCAACGTCACGGGCTCGGCGAAATTCCGCAAGCTGATCGAAGCCGGCGATTACAACGCGGCGCTCGATATCGCGCGCCAGCAGGTGCTGTCGGGCGCGCAGATCATCGATGTCAACATGGACGAGGGCATGCTCGATTCGGAAGCGGCGATGACGCGCTTCCTGCGCCTGGCCGCCGCCGAGCCGGACATCGCGCGCGTGCCGGTGATGATCGATTCCTCGAAGTGGACGGTGATCGAGGCGGGTCTCAAGTGCGTGCAGGGCAAGGCGGTCGTCAATTCCATCAGCCTCAAGGAAGGCGAGGCGTCTTTCCTGGCGCAGGCCCGGAAACTGCGCGACTACGGCGCCGCGGTCGTGGTCATGGCCTTCGACGAGCAGGGCCAGGCCGATACGCTGGAACGCAAGGTCTCCATCTGCAAACGCTGCTATCAGCTGCTGACCGACAAGATCGGCTTTCCGGCCGAAGACATCATCTTCGACCCTAACATTTTTGCGGTGGCGACCGGCATCGAGGAACACAACGGCTACGCGCAGGCGTTTGTCGAGGCGACACGCGCGATCAAGCAGCAGTTGCCGCAGGCGATGGTCAGCGGCGGCGTCAGCAACGTGTCGTTTTCGTTCCGCGGCAATGAACCGGTGCGCGCCGCGATGCACAGCGTGTTCCTGTATCACGCAATCAAGGCCGGCATGGACATGGGCATCGTCAATGCCGGGCAGCTGAGCATTTACGAAGACATCGACACCGAGCTGCGCGAGGCGGTTGAAGATGTCATCCTCAACCGGCGCGCGGATTCGACCGAGCGCTTGTTAGCACTCGCCGGGCGCTACAAAGGCGATGGCGGGGTCGTGCGCCGCGAGGTCGACGATGCCTGGCGCTCCTGGCCGGTCGCGAAGCGCCTGGAACATGCGCTGGTCAAGGGCCTGGACGAATTCGTGGTCGCGGACACCGAGGAAGCGCGCCAGGGCGCCGGGCACCCGATCGACGTCATCGAGGGCCCGCTGATGGACGGCATGAACGTCGTCGGCGACTTGTTCGGCTCCGGAAAAATGTTCCTGCCGCAGGTCGTCAAGAGCGCGCGGGTCATGAAAAAGGCGGTCGCACACCTGATTCCCCATATCGAATCCGCGCGTGGCGGCGTGATCCGGGCCCAGGCCAAGGTCGTCATCGCGACCGTCAAGGGCGATGTGCATGACATCGGCAAGAACATCGTCAGCGTGGTGCTGCAATGTAACAACTTCGAAGTCATCGACCTCGGCGTCATGGTGCCGGCGGAAAAGATCCTCGATGTCGCGCTGCGCGAGAATGCGGACCTGATCGGTCTCTCGGGCCTCATTACGCCGTCGCTCGATGAAATGGTGCACGTCGCGCGCGAAATGAAACGCCGCGGCATGCGCCAGCCGCTGCTGATCGGCGGCGCGACCACCTCGCCGGCACACACCTCGGTCAAGATTGCCCCGCAGCGCGCCGAGCCTGTCGTCTACGTCAAGGACGCATCCCGCTCGGTAGGCATCTGCCAGACGCTGATGAATGCGACCGGGCGTGTGACCTTCGCCGAGGAAAACGATCGCGAACATGAGCGGCGGCGCGTCCAGCACGCCGGCAAGACGGCAAAACTGCCGGAACTCAGTATCAATGCGGCGCGTGCCAATCGTCGTCCGATCGACTGGGCCGCCTGGCAGCCGGTGCGGCCGAGCCAGATCGGCGTGCAGGTTTTCCGGGATTATCCGTTAGACAAACTGCTCGAATACGTCGACTGGATGCCGTTCTTCAACGCCTGGGAATTTGCCGGCAAGTACCCGGACATCCTGACGGATCCGGTGGTTGGCGAAGCTGCGAGCAGCCTTTATGAAGATGCCCGCCGCATGCTGAAGCAGCTGCTCGCCGAGCGCTGGCTGCGGGCCGACGCCGTGTTAGGTTTTTGGCCGGCCAACGCCGTCGGTGACGATATCGAGGTTTATGCGGATGAGAGCCGCAGCAAAGTCATTGCGACGCTGCATCATTTGCGCCAGCAGAAGAACAAGGCGCCGGGTCAGCCGCATGAATGCCTCGCAGACTACGTGGCGCCGCGTGCCAGCGGCAAGCTGGATTACATCGGTGGCTTCGCGGTGACCGCGGGTGGCGGCATCGATGCGCACGTCGCCAGATTCGAGGCGGCCCATGATGATTATTCGTCCATCATGTTGAAGGCGCTGGCCGATCGATTCGCAGAAGCCGCCGCGGAGCACTTCCATCAGCGCGTACGGCGCGAACTGTGGGGTTATGCGCCGCAGGAGAGCCTGTCTAACGCGGCATTGATCGCCGAGGAATACCGCGGCATCCGCCCGGCGCCGGGCTACCCGGCCTGCCCGGACCACACCGAAAAGGCCACGCTCTGGCAGCTGCTGGATGTCCAGGCTAACACCGGCATGACGCTGACCGAGAGTTTTGCGATGCTGCCGACGGCCGCGGTCAGCGGCTGGTATTTCTCGCACCCGGACGCGCGCTATTTCGCCGTGGGCAAGATCGATCGCGACCAGGTTGCGGACTACGCGTCCCGCAAGGGACAGGCGCTCGCGGTCACTGAACGCTGGCTGGCGCCCAACCTGGGCTACGAGCCGCGCTGACGGCATCGCCGGCAGGGGCCCCATTGCGGCGCCCGTTTTGACAATAAGCGGCAAAAAAATCGTGCGCTGGCTGATGTTGCCTCGATGCAGTTGAACTGCCGGACAGTTGTGTTAGCGTGCACCAAGCGCTCACTAATAAGAACAATGTCGGGGGCCGCGTCAATGATCAATTCCGTTCGCAGGACTATTGCGCCTGTGCTGTTCGCAGGCTTCATCCTGTCAGGTCTCGCCAATGTCGCGAGGGCCGACAATGTCCGCGGCACCTTCTCGCCGGTCGGCAACTGGCCACTGATTACCGTGCACACGGTCATGCTGCCGGACGGCCGCATCCTCAGCTACGGCAGCCGCACCGACGGTCAGCAGACCGGTTATTTCGAATACGACGTCTGGGATCCGGCGGCGGGCGACATTAACGTCGGCCACCTGTTGCTGCCCAACCAGACCGGCACCGATATCTTCTGCGGCTCGCAGGTCGTGCTGCCGCAATCCGGCCAGGTGGTCCTGAACGGCGGCGACAACTGGACCGGCACGGCAACAACCAATACCGGTAACAACAACACCAACATCTTCAACCCGGCCAATAACACCCTGACCCGCGGCGGCAACCTCAATCGCGCGCGCTGGTATTCGTCGTCGACCGTGTTGCTGAATGGCGAGATCTACACGCAGGGCGGCAACGGCGGCACGGATCGCCCGGAAGTCCGGCAACTCGATGGAACCTACCGGCTGTTGAGCAATGCCGACACTTCCGCATTGTCCTACGATTTCCCCCGTAACTTCGTCGCTCCGGACGGCCGCGTGTTCGGCTACGACAGCGGCGGCAACATGTACTACGTCAATACGGCGGGTACCGGTTCCATCACGCGTGTCGGCTCTACGCCGGCGAGCAGCCGCGGTGGCGATTCCACCGTCGTCATGTTCCGCCCCGGGCGCATTTTGCAGATGGGCGGCTCGTCCAATGGCGCCGTTGTCATCGATATCAACAGCGGCAGTCCGGTCGCGACCGCGACCAGCAACATGGCCACGATGCGCAAGCTCGCCAACGCGACCGTGATGGCGGACGGCCGGGTAGTGGTCACCGGCGGCAGCGAGGTCTGGAACCAGCTAACAGGCGTGAACCGCACGGCCGAGATCTGGAACCCGACGACCGGCACCTGGACGATTGGCGCGACGGCTGTCAAGTCACGTCTCTATCACTCAGGCTCGGTCCTGCTGCCCGATGCCAGCGTCCTGGTGAGCGGCGGCGGCGCACCGGGCCCTGAAGTCAACACCAACGCCGAAATCTATTACCCGCCGTATCTTTATGACGCCACCGGCGTGTTCGCACCCCGGCCCGCTATCGTGACTGCGACTGCGCCCACGCAGATCGATATCGGCGAGACTTTCCCGGTCGACTTCGCTAACGCCGCCAGCATTTCGCGGGTCACGCTGATCAAGAACGCATCAGTGACGCACAGCTTCAACATGGAGCAGCGCTTTGCCGAGCTGACGTTCAATACCGTTGGCAATCGACTCATGGTGCAGGCGCCGACCAAGGCGAGCCAGGCAACACCCGGCTACTACATGCTGTTCGTCATAGACAACAACGGCGTGCCGTCCAAGGCCAGAATCCTGAAGGTCGGCATTGCTCCCAATCCCAATCCAGCCATTACGCCCACCGTGACGCAACCGGCCGACCAGAGCACTGTATCGGGCACGTTTGTCAGTTTGCAGATTCAGGCATCGGATCCCAACGGCGACGCGCTCGGCTACGCCGCGGTCGGTCTGCCGCCGGGAGTCGTGCTTGATTCGACCAGTGGCCTGATCAGCGGTACGCCTAACACGATCGGCGACTACAACGTCTCCGTGGCCGCCAGCGACGGCATCAACAATGACAGCAAGGCCTTCATCTGGCATGTGACGCAGGTGGATGCGCTGATCCTCAATTCCCTGGCGCCGCCACCGCCCGCGGTCTACGGCAATAGCGCAACCTACACGGCCTCGACCAGCAATGCCGTCAACGTGCTGTATCAATGGAACTTCGGCGATGGCACCGGCGACACGGCCTGGTCCACGAGCAACAGCATTTCGCACCTGTACACGGCGCCGGGTATCTATTACGCCACGGTGCGCGCGAACGACGATCGCGGCATTACACGATCGCAGACTTTCGTGCAGCGCGTGCACCTGCCGACGACCGCTGGCAAGCCGATGTCCTCGACGGCAATCGCCTGGCAGGACCGTGCTGGCAACAATCCGCTCGTCTGGTCGGTCAACCCGGATAACGACTCCGTCAGCGTGTTCGACGGCAGCACCAATCAGCGGTTGAGCGAGATCGCAGTGGGGCGGTCGCCCCGTACCGTGGCGGTCGCAGCTAACGGCCAGGTCTGGGTCGCCAACCGGGACAGTGACAACCTGAGTGTCATCGACAGCGCGACTCAGACGGTGACTCGCAGCGTCGCCTTGCAGCGCGGCTCGCGGCCCTATGGCATCGTGATTTCGCCGGACGGTGCTTCAGTTTATGTGGCCAGCGAGGGGCTGGGCCAGGTACAGAAGCTGGATCCAGTCACCGGCGCGGTGTTAGCTACCGCGGCTCTACCGCCGGGCCAGCGCCACCTGGCGATCAGCGCCGACGGCAGCAAGCTGTATGTGCCGCGTTTTGTCACCGGTCGACTGCCTGGCGAGTCGACGGCGGCGGTGGTCACCGAGGAAAACGGTCTGATCTATGGCGCCGAACTGCGCGTGCTGAACGCAACCGATCTCAGTGCCGTCAGCACCGCCGTGCTGCGCCACAGTGAACTGCCGGATTTTGAAAATTCGGGCCGTGGCATCCCGAATTACCTCGGCTCGATGGCCATTTCTCCCGACGGTGTCTCGGGCTGGGTGCCATCCAAGCAGGACAACATCAAGCGCGGCGTGCTGCGTAACGGCCAGCCGCTGAATTTCCAGAATACGGTGCGCGCCATTTCCTCGCGCATCGACCTGGGTTCCGCTACGGAGGACTATATTTCGCGCATCGATCATGACAACGCGGGCGTCGCCAGTGCCGCCGCGTTCGATCCGCAGGGCGTCTACATGTTCGTGGCGC
Source organism: Gammaproteobacteria bacterium (assembly GCA_031414335.1). Taxonomy (GTDB): domain Bacteria; phylum Pseudomonadota; class Gammaproteobacteria; order Steroidobacterales; family Steroidobacteraceae; genus UBA964. The sequence goes on along the minus strand of JANNVI010000054.1, from coordinate 52,563 downwards.
TGGAGACGTCGCGCGAAGTCGCGGTCGTGAATGCCTATGGCCGGGCCGAGATGTTCCGCATCCAGACCGGGCGGGCGCCGCAGGGCCTGGTGGTGTCAGCCGACGGTCGCAAGTTGTTTGTCAGCAATTTCATGGACCGGACTGTCAGTGTGTTCGACCTGGGCGGGCTCATGGATCGTGCGTCCAACTCAGTGCCGTTACTGGCCACGATGAGCAGCGTCATTACGGAAAAGCTGTCGAGCACGGTGCTGCGCGGCAAGCAACTCTTTTACGATGCCAAGGACACTCGTCTGTCTCGCGACGCCTACATCAGCTGTGCGGCCTGCCACAACAGCGGTGGTCAGGACGGCCGCGTCTGGGACCTGACAGGCTTTGGCGAGGGCTTGCGCAACACCATCAGTCTCGAAGGCCGCGCGGCCGGCCACGGCTTCCTGCACTGGTCGTCGAACTTCGACGAACTGCAGGACTTCGAAGGCCAGATCCGCAATTTGTCCGGCGGCACGGGGCTCATGAGCGACGCGCAATTCAATACCGGTACGCGCAACCAGCCGTTAGGCGATCCCAAGGCCGGTGTCAGCACGGACCTGGATGCGCTGGCGGCCTATGTGGCCTCGCTGAATACCTTTGCCGTGAGTCCCTATCGAAACAACGACGGCACTCTGACCGCCCAGGCGCAGGCGGGGCGACTGGTATTCGCCGTCAGGAACTGTGCGGCCTGCCATGCTGGCGTGAACTTTACTAACAGCCTCAACGCCAGCACCCTGAGCGATATTGGCACGATCAAGCCGTCCAGCGGCCAGCGGCTCGCCGGGCCGTTGACGGGTATCGATCCGCCGACGCTGCGCGATGTTTTTCGCACCGCGCCCTGGTTGCATGATGGGTCCGCAGGGACCGTCCAGCAGGCCATCCAGATGCATAACAACGTCAGCCTGACGGCCACGGAGCTCGATGATGTTGCAGCCTACCTGCTGCAGATCGGCAGCGATGAGGCGACAGCGCCGACGCCGACCAACTTCGGGGCTGGGCTGGCCGGCGCTTACTTCAACAACACCAAGTTGACTGGCAGCGCGGTGCTGCAGCGGGTCGAAGGCATCAACTTTGACTGGGGAACCGGATCGCCGGGCCCGGGCGTAGGAACCAACAATTTCTCGGCCCGTTGGATCGGCCAGATTGAAATCCCGTCAACCGGCAGCTACCGGTTCCAGACGCTGTCCGATGATGGCGTGCGCGTCTATGTCGATGGTGTGCGGATCATCAACAACTGGACCGCCCATTCGGCAACCCGCAACACCTCGTCGGCGCGCACCTATACGGAAGGCCGGCACACGATCACGGTCGAGTACTATGAAAGCAGTGGTTCTGCGGTCGTGAAACTTTTTTGGCTGCTGCCCGGCAACACGGTCTATGACGTGGTGCCGGTGACTCGGCTCTACAACTGATCGCGCATGACCCACATCGGCAGTAAACTGTTAGCAGCCCTGTTGGCAGCGATGCCTGCGGCACTGCTGGCGGCGGCAGGCGCATTGCCAGCTCTGCCGGGTGTCGACTGGCAGGCCGCGCCGAAGCCCATCGAGGACTTTGCGCTGACCGACCAGGCCGGCCGGGCAGTCAAGTTTTCTTCGCTGCGTGGCAAGACCGTGCTGGTGTTCTTCGGTTTCACCAACTGTCCTGACATTTGCCCGACCACCATGCACGAACTGCATCTGACCAGCATGTCGACACGGGTCGACGTCACGAAGTTGCAGGTGCTGATGATCAGCGTCGATGGCAAGCGCGATACGCCGGCGGCGCTGCGGGCTTTTCTCGCGACCCAGTCGCAACGCTTCATGGCGATGACCGGCGAGCCGGCCAAGCTGACTGCAATCGCAGCGCGTTTTCCGGCGGTATTTGTGCTGCCGCCCGAAGCAGCCACGGCGCGCAGCTACAACGTGGCTCACACCGGCGCGGTCTATCTGGTCGACGCCCAGGGTCGCCTGCGGGCCACCATGTCCAAGGCCAGCGTCAACGACATGGCGCGCGCCACGCAGATCGTGCAGCAGGGCGCGGCGCGCCGCGGTTAGCGGGCTGTCAGCGGCCCGCGTCGGGTTCCTCGTCGTCCTTGACCTGGTTCAGATAGCTCTCGCCGCCCAGCGCGCGCATCTGGCCCTGGATGAAATCGGCGCGCTGACTCACGTAGCGTGACGGCGCCTCGGCATGCAACCTCTTTGGATTCGGCAACACGGCGGCTAACAAGGCGGCCTGGCGCCGCGTGAGCTTGCGCGCCGGCTTGCGAAACAGTTTCTGCGCGGCCGCTTCGACACCGAAGGTCGCGCTGCTCATCTCGGCGATATTGAGATACGTCTCGAGGATCCGTTCCTTGGGCCAGAGCCATTCGATCAGCAGCGTGTACCAGACCTCAAGGCCCTTGCGCACCCAGCTGCGCCCGCGCCACAGAAACAGATTCTTCGCGACCTGCTGTGAAATCGTGCTGGCGCCGCGCACCCGCTGGCTGTGCGCGTTATGCCGCACCGCCTCGCGGATCGACTTGAAATCGAATCCGGCGTGAAACGGAAACTGCTGATCTTCTGATGCAATGACCGCGATCGCGGCCTGCGGCGAGATGTCCTCGAGGTCCACCCAGTCGTAGCGATTGGAATATTTGAAATCGCCACTGAGCATCGCATCCAGCCGGTCGCCCACCATCACCGCGGAGGTCCACGGATCGACAAAGCGCAGCAGCAGCACCTGCAACGTGGTGCCTGACAGGAATATCAGCAGCGCATAGGCCAGATAGCGCCGCCAGCGCGTTCGCAGGCGCGTCCAGGCGGCGCGTAGTCCCATTTGTTAGCCGGACGGCCGGTCAGGCAGCAGCGATACGCTTGGCACTAGTGACGACCACGTCTTCACGCGGCACGTCCTGGTGACCCATGCGCGAGCCGGTGGCTACCGCGGCAATCGCATCGATCACCTCCAGTCCGTCGGTGACGCGGGCGAACACCGCGTAGCCAAAGTTGCCCGGGCTGTTGTCCAGGAACGCGTTATCCTTGAGGTTGACGAAAAACTGCGAGGTTGCACTCTTGATGTCATTGGTGCGCGCCATGGATAAACTGCCACGCAGGTTCTTCAGGCCATTTTCGGCCTCGTTGTCGATCGGTTCGCGGGTCTTCTTCTGCTTCATGCCGCCGACAAAGCCGCCGCCCTGAATCATGAAGCCCGGGATCACGCGATGAAAAATCGTGTTATCGAAAAAACCGTCATCGACGTACTGCAGGAAATTGGCCACCGTAATCGGCGCCTTGTCGGGGAAGAACTCGACCGTGAAGGCCCCGTGATTGGTCTCGAATCGCACCATGAAAAAAATTCCTCAGGAAAGTGGGTGTTATGGCCGGCGGCCTTCGGTGATCCGCAGATGGCCCGCCAGGTCCGCGTGCGAGCGTACGTGATTGAAGCCCTGCGCGACAAGCAACTCCGCCACCGCCGGGGCCTGATCGGCGCCGTGTTCCAGCAGCAGCGCCGCTCCCGGGCGCAGGTGTTTTGGGGCTCCGACGACGATGGCGCGCAGGGCGGCCAGGGCATCGGCGCCCGGTGTCAGGGCAATGCGCGGCTCGTGCTGCAGCGCCAGATCGTCCAGTGCCGGGTCGTCGGCGGCGACGTAGGGCGGATTCGAGACCACCAGATCGAACTTCTGCCGCGCCAGCGGCGACCACCATTCGCCCTCGAAAAAGGCCACCGACTCGATGCGCAGCCGGATGGCATTGCCGCGCGCCACTTCGAGCGCGGCCGGCGAAATATCGGTGGCGACGACCTGCCAGTCGGGCCGCGCCGACGCGATGGCCAGCGCGATCGCCCCGGAACCGGTGCCGAGATCCGCCAGTTCGATGGCCCTCTTGCCTAACGATCGGCCGAGCTCATCGCCGAGCGCGAGCGCCCGCTCCACCAGCAATTCGGTTTCCGGCCGCGGTACCAGCACGTCCGGCGTGACCGTCAGGTCCAGCGACCAGAAGCCGCGCCGGCCGGTGATGTAGGCAAACGGCTCGCCGGCCGCGCGGCGCGCAACCCGCGGCCAATAGATCTCCAGCATGTCCGCATCGCAGACATCGCGTGAGCGCGCCACCAGCGTCGCCCGATTGACGCCGAGCGTCGCCGCCAGCAGCAATTCAGCTTCAAAACGCGCGCCATCGCCGAGCGCGGCGCGCAGCTGCGCGACCGCGGCATCGATGGCGGTGCGAAACGTGTGTGCGGGAGGCATGCCGCCATTTTGCTAGAGTGCGCGGCGTGACGTCGACTCTTTTTCCAGCCCGGCCGGAACTGACCGCGAGCAGCATCATGGATGCCGGCATGCGGCTCTATCGCCTAACGGTGCTGCCGAACCTCGTTTTGTCGCTGCCGATGGTGTTCGCGGCGCAGGCGCCTAACATGTACCGGCTGACGCATCTGGACCGCGATCCAGGGTGGTGGTCGCTGGCCATCGCGGGGCCGGTGCTGAGCCTGTTGTTCTGGGCGGCACTGGCGCAGCGCCAGGCCGCGGCCGCGAATGCTCAGTCGCTCGGTGTTGGAGCGGCGCTGGTGCGCGCTGTTAGCTCGATGCCTCGACTGGTGGCCCTGGCCGTGCTGAGCGTGGCCGGTATCGCCGGCGGTCTGGTGTTGCTCATCGTGCCGGGTCTGCTGGCCATGCTGGTGGCGTTGCTGGCGCCCTATGCGTTGGTCCTTGCAGGGCTGCGGCCGCTTGACGCCTGCGAACGGGCCTGGCAATTGCTCAAGCGCCGCCTCGGGCTCAGCGTGGCGGTCATTGCGATGAGCATCGCCGTGTTCCTGGTGTTCTACATCGTGTTTGCGGTGTTAGGTGTGATGATCGCGCAGGGATTGGGCGCGGACCCGTTGAGCGGGCGCGCCTGGTCCGCCGGGGCCGGCTGCCTGGCCCAGGCTTTGTTCGCGCCGATGATCACGGCGGTCCTGCTGACGCTGTTTCGAGGACTGGTGACAACGCCGGCCGATCCGGTGTAGATTGCCGGCATGAAGTCGCGTCGCGTCGCGACCGGCTTCAGAATAAAACTCTAAATTTACGTACCAATCCAAGAAAGGTCTAACCATGAAATCGACAGGTATCAAGGTCTTGTTAGCTACAGCCATGCTGTTCGCCACGAGTCTCGTCATTGCTGCGGACCGGCCGTACACCGACGGCCCGGTCACGCAAGTTACATACATCAAGATCAAGGCGGGCATGTTCGAAGCCTACATGAAGTGGCTTGCGACCGATCGCAAGGCGCTGATGGAAGAATACAAGAAGGCTGGCCTCATTCTGGGCTGGAAGATTTATTCTGCAGAGGCCCGTACACCCAATGACGCGGATCTCATCTTGTCCACTACCTACAAGAACTGGGCGGCACTCGATGGTCTGAACGACAAGCAGGAGCCGATTGCGGAGCGCCTGCAGGGCTCGAGCGACAAGCAGAACCAGGCTTCCATCGGCCGTGAGCAGATGCGCGAAGTGCTGGGAAGCACCACCATCCAGGAACTCGTGATCAAGTAAATTCGAGATTGAGAAATTCGCGGCCGTGATGCGCGAACGCGCATCACGGCCGTGTCATTTTCAGCCTTCCTCATCCAGGCGTTCCGCCTGGTATTCCTGCAGCAGCGGATCGATCAGCGGATCGATGTCCCCTTCAATCACGTTGGCGAGCTGATACAAAGTTAGATTGATGCGGTGATCGGTGACCCGGCCCTGCGGAAAATTGTAGGTGCGGATTCTTTCCGAGCGATCGCCGCTGCCGACCTGTAATTTTCGTTCGCGCGCTTCGGCGGCATCGTGCTTTTCCTGTTCCGCGGCCTGCAGCCGTGCGCGCAGCAGCGACATCGCGCGTGAGCGGTTCTTGTGCTGTGAGCGCTCATCCTGGCACTCGACCACGATGCCGCTCGGAATGTGCGTGATGCGGATTGCGGAGTCGGTCTTGTTGACGTGCTGGCCACCGGCGCCGGACGCGCGAAACGTGTCGACGCGCAAATCGGCCGGGTTGAGTTCCACGGTGCCGACTTCTTCCATTTCCGGCAGGATCGCCACCGTGCACGCGGAGGTGTGGATGCGGCCCTGCGCCTCGGTGTCGGGCACGCGCTGCACGCGATGCGTGCCGGATTCGAGTTTCAGGCGCGCAAACACGTTAGCCCCGCTGACGCGGGTGATGACTTCCCGGTAGCCGCCTTTTTCACCCGGGGTCTCGCTGATGGTCTCCACCGCCCAGCCGCGCCGTTCCGCATAACGGCTATACATGCGCAGCAGGTCGCCGGCGAACAGTGCGGCCTCATCGCCGCCGGTGCCGGCGCGTACTTCCAGGAACACATTGCGGCTGTCGCGCGGGTCCACGGGTATCAACGCGCGGCGCAGGGCAGCTTCCTGTGCTTCGAGGCGTTCGCCGAGCCGCTTGGCCTCGTCGAAGCCCATGGCGCGCATCTCGGGATCGCTGTCATTCGCCAAGTCGTTAGCTGCGGCGAGTTCGGCTTCGAGCCTGCGGAACTCTTCGAACTGTCGGACAGTCGGATCAAGGCGCGCAAATTCCATCGACAGGTCGCGGAACTCATTGTTCTTGCCCATGACACCGGGGTCGGCAAGCGCACGCCCGACTTCCTCGAGACGGTCGCGCAGCCGCTCAAGGCGCAGGCGAATACTGGGTTTCATCGGGGAAATTCTCGGGATTTTGTGCGGCGAAGACAAGCCGCTTGCATGAACGCTGGGATATAGTTGCATTATGCCGTCAAAAACCTGCTCAAACGCCATTTTCACCGCCGTCACACTGGCCGGATTGCTCCTGACCACCAACACCTTGGCCGCAGCCGCGGACACGGATCTGTGCAGCAGCTTGTTGTCCAGCGCCCTGCGCACTGCGGCGCGCAGTCGCGATGTGGATGCGTCGCGGCGCGCCACTCAGGCAGCGAGCGCCTGCAATCGCGTGCCGGAGACCTGGGTGGCGGCGCAGCGCTGGCGCACGCTGGACCCGGAAGCGATCGATGCGATGCAGGCCTACTGGGTCGCGGCCATCGAAACCTATCGGATCGATGAAGCGCGCACGGTGTTTGCGGCGCTGCTGAAGCGCGACGATGTCGAAGCGGACCGGATGCTGTCGGAACTGCTGCCCATGATGCAGCTGGGCAGTCAGGGCGCAGCCACCTGGCGCGCGATCGGGCCGTTGCTTCAGGCCGAGAAACTCGCGCCCGAGACCTTGTTGTTGCTGGCCAATCTTGCAGTCGACAGCGGCGACTTCGCCGCCGGCCAGCGCCTCGCGAACGCCGTGCTGGCGCGGGACCCGGGGCAATTCCAGGCCAGACTGCTGTTAGCCCAGGTGGCGGCGGCTGAGGGCCGCGACACCGAAGCCGTGAACATGGTGCAGTCGGTGCTCGCCAGTTCACCCAAGGCGGACCGCTTTGCGCTGGTGGACATGCTGCTCAATCTCGAGCGCAATGAAGACGCCGAGCAGGCGCTGCAGGCACTGCGGGAGCGCGCGCCCGAGGATCTCGAGATCAACCGGCGGCTCGCGTTGTTAGCACTGCAACAGAACGACCTGGACACCGCGCGCGCACGCTTCATGGCGCAGCTCGGCAGCAACCCCGGGGAGACCCTGTATTTCCTGGCGCTGATCGCCGAGCGCCGCGGTGAGAACGATCAGGCGCTCGATGCCTACATGCGGCTGGTGCGCGCCGGGGCGGGCCTGCGGCCGCGGGCGCGGGCGGCGGCGATTTTGTTAGGCCAGGGCAAGGACGCCGAAGCGCGCAAGCTGATCGAGGATTTCGCCGGCGCCGGCGGCCAGGAGGCAATCGACGCGGCTAACGCCTGGTCGGCGATTCTGGTCGAGACCGGCCGGGCGGACGCCGCGGTCGAATCCCTGCGCTCGGCGCTGAAGGAGTTTCCCGGGCATCCGAGCCTCGAATACCAGCTGGGACTGACCCTGGCACAGGGCAGTCGCAATCGGGAAGCGGTCGCGCAGCTGGAAAAATACTTGCGCGGCCGGCCGCTCGATCCCAACGCGATGAACGCGCTCGGCTACACGCTGGCGGATTCGGGCGCGCAGCTGCCGCGCGCCGAACAGTTGATTCGCGACGCACTGAAGACCCTGCCCGACAGCGCGGCGCTGATCGACAGCCTCGGTTGGGTGCGGTTCCGTCGTGGCGACACCGACAACGCGCTCAAGGAGCTGGAGCGTGCGTGGCAGCTGTCGCGCGATCCCGAAATCGCCGCGCACTGGGGCGAGGTGCTGTGGGCGGCGGACCGCAAGGGCGAGGCGCGCAGCGTCTGGGCGCGCGGACTGGCGCGCGACCCGGATTCCCACGCCCTGAAAGCCGTTATTGACCGTCTTGCCGGCCCCAAGGCGCCCTAGTCCCGCAGTCCGCGCGGTGCGCGTCGCGAACACCCGCGACCGCAGCCGCCATGCTGCGGCGCTGCTGTTAGCTGTGGCCGCCTGTGCCCTCGTCAGCGCGTGCCGGACCCTGCCGCCATCCGCGCCGGCCGCGGATCTTGGCTTGACGTCCGCATGGCCGCAGCGGCGCGCGCTGTTGCAGCAACTGCGACGCTACGAATGCGCGGGCCGCGTGGCAGTGTCCGCGCCCGGCCAGGGCTTCAACGCACAGTTTGTCTGGCGGCAGTCCGGCGACACGGCGCAGCTCAATCTGCGCGGACCGTTAGGCGCGGGAGGCCTCATCGTCACTGCCAGCGGCGCGCAGCTCGCGCTGCAAGCGACCGACGGGCGTCAGTTCGACGGCGATGCGGCGCGCGCCGAGCTGGAACGCGCCATCGGCGCGCCCCTGCCGGTCGCGACCCTGGGCCGCTGGTTGTTAGGGGTGCCGCAGCCGGACAACGCGGCGACCGAGACGCTCGCGCCGCCCGTGACCGGGCAGCCGGCGCAACTCAGTTCACTCGTGCAGCAGGGCTGGCGAGTCGAATATCAGCCGCACAGCGGCGTGCCGCGACTGATCTCGCTGACCACCGGAGGCACACGGGTGCGTCTGGTGGTCGACCGTTGGGAATGGTTGTAGCCGAGTCCCGAATTCTGCAATGAACTGGCATTCAGGTTGCAATGCGGGCCGTAACCGCGGTTCGTTAGACGCTGGCGAGCGCAATCGTAACGAGCAGTGCGAGCAGCACCGGTAACACCAGTGCCAGGCGTATGGCGCGCGCTGCCGGTGGCGCCGAGGCGTTGTCGCTGTCGCGCCGGCCCATGGTCAGCCGGGTAACCAGCACCAGGTGCGCAGCCACGAGTATCACCAGGAAGAAGCTGGCGATGACATGCGCCAGGTCGGCTAACAGACCCCAGGTCCCGCCGCTGCCCGGGGGCCAGAGTATCAGCGGCAGGCCGGATACGAACAGGATCAAGATCGAGAAAAATGCCGCGAGCCCGAGGCGAAAATGCACGCGCCCGCGCCAGTCGCGGTTGCGCAGATAATGGCGCAACTGGTAGATCGAATAAGGCGCGAGCAGCGCGAAGCACAGCGCCCAATGGCCGATCGCCAGCAGCGCGCGCTCGGCCATGAAGCCGCCAAAGAAGAACAGCCACGAGCCGCTGATCACGCCAAAAGCTAACGTGCCGATGGAGATCCAGAGCAGCGGGGCGCGCCAGCGCTGCAGCTGCAGGTTAGCGGCGTTCACTGCGCTTCAGGCATACCGCATGAGATAAAAGACTTCGCCCGAGCCGACGCTCAGCGTCCACAGGATGAGAAAGCTCCAGGTCAGGGCGGGGCGCTCGCGAAAGTAGCTCTCGCCGCGGCGCTGTGCGAAATAGGCCAGAAAGACCAGCACCACGAACATGGCGAATATCAGCAGCGACAGCATGCCGTGCAGCGCTGCCAAAATTGAGAAGAAGGTGGGTGCGCCGCCCGAGGCGTGAGTCTTCATCTGGGTCGTCATGTAGAGCATGTTGACCGAGAATTCGAACACCGCGACGCCGGCCGCCAGTTTCCACGGAAACTCGCGACCCTTGTAACTGGTCCAGACGACGTAGAAAACGCCCGCGGTCACGAAAATCTCTGCAATTGCCGAAAAGGTACTGAATGCTGAGGGCGACATAAGTGATCTCACTCCGCGCGTTGTCACGCGACACCTGCACGATAACAATGCTGGAGCAGCCTTGCAGTGGTGACCGGACATTCACAGCTACGTGACCGCGCATTCACATGCGGAATAAACCTTTCTAACTGAAAAAATGCGGCGTGGTTCCCACTTCGCGCTAGAGTCACGCCCGCATGTGCAACGCGCGTAGACATACCTGGAGCGCAATCTGATGACGCCTAACAGTGAGGCGGCGGACGGCGCCGGCGACAACCGCGTCTGGTGGCCTGCGCCCGCCAAGCTCAATCTCTTTCTGCAGGTCGTGGGCCGCCGCGCCGATGGTTACCACGACCTGCAGACCGCATTTCAGCTGGTCGATCTCTGCGATCGGCTGGCCTTCGAGCCGGACCCGCAGGGGCGGATCCAGCGCCTGGAGGGCCCTGAGGCGATCCCGCCGGCCACCGACCTCGCGGTCCGGGCCGCCGAGACGCTGCGGGCCACGGCCCAGGCCGAGGGCCTGGGGGACCGGGCCGCAGCCACCGGCGCCCGGCTTTACATAAGGAAGCGCATTCCCTGGGGCGGGGGTCTGGGCGGCGGTAGTTCGGACGCGGCAACTGTGTTGAAAGTGCTCAACTTGGTGTGGAACATCGGCTATTCAGATGCGAAACTCGCCGAAATTGGGCTGAAACTGGGTGCGGACGTGCCGGTCTTTGTCCGTGGCAGCACGGCCTTCGGCGAAGGCCTCGGTGACAAGCTCAGCCCGCTGGAGCTGCCGGAGTCCTGGTTCCTGATCATCCATCCCGGCATCGCCGTAAGCACCGCCACGGTGTTCCAGGCCCCTGAATTGACACGAAATTCCCCCCTACTCACAATACCCGGCTTTTTGGCGTCGGGCGGTCGGAACGACTGCGAGCCGGTGGTGCGGGCGCGCTTTCCCCAGGTGGCGGAGGCGCTCGACTGGCTCGGCTCACATGCGCCGGCGCGGCTCACGGGAACGGGATCCGGTATTTTTGCGCGATTCGACTCTGCGGCCGCCGCGGAGCGCATTGCGGCGCGGGTACCGGAGCGGAGCGGATGGAAAGTCTGGGTGGTGCGTGGGCTAACACGCTCGCCGCTGGAAGAGAGATTACGTTGGGGTGTCGCCAAGTGGTAAGGCAGCGGGTTTTGATCCCGCCATTCGGAGGTTCGAATCCTTCCACCCCAGCCAGTTGACGAATCAGGGACGCAAGGATTGTCGTGGTCGAATCATCGAAACAACTCGCACTGTTTGCCGGCAACGCCAATCCGCTGCTGGCGCAGGAGATTGCGCGCCATTTAATGGTGCCGATGGGCCGTGCCGCGGTCGGCAAGTTCAGTGACGGCGAGGTCAACGTCGAGATCATCGAGAACGTGCGTGGCCGCGATGTCTACATCGTGCAGCCGACCTGCCCGCCGGTGAACGACAACCTGATGGAACTGCTGATCATGGCGGATGCCTGCCGCCGCGCCTCGGCGCGCACCATCACCGCGGTGGTGCCTTACTTCGGCTATTCGCGCCAGGACCGGCGCCCGCGCGCCACGCGCTCGGCGATTTCCGCGCGCCTCGTGGCTAACATGATGACCGGCGCCGGCATCGGCCGCGTGCTGACGGTCGACCTGCACGCCGACCAGATCCAGGGTTTTTTCGACATCCCGGTCGACAACGTCTACGCCTCGCCGGTGTTGTTAGGCGACGCGTGGAAGCAGGGCTACCAGGACATGATCGTGGTGTCGCCCGACGTCGGCGGCGTGGTGCGCGCCCGCGCGCTGGCCAAGCGGCTCGATGACGTCGAACTCGCGATCATCGACAAGCGCCGCCCGCGCCCGAATGAGTCGAAGGTGATGAACATCATCGGCGAGGTTGCGGGCAAGAATTGCATCCTGATCGATGACATGGTCGATACCGCCGGCACCTTGTGCATCGGCGCGCAGGCGCTGAAGGACGAGGGCGCCAAGAGCGTCGTCGCCTACATCACGCATCCGATCCTGTCCGGCAAGGCGCTCGAGCGGATTGCGGAATCGGCGCTGGATGAGTTGATCGTCACCAACACGATCCCGCTCAGCGAGGCCGCGCAGAAGGTCAAGCGCATCCGCCAGCTGTCGGTGGCCGGGTTGCTGGGCGAGACGATTCGCCGCATCCAGGACGAGGAATCGGTCAGCTCGCTGTATATCGACTAGAAGATTTTTGGGTGGCGCTGCTTTGGTCGCGGGGCAGCGCTTTGTTAACGTCAACGGAGAAGAAGATGAAAATTAGTTTTGAACTCAGCGCGGAATTCCGCGATGACGGAGGCAAAGGTGCGAGCCGCCGCCTGCGTCACACGGGTAAAGTTCCGGCCATTTTGTACGGCGGTCATCGTGACCCGCGCCAGCTGGCGCTCAATCATGAAAAGCTGATCCTGCAGATCGACAACGAGAAGTTCTTCTCGTCGATCATCAATCTGAAGGTCGGCGAGGTCATGCAGCCGGCGATCGTCAAGGATCTGCAGATGCATCCGGCCAAGCACCAGATCGTGCACGTCGATTTCCAGCGGGTGCAGGAAGACGAGAAGATCCGCATTCACCTGCCGGTCCATCTGAAGAGCGCGTCGATTTCGCCCGGCATCAAGAGCGAAGGCGGTGTGATGTCGCATCGGCTCGCGGATACGGAAGTGACCTGCCTGCCCAAGGACTTGCCCGACTTCCTCGAGCTGGACCTGTCGCAGATGCACCTCAACGAGTCCAAGCGTCTCTCAGACATTCCGTTGCCGGCGGGCGTGCAGATCACGGCGCTGATCGCGGGCAAGGATTCTGTGGTCGTGTCGATCCATTCGCCGCGTGCCGAGGAACCGGAGCCGACCGCTGAGGCTGCTGCGGCTGATGCTGCGGCTGCGACGCCGGCTGCGGGCGCTGCTGCGGCCCCCGCGGCAGGCGCTGCTGCGGCCCCGGCTGCGGATGACAAGAAAGACGACAAGAAGGCCGACAAGAAGGCCGACAAGAAAGGCGACAAGAAGTAAGGCCGAAGAAGATAAGACAAGATGCCGGCGTTACCGTTGCGTCTGGTTGTCGGACTCGGCAATCCGGGCGAGCGTTATGCGCGCACGCGGCATAACGCGGGCTTCTGGCTGGTCGATGAACTGGCGCGCCGCCATGGCGGAACCTTCCGCCTGGAGGCGCGCCACCAGGCCGAGCTTGCGCGTGTCAGCATCGCGGGCCACGAGGTCTGGCTGGTCAAGCCGCAGAGCTTCATGAATCGCAGCGGCGCGCCGGTGCAATCGGTGGCGGGTTTCTATCGGGTGCCGGTCAGTGAAATCCTGGTGGCGCACGATGATCTCGACCTGGCCACCGGCACACTGCGGCTCAAGGAGGCGGGCGGTCATGGCGGGCATAACGGCCTGCGCGACTGCATCGCCACTCTTGGCGAGGCTTTCTGGCGGCTGCGCATCGGCATCGGTCATCCGGGCGAGAAATCCGATGTGGTGGATTTCGTGCTGATGAAGCCCGCGGTCGATGAGGAGCGCGAGCTGCGTGACAGCATCGGCAAGGCGGCGGATATCGTGCCGGTGTTGTTAGCGGACGGCGCGCAGAAGGCGATGAACCGATTGCATCAGAAGGCGCCGGATGGCGCTGACAAATAGCACAGGGATCAAATGGGAATCAAATGCGGAATCGTCGGCCTGCCTAACGTCGGTAAGTCGACCCTGTTCAACGCGCTGACGCGGGCGCAGATTGCGGCGGAGAACTATCCGTTCTGCACCATCGACCCTAACGTCGGCGTGGTGCCGGTGCCGGATCCCAGGCTCGAGGCGCTCGCTGCCATCGTCAAGCCGGAGAAGATCCTGCCCACGACCGTGGAGTTCGTCGACATCGCGGGCATCGTCAAGGGCGCCTCGACCGGCGAAGGGCTCGGCAACAAGTTCCTGGCTAACATCCGTGAAGTCGATGCCGTCACCCACGTGGTGCGTTGTTTCGTCGATGACGACATCGTGCACGTGTCCGGCAAGGTCGATCCGCTGTCGGATATCGAGATCATCAATACCGAGCTCGCGCTCGCGGACCTCGAGACCGCGGAAAAAGGCCTGGCGCGCGCCGAAAAGGGCGCCCGGGCGCAGGACAAGGATGCGATTCGCCAGCGCGACATCTTCAAGCGCGTGCGCGACACGCTGAACGCCGGCAAGCCCGCACGTGCAGCGGGCCTCGACAAGGATGAGTTGCCGATCGCCAAGGAATTATCGCTGCTGACGCTGAAGCCAGTGCTTTATGTAGCCAACGTCAACGAAAGCGGCTTCGAGAACAATCCGATGCTGGACCAGGTAAAAGCCCTGGCCGCGCGCGAAGGCGCGGGCGTGGTCGCCGTCTGCGCCGCCATCGAGGCCGAGATTGCGCAGCTCGAGGATGCCGACCGCACCGATTTCCTCAAGGAACTTGGGCTCAAGGAGCCGGGACTCAACCGCGTGATCCGCGCCGGCTACGAGTTGTTAGGCCTGCAGACTTATTTTACGGCGGGTGTCAAGGAAGTGCGTGCCTGGACCGTGAAGCGCGGCGCCACCGCGCCGCAGGCCGCGGGCGTGATCCACACCGACTTCGAGCGTGGCTTCATTCGCGCCGAAGTGATTGGCTACGACGACTTCATCAAGTACCACGGCGAGCACGGCGCCAAGGAAGCCGGCAAGCTGCGCCTCGAAGGTAAGGAATACCTGGTCCGCGAGGGCGACGTCATGCACTTTCGTTTTAACGTGTGAGCCAATTTCCGGTCGTATTGGCAAGGCTGGCAGCGGGTGTCGGGTGGGAAAATTGACCATTTAGTCGCACGGTGGGATAATCCCACTATGATTCTGACCCTCGATGCCAAGCGCCGTCTGACCGTCCCTGCGGGACTCGCGCCGGCTCGCCCCGGAGATACTTTCGAAGCCCGGTTCGATGCTGAAGAGAACGAGCTCGTGTTCCGCCGCATCGCGGGCACAGGCGATTGGCTTGCCGTGCTGAGTGAGTGCCCGGTGAGCATGGACGATCTGCCGCTTCGCCGGAGGCAGCCCGCGAGGCGCCGGCGAATTTGAACTGGCTGCTTGATACCGATGTAATCTGCCAGCCGGCCAAGCGCCATGGAGACGCCCGAGTGATTGCCTGGCTGCACCAAGAGCGCGACCGGTGCTTCACCAGCGCAATCGTCGTCGCCCAACTTGCGTACTGGGTGCGGTCGAAGGAGGGGCGCCAGCGCCGCGATTTGCAGGATTGGTTGCGACGGCTGGTGGATGCACTCGGCGGGCGCATCCTCGGTTTCAACGTCTCCGTCGCGCATGTGTGGGCCGATCAGGAGCACCTGCTGGAAAAGCAAGGAAAGCGAATGCCCGTTGAAGACGGCTATATCGCTGCCACCGCGCGGCGTCACGGTCTGACAATTGCCACCGGAAACGACAAGGACTTCCGCGGGCCCGGATTGAAGGTCTTCAATCCTTTCAAGGCACTGCCTCCGGTTTGAAACATTACACGGCAGTGGCTGCCAGAACCTGAAACGCGGGTGCAAGACGCACGTCCACAGCGACGTTGTGATGACGTTGTGATTAGTAGCGTGGGGTTGGCGGTGCAAATCCTGTTTCGCGTCTAGAGCCCGCAGAGCTCGACCAGACCATTTACGCGTCGCGCGCGTATTGTCTGCAGCGTGTCGAGTTGCCGGCTCAGCTCGCCGGTCGACGTGTTAGCCGAATGCGTCCAGCGCAGCACATCGATGCGATCGCAGTCGCCGCTGACGGCCGCGCGCGTCAGGCGCGCCATCGTGATCACATGCGCGAGCGAGCCACTTGGCGCCGTGCCGGCCGCGCTGTCGAGCACGATGTGGTCAGCGTTGTCGAACGCCGTGAAGTACCACAGATATTCGGTCAGGTCCTTGAGCGAGGCGGCATCCAGCGGCCGCAGATTCAGGGTGCCGGCCGGGCCGCTGTCGGTCGCCGGGTTGAGGCCGCTGCGATTGACATAGCTGCATTTGAAAACGCGATGCCGCAATCGCGCCGAGACATCGGCGCGCGGCACCCGTGTCAGCTCCCAGTAGCGCGCATTGCCGCTCACATCGACCAGGTCCGCATAGGAGCCCATGAAGGTGGACTTGCCCTCGGACCAGGCGGTGGCCTGCGCCATGTCGTCGTTGCAGAGTTCGAATGCGGCGGCGCCCACGGGCGCGCCCGCCAGATCCGAATTCTTGAGGTGCAGGGTCGCGACGGTACCGGTGACGCCGACGGGCGCCGGGTCGGCATAGAATCCTGCCGGAGTGCGCGGCGTGCCGGTATAGACTTTCTGCGCGGTGGCCAAGTCGGCCGCCTGTTGCGTCGTGTTAGGTGCGGCCGGCGCTGAACCGCCACCACCACACCCATTCAGATAGACAATCACTGCGACCAGCAGCAACAGGGTCGTCAGGCGCCGCAGGCCGTGGTTTTGTGCTGTAGTTCGCATGGTGTCACAGGTGTTATCGGCACCCGTGATCCGCGCTTGATGCTTCGCCGGCGGTCAGATCGGCGTATTGAACTTAATCCGGGCCGCAACGGGCGTTAGTGGGTCCTGCGCGCAGCGCGCTGTGGCAAAACCGCGATCAGCGCCACAATCGCCGCTAACAGCGCAGCGGTTGCCGTGTAGCGGCTGAAGGCGAGTCCGCCTTTGGCAATGGGCTTGTCGAGGTAGTCGCCGACGACGGCGCCCAACGGCCGCGTCAGCACGAAGGCGGCCCAGAAAAGCGCCGTGTGCGGGATCTTGGTCCACCAGTACGCGAGCAGAACCCCCAGCAGCAGGCCGCCGAACGCCAGCGCGGCGCCGGTATAGCCGAGTTGCATGCTGTCGGCGGTCCAGTCGCCTAACGCTGTGCCCAGCGTCTGCGACAGCATGATGGTGAACCAGTAATAGCATTCGCTCCGGGGCGTGAATACCGACCCGACGTCGAGCGTGCCGGTCGAGCGCCGCCAGGCGAGAAATGCGAACGCTAACAGGAACACCAGCAGCAGCGAGCCGCCCGGGTAACCGATCCCCAATGACCGGTCGGCGAAGTCCGCCAGGGTGGTGCCGACGGTGGTGGAGGCGATGATCGTAAGCCAGTAGAGCACCGGGTTAAATGCCTTCGCGGCGATTTGCGCCGCCACCGCCGCGGCAAACACGGCCATGAAGATCGCAGTGCTCAGCAGGTAGCCCAGGTTCGCGGACATCGACAGCGCATCGCCGCCGGTCTCGCCGAGCGTGGTCGCGAGGATCTTGATGATCCAGAAGCCGAGCGTGACCTGCGGGACCTTACTGAGGGCGGCGTTCAATTAGGGGCGACCGAATCCAGGAACTGCCGCAGGGAGTCGCGGCCACAGCGTCAGATGGTAAGCGCCAAGGTCGCGTGGGTCGAGTACCGTGATGGCACCCGCCGGAACTACCTGTTAGACCGCCAGAGCAATGCCACGATCAGGACCAGGGCCACGAGCCAGAGCGACAATATTGTCATTAGCATTGTTTTTTTCGGCTCAATGAGAATCGCGGCCGCCAGCAGGCAGCTGTTCAGCGTCGACGCTAAGCGATCGATTGCGGCGGAACAAGGCGGGGCAACCCCGCGACCCCACTAGTGGTTTACCCTGCTTTGGTGAGACGATTGTCACGGCGCGGGGCGCCGGAGTGGCTGTCCGTTGCGGAGGGGTTAGTGGGTATGGCGATTTTGTCGACCGCGCCAATATGCGCGGGCTGTTCACCGCAGAATGTCCCATGACTGAATTTCAGCTGCAGCCCATGCCGCAAGTCGTATTGCGACTGGATCGAGCAGGCCTGGTGCTGGATTTTGAGAAAGCCCTCGCCGGTCCCAGGCTGCAAGGGTTGAAGTGTCGCCGCGGCTGTAACGTGCATCGGTGCCTGCACGCCAACTGTGAAGATGCTGAATGCGACTTGCGCGAGATGCTGCGTTCCGCGTTGCAGCAGATCGAAAAAGCACGCATTCTGGAATGGGAACACCAATCGCGGCCCAGTGGCTTGACGCTGCGCCTGCATCTGAGGCGCGCACCCAGGCGTGCGAAAACCTGGGCGACGCTAACAGTCACTGACATCACCGATGCGCGTTCATGGTCCGGCACGATGCGGGATGCGCACGAGGCTCTGTCGGGTCTGATGGCACGCCCGGCGGCCGAGCGTGCGTCGCTCGCGGGTGACGTTGACCGCAAGTTGCGGAATATGTCCGGGGAATTGATTATTGCTCAGGAGATTGAGCGCCGTCGCATCGCCGCCGAAATGCATGACGGTTTGGGTCAGTGGCTGTCGATGGCCAAATTGTCGATCGAGACCGGGCTCGCGCGTCGCGGTGGCGTTACTGCCGCCGAAGACTACAAGCGAGCGATAGAACATATCGAACACGCAATCCGCGAGGTACGCGCAATTGCACGCAATTTGCGGCCGTCGCCGCTGGATGAGTTCGGCCTGGTGCCAACCCTGGAACTGCTGTGTCACGCGTTGCAGCAGTCGCAGCCACAGATCGTGCTGCGCTTTGAAGTTCAGGGGGAATCGACGTCCGTGCCGCAGGCGCAGGCGGTAGCCATGACCCGCATCCTGCAGGAGTCGCTCAACAACCTGGCCAAGCATGCCAGGGCCAGCAAAGCATTTGTTAGCGTGAATTTTGAACCCGAGCGCACGACCTTGAGCGTCTGCGACAACGGACAGGGTTTCGACGCGTTGGCGCGGACCGCGCCGGGCACCGCCGCAGGGTACGGCCTGACCAGCATGCACGACCGCATGGAGAAAACCCACGGACAATTGCGGATCCGGTCCGAGCCGGGTCGCGGGACAGAAATTGTCGCGACCTGGGAGCGCGATCGATCACCGCCGTAAGGCGTCGCCCCGGTTATTTGGGTACGACGAAACCATTGGCGATTGCGTAGGCGGTGACCGCCGAGGCACTGCGCAAGTTGAGCTTGCGCATCAGGTTGCTGCGATGCTTTTCAATGGTCTTGGGACTGAGCGACAGGAACTGCGCAATTTGCCGTGTTCGATAACCCTCGGCGATCAACTTGATGACCTCGCGCTCCCGCCCGCTCAGGCCGCCAATGGCGTTAGGGGGCGCGCCAACACTGGCGCCGCCCTGGCTGCCGCCGCCCAGATAGCCAGTCACGACGCGATTGCAGATTGCCGGTGACAGATAGCTCTTGCCGGACAGCACCGCGCGGATGGCGGTCAACAATTCAACCCGACTGTCGTCCTTGAGCACGTAGCCGTCGGCACCTGCTTTCAGGGCCGCCTGAATGTGCTGTTCGTCGGTATGAAATGTCAGCACCAGGATCCGCATTTTGGGCGTGCGGCGCTTGATGAACGCGATCGCCTCCGGCCCGTCCGTCAGCGGCATTGAGATATCCATCAACATCAGGTCAGGTTTGTACAGCTCCGCGGCACGGATGGCCTCGCGGCCGTTCCCGGCGACGCCTACGACCTGCAATTCGGGTTCGCTTTCGATCAGCGCGCGCAAACCATCACGCATGATGCCGTGATCGTCAGCGATAACTACGCTCTTGCGCACGTGAAGGCCCCCGTGGGACTGCGACTCATTGTGCATGTTCGCAGATTCCGGGAGCAGAGCGCCAGTTAAACCACGGTCATTCACTTACATGTCCACCCAGGTGACGTTCGCCGCGGCGCCGCCGATCGCAGATTCGACAATATAGGCGCCGCGCGACAAATACCGTTGTTGCGGGCCAAGCGCAGTACGCGGAAACAGCGTCGTCATGTTCGTGCCATCTAACATGTGCTCCAGGCCTTCCATGAAGTACTCGCGTGAAAAATTGTTGCCAATGCCGGCCAATTGTTCGCCCACGACATGGCAGGCGAACAGCACCTGCCCGGCGATACGAACGTCGAGGTCGCCCAGTCCCTGGCCTCGCAACCACACCTGCTCGCGCGCGAAAGCCGTCCCCTTGGCATTCGGCAGGCTGTAAGGATAGACATGCCGCAAATGCGCGCGCGCGGAAAAATCTGCGGGCAATTGCGTTAGGTCGGTAAAACTCTCGGCTGTGTAGATCAAAGCCGGCAAACGCTCGAGGCCGCCGAGCGCGGTAACCGCACTCACCATCGACGGTGAATCCAGCCACAACACCACGGCGTCTGGCTGGTCTTGCAGCTCGAGCCGGGTGGGCGCAGCCCGCTCCTCGGGCGACACAATTTTCTGCTGCGGTTCGCGGTAGCCCAGTTCCCGCCAGCGTGCACTGAAACTCAGCCAGGCGCTGTCGCTCAGTGCATCGCCCCGCCGCAGTACGGTAACCCTGGCCTGCAGGTCTGGCAGCGCGCGCGCGAGGTGGTTGGCAGTGACGCGGGCTTCGAGGCGCGCGCCCGGCGTGAAGTACAACGAGTAAAAATCCTGGTCTGCATTGTCCGGCGGTTCGGCAATCGGCAAGATGCAGGGAATTGCGCGCTGTTCGCAAAACTCGTGCACCACCTGCCAATGGGCGCCGGTGGCGCCGGAGATCAGGGCGAACGGCGCCTGTTGCTGCTCGAACTGCCGCAGTTGCGGCCCCCAGGTATCGGCCGGTCCGTGCAGTCGCCACACGGCTAACGTCCACGTGCGGAACGCGCGGTCGGCGCGTTCGCCGTAGGCGTGGCGTCGCGATGCGGCGGCGCGCTCAACCTCATGCCGGCTGCCGCCATTCTTGCTGGCGAAATACCGGGCCAACACGCGCTCGACAGCGTCTCGCGTTTGCGCGGGCGCATCGTCCGCAATCACGGTGGCCAGATGTAGCGTGTGGTCATCGACACCCGGGGTGGTTGTGGCGCCTAACTGATGCACGTACGCGGTCAGCGCCTGGGCCGAGTGGCGATCCAGCGCAAAGCGCGGCATCAACGCATCGAGCCTGCGTCCGTCCGCGCCGATGCCCGAAGTAATCGCCCGAATCAGCGTCGCGTCGGTGTATGCCGGACGAATCGGTGCGGCAGTGCGAGGGCTGAATAATGCAGCGGCCGTGATTGGCAGGACGCGCGCAGTGCCTTCGGAGCCGCCCAGGCCACTGCGTCGATGGCAGTTGGCGCAGGCCGCCGCAGCGGCCGGCAGCGTGACATCCTGTTGTGCCGTGGCGTGAATAGACGAACCGTTGACCAGCGTTCCGGTCGTGTAAATCGACCGCCCGACGCTCGCCAGATCTGTTGCCCCGCTGGCCGCGCCAGTCAGCGCCGCGAACAGCAACCCGTACACCGAGGCGACTCGTGTGTCAGGAGCCAAGGCCCCTCCACACGGTCTCAAGTTTCTGGGCCGAGGCCAGGCCTTCGATGCGCGTCCACTGCGCCGCCTGGCCCGGGCGCATCAACGTGACCGCGGCATGATTGGCTTTGCTGCCGCGCCAGGACTCGAAATTCGTCAGGACCCGCAACACGTCGGCGCGCGAGCCGGTCAGGAACAACCAGTCGGCGCCATAGCGCTTCGCATAGGCCTTAAGAATCCGCGAGCTGTCGAAATCCGGGTCGATGGAGATCGACACGTAGCGCGGCCTGGCCGCCGCTTTTGACAGCCGCCCCTGCAGTTGCAGCAGGCTCGCGGTCATGACCGGGCAGATCGTCGTGCAGCTCGTGTATATAAAGTTCATCACGACCGGCGTTGGCGGCGCGAGCAGGGTCCGCAGCGCCACCGGCTGGCCGTCGGAATCGCGCAGCACGACGTCGGGGATCGGATAGGAATGCCTGCTGACCTGTATCTGCGCGGCTGCCGCGGCAGCGGCGGCCGCGCGATGCTGCGCGTGCTCGTCGATCTCCTGCGCCGGCAGGGTGCCCGCTAACAGCGACATGCCCATCGCTGTCCAGGTCAGGCGTGAGCCTGCCCGGAATTGCGTCCTGTGGTTCATGCCTGCAGGGTCCGCAATGGCGCCCCATCCGGCAATGGGACTTTTCACTCCGGGTCACTACAGGATTCCCCTACCATTCGCCGGGTTCGGCCGCTCGCATAATGCCGGCGTGAGAATTCTGCGCCTGACCCTCGCCTGCGCGACCCTGGCTGCCGCGGCTCCCGCCGCGCGAGCCGACATATTCTCGTTTATCGACGAGCAGGGCATTGCTCATTACAGCAATGTGCCTAACGACGCTCGCTTTGAGTTGATGCTGAAATCAGCGCCGCAGCAGAGCGAAGCCGGTGCACGAATCAGTCCCGTGCTGCTGGCCAAATCCGCCCAGTACGATCATATGATCGAGCGCTCGGCGCAGCGCACGTCGGTGGACGCGGCGTTATTGCGCGCGGTGATTGTTGTGGAGAGCGGGTTTGATCCGCGGGCCGTTTCCCGCGTGGGCGCCCGGGGCTTGATGCAATTGATGCCGGCGACCGCCAGGTCGTACGGTGTTAGCAATGTGTTCGATCCGGCCCAGAACATCCACGGCGGCGCGCGACTGCTGCGCGACCTGCTCACGCGTTATGACAATGACATCGAGCTGGCACTCGCCGCCTACAACGCAGGCGTTGAGGCCGTCACCCGTTACGGCGGCCAGATTCCGCCTTTCAAAGAAACCAGACTCTATGTTCCGCGCGTGATGAAGGTCTATCGCGCACTGACGGAACAGTCCCGCGACACCGGCAACACGTAACGCGTCACCCACGCGAGGTGGGGTGGACTACAGCGTTTACCTCCCCCTCGTTACTGGGTAGTCCTGCCCGCGAGCCAGCCTTCACCCTATCTGCACCGATGCGTGCCGCGCGTAACTTGTGCCTCCAGGGACACTAGGTTGTTGGCTTTGGCAAATCGCCGGCAGCTTTTGTTGATTTCGGTACCGATCGACTCGCGGCAGACATGTTGTTAGGCCGCGGCAGGGGAAAGAAGATGCTCGACCACAAGCTGCGTCACCAGTTCGGCAACGGTTCCACTCGCGCCTGGGCGCGTATTGCCGCGATCCTGGCTCTGATCGTTGCGCCGCTCACACACGCGGCGACCGTCCAGGTAACCGTCACTACGTCGAAGACCGCAGACGGGGCTAACAACTTCCCCGGCGGTTTGCGGTGGACTCTGGAAGAGGACGTGACCTGGAACATCGATCCCGCCAATCTTCCGGCGATTCCGACGGATACGGCGTCGCTGCAGCTGCACAAGAGCTACATGCCGGTGGTCAATACCGGTACTGCAGCCGGCAACACATTCAACATTACCGGTCTCGATCCTGCCAAACGCTATTTCCTGAGCGTTTTGCCGAACCGCCCGGCGGGATCCGCCTGCGACACGGCGCTGAGCGGCTGCTACACCATGACCGGTGCGCCGGTCAAGTTCCCCGCGGGCGCGGCTCAAAATGCGACGACCACGGCACGCATCGTCGTCACGCCACAGCCGATTCCGCCGGCGCAGGCGCGGGTATTCGTGTTCGATGACCGGGGTGTGATCAATGGCACGCCCGATGCTAACGAAGCCGGCCTCGGTGGTTTCTCGATTTTCATCTATGACAACGGCGGCGGCCAGATGTCGACCGACGCTTTCGGTAACCCGCTCGGCACCGTGTACGACGTGGGTGCCGGTCTGGATGTCGACGCGGCGCCCACCGTGCTGCGCAAGGGCGATGGCACACTGCATTCGATGACGAAGGAAGAGGTTAATGATCCGGTTCGTAACCCCTACAAGCTCAAGGTCGGTGAAGCGCTGATCCAGAACATTGCGCCCGGCAAGTACGGCATCCAGGTCGTACCCCCGGCGCTGCCGGACGGCCAGGGCTGGCGACAGACCACGACGATCGAAGGCACGCCGGGCATCGATGTCTGGTTGCGTGCCGGCGAGCCACTGTTCCTGGTCGAATTCGGTCCGGTCGGTGCGCATGCGTTCTACGGCTTCGCCAAGCAGTTCAACAATATTCCGGCGGTGGGGCAGGGCGAAACCGCCGGCAGCATCACCGGCCGCGTCGTGACGCTGCGCATGGCGCGTCCGCCGGATCTCACCACCGCTTTTGGACCGCCGGTTCCCGAGTGCTGGATCGGCCTGAATGAATTGGCGTCCAGTACCGGTGTGTATGCGGCGCCCTGCAACGAAGACAGTACCTTCACGATTACGGGCGTGCGCCCGGGCACCTACCAGATCGTTACCTGGGATCGTTTTCTTGACAACATCATCAGTTTCTACACGGTCATTGTCGGCAATAACGAGGCGGTGAATCTGGGTGATATCGGAATGCCGCGCTGGTTTGGTCAGCACGAACACTTTGTGTTCAACGATACCAATGGCGACGGCATTCGCCAGGCTAACGAACCCGGCATCCCGGACCAGACCATCAATCTACGTTTCCGCGACGGCAGTATCGCCATGACGTCGACGACCGACACGGAAGGCTATCTGCCCTTCGACGAAGTCTTCCCGTACTTCAGCTGGCTGGTCGCGGAAGTGGACTTCGCGCGCTTCAAGGCGACCGGCGTTACGATGACCGTGGACGAAGGCGGTGCCGTCAGCGGCAATTACGATGACGTAAATGACCCAGCTGGCGGCCGACGCACGCCGCAGGTTCAATTTGACGACTGCACAACCACTGCGTGTCTGCAGCGTACCGAGACCACGTTAGGCGCTGGCGCGCCGCCCTTGCTCGAGGGCTATAACACCTTTGCGGGCACGAACTTCAAGTTCGAGTGGGGCAAGCAGGCGTATGGCGCCGGCGAAAACGGCGGTATCACCGGCGTGATCTACAACCAGGTCACCCGTGCCGAAAACGATCCGCGTTTCGCGACCCCGGAATCCTGGGAAGCGGGCATTCCGCGCGTGCAGGTCAACCTCTACAAGTCGAGCGCCGCTGGTGTCATCCAAGATCTCAACGGAACCCCCGGCATTCAGCTGGCGGATGTCGATAACTATCCGTTCGGGTTTGAAACGAGCGGCATTGCGGGTCTTGAGGATCAGGAACGCGATGGTCTGACGGGATTCGGCAAGGGCGACGCCTACGCCATCACCCATTCGGACAGCTGGGACGACAATGTGCCCACCGGTTGCGTGGGCGATACGCTGATTACCGGCGGCCGCTGCTATGACGGCATCCGTAACTGGAGCCAGATCCGTCCTGCGGTGTTCGACGGCGGTTATGCCTTCGGTGCGCCGTTCACCCCGGACGCGCTGCCCACGGGTCCCTATGTCGTGGAAGCCGCCGCACCGCGCGGCTACCTGCATCAGGACGAACAGAGCAAGAACGTAGACTTCGGCGACACGATCGCGCCGCAGGCACTACCGCCGATGTGCGTCGGCGATCCGGTGCATACAGTCCTCAATCAGCCCTACAACCGCATCGTGCCGGGTACTCCGCGCGGCCAACTGTCGCTGTTCCCGGGTGTCGACGTCGATCCCGGCGTCACCGGCAATCGGCCGCGCTGCAATTTCAAGCTGGTGCTGGTCAATGACGGCAAGAACGCCGCTTCCGACTTCTTCATGTACACGACGGTGCCGGTCTCGGGCCGCATCCAGGGCAACACGACCAACGACATCGGCAATGTCACCAATCCGAACAGCCCGAACTTCGGTGAGAAGCTGTCGCCCGCCCATATTCCGATTTCGATCCGCGACTACTTGGGCAACGAAGTCAACCGCATCTACACGGATGCAAATGGCCGCTACAACGGCCTGGTACCGTCGACCTATCGCATCAATGCGCCCATGCCGTCCGGTGTGTCGCCTAACATGCTGCAGGTCTGCTTGAACGCGCCGTTCAAGCCAGATCCGGTCAACATCGGCCAGAACATTCCGGACCCGTACTACAACCCGCAGTACACGCACGCCTGCTACACGCTGAACTTCTCCCCCGGTACGACCACGTATCTCGATACACCTGTGCTGCCGGTCGCTGCGTTCGTGGGTATCGATAACTGGCAGCTGGATGGCAACTATCCGAACGGCACGCCGGTGATCAAGCAGGCGTCGGTTGCGGCGAACCTCATGGGCGGTGGCCCGTACATTCAGCCAGGCACTGGAGACGGCACACTGCAGCGCAGGCTGGTCCTGACGGCTGCTGGTGACGTGCAAGTTCCGGATCCGACCAAGGGACGCCCCAACCTCACCACGCGCGACTACAGCTTCGGTACGCCGGGCGCGACCAAACCGCGCGTGTTTATCGGCGGCGTGGAAGTTCCTGCCGGACGCATCACCCACAACAACAGGCTCACCATTACCGTCAACGTCCCGGCCACTGCGGCTTTCGCAACCACCGGCCAGGTGGAGGTGATCCGCGCGGACAACAGCATGCGCTCGGTGCATGCGATTACGCTGAATATAGGCACACCGGCGGCTAACGTGCGCACTGTCGTCGCGGGTCAATCGATCCAGACGGCGATCGACTTGGCGCCGGCGGGTGGCCTGGTGCTGGTGCAGCCCGGCCTCTACAGCGAGAGCCTGATCCTCACCAAACCGCTGCAGCTGCAGGGCTGGGGCGCAGGTTCGACGCAGATCGTGGCGGCGCGCAATGTCAATGCCGACAGCTTCGTGCTCTGGCAGAAAGAGGCGCACAAGCGCGCCAACTGTCCGTCCCAGGTCGCGGTGTCGCAGCGCATTGGCCTGCTGCCGGGCCAGCCTAACAACGTCGGGCGTGGCACGGATCCCTGCGGCTGGGTGCCGGGCACCGGCCTGCTGCAGACCGAAGAAGCGGCCGGCGTACTGGTCGCCCCGATGCCCAACGTGTTCGGCGCGTTGCCGGCGCGTATCGACGGCTTCACGTTCGCGAGCGCGGACTTCTCCGCCGGTGTGCTGGCCAATGGTTACGTCAAGAACCTCGAGATCAGCAACAACATCGTGACCAACAACTCCGGTCAGTCGGCCGCGGGTATCCGTATCGGCCATCCGGCGCTGGGTCAGGTGATCACAGGTGCGAACGCCAACGTCGGCGTGATCAATGCCCAGAACACAGGCATCAACATTCACCACAACCTGGTCTCGCAGAACGGCGGTCAGCTGGAGCCGGGCGCGGGCATCGGCCTGTACAACGGCAGCGACAACTATCGCGTGGCTAACAACTACATCGTCGGCAACTTCGCGCAGGGGGATGGCGCGGGCATCGCGCACTTCGGGCGCAGCCCGGGTGGCGTGATCGAGAATAACCAGGTCCTGTTCAACCAGTCGTTCGACCAGACCGTGACCGGCAATGGCGGCACAGGCGGTGGTGTGCTGGTCTCGGGCTATGATCCGGTTGCCGTGGGTGCCGTGGCCATGAGCCCCGGCAGCGGCTCGGTCAGGATCAACGGCAACCGTATCCAGGGCAACTTTGCCGGCACCGGTGACGGTGGCGGTATTGCGCTGGTGCGCACCAATGGCCAGGACCTGCTGGCATCGCCGTTCCCGGCCAATTGGGATCGCATCGATGTCATCAACAACATGATCGTGAACAACGTGGCGGCGCTGGCCGGCGGCGGCATCTCGCTGCAGGACGCACCTAACACGTTCATCATCCACAACACCATTGCGAACAACGACAGCTCGGCCACCGCTGCGCTGGCCTTCGGCGCCAATGCGAATCTCTCCGTTCCGCAACCGGCCGGTATTGTCAGCCGTGAGCACAGCGTTGTGCTGCAGGATCTGACAGGCACCACGGGTGCACTGATCGGGGACTTCTCCAGCCCGACCCTGCAGAACAACATCATCCTCGGTAATCGCAGCATGCAGTGGAGCAGCGGCACGGGTGTGACCGTCATTGGCGCGCACGATCTGGGCGTCGTGCCCGTCACCGTCGGCTCGCTGAATCCGCAGTCCAACGTGCTGACACTGAACGGTGTGGGCAACACTGCTGCAAACAACAACCGACTGGTTGATGTCGCGCAAGAGAACGACCTGCTGGTGACACCGTACTTCAACGGTGACTCCGGCGGTGTGCCGCCTGCTGCGGGTTTCAATACGCCGTTGCTGGCCGGCTTTGCGCCTGATGAAGGTGGCAACGCCATCAGCGTGGTGTATGGCCCGCTGACGCTGGTGGGTGATTACCACCTCGAAAGCACGGGCGCGGTGCCGTTAGCTGCCGCGATCGATCGCGGCGACAACGCGGCCTTGTCGAAAGCACTCGGTCTGGGTTCCGACTTTGACAGACAGTCGCGCCCGGTCGACGGCACGCCAGATGGCGTCGTTACGCTGGTGGCTGACATGGGTGCCGATGAGGTGTCAGCTGTCGCTAACGCCGCCTCGCCGCCACAAATAGTGTCGACTTACCTGCCGACGCCAGGCCTGTTGGCTTATACCGGAGTCCAATACAAGTATCAGGTGATCGCTGTTGATCCCAATGGCACACCTGTTAGCTATGGAATCTTATGCGTCGGACCTGCCAGCGTCTGCGGAAGCGCTGCGATCAACGCCAGTGGCCTGTTTACGGTCACTCCGTCGGGTGTTGGTCTTGCGGCAATCAACATCTATGCCTGCAGTCCGAACACGACCTGCAATGCAGGCGTATCCGCAGCCAACCGGGCCACGCAGACTATTGCCCTGGTCGTGGTTACGCCAGACGCACCGCCGGTTGCTATCGACGATCGGTTCGATGTCTCGAGCAATGGCACGTTCTCGGTGCCGGCACCGGGTGTGCTGGGCAACGACAACGACACGCGTGGGCCGGCGCTCGGCGCGTTGAGCGCGGTACTGGTCACGAACCCGGCCACGGGCGGTGCGGTGACGCTGGATCCGAGCGGCGCCTTCAGCTATCTCCCTGACCAGAACTTCGTCGGCACGACGAGCTTCACCTACAAGGCCAACGCCTTTATCCTGACCAGCGGCACGCCGCTCAGCAGCGGCAACGCAACCGTGACGGTGAACCGCGAGCTCGCGGCGACCGACATGCACTTTGACGCAGCCCCGGGTGCTGGTGGCACCTGGGTCTTCACGGGCAAAGGTGCAGTCAACGGCCGGACGCTGACCTTCACGCGCGATCGGGGTGGTCTGCTGCTTGGCACAGTGAATGGGACAACTGTGGGTGCTAACGCCTGGTCAGTCTCGATCCCGACGGCTAGCAACGATTGGCAGACCGGCGACACGGTCAGCATCGTTGCCAGCGGCGGCGTGGCGAACTTCACGCTGAGCGCAGTCGAGGTCTTTGCCGGCAACTCGGTGGCCAATGTGGTCAGCAGCGCGTTCGTGCAGTGCCCCGGAGACACCAACGGCAATGCATTCAAGGACATTGGCGAAACGTGGCCTACGAACCAGGTCTGCCGGCATCTGGCGGCGGGCGATGGTTTCTCGGTCATGGGCGATGGCAGTGAGCTCTACACCTTCGGGTTCAACGACGTGACGGGGATCGATCCGAACGAGGCGATCGATCGGGGCATCTTGAATGCCCACTTCCCGGCACCGACGCTGAGCTTCAAGGAAGGGGACCAGGCCTATATCACGCTGACCAATGTCGGCATGCTCAAGCGTCCTGACCTGTTCGACCCGCACAGCGTGCACTTCCACGGCTTCCCGAATGCGGGCACCGTGTTCGACGGCGTGCCGGAATCGAGCATCGCGATCAACATGGGCTTCAGCCTGACCTACTACTACAAGATCCAGGAGCCGGGTACCTACATGTACCACTGCCATGTCGAGGCGGCGGAGCACATGCAGATGGGCATGTTAGGCAACCTGTTCGTGGATCCGGCGCAGAACGGCACGACATTCGGCGGGCGCAACAAGTTCGTCTACAACGACGGGGACGGCTCGACCGGTTACGACGTGTTCAAGGCGATCCAGATCGGTTCGTTCGACGGCAACTTCCACTATCAGCACATCGGCGTACAGCCGCTGCCGTTCGCGGACATGCGGGACGACTACCCGATGCTGAACGGTCGTGGCTATCCGGATACGATCGGCGGGGACGTGCCGGCAGGTGCGGAGAAGAGCGGCTCGGGTGTCACCAGTGCAGCGGAATCGTCGCAGACTCTGGATACGGTGGTGACTGCCACCGCGGGCCAGAAGCTCCTGCTGCGCATCAGCAACCTGAGTGTGACGCAGTTCAGCACGCTGGCAACCACGGGCGGTCTGCAGATGCAGGTGGTGGGCATCGGAGCGCACGTGCTGCGCGGACCTGGCGCAACCAATGGCACCGGTGCCGACCTCTACTACAAGACGCGTTCGGTGACGTTAGGTGGTGGTGAGTCGGCCGACGTGCTGATCGACACCACGGGCGTCGCGCCGGGCAAGTACCTGCTCTACACGACGAATCTGAACAACCTCAGCAATGGCCCGCAGGACTTCGGCGGCATGATGACTGAGATCGTCATCAACTAGCCGAAATGGTCTGGAGAATATGAGCATGAAGACGTATCAGAAAACTCTCGCCCCGGTGTACGCGGCGGTGCTGCTGGCGATGTCGGCGACCGCGGTAGCCCGGGTGCCGGGCATCGGTGGCAATGCGGCGGCTCCGCCTCCGGCGGATTGCACCGGAGCGCCCGGAGCGCGCAATTTTGAGCTAACGGCGCGTTCGGGGCACATCACGCTGGGTGACGGCAACACGCTGTTGACCTGGGGTTACAGCACGGATGCGTTCACGACCGCGGCGGTGGATACCGGGAAAATCCAGTATCCCGGTCCGACCCTGATTGTGTGTCAGGGTGATACGGTTGTCGTCACGCTGCGCAACCGACTGCCTGATCGTGTGTCGGCTATTTTTCCGGGCCAGACCGGGGTTACGGCCGCTGATTCGGGCGGCAGCGCGAGTGGCGCAATGACTCTGGAGGCGAATGCATTCGCTCCTACCGTTAACAATGGCGTGACCTATTCGTTCACCGCGACCGCGGCCGGCACCTACCTGTACCAGAGCGGCACTGACATCCAAACCCAGGTCGAAATGGGTCTGGTGGGAGCGCTGATTGTGCGACCGACGGGATTTGTCGACGGCAGCTATGACACGCATTCAACCGAGCGCCGCGCGTACGGTGTTACCGGTTCGACCAGCACGTCTTACGACGTGGAATATCTGTTTTTCGAGACCGAGATGGATCGCAGCGCGCACGAGGCGATGGAAGCGCACCTGGTCAATCCGACGCTGAACCCGCGCCCGAATCCCGCCAATTTCAAGCAGACGTTGTGGTTCCTCAACGGTCGCAACGGGCCGGACACTATGCTGAAAGAGAACGTGCCGTGGCTGCCGCTGCAGCCTAACAACGCACTGGCGCAGATGCATCCCGGGGATCGCGTGTTGATGCGGCTCATCGGTGGCGGTCGTGACCTGCATCCCTTCCATCACCATGGCAACAATGCGTGGATGATCGCGCGCGATGGGCGGGTGCTGGAGAGCACGGCCGGATCGTCAGCGCCTTATCCGGACTATGTCGGCATCCCGGCCACGGACCTTGCCGGCCGGTCTACCAGCCTGCCAAATCAGGCCGTGTCCAACTACACGATCCAGACGGTGCCCGGCAGTACTTATGACGCGATCTTCACCTGGACCGGCAAGGGCGTGGACTGGGATATTTATGGCAACCTGGATGAGCACAAGCCACTCACCGCTGCAGGCTCGACCTGCTCGGCGGCCACTCGGCTGCCGTTCGAAGATCCGGCGGACCATTGCAAAGGATTCCCGGTCGTACTGCCTGAACAACAGGCGCTGACGTTTGGCGGTCTGTGGAGCGGCAGCCAGTATCTGGGTCTGGTCGAACTTCTGCCGCCGTTGCAGGGTGGACTCAACCCGGCCGGCGGTTTCAGCTACATGTGGCATTCGCACACCGAGCGCGAGCTGACCAATGACGATGTCTTCCCGGGCGGCATGATGACGATGATGATCGTCCAGAAGGCTGACTCCGGCGCGGTCATCGAGTGATCAGGTAAAGGAACTCACAATGAACACACAAACTCGTTTTGGCCTGGGCGCACTGGCAGCAGTCCTGTTAGCTGGCGCTGCCATCCAGCCGGCAGTGGCCGCCGAATACTGGTTGCGGGCGGATGAAGTCGGCCGCGCCGTGAATGCGGCGAGCGGCACGGCATCAGTCAGGATGTGGCAGTACCGCCGTTGCGCGAGCACGTTTGCCAACGCCAGTTGTGTGCCCCTGAACGGCGGCGTACTGCGTGTGCCTGCGGGCGACACGCAATTGATTATCCATTTGCAGAATTTCCTGCGCAGCGGTGCACCGGCTACACCGATCTCGTTGCCCTTCGTCGCAGCCTATGAAGGTTTTGCCGTGCCGACGTCGATCATGATTCCAGGCCTGCCTTCGCCCACCTTCCAGGCCGGTGCGACGGCTGCCGGATTTTGTCCGGCGGGCGCCAGTGCACCGGTCTCGGTCAGCGGCAGTGCACCGGTCTCGGTCAGCGGCCGCGTTCGCTCGTTTACTTCTGAAGTTGCAAACAACACGACCGCCGCTCTCGCCGTCGGAACCTACTGCTGGACAGGTCTCAAGCCCGGCACGTACCTCTATCAGAGCGGGACTCACCCGGCGCTGCAGGTGCAGATGGGACTGTACGGAGCGCTGGTCGTCGATGGCAGCTGTGGAACGGGCACACGCTGTGCCTATCTGGGCGTTGCCTATGATCGCGAAGTGGTCGCGGTGTTCAGCGAAATTGATCCGCAGGTGCATGCCAAGGTCGCTAACAGAACCTACGGAAGTGAAATTGCTAACAACCCGATGACCAGCACGATTTTCTATGAGCCACAGTATTTCTTCGTCGAGGGCGAAGCGTCGGATGGCGCGAACGCTCCAGTGGCCTATGGCTCGAAGGCTGTTGTCACGGCCGGCACGGCCAATCAACGCATCCTGCTGCGCATGGTCAACGCGGGTATCGAGGCGCATGCGCCGCTGCTGAATGGCGAGCGCTTCACGCTCGTGGCCGAAGACGCTAGCCCCTACACGGCTTCCGCCGCCTACGATCAGCACCCGCAGTATTCGACGCTGCTCGCAGCCGGCAAGACCCTCGATGCCATACTGACACCGTCCGCAGCCGGGACCTACGTGCTGCTTGACCGCCGCCGCGGTCTGGCTAACACCGGCGCGAGCAGCGGTGCCGACGCCAGTGGCATGCTCGTCAACCTGGTGGTTGCGCCGTAATGATCCGTGCGGTCGGGTTGTTGACCGTCGCGGTCGCGATGCTGGCGGGCTGCGCCAGCACCTCGTCGATTGCGCCTCCGCAGGCGATCGCGATCGACGCGATCCACATGTCGGCGGCGGGTAAATTCATTGACCTGCGCTATCGGGTGGTGGATGCGGGCAAGGCGATGGAGCTCTTGGGCCCGAAAGTCCGCCCGCGCCTGATTGACGAGCGGACCGGCTCGGTCATGGCCGTGCCGACCACGGCCAAGCTGGGCTCGCTGCGCCAGACCCAGGGCAGACAGACACCTGGCCGGACCTACTTCATTTTGTTCGCCAATAACGGCAGCGTGGGCCCTGGGAGCCGCGTAACTGCCGAAATTGGACCCATGGTTTTCAAGCATTTGACCGTGGAATAAGTTCATTTCATTAGCAGGCGATACTCCCAGTCGAGGGTAGGGTTTTCAGGTACCTGCCCCAGCGCTGAGTCGGGTCAGAATGGCTGCATCGGGGCTGAAAAAGCCCCGTTTCAGTCCTTCGAAATATGCGCTGCGAATACCTCAAATTCGGTCAGGTCGTGAAAACCGCAACCCTGTGGGTGGCGCTCGGCGTGTTGTCGTTGCCGTGGCCACTACAGGCTAAGGGTTTATCCGCAGAACTGCGGGTCGCAATGGCCAGCGCGCGCGCTGACGATCGCCTGTCCGTCATCGTCGATCTGGTGTCCGGTGTTGACGTGCAAAAGCTGCGCGCGGACATGCGCGGCCTGGATCGCGACTTGCGCCGTGAGCAGGTGGTGCGGCGCCTGAAACTCAACGCGGGCACGCGCGCCGATGCGCTGATGGAACGTGGCCGCCGCGGCGGTGCGGAGGACATCCAAAGTTTATGGATCGCCAATGCCGTTGCGATGCGTGCACCGGCGGAATTGATCTCATCGCTGGCGCTGGACCCGGGCGTGCAGGGGATCCGCCTCGACGGCGTCACGGAAGCGCCCATTGCCTACGCCGGGGCCACGCTGCCTGCGGAATGGAACATCATCCAGGTCGGTGCGCCGGAACTCTGGCAGCGCGGCATCCGCGGCGCCGGGGCCGTGATCGCCATCCTGGATTCCGGCGTCGACAATCGGCATCCGGATCTGAGCGCGTCCTGGCGCGGCGGCGCTAACAGCTGGTTCGACCCGTACGGCCAGCACCCGACGCCCGCCGACAGCAACGGTCATGGCACGCAAGCGGTGGGCCTGATAGTCGGTGGCAGCGCGAGCGGCAGCAACATCGGCGTGGCGCCGGATGCGAAGTGGATTGCCGCCAAGATTTTCAATGATGCAGGCCAGACCAGCGAGAGCGCCGTGCACCGCGCGTTCCAATGGGCTCTGGATCCGGATGGCAATCCAGCGACCGACGATGCGCCGGACGTGGTCAACAACTCCTGGGATATCGCCGCCGAGGATTCCTGCAACAGCGCCTTTCAGGCGGACATCGATGCGTTGCGCGCCGCGGACATTGCCGTGGTGTTTTCGGCAGGTAACTACGGGCCGTCACCCGCGACCAGCGTCAGTCCGGCTAACAACAACAATGTGGTCAGCGTCGGCGCGCTCGACCAGGCGCAACAGGTCGCGGATTTCAGCAGCCGCGGACCGTCGGCCTGCGATGGCGGCATTTTTCCGAAGCTGGTGGCGCCGGGCGACGGGGTGCTGACCACCGACCTGTCATTTGGCGGGCAGCCCTACTACGCGCTGGTCGCCGGAACCTCGTTCGCCGCGCCGCACATCAGCGGCGTGATGGCCTTGCTGCGCAGCGCCTCGCCGCTGTCGTCCGCGGAACAGCTTGAAACGGCGCTGACGGCGACCGCGCGCGACGTGGCCGCGCCGGGCCAGGACCCGGATTCGGGCTACGGTCTGGTTGATGCCGTGGCTGCGCTGGCCGCCTTGCCGCCGACCGACCTCGATGGCGATGGCTTCGGCGCGGGCCGCGACTGCAACGATCGCGATCCGGCCATTCATCCCGGCGCCACCGACGTCCGGCGCGACGGCATCGACCAGGACTGCAACGGCTATGACCTGACCTTGAGCATCAAGTACGCAGTGTATTCGCACGACGGCGCCACGCTGAAGATGCGGGTCAGCAGCGGCTACGAGGCTAACGCGGCGCTGGAGATCGTCGGAATGGGCGCGATGGAATGGCGCGCGCCATATCGCGATTGGATTTACAGCGGCGCCGCGAATGGCGCGCCGGCGCAGATTGTGGTCAAGGGCAAGGAAGGCGAGACCCGGGTCCGGCCGCGCCCACCGCAGCCGAGTCGTTGAAGGTAAAGCAGAGATGAAACGTCGAAAAACAACAGGTGCAGGAAATTCTGGCGGATTTACGCTGCTGGAGCTGCTGGTCGTGATGGTCATCATCGGCATGCTGGCCGCGTTCGTGGGCCCGCGCTATTTCGGGCAGGTGGGCAAGTCGCAATCCAAGGCGGCGCTGGCGCAAATCAAGGCGCTGGAACAGGCGCTCGATCAGCTGCGGCTCGACATCGGCCGCTATCCGACCACCGAGGAAGGCCTGGCCGCGCTGGATGCGCCGCCGGTGCCCGATCCCAGCTGGGCGGGGCCGTACCTCAAGAAAGCCGTACCTAACGATCCCTGGGGTCGCGCGTTTGTCTATGTGCAGCCCGGTAGCCATGGCGAGTACGACCTGATGTCGTATGGCAAGGACGGCCGGACCGGCGGCACGGCCGACAACGCCGACGTGACCAGCTGGTAGCCCCGATGCAGTTTCAGATCAAAGCATTCGATTCAGTGGCCGGGGTGCGGGTGTACGCGGTGGATGCGCCGGACGAGTCGGCCGCGCGCCGCGCGGTGACCGAGCAGGGTGCCCAAGTCATTTCCGTCACCAGCGGGCGCGCCTCGCTCTTTCGCCTGCGCACGCAGTGTCTGCCCTTGGTGCAGTTCACCGAGCAATTGATCGCGCTGCTGGATGCGGGCCTGTCGCTGGTCGAAGCGATCGAAGCACTGGTGGAAAAGGAAAGCAATCCGGCCATGCAGCGCACGCTGCGCCACCTGCTGACAGTGTTGTACGAAGGCTCGCCGTTGTCGGCCGGCATGGCGCAATTGCCGGAGGATTTTCCGGCGCTGTATGTCGCGACCGTGCGCGCCAGCGAACGCACCGGCGCGATCCGCGAGGCGATGATGCGCTACGTCGCGTACCAGCAGCAGGTCAACGTGCTGCGCAGCAAGCTGGTAAGCGCGTCCATCTATCCCATCGTACTGTGCGGCGCCGGCCTGCTGGTCACGCTGTTTTTGTTAGGTTACGTGGTACCGAGGTTCAGCGGCATCTACCAGGACCTGGGCGGCAATCTGCCCTGGGCTTCGCGCCTGATGATGCAGTGGGGGCAATTCCTGAGCGCCCACGGCCAGGGGGTGTTCGCCACAACGATACTCGGGCTGCTCGGATTCGGGTATGCGGCCACGCGGCCGGAGGTACGTGCCACGATTGGACGCACGCTGGCCCGCATCCCGGTTATCGGCCGGCAACTGCACACCTACCAGATTGCGCGCATGTACCGCACTGTCGGCATGCTGCTGCGCGGCGGCGTGCCGGCCGTGAGCGCGATGCAGATGTCGCGCGGGATTCTCGCCGTCAATCTGCAGGTGGATTTTGATGCCGCGACGCAGGCGATCCGTGAAGGACAATCGCTCGCCAACGCCATGTTCGAGCGCGGCCTGACGACGCCGGTGGCGGTGCGCATGCTGCGGGTCGGTGAGCGCGGCGGCAACATGGGCGAGATGATGGAGCGCATCGCGGCGTTCTATGACGATGAAATGGCGCGCGCGGTCGACGTGCTGACACGCCTGATTGAGCCGCTGATGATGGCGGCGATCGGCCTGGTGATTGGCGTCATCGTGCTGCTGATGTATTTCCCGATCTTCGAACTGGCGGGCAACCTGCAATGAACGCCGTGCCAAATTTTGTCTCTGGGCTTGTACTGAATGAGGCGGCCGTCGCGGACGCCTGTGCCGCGGCTGCGAAAAGCGGCGGCTCGCCACTGGACCTGTTGAAACAGGCGACCGGCCTGGACGCCGCGGAACTGACCCGCTCGTTAGCCGACTTGCTCGACTACCGGTTCTGCGGTGGCGCTGACCTGCAGCGCCTGTCGCCGGCGTTCGACTTGCTGGCACCGGCGGAGGCCGCGAATCGCCACTGCATCGTGGTGCACGACGGCGAGGGTCTGCTGGCCGTCATGGGCAATCCGTTCGATGAAACGCTGCGCCCCTGGCTGGAGGCCCGGGTGCCGCAAGCGCTCGACTGGGGCCTCGCGACGCCCGAGGACATCAGCGCTTTCATCGCGCGGCATGAGCAATCGGTCCGCGCCATGGATGTGGCGCTGACCGACGCGGCCGCCGAATCGGTCCAGCAGCACCAGCTGGAAAGCCTGTCACTCGCATCGATCAGCCTGGATGCCAGCCCGGTCGTCCGGCTGGTGAATTCGACCGTGTTTGACGCACTGCGCGCCGGCGCGAGCGATATCCACCTCGAATCGACCAGCAGCGGATTGGTGATTCGGTATCGGATCGACGGCGTGTTGTTGCAGGTCGCCGCGGCAGCCGGCGTCGATGTCGCTGAACAGGTGATGTCGCGCATCAAGGTGATGTCGGAACTCGACATCGCCGAGCGGCGCGTGCCGCAGGACGGCCGGTTCAAGATCGCCATCGAAGGGCGCGGCATCGATTTTCGCGTGTCGATCATCCCAAGCGTATTCGGCGAGGACGCGGTGCTGCGCATTCTCGACAAGCAGGCGATTACCGACACGGTCAACGGCCTGCGCCTGGCGGCGTTGGGATTTGGCGACACGCTGGTCGGTAAATTGTTGCGGCTATCGCGCCTGCCGCATGGCATGTTGCTGGTGACCGGTCCCACCGGCAGCGGCAAGACCACGACCCTGTATGCCGCGATTTCCGAAACCAACGATGGCACCAGCAAAATCGTCACCATCGAAGATCCGGTGGAATATCAGCTCCCCGGCGTGCTGCAGATTCCGGTCAATGAGAAAAAGGGCCTGACTTTCTCGCGCGGCCTGCGCTCCATCCTGCGCCACGATCCCGATCGCATCATGGTCGGTGAGATCCGCGATCCCGATACGGCACAAATTGCCATCCAGTCGGCGCTCACCGGGCACCTGGTGTTTACCACCGTGCATGCTAACAATGTGTTCGACGTGTTGAGCCGCTTCACGCACATGGGCGTGGACGCGTACAGCTTCACGGCGGCGCTCAATGGCATCCTGGCGCAGCGCCTGGTGCGCATTGTCTGCAAGCAATGCGCCGAACCGGTCACGCCTTCGCGCGCGGCGCTCGAGGAATCCGGCGTGTTGATGGCGCACGCGCCGGCGTTCAATTTCCGGCAGGGGCGCGGCTGCAAGCATTGTCGCGGCAGTGGCTATCACGGACGCAAGGCAATCGGCGAGCTGCTGGTGTTGAACGATGAGATTCGGGAAGCGATCGTCGCGCGGGTGCCGATGCGCCAACTCAAGGAACTGGCGGTCAAGTCGGGCTCGCGTTTCATCCGCGCGGCCGCGATCGATCTGGTCCGGCGCGGCGAAACCACACTGGAGGAAATCAATCGTGTCACCGCTATGGCGTGATGAGCTTGGCGTATATCTGTCGCCGCAGCATGTGGTTCTGAATCGCATGCAGCGCGGTGTGCGGCCGCAGTGTGTCGCGACCGAGTGCCTGGGCGTCGAGGGCGGCAGCTTCACGAACTGGGCGCCGGCGATTGCCACTTTGCAGGCCGCGCTGCAGCGCGCCACCTGGGAGGCGGCTCAGGTGCGCCTCGTGATCGCGAACGCGTGGACGCGCTATCTGCTGGTGCCGCGCGAGTCCGGACTGCAGGATGAGCGCGAGCGCGAGGCCCTGGCGCGTCTCCTGATGGCGCAAACCTTTGGCGATGCGGGCGACGACTGGAAGCTGTCGCTGGCGGCCGATGCCGTCGGCCACGCACAGCTGGCCTGCGCGATCCCGTCGGCACTGCTCGATTCGATTCACGGCAGCGTGGCGATTACCGGTCACAAGATCATTTCGCTGCAGCCGCAGCTCGTTGTAGCCTTCAATTACTGGCGCAATTCCCTGCCGGCCGACTGCAGCTGGTTCGTGTCGCTGGACGAGGGCTCGCTGGCCGCCGCGCGCCTAACAAATAACGGCTGGGACCAGGTCCGCTGCGTGCGGATTGGCGGCGACTGGCCCGCTGAATTGCGGCGCCTGCAGACGTTCGCGCGCCTGGCCAGCAGCGGCGCGGCCGGCGGGCGTGTGTTTGTGGATGCGCCGTTAGGACTGCGGGTGTTCTTGCCGGATCAGGCCGAGGGGCTGGTGATGCTGGATCATGCGGACCGGCAGGGCGACGGCACGCTGGACCAGCTGGTTGCTTACAAAGGCATGCAATTGTGAACCGCCCGGCCCTGCAACTGGATTTTGTAGCGCACCGGCGCCGACCGCGCGCGCTGTCAGCCCTGTTGCTGGCGGCCGGCGTCGTGGCCGTTGCCTCGGTGGGCCTGCAGGTTCGCAGCGATCGCAACGAGATGGCCGGTGTCGAACTGCGCCTGGCGCGGATCGCGGCCCTGGATCGGCGCGTTGCGCCCGTTAGCGGCGACACTGCGACGGTTGAGTTCGCGATCAAGGCGGCCGCCGAGCTGCGTACGCCCTGGGCAGGGATGCTGGCGGATCTTGAGCAGGCCAGTGTGGCCAGCAAGGATGACGTGGCGTTGCTGGTGATCGAACCGGACCCGGTGCTGCACAAGGTCCGCGTGCTGGCCGAAGCACGATCGTTGGCAGCGGCGCTCGCGTACGTGCAGCGCCTGCAAAACAGCGGCTCGCTGCGCAACGCGCTGCTCGAGAGCCATGAAATCAGAACCGACGAGGCGGAGCGGCCAGTGCGCGTGCAGATCACGGCCGCCTGGCAGCCCGGTGCGAAGGCAACATGAGCTCACCCGTCTCCATCGTTGATGTGACCCGAAAAGCGCTTGGCGCAGCCCCTCGCGAGGTCGTGGCTGCCCGGCCTTTGGATGCGTCGATCGCACGATCGTCCGGCCGGCAAGTCTCGCTCGTGATCATCTCGTCATTCAAGGCGTTAGGTGTCAGCGGCAGTGCCGGTGCAGGCTTGCTGCTGCTGGCCGGTTTGGGGGCCGTGATGCTGTGGCTGCCACTGCAGCGCGATCTCACGGCAGCGCGGGCCGAGCTCGCGGCTCACGGTTCCGGCATGCTGACGCCGCTCGATGACCGGACCGGCCGTACCGGGACCGCAGGGTTTGTCGCCACGCTGCCAACGCAACAACAATTGCCCGCGATCCTCGGCCAGATCGTTGGCCAGGCCACAGCGGCGCAGCTCGAGCTCGAAAAAGGCACCTACAGCCTGGTTTCGTCAAAGTCGCAGCGCGTGGTGCGCTACCAGCTGGTCTACCCTGTCAGGGGTACCTACCCCGCGATACGCAAGTTTGTCGACGGCTCGCTGGCCGCCGTGCCGTCGCTGGCGTTAGGGGGCCTGCGCATGGAGCGATCGACGGTCGGGGCTGCGCAGCTCGATGCGGAAGTCAAGTTTGTTATTTTCGCGAGAGCCGCGCCATGACCACGTCCGTTAGATTGCTGGCAGGACCTGCTCAAGTCACCATCTGGCGACGGCCCGGGGTCCTGGTCGCAGCGGCGGTAGTCGCGCTCGCCGCGCTCGGCTGGTTGGTGAGTGGGCCCGAGGATTCAGACCAGGATACGGTGGTCGCGGTGCGCACGAGTGCCAGCAGACCCAGTGACAATAGAGTGGGCGCCGTCGTGGGGTTCGCCAAGCGCGACATCATGGCGATCGCCCGCGACCTGTTTTCGAGCCAGTCCTGGGTCAAGCCACCACCGCCGGTCGTGATACAGGAGGCGCCGCCGCCACCACCGACGGCGCCGCCGTTGCCGTTCAGCCTGATCGGCTCGTACGAACATGCCGGCGATCCAACCGTCTATTTTCTCGTGCAAGGGGACGTCGTTCGTGATGTCCACGTGGGTGATGTCATCGACAACACCTATTCCGTGGATGGCGCGCAAAACGAGCGCCTGCAATTGACTTACCTGCCACTGAAGATCCGGCAAGAGATTGCTGTGGGGAGTAATTAGTGAGATCCAAGCTCTATGTTTTGGTGGCTGCGACCGCCAGCGTGATCCTCGCGGGCTGTGCCGGCAGTCGTGTCCACAATGAAGGGCTGGATGCCATGGTGTCCGGCGACTATGAAGCGGCGGTCGACAAGCTCGACCAGGCAGTAAAGGCCGAACCTGGCAATGCGACCTACCGCCTGGATCTCAAGGCCAAGCGTGAAGAGGCGGTGCAAATCCTGGTGGCGTCCGCAGACCGGGCCCGATCCAAAGGTGATTTCGCGGCCGCCGAACGCGACTACAAACGTGTGCTGGTCATCGAATCCGGCAATGCCCGGGCGATTCGCGGCCTCGAGCTGCTGCAACGTGATCGACGCCATGTGGACATCATTGCGCAGGCGGGCAAGGAAGTGGAGCAGCGGCGTCTTGACGAGGCCGAGGCCCGCCTGCGCATGGTGTTAGCCGAAGATCCCGGGTCGGCTGCGGCGCTGGCGCTGCGGATGAAAATAGACAGCGCGCGCGGACCGCAAAGTGTCGTTCCGCGGCTCAAGACCCGCGATAACCGGCCGGTGACGCTGCAGTTCCGCGATGCCAACACCAAGATGGTGTTCGAGGTGCTGGCGCGCCAGACCGGCATCAATTTCATTTTTGATCGCGACATCAAGAGCGACGGTAAGACTACGATTTTCGTGCAGCAGGTCGCGGTCGAGCAGGCGATCGACCTGGTGCTGGGCCAGAATCAGCTGGCACGCCAGGTGTTGTCCGACAACATGGTGATGATCTATCCGAACACCGCCGCCAAGCAAAAGGAATACCAGGACCAGATCGTTCGTACCTTCTACACCACCAACACCGATCCCAAGAAAGCGATGGACATGTTGAAGACCATGCTCAACGCCAAGACGCTGTTCGTCGATGAACGCTCCTCGGCCGTGGTGATCCGCGATACCCCCGAGGTCGTGCGCATGGCCGAGCGCTTGCTGGCAGCCATCGATGTCCCGGAATCCGAAGTCATGATGGAAGTCGAGGTACTGGAAATTTCCCGCAGCCGGCTGCAGCAACTCGGTATTCGTTATCCGGATGGGATTCAGGTCAAGCCGACGCCACTCGCGGGCGACCCGCTGGTGCTGCGGGACCTGGCCGATCAGGACGCCACCACCCTGCAGATCAGCGATGTCTCGGCGTCGGTCGACCTGAAAAAGAGTGTCGGCGTGACCAACGTGCTGGCCAGCCCGCGGATCCGTGCGCGCAACCACGAAAAGGCCCGCATTCTGATCGGCCAGCGCGTACCGGTCATCACGAATTCGGTGACGGCCACGTCACAACAGCCGGTCTATACCGGTAATGTGCAGTATGTCGACGTCGGCCTGACCCTGGAGGTGGAGCCCACGATCTATCTCGATAATGACGTTGCGATCAAAGTGAATCTCGAAGTGAGCTCGATCATCAAGGAGGTCACGTCGGCGTCGTCCGGCACGCTCGCTTACCAGATCGGCACGCGCAATGCGACCACGCTGCTGCGGCTCAAAGACGGCGAGACGCAGATTCTGGCAGGACTGATCAATGACCAGGATCGACGCACCTCGGACCATATACCGGGTCTGGGCGATATCCCGCTGTTAGGGCGGCTGTTCGGCTCCAAGAAAATCGACGCCGAAAAATCCGAAATCGTGCTGTCGATCACGCCGCGTATCATTCGCGCACAGTTGCGGCCCTCGAGCGACAACACCGAGTTTTGGTACGGCACCGACAGTACCTTGCGCAGCGCCCCCATGGCGGCGGCGACGCAGGCGGGCGGTCCGATGCAGGCGGCCGCGACGGGTGCGGGATCAGCGGCGCCAGCAGCGTCTGCGGATGCGGCAGCGGCTGGTGCTAACAACAATGGAACAGTGACTCCCGCGGTTGCCGGTCCCAAGCAGCGGCCGGCCCTGTCCTGGCAGGGTCCGGGCCAGGTTTCGGTCGGGCAGGCTTTCGATGTCACGCTGATGATGAACAGTGAGATCCCGATCGGCAATCTGCGCTCGGCGGTGCGATTCGATTCGGCAGTGTTTGAGCTGGTGGGCGCCGATGCCGGTGATGTCGTGCCGGAAGCCATACGCGGCAGCGTTAAACCGGTCGTGAATCAGCGGGCGGGACGCGCGCAGTTTGACGTCGCCGGCGCGAGCATGACCGGCAATGGCGGTTTGTTAGTGCTGCATTTCCGTGCCCTGTCGCCGCGGCCCGCCAGCATGATTGCGGTCCAGCAATTTGCCGCCAGTGATCCGGAAGGCGCGCCGGTCCCGACCATCGCGCCGCGACCTCTGACGGTGGTGGTCCAGCAATGAAAAGCGGCCGACGGCCTGCCGGGTTTACGCTGATCGAGCTGGTGGTCACGGTCGCGATCGTCGGCGTGATCGCCTCCGGTGCGTTGCCGCTGGCGGAAATTGGCTACAAGCGCGCCAAGGAGCAGGAATTGCGGGTGGCCTTGCGCGACATCCGCGGCGCCATCGATGCTTACAAGGTCGCGGTGGATCAGGGCCGGGTTGCATCAGAGCCCGGTACCAGCGGCTACCCTGACAAGCTAACAACCCTGGTCGACGGGGTCGAGGACCTGCGCAGCCCCGAGGCCACGAAGATCTATTTCCTGCGGCGCCTGCCGCGCGATCCCTTTTTTCCGGACCCGGGCGCTGCGGCCGAAGACACCTGGGGCCTGCGCTCTTATGTAAGCCCGGCAGACGATCCGCAGCCGGGTGACGATATTTTCGATGTGTATTCACTATCCACCGCACAGGCCATCAATGGCACACCCTATCGCAATTGGTAGGATGCACGGCCAGCGGGTTCGCGGCTTTACGCTCATCGAACTGCTGGTGGTGATGGCAATCGTCGCGACCCTGGCGATGATTGCCGTGCCGCGCTATTTCAGCAGCCTGGAGCAGGCCCGGGAGACCACCTTGCGTCAGGATCTGTCCATCATGCGCGAAGCGATCGACAAGTACTTCGGCGATCTCGGCGCGTATCCTGAGACTCTGGCGGACCTGGTCGATAGGCGCTATCTGCGCGCGTTGCCGAGCGATCCGCTGACCAAGTCCGCGGAAACCTGGATTACCGTGCCTAACGACAACCCCGAATTGCCCGGCATCAAGGACGTCCACAGCGGCGCCCAAGGCGAGGATCGAAATGGCCGGCCATTTGCCGAGTTGTAAGGTTCG
This sequence comes from Gammaproteobacteria bacterium, assembly GCA_031414335.1. Taxonomy (GTDB): domain Bacteria; phylum Pseudomonadota; class Gammaproteobacteria; order Steroidobacterales; family Steroidobacteraceae; genus UBA964. Next base: position 8,401 of record JANNVI010000054.1, on the reverse strand, counting down.
CGCTCCGCAGCGCGGATTTACCTACTTCGGCGTGTTGTTCGCGCTGGTCCTGATAGGCATGGCGCTGGCGACCGCCGGCACCGTGTCATCGGTCGAGACGCAGCGGCAGCGCGAACAGCAACTATTGTGGTCGGGCAATGAAATCCGGCTGGCCATCGCGCGCTACTACGCCCAGGCGCCGGAGGGTCTGCACTATTACCCGCGCGACCTGAACGAGTTGTTGGAGGACCAGCGCGGACCTGTGATGCTGCGGCACCTGCGCCGCATTTACGTCGATCCGATGACCGGGCTCGCCAATTGGGACCTTGTGCTTGCGCCCGATGGCACCATCCTCGGCGTTAGCAGCACGTCGACCGCGGTGCCCATCAAGCGCGACGGTTTTGGGCCTGCCGATGAGTTTTTCAGGAACTCGGAAAGCTACCATGACTGGCGGTTCGTGTACTTGCCACAGCTAACAAGAGGCGCTCCACCATGAATGGCAGGTTGCGTGCTGTGTTGCTGATGCTGAGCGGCCTGGCAGGCCAGGGCGCCTGCGGCGCGCGCGCGACACAAGCCGACACCCCCGCCTGGCATCGGCTGCGGCCCGAGTCAGCCGTTTTTGTCATCAACAGTGGGTTCGTGGCGCCGGCCCAGCGGGTCGTTCGTACCGCCGGTGAATGGCGGTCTGCATGGGCCGAGCTCCAGGCGCTGGCGCGTCCCGTGAGCGCGGCGCCCGCGGTGGATTTCAAGCGCGAGTCCGTGATCGTCGTGGCCCTGGGACGACAGCGCAGCGGGGGTCATGTAATACGGATTGTGGGCGTGGAGACGCAGGGTCGCTCAACCGTCATCCGCGTGCGGGTCGAATCACCGGGTCGCGGTTGCATCGTCATGAGCGCCCTGACGTCACCCGCGGACGTGGCCGTCGTCAGTGCGGTTGTCCGGGAACCGATCTTCGCGGTGGAGCGGGTCAGCGTCGATTGCACGGTCGACCCGCCAATCCCGGCCGGCGCCGCCGAGCGGGAAACCAGTACGTGAAAGCTGACTGCGATCCCTCGCTGGGCGGTTGCTCTCAGGGTTTGGCCAGCCCGTTCGCGAGTGCATACGCCGCTGCGGCGGCCGCGTTACGTACCTTGAGTTTGCGCATCAGGCTGCCGCGATGTCTTTCGACGGTCTTGGGGCTCAGGCCCAGCGCATCGGCTATCTCACGGGTTCGCTGCCCGTCGGCGATCATCTTGAGGACCTCCAGTTCGCGCTTGCTCAAGATGCCGAACGCGCCGCTTCTTTTGCCAGGCGTCGGGGGGCTGCGGTTGCCCAAATACCCGGCGATCACAAGATCGCAAATGGCGGGCGACAGATACTTCTCCTCCGCGAGCAGGCTGCGAATTGCGTCCGTCAGATCGCTTTTTGAATCGCCCTTCAACAGGTAGCCGTCAGCACCCGCGTCCAGGGCCGCGAACAGATGCGTTTCGTCACGGTGAAAAGTGAGAACCAGAATGCGTGTTTGCGGCAGCCAGCGTTTGATTTCGGTAATCGTCAATGCCCCGGTGCTGGCCGGCAGGGAGAATTCCATGAGAACCAGGTCGGGTGTTAGCTGGCGGGCGACTCGGATGGCATCACGACCGGTCGCGACGGCACCGACCACTTGCAGGCCTTCCTCGATGGTCAGCAATGCCTGCAGGCCATCGCGAATGAGACCGTGGTCGTCGGCGATCAGGATTGTTCTGGGGCCAGGCACGGGTGTTTTGACAGAATGCAGCCAGGATGCCGAATGGGGTTTATGCAAGCGCTATTCTGACGGTTCACACGTTTTTCAGCCATCCATCCGTGCTCGTGTACCCATACTTCGACAGCTCACCGTGCTGTCGCTACAGTTGATTGCTATCGTGGGCGCCAGTCTTTCGGGAGTGTGATTAGTCATGCGTCACTATCTAATGCGGCCAACCAGCTGCTTGTTCGCGATCTGGACACTGAGTTGCCCGGTCGCCTGGAGTGACCCAGGCGTAGCCAAACCGAATTTCACCACCTTTATCAGCGCGGATACTGTGGCGTACGACGGACCGCGTCTTGCGCCTGCGGATTCCGATGACCTGCGTGCCAGCGGCGATTTTCTGGTGACCTGGGATCCCGGGAAGTTCCGCTTGCTGGCGGAATTCGTCGCCTCCACGGAGGAGGCCGAAATGGAACGACTCCAGCTCGGCTGGGAATTGACGCCTAACACCATTCTCTGGGTAGGCCGTTTTCACCAGCCCGCGAGCTTCTGGGGTTATCTCTACCACCATGGCCAGTTTGCACAGACGCCCATCACCAAGCCGCAGGTCGATGACTGGGAAGACTCCGGCGGATTGCTGCCACAGCATTTCGAGGGATTGTTGCTCGATACAGTGCTGTCGACGTCACGCGGCCAGCGCTTCGATATTTCGTTAGGTATCGGCACCGCACCAAAACTTGTCGACGGCAAGCTCGAGCCGTTCGAGTTGATCAAGCGTCATCAGGGGGCAAAGCTGCCTGCCTATAGCGCAAGAGTCACCTGGTACCCGGATGCTCTGCAGGAGCTGTCGGCTGGAGTGCTGCTGTCGCATGCCGAGATCGAGAATAACGCCGCTTCCCTGCAGCTGCTGCCTAACAGAACGCACGTTGACCAGAACGTCATTGGAGTGTTTGTCGATTATCCGTCGGAAAATGGTCGCGTGACCGCGCTTGCCTACCGTGCCCAGAACCAGTTGTCAGAGGTGCCGGGTGCGCCGAAGCAAGTGTTCTGGAGCGGATATCTGCAGGGCGAACGGGAGTTGCCACATGCGACACGTGTCTACGGCCGAATCGAATTGACCAGCAACATAGGCGGTTCAGACTACCTGCGAACGCTGGATTCGGTCGCGCGTTCCCGGCTTGTCGCCGGGCTGCGATGGGATGTAAGTCGCAAGCAGGCACTGACTATCGAGGCGGCGCGCACACGGCTGGCGACCGGGCCCACCAATGAATTGCGTCTGCAGTGGAGCGCGGTGATCCCGTGATCGCCAGGCTTGCCATGCTGCTGGCCGTTTGGCTGTCGATCGGCACTGCTGCCGCCGACAGCAGGCAATTGGTGCTGGTCGCGTCGGCACAGAATCCCGCGCCGACCCTGACCAGTATTGAAACGCGCATGCTTTTCCTCGGCTATACAGTTAGTCGCGATGGGCGCGCATTGCGTCCGGTACGCAATGTCTCGAGCCCGCTGCTCAACGATGTTTTCCTGCAACACGTGGTGGCGATGTCCCAGGCATCTTTTGACCGGCGCACGCTGGTCGCCACGTTGCAAAAGGGACGCTCGCCGCCGGTTGAAATCTCCACCGCGCCTGGCGTGCTGCGGCGCCTGACGGGCGACCCGCTGGCCGTCAGCTACATGTGGCTGACTGATGTTCAGGCCCATCCCGAGCTCAAGGTGCTGAGGGTGCTGTGGGTCGAGTGATCGACAGGACCTGGGCCCGGGTGGCTCTGGCGATACTGTTATTGCACGTGGTGCTGGTGCCAGCACTTTACTTTGGGATTGCTGGCATCGTGCAACACAGCAGCGAGGAGACTTTCGCGAACCAGGTGCGCATGAATGCGCGCCTGGTTGCGGACGAACTCGAACGGCTGCCGGCCGACAGGTTTATCGAAAACGCCATGCCAATTCTGGACGGCGCGATTCTCAGCGGCCGTTGTCTGTTTGCGGACATCGTAATCGACGGCAATTCGCGACGCAGCCCGTTGTCGAACAGCTATCGTGAGGAACCGGTCGAGGATTTTGTGTTTGGTGATCATGGCGACAATGTCTACTACGTCAGTGTGCCGGTGCCGCTCGAGAATACGACGGCGAAATTACGCCTTGGCTTTGATGAAGCACCGACATTGGCAGAAATAGCGACTTCGCGGCAACGTCTGTTAGTGGCATTGCTAGTTTATGCCGCAGCGAGTCTCATGGTTGGAGCGTGGTTCGGCTGGTCGCTGGTGCGGCCATTGCAGGCGCTGCAGGCGGCCGCCGTCCGCGTGCGTTCCGGCGATCGCGAGCGCAGTCTGGTGACGACCACTCGGCTCTTGGAAGTACGCCAACTCGCAACGGAACTTGAGTTCATGCGCGTTGAGCTGGTGGGCGCGAATGAGCGCCTGCGTCAGGAGGCGGCCGAACTGGAGTCAGTGCAACGCCAACGCGGCGCTCTGGAATTACAGCTGCAGGAAAAGAAGCGGCTGGAAACCATAGGCACGCTGGCGGGCGGCATTGCGCACGAGTTCAACAATATTCTGGTGCCCATACTGCTGTATTCCGAGGACGCGCTGGAGTCGCTGTCCACGGATTCAGAGGTGCGGCACGATATTGAACATGTGGTCAAGGCCGCGCAGCGCGCGCGACGCCTGATCAGCGAAGTGCTGACATTCAGCCGGGGGCGTGACTCGCAACGCACCGAAATATTCGAGCTTGAGCCGATACTGATTGAAGTGACGGATTTTCTGCGCAAGATGGTGCCACCGTCGATTGAAATCCAGGCCAGCGCCGCGCCTGCCTGCCCGAAAGTGCGGGGTGACCCGACACTGGTGCACCAGTTGTTGATGAATCTCTGCATCAATGGCTACCAATCCATGCGCGATCGGGGCGGGCTGCTGCAAATCAAAGTTGAACCGGTCGAATGGCCAGGCGACGACCACGTTGCGCGTGGCGACTATGTGGTGCTGAGCGTCAGTGACCAGGGCCACGGCATCGAAACCGAATACCTGGGGCGCATTTTCGATCCTTTTTTTACCACACGTGACATCGGCGACGGCACGGGTCTCGGACTGTCGGTGGTGCATGGTGTCGCCACCAGCCTGGGTGCGACTGTGACGGTTGAGAGTCAGGTCGAAAAGGGCAGTGTTTTCAGGGTGTATATTCCGGTAAGCACGGCGGAATCAACTGAGAGGGTTGGAGCATGACGAAGGTCCTGATTATTGACGATGAGCCGGCGGTCGTCGACGTGCTGGAAAAGATATTGCAGCGCGCTGGCTACAACGTTGCCATCGCGAAAGATGGCACCTCGGGACTCAAGTGCCAGAAAGACGATCCTGCCGATATTGTCGTGACCGATATCATGATGCCGCGTGTCAATGGTGTGCAGGTCATTGAAGCATTGCGGCGCGAACATCCCCAGTGCCGGATCATCGCGATCTCCGGCGGCGGCAATTTCGGACCCATGGGCTACAAATCGGAAGCGATTACGACCTCGGCCTATCTGGCTGCCGCTGAGAAGGCGGGCGCCGATGCCATCCTGACCAAGCCCTTCGATCGCAAGGAACTTCTGGATACTGTGCGCCGCCTGAGTCCCGCCTAACACACGGCGTTCAATTTGGGGCGACGGAGTCCAGTAGTTGCCGCAGCGACTCGCGGCCGTCGCGCCACATTGTGTAAGGCAGCGTGGCCTTGGCCGCGTCGAAAGAGGCACTCAGTCGCCGGCTGCTGACCAGATAGCGCAGGGTCGCGATGTCCGTCGGGTAGGCGAGGGTGACCACCTTGTCGACAGGGGGTCGCAATAATCTCTCGTCTTGGGAAAACTCCACTGGCAACTTGTCGGTCACCTGGATCAGGTGGATGTCACGGCCATCGGCAAGCAGCGTCAGGCGCGTGGATTCGTCGTCGTCGCTGGCGCCAACGCGCGTGTCGATGGTCGACCAGCGGTGGACTAACAAAATGAGCTGGCGCTTGCCCGCCAGGTCGCGTTCGGCCGCGACCAGCGTCAGGTAATCGCGCGCATTGGCGGCGATATCGCGGCGCTCGCGCGCCAGTACCAGCGGCGCGTCGACCACCGACAGCGTGACGCCTGTGCGTTCATCGAGGAACTGGCTGGGCGCCGGCGCCGGCAACGCGGTGCAGCCACCGGCAATTGTGATCAGCAGGGCTGCGAGTGCGAAACGGGCAGGGTGCAGTAGCACATCAGAAACCAAAGCGATAACCGAGGCCGAAATAGTACCGCTTGGTCTTCTCTTCGTCTGCAGGCAATGTTCGCTTGCCGAGCTCGGCGCCGCCTTCGAGTTCAAACCAGGAATTGCCGCGCTGATAGTCGAGGCGTAGCGTCGGCAATATGAGCGTCTCAGTCAGTACGTCCACGCCGCCAGTGCGCCGATCCACGCGGACGCGCGGGCCGAGGCGCCAGGCGCCGGCGATCGGCAGGCGCGCCGCCAGGCCCAGCGACTCGATCGTCTGCGTCGGCGAGTTCTGATAGCGCAGGCTCACGACCCAGAGATCCGATGAGCGCAGCATGCTGTTGCCGCTCAGCTGCAGCTGCAGGGTCTTGTCGAACGGCAGGGCCGGCATTGCGGCCACGCCACCCGAGGCCGGCAATGCGCCGGTGCGATAGCCAAACGCGTCGATACTGAGCTGGAAGCGCTCACCTAACGGCCTCCCCAGCGACAACGAGACCAGGTCCGATTGCGGCGTACGATCCTGCGCCAGCTGTTCGATCTCGCTGGGGCTGAACAGTCCCAGCAAATCGCGCAGCGTCGCGACCGGCTGGCCGATCAGCGCATTGCGCGTGGTCAGGACCGGCGCGCGCCGGTGATCGAGATTCGCGCTCAGCATCCAGCGTGCCGGCAATTGCAGGTTACCTAACAGGGCCAGGCTGTTGAGCGTCTGGTAATGCACGTCATAGTCGACCGAACCGACCAGTGTGCGGCCGGGCACGAAATACCGGCCTTCCAGCCCGAGCGCAAGCCGATCGACTTGTCCGCCGTTGCGTTGCGAAACCGCGAACACGCCGTAGTCCCACTTTTCATGGAATGGCCCGAATTCCGCGGCCAGTCCGACAAACTGGCGTTCGGTGGCGACGCTGTTGCGGGTCGACTCGACCGGAAATCCGGCGGCGGCGCTCAGGTTGACGCGCGGACGCCATTGGTAGCTGCCAAACAGGCCGTCGAAGGTCCCTAACAAACCACCGCTGCTGCGCGACTGCCGGCCAGCGCGCAGGTCAAGCCCGCGTTCGCGCTGGTTGATTTCGACATAGGCATAGCTGACCCTGACCTGGTCGCCCGAGGTGACGGGCCGCAGGTCCTTGGTATAACCACCCGAGAAGCGTCCGAGCACGTCGAAAGTGTCGCCGCGATGCCGCGCCAGCAGGTCGGCATCGGTGTAGACCGCATTCTGGCTCTGTTGGCTGGTCGTCTCGCCGGCCGTGGTCAGCTCGGCGCGCTCCCAGCGATAGAATTGGGTGAGTCCGCCGTCAATCTGCCAGGCCTTGTCGAGATCGCCTTCGCCGCCTGACAACGTGCCGCTGCGGCCGCTGCGGCCGGCGCTGGCTAACAGGCGCAGGCGCTGGCGGATGCGGCTTGCGGCCTCGCCCTGCGGGTAGCGGCGCAGATACTCCTGGTACTCGGCCTTGGCGTGCGCCAGCTGTCCGGAGCGTTCACGCGACAACCCGAGCAGTTCCTGCGCCCGGGCGCGCTGCGGATACTCTGGCTGCCGCGTCAGCTTGGTGAGCTGCTCGATGGCCTGCGGATAGTTGCGGCGGCTCATCGCGACACGTGCCGACTCGAGCAACGCCGCGCGTTCCTTGGCCGGCAGCGGCGGGTCGACCACGGTGTTGACGCCAACGCCCGCGGGCACGGCCAGCGCATCCCCGGGCACGGGGGCTTCATCATCGATCGCCAGCCAGGCGCGCGGGTATTGGGTCTGCGCCGACGCTAACAGACGTTCCGCATCGCGACGCCCGGCGATCGGACCGATGCGCAGGCGATACCAGACGCGGCCTTCGAGTTCGATGGTCGAAATGCGGACTGGCATGCCGATCGCCTTGCTCGCTACGTCCAGCTCTGCGTCCGAGAATTTTTCGGTGGCCGACTGCAGATTGATCGCATAGCCACTGGTGGCATCGGCGCCTTCGTTGACCGAGATGCTGCCGCGGGGCCCCTGGAAGACATCGAGCAGCCGCAGGCGGATGCCGCGCGCGTTGGCCGCCGGCGCTAGCACAAAGTGCTGATCACGAGTCCAGGTGATCTGCAGCTCGTAGGTGCCGGGGACTGCTTCTTCTAGCCGCGCTGACTTGACCATGGTGCTGAGACCCGACAGCAGCGGGCGTTCGGTGCTGCCGGGCGCGGCGCCGCAATCGACGCCGGGACGCAGGCGGATGGTGACGCTGGAGCCGAAATCGAGCGGTGCATGGCTGGTGTAGAGGATCGAGCAGCGGAACTGCACGTAGATGTTGACGTTGCGCTCGCCGTCGGTGGCGTCGAACGTGTCGATCAGGCGCTCGGCAACCTGTGCCGACGCCGCGAGTGGCGCAAGCGTCAGGAGGGCGACAGCTAGCAGTCGACGTTTCATGCCGTTTGATCCCGCGCCGCTCAGTTGAACGCGCGGTTCGTGACGCGGTGCTGTGGTCCGTTGCGCCGCGTGGCGATCGTCGTCAACGCTGAGTTGGTGTAGATATGGCAGGCACCTGAGCAATTG
>JANNVI010000053.1:0-1513 GCA_031414335.1 Gammaproteobacteria bacterium | reverse complement strand
TTTTGGTCGAGCAGAACACCGAACGCGTGCTGTCGGTCGCCGACGACGTCTGCGTGCTCGAATCCGGCCAGACCGTCTGGCAGGGCGCCGCCGCCGACGCGCGCAACGATCCGACGCTGGCCGCCGCTTTCCTCGGCTTGCATTAATCCAACCCTGATTTGAAGGAGATCACCATGAACACCATGACCGACACCGACCACTTGACCAACGACCCGCGCTACGACGCCAGCCGCGAAATCCGCGCACCGCGCGGCACGCAGTTGAGCTGCAAGAGCTGGGTCACCGAAGCCGCTTACCGCATGATCCAGAACAATCTCGATCCGGAAGTGGCCGAGAACCCGAAACACCTGGTCGTCTACGGCGGCATCGGCCGCGCGGCACGCGATTGGGCCTGCTACGACAAGATACTGGCCGTGCTGCGCGACTTGAACGACGATGAGTCGCTTCTCGTGCAGTCGGGCAAGCCGGTCGGCGTGTTCAAGACCCACCCCGATGCCCCGCGCGTGCTGATCGCCAATTCCAATCTGGTGCCCAAGTGGGCCAACTGGGATCACTTCAACGAACTCGACCGCAAGGGCCTGTTCATGTACGGCCAGATGACCGCCGGCAGCTGGATCTACATCGGCAGCCAGGGCATCGTGCAGGGAACCTATGAGACGTTTGCCGAAGCCGGCCGCCAGCACTTCGGTGGCGACATGGTCGGCCGCTGGATCCTGACGGCGGGCCTGGGCGGTATGGGCGGCGCGCAACCGCTGGCTGCCACCTTTGCCGGAGCGGTGTCGCTGAACATCGAGTGCCAGCAAAGCAGCATCGATTTCCGCCTGCGCTCACGCTACCTGGACGAGCAGGCCACCGACATCGACGATGCTCTGGCGCGCATCAAGAAGTACAAGGCCGAGAAGAAGGCAGTGTCGATCGGGCTCCTGGGCAACGCGGCAGATGTCCTGCCGGAACTCGTGAAGCGCGCCCAGGCCGGCGGCATGAAGCCTGACCTGGTCACCGACCAAACCTCCGCGCATGACCTGGTCTACGGCTACCTGCCCTCGGGCTGGAGCGTGGTGCGCTGGCAGGCGGCGCAGCGCGACCATTTGCTGCACCTTGAACTGACCACCGCCGCTGCGCGCTCGTGCGCCGTGCACGTGCAGGCGATGCTTGACTTCCAGTCGATGGGCATCCCCACCGTTGATTACGGCAACAACCTGCGCCAGGTCGCTTTCGATACGGGCGTGAAGAACGCCTTCGATTTCCCCGGCTTCGTGCCGGCCTACATCCGGCCGCTGTTCTGCGCCGGCAAGGGCCCGTTCCGTTGGGTGGCGCTGTCGGGCGACCCCGAGGACATCTACAAGACGGATGCCAAGATCAAGGAACTGTTTCCCGAGAACAAGCACGTGCATCGCTGGCTCGACATGGCGCGCGAACGCATCGCCTTCCAGGGCCTGCCGGCACGCATCTGCTGGTTGGGTCTGGGCGAGCGCGACAAGGCCGGCCTGGCATTCAACGACATGGTGAAGTC
>JANNVI010000052.1:0-31519 GCA_031414335.1 Gammaproteobacteria bacterium | reverse complement strand
GGTGAGTCTCCTTGGGATTAGGAACCAAGGAACGTACGCCCAAAATAATGCGAAGCAGGATCGGCGGAATCAGGCTCCTACCGCGGCAATATCATCCAACTTCGCATTACGGCGTCCTGCTCATTAAAGGAAGCGCTGGCGTTGATCGACATCCGGGTCTTGGATCACCTCATCGTCTGTGGCAGCGACTGCACCTCGATGGCCGAGCGGGGCCTGGTCTAGGGGGTGCGCCATGGGTTACAGCACCAATGGCCGTCCGCGTCGGGTAACCGATGCGGACATTGCCGCGATCCTGGAATGGGCTGACCGTTACGTCAGTTGCCGGCAGCTGGCAGATCGGCTGGGTCTCAGTGTCGCGACGGTGCGGCGAATTGTTCAGACGCGTGGCGCTCATTACAAGACGGAGTCGCCGGAGAAGCGGGCGGCGTTGCGGTTTGAATCCCGAATACCTGGCTCCAATACTGACGAGTTGTAGACCTCGGAATCCCGGCCCAGGACCTGAGTTTTGGGTCGGGATTTTGGGTGTAGGTTTTGGGGCACAGAGCTTGGCCGGCGCATTGGGTTAGTCGGACAGGCCCGGTCGAAGAGAGGGTCGGATGGAGCCCTCTCGGTTAGTGAGGCTGGCGGCATGCGCAGGACTCTGGAAGGGCTGTCGGAGACCCGCAAAAGCAGGTCCGGAGGGGGTGAAAATCCGCAGAGTGGTCGCGTTCCTGAACGCCATACGGCATTCGTGCGGAAACTGGGTCGTTTTGCGGGATAGCCTGCCGGCGACTTTTGTCCGACATTGTCGGACATGCCTAACATTCAACGACTCGCGGTTCGCGTCAAACCAGAGACCCGAGCGCGTATCCGCTCACTCTCGGAACGGCAACTCATCACCGAATCCATCTGGGTGCGGCAGGCCATCGATGCGGCGCTGCGTCAGTGCGAAGTCGATGACAAAACGGTGGTGTCGCTGCGATCTAACAAGCTGCGGGACCAGCGCATCTCATTGCGGCTGTGGCGCGAGGACCATCTGTTCTTGATCGAGCGGGCCGCGGCCCGCGGCATGCAACCCGCGACCTACGTGGCGGTGCTGATGCGGGCGCATTTGCGGGACCTGGCGCCGTTGCCGGCAGCCGAGCTGCGAGGCCTCACGCGCTCAGTGGCGGAGCTGAGCGCGATCGGTCGAAACCTCAATCAAATTGCCCAGGCCATCAATCGATCCGAGGAGGTCAATTTGCCGGGTCGGCAGGAAGTGTTCGCGATGCTGAAAATTTGTGAAGCGCTGCGGGACTTCACCAAGGACCTTATCAAGACCAACAACGACAGCTGGAGGGTCGGTCATGCCCAAGTCGCTGCTTAGTGCATTCGAGAACAAACCGCTTTTGGATATCCGGTCGCTGGGTCGTCAGGGACCTGGACGGCGCGATCACATCACACGGTCCGAGCTGGAGGTCATGCGCCGGACCCTGAATCGGGATCCAGAAGTCATGGTGAAAGTGATCTCGAAGGGTGCCCAAGATTTGAAGGCGATTGAGAAGCATTTGAAATACATCGGCCGGGAAGGCGAGATCGACTTGATTGACGATCAAGGCCAGGCCATCCGGGATCCGGAAGCCGCCCAAGGCATCATCGCCGACTGGGATCTCGACATAGCGAGCAACCGGCGCTCGTTCAAGTTGCAGGCGACCGACAAAGCCAAGCCGCCGAAACTGGTGCACAAGTTGATGTTCTCGATGCCGCAAGGAACGCCGCCCGAGAAAGTACTGGCGGCAGTTGAGAATTTGGTGCGGGAGGAATTTGCGCTGCAGCATCGGTATGTGATGGCGCTGCACACGGACGAGCCTCATCCGCATGTCCATGTTTTGGTGAAAGCCACGAGCGAGCAGGGCGTCCGGCTGAACATCCGCAAAGCGACCCTCCGGATGTGGCGCAGCGAATTTGCCCGCCACCTGCGGGATCAGGGTGTCCGAGCGAATGCGACGGACCGATTGGCGCGGGGTCGGGTCGGACGATCGTTGTCGACCGAGGTTTACCGTGGAAATGAACGGGGTGCGCTAACGAATATTCAACTAGGAAAGAACGGTCAGCTGAAAACCGAGCAGAAAATTGGTAATGATCTTACTGCCGCCATTCTTGAGGTTCAGCGAGGTTGGGCCAATATCGAATCTGTGATAGGTGATCGACGTCAATTCACCCGAGACCGAAAAGCTCCGGATACACAGCCGTTATCCCGCTAGGTCGCATTGGGTGCGGGCAAGCGTCGAAAATTAACCAGGTGGTCATAGTTCGACGCCTGTCCACAGGGGCGGGACATCGAGCGGCGGGTGCTAACACAGGCGCTCAGTTCTCACCTCGCCGGACGCGTGCTCCGGAACGGCAACAAGACCGTCGTGTTCCGGCCCTAACGCATCCTCAGACAGATTGGGCCAATCCAGCGGATGCTGATCGCGAAGTTGCTGAGTAACTACGGCCCGTGAGATACCACCAGCAATACGACAGCGTCGAACCTGTTCGAATTGCGGATGGAGTGCGGCACATCCGCCGAATAGCGAGCTGTTTCACCCTTCTTGGCCCGCACGCTCTCCGTACCCGCCTGTATTTCCACTGCGCCGGACAAGACTGTCAGATGCTCGCGTGAACCCAGTTCATGGGGCTGCGAATCCAGCACTCCCGATGGCTGCAACGTCAATTCGTACCATTCAAATTGTCCCGCGGATTCCAGCGGTCCGAGTATTCGCAGCTCGCACTTGCCATCGGAACTCTGGAGTGACGGGATGGCATGTGATGGGACCAACGACAGCAGCGGCGGCGCCTTGCCTCGGCTTCCCAGAAGATCGGTCATGCTCACCCCAAGAGCGTTGGCCAATCGCCAAACGAGTGCGATTGTGGGATTCGCAAGATTGCGCTCAACCTGCGACAGCATTGACTTTGATACGCCGGATTTCCGCGACAGCTCTTCAAGCGACAGATTCTGTAATTGACGCAGGGACTGCAATGTCTGCCCGACCCGAGGTGGCTCATCGTCATTGACTATATGAAGCGTGTTCATTATAACGTACGAGATGCTTTAAATAGTGAACTAGTGCTGTTTGCTAGGCAGCCCCAGTTTACTATGAGGGCCGGACTCGAAATGCAACGGTTTCTACGATCAAGTGACGCAGCAAGGCGTAACTATACGCACACTCGGCGGCGCGGACGTCATCACTTGTGCCCTTCATGGTGTACGACGCGGTAAATGCCGAACTTCTCGCGAATCTTCTGCTCCAGCTCGGTGTGCAAGTGGTTGCATGCAACTGCGCGCGCGGGCCGTGAGTTGGGCGTAGTGACATGAGCGGTCCGCGAATTCTTGTGACGGGCGCCAACGGCCAACTGGGTAGCGAGCTCGCTGAGGCACTGGTGGCGCGTTTTGGCAGCGGCGCCCTGATTACCAGTGATATCGTCGCGAAGCCCTGCGTCCGGGGCGTGATTCATGAGACCCTGGATGTAACAGACATCAACGCGCTGACGGCCGTTGTCGCAAAGTATCGGATAACGCAGATCTATCATCTCGCCGCCGCGCTCTCGGCAACCGGGGAGCAGCGTCCGCTGTGGGCTTGGGATCTGAATTCGCGTGGATTGCTCAATGTCCTTGAACTTGCGCGCGAGAAAAAGCTTGACCGGGTGTTCTGGCCCAGTTCAATAGCGGCATTCGGCCCTACTACGCCCAAGGACAATTCCCCCCAACACACGATCACGGAACCATCCACGGTCTACGGAGTGTCCAAGCTTGCCGGGGAGGGGTGGTGTCGCTGGTACCACCGCCAGCACGGTGTGGATGTGCGCAGCTTGCGCTATCCGGGGCTGATCAGCTGGAAGACGCCACCCGGTGGCGGAACCACAGACTACGCCATCGAAATCTTTCGGGACGCGCTCCAGCATGGCCGCTACACCTGCTTTCTAGAGCCTGATCAGGCTCTGCCGATGATGTACATGGAAGACGCGCTCCGAGCGACAATCGAGTTGATGGAAGCGCCGTCGGGCTCCATTGGGGAGCGAGGTGGCTACAATGTTGCGGGCATGACGTTTACTCCCGCACAGATCGGCGCAGAGATCGTCCGACATATCCCCGGGTTTCAAATCGACTACGTTCCCGACTTCAGGCAGGCGATCGCTCGTAGCTGGCCCCATTCCGTGAACGACGCTGCGGCACGTAGCGATTGGGGCTGGTCGCGGCGATTCAATTTGTCGCGGATGGTGGAAAGCATGCTGAGCAATCTCCGCGACGCCAGGCTCGACGTGCTAACAGTGATCACAGACAAGTCGCATCATTTTCCCAAGTCCGCGTCAGTCAAACCGGTGTGGACGCGCCCAACGAGTTGAATTTGTTGCTCAGACGATACAGAAAATGATTTTGCTGTCTAGTGAATTACTGGATAGTATAGTGAACGAGTTCGTTTTGTTACCACGATGAGACACCCCCGAACCTCTCAGCTATTCAAGTAAATTGAAGACCAGTTGCACGTCGACTTTCTCGAAAGCGAAATCGTTATAACACCAGCCGTAGCCCGTCCGAATCCATAGTCACTTAGTCGCAACTCAAAATCTGTCCACCTGTATTTTAAGTAAGTTCTTACGAAGGAGATCGATTGTGAAAATCATACCGATGATTGCTGTTGTCGCAATGTGCGGCGTTTTTGTGCCGGTGGCAGCACAGACCGTGGCAACCCCAGCGACTGAAAACGCCCGGCGCGCGGCAACCACCAACAATGAAGTGCTTGAAGAGGTGGTTGTTAGTACGCGTATCGTGCGGGATGGCTATGAAGCCCCGACGCCGACTTCGGTACTGGGGTTAGCGGAAATCCAGGCCAACGCGCCGAGAAATATCGCTGACTTCGTCAACCAATTGCCTTCTTTTGCCGGTAGCAACACGCCCACCGTCACGACTGGCAGCGTCAGCGCCGGCCTTGCCGGCATCAATTCATTAAACCTGAGGGCGCTGAGTACGAACGCCCTCAACCGGACCTTGGTTCTCCTCGATGGAAAGCGGGTTGTGGCATCCGCCGCGAACGGTCTTGTGGACGTCAACACCCTTCCCCAGGCTCTGATCTCGCGGGTCGATGTGGTCACCGGAGGCGCGTCTGCCGCCTGGGGTTCGGACGCGATCGCTGGGGTGGTCAATTTCACGTTGGACCGAAAGTTCACGGGTTTGAAAGGCAGCGCTCAGGGCGGCACTACCACGTATGGGGACGATCGCGAGTACAACATGTCTCTGACCGGCGGAACTGGCTTTGCCAACGACCGCGGCCACGCCATCCTGAGCGTAGAGTTCGCACACTCCGACGGCATCAGGGGCCTTCCTCGGGATTGGTATAGCGGCACTAAAACCCTATTGAATCCCACTTACACCGCGACGAATGGGCAGCCCCGGTTGCTGGTGCGCGAAAACAGCGGATACCGTACCGCGACCCCCGGTTTGATCTTCACAACGGGTCCATTGGCCGGCACCTATTTCGGGCCAGGCGGCGCTCCCGCGCAGCTGAATCTCGGATCATTGGCCGGCGCTAACGGCTTTGTGGGCGGCGATTGGCGGTACGCTGACTTTGGCCAGTCGGGCGATCTTGATTCGCGGGTTTCGCGTCACAGCGTTTTTGCGCTTGTCAGCTACGATGTGACTGAAAACATAGAAGTATTCGCTGAAGCGTCCTACGGCAGTTCGGACAACTTCAGCAGGGCCCTCAACCAGTTCAATCTCGGAAATCTGGCGATACGGCCCGATAACGCCTTCCTCCCCCCACAGATGGCCGCGATACTTTTGGCTGCTGGCCAGCCGACATACTCGGCGGGCTCTCTGAACGGCGACCTCCCGCCGCTCACTGCGGACAACAACCGCGCATTGCAGCGATATACTGTCGGTGCGAACGGTAGTTTTGATGCAGGCGGCAAAGGCTGGACGTGGAAGGCCTATGCGCAGACCAGTCGCGCCAACATCCTCAATTCGGGAGTGGCTTCAGTCACCTCCCGCTACCGCTCGGCTATCGACTCGGTACGAAACGCCAGTGGCACCATTGTCTGCCGTGTGAACGCTGATGCGATCACCACCAACGATGACTCTGCCTGTGTGCCCTACAACATTTTCGGCACTGGCACTGCCTCCGACGCAGCCAAAAGCTATGTGACTGCGACGGGTTGGCTGCGCACCAAACTGGTACAGGACGTGGTCGCGGCAACAGTCCAGGGCGATCCGTTCTCGAGCTGGGCCGGTCCGATTTCAATGGCGGCCGGCCTCGAACACCGCCGGGAAAGCGTCAGTGGCAGCAACGATGCTCTGTCCGATACCAACTCCTATTTCGCAGGAAATTACCACGCGATGTTCGGGTCTTATAACGTATCCGAAGGCTTTGTCGAAACAGTGATTCCGCTGGCAGTGGACCAGGCATGGGCCAAAAAGCTGGACCTGAACGCGGCTGTGCGTGCGACGAAATACAGCACGTCGGGCTCGGTGACAACGTGGAAGGCGGGCATCACCTATTCGCCGATCGATGATCTCACTTTCCGTGCGACGCGATCGCGTGACATACGCGCACCAGCCCTGGCCGAGTTGTTCGCAACCGGAATCGCGGGGACGAGCACGCTCCTGGATCCGTTCCGCAATAACGTCAGCACCACTCTGATTACGGTGACGTCCGGAAATCTGGGCTTGGTACCCGAAAAAGCGGACACCACCGGCATCGGCATGGTCTTCAAGCCGCGGTTCCTGCCGGGGTTCACGGCTTCAGTCGACTATTACAACATCGACATCAAAGGAGCGATCAGTTCTGTCGATGCTCCGACGATCGTAAACGGCTGTTTCACGGGGATCACGACCTATTGCGGCGCCATCATCCGTGACACCGCCGGCAACATCAGCCGAGTCAATGTGTCGCCCTTCAATGCCAATTCCCTGATTGCGCGCGGCATCGACATCGAAGCCAGCTATCGCAAGGCCCTTGATTCCATCGTTTCTGGCTGGGCAGGGGACCTGACCGTGCGGGTATTCGCGACGAACTACCTCAAGAACTTCACCGACATCGCCATCGCTACGGCCGTGGATACGGAGACTGCAGGGACAAACACGACCCTTGGCCCGCCAGACTGGAGATACATGGCATCCGTAAGTTATGACAATGGCCCAACAACACTATCGGTGACTGGCCGTGGCGTAAGTTCGGGGGTTTGGAGCAACGAATATCTCGAGTGCACGACGGGCTGCCCAACGTCGACCAATGCTCTGACCACCACCGATAACAACCGTATCTCCGGCGCGTTCTATCTGGATGCGGCGTTCAGCTATGAGTGGAAAGAGTCGACGACCTTTTTCCTGACGGTCGCCAATGTGTTGAACAAGGATCCATCTTCGGTCGCGACATCGCAGAACATCGGCAATGCACCCCAAGGAATAAACAGGATTCTTTATGACGCGTTCGGTCGGACGTTCCGCGCCGGCGTTCGGTTCAAGATGTAGTTGAGGCAGAGGCGGCACTGGTCCGGTGCCGCCTCTGTCGCTATGCTCCTTACGGCAAAACTAAATCGCTTCGTCACTGGAGGAATATCCATGGAAAACAAACACCGCATGAGAGTTGAATCGGGATACCGACGTCGAACTCGTTTGTTCACTGGCCTAACGGCGACCGTGCTGCTCAACTGCGGCGCGGCGGCATGGGCTCACCACTCCTTTGCCATGTTCGATTTGCAGAAGCCCGTGGAGGTGAAGGGAACCGTCAAAGAATTTCGTTTCGTCAACCCGCACAGCTGGCTCATCCTTTCCGTAACAGGCAAAGCGGGGAAGGCCGTGGACTTCCCCATAGAAACCAACGGCGCGTTCTATCTGGCCAAGAGGCAAGGCTGGAAGCGCGATAGTTTGAAGGCTGGCGACGTGATTGTCGCCCGCATCCACCCGATGCGCGATGGTGCGCCGGGTGGCGATCTGATCAAAGTGACACTGAGTAACGGCCGCGAATTGATTGCCCGAGCCGTGCCTGCCGTAGCGCCCCCGGTGGAAAAGAAATGATGTTGAACTCCTCGTCGCGCACCGGCAGGTCCTCGATGCGAGCGGCGGCCGCGATGACCGCCGCCCTGTTTGGTGCACTGTCGGGCTGCTCGAGGCAGGAGCAGGTTGCCCCAGCGCAGATTGCCCCAGCGCAGATTGCCAAGGATGGCCAGATTCTAGGCGCCCTTGCCAAGGCCAATTTGTCCAAACCGCGCCCGCCTGCGCCAGTTGATCTCACAGGAACTTACAACTTTAAAGTTGAGGGCACGGACGCTAACGGCCATGAATTCTTGCCGCATCCCAAGCTGACAGCCAAGGCGCAGGCGTTCCTGGACAAGAAGACGGCCTACAGGGCGAGAGGGTTCGAATACCTCGAGAATGCGGGTTCCTGTTGGCCGTATGGCGTGCCGCAAATCATGACGCGGTATTGGCCCGTGCAGTTCATACAGCTGCCGACGATGGTGGTGGTTCTCTCGATGGTCACCAGTAACGTGCGCAGAATTTATACGGACGGACGCCAACATCCTCCCGACGAAGATCTCAGATTGACCTACAACGGTCATTCGATCGGTCATTGGGAGGGGCAGACGCTGGTGGTGGATACCGTCGGCTTCATCGGCGTCCGACATTACGTTTCAGATGGAGTACCTGGCGGCGAGAAACTCCACGTGGTGGAGCGAATCAGTCTGAGCGAGGACAGGAACACGCTCCAGATCGAGTTTACGATGACCGATCCGGACCATTGGGTTGGCGAGTGGAAAAACACCAAGCGTTACACCCGAGAGGAGTACCTGGACATCGAGGAACATATTTGTATTTATGAGGAAGAAGCGAAGCTGCCAGCGTTCAAAAAGAACCTCAGCAAGTAGCCATTGGCGACTGAATGGCCCCGATGAAAAAGCATATTCTTGCCGCAGTCGTGGGCTTTGTAGCGTGTTTTTTTCTACCGACTGCTGCTAACGCCAACGAAATCCCGCATTCTGGAACCTGGCGCGTGGTAGAGGCACGCACTTGGTGGAGCGATGGAGCACCCCCCAAGGGGTTCAGTCTTGCGCTAGTCCTGCAGTTTTCCGGTGATAAATTTGTCTATCGGTCGGTCAACGACACCGACAAGAGCAAACCGCCGCAGGAGTTCCAGTTCGCAACGACGCTCGACGGGGCGGTCCAAGCAGTGCCGGACCGGAAGGCCGGCGATTTTGACCAGATTTCATTTCAGAAGATCAGCATCAACGACTATCGCATGCTTCGATGGCTCAAGGGAGACTTGGTCGCTGTGCAGTACTGGGCGTTCCGCGCAGACAGCAAGGAAATGGTTCGTCGGGGGGCTACGAAGACGCCGGCAGGGCCGTGGCACGCGTATGAAGAATGGTTTGTTCACCGATGAGCGCGGCGCCTTGATCGGCGCCTTGTCGTACCACAAAGCACCGCATGACGATTCAACAGTTTCTTGAGTCCGTAGAGGCTACTGGCATCGCCACGTGGGTTCGCGAGTCGCCGTCCTACTTCGCCTATGTTTTTGTCACCTCTTGTCATGCCATCGGGTTGGCGGTCCTTGCTGGACTTAACACGACCGTCGCGCTGCGCATGTTGGGCGCCGCCAAGTCCCTGCCGCTGGCATCCATGCGTGGTCTGTTTCCCGCCATGTGGGTGGGTTTTTGGCTAAATGTTGCGTCCGGTGTGCTGTTGCTGATGGCGAATGCCAAAGGGATGTTGGCATTGCCAATCTTCTATTTCAAAATTTCGTTCATCGTGTTAGGCGCACTGAACCTGCGGTATCTTCAGAAGCGCGTCTTCACCAATGAAACCATGTTGGCGACCAACACCGCCGATTCGCCCGCTCGACGAAACGCGTGGCTCGCTATTTTCTTCTGGGGGGGAGCCCTGGTGTGCGGGCGTCTCACCGCGTATCCGGGCCTGATCTCGCGCCTGCTCGGAATCGGGAGCTGAGTCTTGGAAGCGAGTTCAAACTGGTTGGCGAGCCTGGGTCTGGCTCACTACATGAACCAATACGAATGGTTGTGGCCGCTTTGCGAAGTGCTGCATTTCGGCAGCATGGCGTTGCTCGTCGGCACAATCGGCGCCATGGATCTGCGCATCTTGGGCCTGGCCAAGAGCATTCCGATTGCCGCGCTCGAGCGCTTCGTGCCGCTGGGTATCGCCGCCTTTGCCGTCAACGTGGCAACTGGCTTTGCCTTCGTTGCAGGCAACGTCGGCGGTCCGCCGCTGGACTATCTCAGCAATTTGTCGTTTCGACTCAAGATGATGTTGATCGTGGTTGCCGGATTTAACGTCTTGGCGTTCTATGTGTTCGGGCTCGCCCGCGAAGCCGCAGCCATTCAACCCGGTGGAAGTGCGCGTCCAGCGGCGAAGGTGATCGCGGCGCTTTCGATCGTGATCTGGATGGGTGTCATCTGCTTCGGCCGTCTGATCATGTACAACGACGTGCTATTGGAGGCGTTGGGCGTCGGCGGACCGATTCCGCAATGAGTTTGCCGACTTTAATCTCACCCTTTGAGGCCGACCCGCCGAGTGCAAAGCGTCTGCTGAAGAGCATTGCATGGGCGGCCGTGGGCGCCGCGATCGTGCTCGTCACGATCGTCTTGCCTGCTGAATTTGGCGTGGATCCAACCAAGATCGGCGGCGCGCTGGGGCTGACAGCAATGAACGCTCCGAAGAGAACACTGGTTGCCGAAGACGTTGTGGGCGGCAATGACAACTACACGGAGGGTGCGATTCCTGGACCGGGGCAGCCTATTCCACTGCCGAATCCTGCCGTGGTGCAGGTCAAATCGGCGGATGCATCGGTAAAGACTTTCTTTGTCCGTTTGGAAGTCGATCAGAAAACGGAAATCAAGGTGCTTCTGGATAAGGCCCAAGTCATCCTGTACTCGTGGAAGGTGGAAGGTGGGGACGTCTATTCGGACTTCCACGGTCACGAACCGAATTCGGGACAGGCTTTTGTGCGATATGAAGAGCAGCAATCCGGGCGTGCCGGCCGCGGGTCGCTCGTGGCGCCCTTCGCTGGCGAGCATGGTTGGTACTGGCTGAACTTGGCGGACAACCCTGTGACCATCACATTGGAAGTCAGAGGTTACTATCGCGATACGGTTGACTATGGAATTCTCGAATGAGCCGCTGGCTTCTCGCACTTTGGGGCTGTTTGCTGATTCCTGCCGCATGGAGCCACGGGGTAGAGGGCAAGGACGCCACGTATCTTGAGTCTGTCTCCGGTGTTCACTTCATCCCGCTGATGTACCTCGGCGCCAAACATATGATTACTGGCTATGATCACCTGCTATTTCTCGCGGGCGTGGTCTTCTTCCTCTATCGATTAAGGGACGTAGCCCTGTTCGCGACGCTGTTCGCAATTGGGCACAGCTGCACTTTGTTATTTGGCGCTCTTGCCGGGATTCACGCGAATGCCTTCCTCGTCGATGCAATCATTGGTCTGTCAGTGGTTTACAAGGCACTCGAGAATATCGGAGCATTTCGGCGTCTTGGTATACGCATAGATGCGCGCGCTGCCGTCGCTGGTTTCGGCCTCGCGCATGGATTCGGGCTAGCCACAAAGCTCCAGGACCTAACGCTTTCGAAGGATGGCCTTGTCGGCAATATCATGGCCTTCAATCTCGGCGTGGAGCTAGGACAAATCGCTGCGCTGACGATCATCCTGCTGGCCTTGCAACTTTGGCGACGCAGTCGCGCGTTTAACGAATTGGCCTATACATTTAACGTCCTGATCATGATGGCCGGAATGATTCTGTTCGGCTATCAGATCGCCGGGTCGTTGCTGTCTGCTTGAGTGGGCGCACGCCACAGATGACTTACTCGTTACTAACAGAATTTCGATCGCCCTAACACGACCTGGAGCATCCTAGTGCCCCGCTCAAATCAAAACGCCGGTTTGCCCGACTACTCAGTGACCCATGATGCCGGGCGTACAACTGTCTATCTTCTCCACGGAATTTACGGCGCCAAAGAGTACTGGCGCTATCAGACGGAACGGTTGGTAGCCCGCGGCTATCGGGTCATTGCCTGGGAGGCCCCTGGATACGGTTTGTCCGCATTGCCCGACGCGTTTGACTTCGAGGCTGTCGCGGAAGCAGGGGCGCGCTTGATCCGCGCGACGGGCGGCGACCGCAACGTTCTCTTCGGACACAGCATGGGCGGTCAGATAACGCCACGTATCTTTGCCAAAGTGCGTGCGGTGGTGCCGGTAAACGCCATAGTGATCAGTGCCACAATCGGCTACTTCGGTAATCGAACCAAGGAAGAACAGGCAGAATTCGTTAGCCGGCGCTCGATAGTTCCGCCAGGAACGGATCCGTACGCAGCGCAGCTGGCGGTTGTGAACGGCATGCTGGGTCCCTCGTCGGCGGGCGAAGAGGTCGAACTCGTGCGCCGCGTGGCCAGCATGACGTCGCCGAAGACCGTGCAGGCCGCCGTGAAAGCGGTTCAACTGTATCCGGAGGCCGAAGCGGTTGCGATGATCAAAGCCGTCGATGTTCCTACGCTGCTCGTTGCAGGAGAGCTTGATCAGACTGGTCACCCCGCAGGCATGAGGCGTGTCGCAGACATGATTGCCGACGCGAAACTTGCCATCGTGCATGGTGCGGGTCACTACCCATGGGCTGAAAACCCTGGCGAGTTCAACCGGCACCTTGACGCGTTTCTAGACCAAAACGCGCCCGCCACATGAGGTCCCCACCCGCATGAGACAGCCAGTGCTTTGTGCCGGGCCTTGCGCCCATCAAATGGAGAGGAAATCGTGAAATTGGTCAGGTTCGGGGATCATGGACTGGAGAAGCCGGGAATTGTTGATCACACTGGTGGCATTCGTGATCTTTCCGGTGTTGTCAAAGACATCGCGGGCGATGTACTTCTGCCGGCGAGTCTCGCCCGGATCGGGCAGATCCGGCTGGAAGATTTGCCGCAGGTTCAGAGCGGGCTTCGTGTCGGGCCCTGCGTGGGTTCGGTAGGAAAGATTGTTTGCGTCGGGCTCAACTATCGCGCTCACGCCAATGAGTCAGGCATGTCGGTTCCGACAGAGCCCGTGTTATTCATGAAGGCGACCAGTGCAATCAGTGGCCCGTTCGACGCCGTCAAAATCCCCAGGAACTCCGTCAAGACGGATTGGGAAGTGGAACTGGGTGTCGTCATCGGCCGTCCGGGTGTTCATATACCTGCCAATCGCGCGTTCGAACATGTGGCAGGCTACTGCGTCGCCAATGATGTCTCAGAGCGCGCTTTCCAGCTGGAACGCGGTGGGCAGTGGGTGAAGGGAAAAAGCTGCGACACATTCGCGCCCATTGGCCCTTGGCTCGTTACTGCGGAGGAGGTTCCGGACCCCCAGGCGCTCGAGCTTTTTCTGGAAGTCGACGGGCGTCGCTACCAAGCTAGCTCGACGCGGGCCATGATCTTCGGCGTTGCGGAACTCATCGCCTATATCAGTGGGTTCATGAGCCTGCAGTCCGGCGACATCATATTCACAGGAACGCCCTCCGGTGTGGGTATGGGTCAGAAGCCACCTCGATATCTGTTGCCAGACCAGTCGCTGCGCTTAGGTGTCAGTGGGCTCGGCGAGCAGGCCTACAAGACAGTGTCGGCCGACGCCAAGTGACGAGTGGTCCCGCGATGATATGCTTCGAGCCTGCCCGCCGCGCCGAATACGATCAGAATCATCGAGTTGCGAGGCTCTTTACTGCTCCTTTTTTTCTGCAACTAAGTCCAGATAGGATCGAGTTATGAGTATCGTCGATGTCGTCCGGACCTTACCTTCCAATCGAATGATTTTCGAGGTGCGCCGCGACATGTCGCTTGTGCAACGATTCCGAGACGATCTTGAAGCCCTGATGACTGCTTACGGACTCGGTGAAGAGGAAAAGGCGGCGTTTCGAGCGCAGGACCTGAAACATTTGGCAGGGCTTGGGGTTCACCCTTATTTTCTAACCCAGATCACGCGGCTGTTTCATGGTTCGGCGCGAAACACCCAGTCGAGCGCCGCGATACAGGCCTATGTCAAAGGTCTGAAAGGGGCTGCGGAATAATGGCCAAGCTCGTCTGCAACATGGCGGTTGCCCACGCCCCCGGGCTCACCGGATGGCTTGAGGTGGCTACACCTGAGCAACAAGCCAGCCTCAAGGCAGGCTATGCCGAGCTTGGTCGCTTGTTACGCGAGTCAAAGCCCGACGTGATCCTAGGTTTTTCGAACGATCACCTTCTGAACCTCCCACTCGACAACACGCCGGACTTTTGCATCGGCACAGCGCCGGAATGGCACGGGCCGGCGCCGTGGTTTGTTGACTGGTTAAACGTCAGTCCTTACCGAGTCAGCGGCAATCCGTACGTGGCACGCACTCTGGTTCGCGAGCTTGACCGGCGCGGCATCGCTTTTGCGTTCCGCGACGACCTATTGTTCGACGACAACTTTTCCGTCCCTTTAACCACGTTGACCCCGGACTACGACATACCGCTCGTGCCGGTGCACATGAACTGCATTGTCCCGCCTGCGCCCAGCGCTGCTCGTTGTTTCGAGGTGGGGACCAAAATTGGTCAAATCGTGCGCGAAGTGCTTCCGGAGGATTTGCGCGTTGCGATTCTGGCTACGGGCGGGCTATCACACGATCCGGGCGGACTACGCTATTTCGAAATCGACGAGATCTTCGACCGCTGGTTTCTCGCTCTGCTTGAGAACGGCGAGGCGGAACGCGCCACCGCTGAATGCAGCTTTGAACGCTTTCTCGCCGCTGGAGATGGCGGAACGGCTGAGCTAGTTTCCTGGTTTGTGCCTTGGGGTGCAGCGATGGGCGGGAAGGCTCGTGTTGTGTGCTACGAGCCTACCGTGGCGATGCGCTGCGGCATGGGCGGAGTGGTTTGGGATCAAGGAGGCTAAGCAATGGTGGAAACAACAATGACTGGGCTCGCCGACGTGGCTGCGCCTTCGCACACGGCGCTGCTGGTGATCGACATGCAGAATGATTTCTGCGCGGTGGGCGGCTACATCGACAAGTCCGTGAAGGCGGACGTCTCGGGCTGCCCTGCGGTGGCGGAGGCCATCAACGTTGCCGTCGATGCTGCGCGCACCGCCGGCGTCAGAATTGTGTGGGTGCAGGCAAACTACGAGCCTAAATTTTTGGCGGCTCCCATGTTGGCGCGCAATGCCGCGCGCGGTCTCGCGGATGTGGTTTGCTGCGAGGGCGGGACGTGGGGATTCGATTTCTACCGCATGGAGCCGCGCAAAGGCGAGCACTTCGTCGAGAAGCACAGTTTCGACGCGTTCCACGATACACCGCTGGATGATTTGCTGCGCAGTCTCGGCGTGAAATCGATCGTATGCACTGGGGTGGTGACCAATGTTTGCGTGGAATCGACGTTGCGCTCTGGCTATTTTCGCGGCTACTACGTAGTCGTGCCCCAGGACTGTGTAGGCGGGCCCTTCAAGGATCTTCATGAAGCGACACTGAAGAATGTTCGCCAATATTACGGCGTCGTGACTGACTCCAAATCCCTTGCCGCAACGTGGGCAAGTAGCTCTCAGAAAACCGCACCTACCGTACCGTGAGCTCCAGAATGCTGGTAGACATTTACACGCATATCTGCCCACAGGCATATCTGGACACTTTGGTCCGCCGCGCCCCAAAACTGGAGGGCATCGGCAAGAGGCTTGTGTCCGTCAGAAAGCTGGTCGACCTTGACGAGCGCTTCAGGGAAATGGACCAGTACGGGGACTATCGCCAGATCATTTCGCTGCCGTCACCGATCGAGGACCTGGCAACGGACGCTCTCGGCAATGAGCTGGCACACATCGCGAATGACGGCATGGCCGAACTGTGCGCGAGGCATCCCGAGCGGTTTCCGGCCTTTGTGGCTGCCGTCAATCTGCGTGACGTGGATACGGCTCTGCGCGAGGCCGAACGAGCCTTGGGCTGTGGAGCGCGTGGTATCCAGATTTTCACCAATGTTGCCGGTCAGCCGCTTGATCAGGGGCGCTACGAAAGTATCTTCGCGTTGGCGGCCGAGCGGGACCTTCCAATCTGGCTTCATCCAGCTCGCACTGCGGCGATGCCTGACTACGCGTCCGAGAAGAAGTCTCGGTTCGAGATGTGGTGGTGCTTTGGCTGGCCGTACGAGACCTCTGTGGCGATGTGCCGCCTGGTTTTCCACGGGCTGTTCGAACGATACCCGAAGCTGAAGGTGATAACGCATCACTTGGGCGGCATGATTCCTTACTTCGACGGCCGAGTCGGCAAAGGGCTCGAGGTACTAGGCGCCAGAACGTCCGACGAGGACTACAGCCATGTGCTGCCCGGTCTCGGTAGTCCGCACCTGGACTTGCTTCGAAACTTCTACGCGGACACGGCACTCTTTGGTGGCCGGCATGGATTGCGTTGCGGGCTGGATTTTTTTGGAAGCTCGAACGTCGTCTTCGCTTCTGACACTCCCTTCGGTCCGATTGGTCCCACACTGGATCGGCTGCGAGACCTTGAACTGCCGCGCGAAGACGAGGACGCCATCGCCTATCTGAATGCCGAGCGGCTATTGGGCATGGAATTCGCGCGCCAGCCGATGAGTGATCCCCAAAACGCGAGCAGCGATATGAGCCCCACTCAACCTGGCCCCATCCAGACATGAGGAACGTCAGCATGTCGTCCAAGAGAAGAAAGTTTTTGGTGGCCATCTCACACCTCGCGGCGGTGTCAGCTCTCGCGGCGTGTGGTCGGAAAGAAGTCCCGGCCGCTGAAAAATCCGGCGAAAGCGACCTTGATTTGTTGGCAGGCGTCGCTTACGACATATTGCCGTTTTCCGAGCTGCCACCCGCTTCGTATCTCAAGGCGGCACAACAGATCATGGATCTGAACAGCGCCGATGTCGTCGCGGGGCTCGCGAAATTGCGTGAATTCAGCCGAGGCACTGCTTGGCGAGACTTACCGGAGGCCGATCGACTCACGCTCTTGTCATCGTCGCAGGACAGTTCGTTCTTTAGCGTGCTGCGCGCCAACACGGTGCGTGCGCTGCTTCGTGACCCGGCAACTTTTGCCATCGTGGGCTACGGTGGCCCGAGCATTCAGCTCGGGGGGTATCTCAATCGAGGATTCGACGACATTACTTGGCTGAGCGCGGCCCGGGGGAGTCGCAAAGGAATGTCTCCTTGAATACCAAATTCGAATTGAATGATTCATCGGTTGTTGTGATTGTGGGCTCCGGCGCGGGTGGCGGCGCTCTCGGTAGGGAATTGTCGACCCGCGGCATTAAGGTTGTGTGCTTCGAAGCCGGGCGCCGTCTGCAATTAGCAGACATTGAGAATGACGGACCCAAGATGGCAGCGAAGATGAACTGGCAGGATCTGCGCTACGGCGAAGGTGACGTTCCGAAGACCAATCCTGTCACTTCCTGCAAGACGGTCGGTGGGACCACCACACACTGGACTGCTAACTGCCCACGTTTTCAGGAGTTCGAGTTCGCGGCACTCAGCACGTATGGGCAGCTCGACGGCTGCAACCTCGCCGATTGGCCGCTAACTTTGCGCGAACTAAGCCCTTTCTACCATCGCGCCGAAGCGATGCTCGGTGTTACCGGTACCCACGGGATCCCGCGACTTCCCGAAAGCAACAATTTCAGGGTCATGGCAGCCGGTGCCCGCAACATTGGCTACCGGGACATCGACACCTACAACATGGCCATCAATCCGGTACCGCGCGATGGGCGTGCGCCGTGCCTGCAAACCGGCTTCTGTTCAAGCGGATGCCCTATTAACGCTAAATGGACGACGCTATTCACGCACATTCCCGAGGCGGAGGCGACCGGATTTTTTGACCTGCGACCGGAATGTATGGTGACTCGGTTGCTTACGGATGAGCGAGGCAGGGCCACTGGCGTGCGTTACGTCGATAAGGACGGAAACACCCGTGAACAACGGGCGCGCGTCGTTTGTGTCGCTGCGAACGTCGTTGAGACCACGCGGCTCCTTTTGAATTCCAAGACCGGGCGGTTTCCCTACGGCCTCGCTAACAGCAGCGATCAGGTGGGTCGGAACTACATGCGCCACGCGGCGACAGTCGCGCTTGGATTGATGCCTGGCGAGGTGCACTTCTACAAGGGAACACAGACCGCAGGCGTGATTCGCGATGAAGTCAGGCACGACACGACGCGAGGTTTCTCCGGTGGCTACCAGTTTCACACGCTGAGCTTGGGGCCGGAACGCGTGGCTGCGATGATGGACCCGAAGGGCTGGGGTAAGGACTACGCCAGCCAATTGCGCAAGTACAAGAACATCGCGGGTATCGCGATCAATGGTGAAGATCCGCCGCAGCAGACTAATCGGATAACGCTTCATCCGACCGAGAAAGACAAATTCGGAATGCCGGTGGCGGTGGTGAACTACAGGTTCCACAAGAATACTTTGGCGATGCTTAAACATGCGCAGGGCAGGGTTGAAACTTTGTTTCGTTCGCTGGGGGCCACTGAAGTGTTTTTCGCGACGCACTTCGGAGCCACACACAACATGGGCACGGCGCGGATGGGCATGGATGCAGTCACGAGTGTCTGCAACAAGTGGGGTCAAACGCACGACGTCAAGAATTTGTTTGTGTCGGATGGCAGTCTTTTTGTGACTTCGGCATCAGCCAATCCTACGCTGACAATTATCGCTTTGGCGTTGCGCCAGGCGGGCTATCTCGCCAAGCAGCTCAAAAGCGGGGCAGTGTAGTTGCGAAACGGCGGGACACAGTCGCGCGGATCTGCGCTGTTGGATGCTATGCCGACCAATTGCGTCGATGACAAGCTGAGTGCATACTTCCACTGGGTATGTTAGGAGTAAATGTTATGTTGCCATTGGATCGCCGTGCATTCATCGCCAGTCTGGGGGGTGCTTCCGTTGTAGGGTTGATGAGCCACGAGGTCAAGGCCGACGCGCTGGAGGCGGCGTTGATGGAGCAAGCGGCCAGCATGACCAGCAGCACTGCGCCACGTCCAGAGAAGTTTCCATCGGCCGCAGACCTCGAGGCGCAAATACCTACGCGCTCGTGGCGTCGGGGCACCGGCTTTCTGTTTCTCAATCGAGAGGCTAACGGGCTAGTTCCGCCATTGCCAAAGATGCCATCGCGACCAACGCTGGTTGACTTCTTCGCTCTGCGCTTCGACCGTGAACGCGAGCATTGTCTCCAGAGTGCAAATGTGGCCTTGCAGCGTGGGGCAGATCAGGATGTCGTGCTCGCCTGCTTGCTGCACGACATCTCGCAAGAATTGATTCGGACCCAGCATGGAGCCTGGGGTGCTCAAATGCTCGAACCGTATATCCCGGCTCGGGCCGCTTTCGCCATTCGGTACCACCAGGCGCTGCGTTTCTACCCGGACGAGCAGGCCGGCTACAAGTATCCGGAGCTCTATTTCAGAGTGTTCGGGCACGACTACGTGCCTGACGAGCATACGAAGGCGACGTATGAGTATGCGCGCCGACATCGGTGGTACGGCGCCTCACGCGAGGTGACGGTCTGCGATCTCTACGCATTTGATCCCAACGTCAAAGTGTCGATAGAACCGTTCCTAGATATCATCGGGCGCCATTTCAAACAGCCGAAAGACGGTTTGGGAAACGACGGTAGTTCGGTCGCGCACATGTGGCGAGCCATGCGAGATCCGGATTCACCGCTGTAGCCGCGGACACGCGGGTACTCGCGCAACAGGTGACTATTCTCGCGCTCGTCGGAACGACTACAGCCAGCTGTAAGTCATCGCAAGGTGGGCATAACAAACTCGGCGCCGGCTCGGATGCCGGTTGGCCATCGGGCGGTGGTGGTCTTGATCTTCGTGTAGAAGCCGACGGCCTCGGGGCCGTAACTATTGCGGTCACCGAAAATTGACCGTTTCCAGCCGCCAAAGCTGTGGAACGGGAGCGGCACCGGAATTGGGACGTTGACGCCTATCATTCCGGCCTTGGCGTCGGCCGAAAAGGAGCGTGCGGCGTCGCCATCACGCGTGAAAATCGCCGCGCCGTTGCCATATTCGTGCTCATTCACGAGCTTGATGGCGCTCTCATAGTCGCGAGCACGCATGATCGACAGGACGGGCCCGAATATCTCGTCCTGGTAGATCCGCATGTGGGGCTTCACGTCATCGAACAGGCAGCCGCCCATGTAGTAGCCGTGCTCATGGCTCTGCAGGCGCAGGCCGCGGCCATCGACGACCAGCCTGGCACCTTCCTTGACGCCGAGGTCAACATAGCTGTGTACCTTCGCCAAATGTTCCTTGGTGATCATCGGGCCCATCTGGCTCTGTGGATCGAGGCCGGGACCGACTCTGAGTGCACGCACGCGGGCGCAGAGCTTGTCCACCAGCACGTCCCCGATTTTGCCGACGGCGACCGCGACAGAGATCGCCATGCAGCGCTCGCCAGCGGCGCCGTAGCTCGCGCCCATCAGGGCGTCGACGGCCTGGTCGAGATCGGCGTCTGGCATTACAACCATATGATTCTTGGCGCCACACAATGCTTGAACGCGCTTACCGTGCGCGCAGCCGGTCTTGTAAACGTATTCGCCGACTCCGGTGGAGCCGACGAAGCTGATGGCTGTGACTTTCGGGTGCGTGAGCAAAGCTTCTACCGCCTCTTTGTCGCCATTGACGACGTTGATCAATCCCGCCGGGACTCCCGCCTCCATCATGAGTTCGGCGATGCGCAACGACGCGCTCGGAACCTTTTCCGAAGGCTTCCACAGGAACGCGTTGCCGCACGCCACTGCCATTGGCGCCATCCATAATCCGATCATCACTGGGAAATTGAACGGCGTGATCCCGGCGACAACACCCAGCGGGTGGCGCGCCGACCACGTGTCGATGCCGCGGCCTACGTCGGGTGTCATGTCGCCACGTAGCAAGTAAGGGATACCGCAGGCGAACTCGACGACCTCTATGCCGCGGATCACTTCGCCTTTGGCATCTTCAAGGGTTTTGCCTTGTTCGAGCGTGATGAGTTGCGCGATGTCATCGAGGTTACGCTCCAGTAACTCTTTCAACTTGAACATCACTCGCGCGCGTACCAGCGGCGGCGTGGCACCCCAACCGGCCTGTGCTGCTTCAGCGACGTTGACGGCGTGATCAACTTCGGCGGCAGACGCCAATGCGACCGCCGCGCTCGGCTCACCGCCTACGGCCGGATTGAATACGGGGCTGCTACGGCCCGATGATCCAGCGACACGCTTGCCGCCGATGAGATGTCCGATGAGATTCATGACTCGCGCCCTCTTTAGACTGCGGCTGCGGCGTGGATTTACACCTTGCGCAAGGTCTCGTGCTTCATCTTCATCACTGCAGCGGCGTAAGGTGCTGGTGCCACGGTGACTCGGACCTGAGTTTGCTGGTGCTGTTCCACGTGCGATTTTCTCGAACCGCCGTCTGGCTCTCCCCAAGTCAGCAGGAGTTGGGTTCCTGGCTTGATTTGATCGTCGTCCAGCGTAGCCAGTGACAGAATCTCTCGCTCGTTAATGCTGTAGCCACAAAAACTGGAAATTCCCACCAGTTTTCCGTGCGCGTCGTGCACTGCATCTGCTTGGGGAAAGCCGTATGAAGCCACCGGAAAGTCCAAATACCTGCAAGGAACGCCGGGCGCATACATCGATGCCTGAATTCGCGCGACGTCCTCTTTGTGCCAAACCAGAGTTACTTTTCTTCGAACTGCCCTGGTCGCCATCTGCTCAAGAGCCTTGCGGCCTACGAAGTCATGATCGAACTTCATCATGCGATCGACGCCGATATGCCAAGGCGTGACGTAATAGTCGTCGATGTTGGTCGAGCGGAAGCTGCCAGCGAGTTGTGCCTTGCCCTCCCATGAGTCTGCAGGCAGCCACTCCCTGTATTTTTGCAGCTTTTCGTCTGTGTAGACCGCCGGCAACGGATACCCCATCCAGCCGCTCTCGGTCAGCGTGCTGAAGTAGGCCAAGCGGCCGCCCGGCGTCAGGCCGTGCTTCTTGCCGGCTTGCAGCAGCGCCTCGCGCACAACCGCTCCGTGCTCGAAGCGGCCCGACATCTCCACGCCTTTATGTCCCGCCATGCCGTGTCGCAAGGCGAGCACGTCGCAGCCCGCAATTTTGACCTGGGCCGTACGAAAGAACGGGATGTCGGGCACGTCGCCCTCGACGACATCCTTGAACACTTTCTCAGCGTTGGGCCCATCCATGCCGAATCGAAAGTTCACGCGAGTGGGCGTCTGCGCCGAAGTGGGGCCTTCACGAAAAATCGAGACGTCATACCCGCTGGTTTCGGCGTTGTATTGCAACCAATTGTGCAGGTGCATTCCGCTGATGAGTTCGAAAGTGCCGTCGCGCAGGTAGTGCAGGACGGACTCTCCGATCACTTGGCCGTTGTGATTGCATGCGACATACTGTTTGGCGCGACCCGGTTCGAAATTGGCGAAGCTGTTGATGCCAAAATCGCGGAGCAGTCGCAGAGCGTCCTTCCCTTTCAGAAACAACTCCGGCATGTGATGCGTCTGATCGAAGAGCACAGCCGTTTCACGCCACGCGCGCTGCTCGTTGCGCCAATTCGAATACTCCGCAGGGACCGGCGAAGCCCCAGCTCGGGTTCTGCTGTGCGGCGAAACAGTGTCGTTGTAAAAATAGTCGATGAGATTCGGAACCGAACTCATCAGCTCGGCAAGAGATCGCTTGCTGTTTTGTGATGCCACGGTAAAGTTCCTACGAGTGATGCCTTATTTGTTGCCTCCGACCTTACCATTCGAGCCGGTCGAATAGCAATATATTGCACGAATGTTCTATATGGAGGACGAAACGAACTCAGCGGGAGCGAACGCGTCGCAGACCTGGGCGTTGCGCTTCGCGAGGCGGTCAATCAGAAAGGAAATTGGGCGCGGCCCCGCGTGATCGTCGTTAGTCGGACTTCCGTGAAGTCCTCGATGGCATAGTGACCGGAACGGCCCCAGCCGCTCTCTTTGACGCCGCCGTTGGGAAGCGAGGGTTCGCTCGCCATGGTCGCGCCATTGATATGAACCATCCCGCAGTCGAGGCGCTGCGCCATCTCCAAAGCGTGCTCGTGGTTGGCTGTGACGATGCCCGCGCTGAGGCCATACCGTGTGTTCATCGCCTTGACCATGCCGTCCTCCGCACCGTCCATCGCTTCGATGACCACCACCGGTCCGAACGTTTCCTCCCGGCAAATGGACGCGTCCGCGGGCGCATGCGTGAGGATCGTGGGTTGGAAAACGCGCCCGACTGCATGGCCGCCGGCGACCAAGCGCGCGCCTGCCGCAACCGCCTCTTTGACCCGTGCGTCGATTTCGCTGACGGCGCGGTCACTGATCAGCGGACCCACGACCACGCCCGGAGAGGTGGGATCGCCGGATGCCAGCGTGTGTACCTTGGCCGCGAGGCGCGTGACGAACTCGTCATGGAGCGGGCGGTCGACCAAGATCTTGCGGGCGTTCATGCAGATCTGGCCCTGATGGAAAAAGCAGCTGAATGCCGCAAGATTCACCGCGTGCTCCAGGTCTGCATCGCGCAGGATCAGCAGCGGGTTGTAACCGCCTAACTCCAGCACGATCCGCTTCAGCGCCTGGCCTGCGCGCGCTGCCAACATGCGACCGACGGCGGCGGAACCAGTAAAGTTGATGCTGCGCACCGCTGGGCTTTCGAAGAACACATCGGCGATCGCCGCCGCCTCGCCGGGCGCATGGGTCACCACGTTGATAGTGCCGGCCGGGAAGCCCGCTTCCTCCATGATTTCGGCAATCAGCGTTCCCGCGCACAACGGCGCCTGCTCGGACGGCTTCAATACGACGGTATTGCCGAATACCATCGGCAACACAGCTGTACGTAGGGCAAGGCTAAACGCGCTGTTCCACGGCGTGAATCCGGCGACCACTCCCATGGGTTTGCGCACGGCCATGGCGAAACGGCCTGGGGTATCGCTGGGCAACACCTCGCCCGCCGGCAGGTATGCCCAACCGGCCGTTTGGCGCAGCAAATCGGCGCACCACTTGACCTGGAACGTCGCATACGCGCCACAGGCGCCGCTCTCGAGTGCCAAATCGCGGACGATACCGGCACTGCGTCGCTCCACGACGTCCGCGGCCTTCAGAAACAGCCGCTGCCGTTCACGAGGAGCCATCGTTGCCCACGCGGGAAACGCTGCCGCTGCCGCGGCGACTGCGGCTTGCGCCTCGGCACGACCGCCGGCCGCCACACAAGCGAACTCTTCGCCGTCAAAAGGGTTGCGATCGACAAACGTGCGCCCGCCGGCCGCGCTCCACCGTCCGTTAATGAAATGAGTCTGTCGGCCGGTCGCTTTGCGCGTCGATGGATCGCCGTTCATGGTTGTGTCCAAGCCTTTCAAAATGTAGGAAATCGCTGCGGCAGCGCTCTCGCCTCACGGTCGCGCGATGGGGCCGCCCACTTCGCCAGTCAGCCAGACAGGTCGTTTGGTGAAAATTCCACTCAGGCACTGTAAGTGTACGCTATAGTGAAAGCGCGTCACGCTGCGGTCCCGCATGTTTTGACTGCCGAAGCGATTAGAGCACTCTCGAATCCAGTGCCACGCCTGATTGTGACGCTGGCGCACTTCGAGGAGACCCTAGCAAATGACGTCCAACGCCTACGATCCGCGTACCGCTCTGCTTGCAGCGCCGATGAGCGGGTACCAAAAAATCGCAGTTACCGTCGTATTTCTGCTGAACATGCTCGACGGGTTGGATGTGATGGCAATCAGTTTCGCCGCACCAGCAATCCGGGAGTCGTGGGGAATCGCTCCGGCTACTGTTGGACTGGTGTTTTCATCTGGCCTCTTCGGTATGGCGGCTGGATCATTGTTCCTCGCCCCGTTGGCTGACGTCATTGGCCGACGGCAATTGATTTTCTTGAGCCTCGTCATGATGATAGTCGGCACGCTGTGGAGCGCGGTCAGCCACACGGTCGCAAGTCTGCTTTGGTCGCGTGTGTTCACCGGGCTGGGCATCGGAGCGATGGTCGCCGTCATCAGCTCGCTCACAGCCGAGTATTCCAACACACGGCACAGGGACTTCTGCCAGTCCATATTTTCGGTGGGCTTTCCCATTGGCGGGCTGCTGGGCGGCGTCCTCGCCGGCATTCTGCTGCCGAGCTACGGTTGGCAGTCTATCTTTTACGTGGCATCAGCAATGGGCGTCGCACTGATTCCGGTGGTGTGGTTTTTTCTGCCAGAACCGATTGCCACAATGATCGCTCGGCCCAAAAGTGGCACGTTAGCGCGGGTAAACCGCTACCTACAACGCTGTCGTATGCCGGCCATCGAGGCGTTGCCAGCGCCACCGGCAGCTGCCCGAGGCGTGCCGCTCGCGGCGCTTTTTCAGGCAGGTATGTCAGGGCTCACCTTGACCATTACGGCTATCTATTTCCTGCACGTCATGACTCTGTTCTTCGTCCAAAATTGGGCGCCCTCGTTGGTAGCGAGTCTCGGATTTGATCCGGGACGCGCTGCGATGATTGCGGTCTTTGTCAATGTAGGCGGCATCATCGGCTCGCCGTTGCTTGGTGCGACCTGCACGCGCTTCGGTCTCCAACGGTTGGTGGTCATCGCCATGTGCGCAGGTGCACTGGTCACGGCGCTGTTCAGCTTTTTGCCTGCGAATTTCGCACTGCTCGCGCTGGGTTCGGCCGCGATGGGATTTTTTCTGCAGAGTGCAATGATGGGGCTCTACGCGATTATCGCGCGAACCTTCCCGGCGCATATCCGGGCTAGCGGCACCGGCTTCGTCATCGGCATTGGGCGGGTAGGTAGTGCCATCAGCCCGTTGATCGCAGGGGCGTTGATGAGCGGAGGGTTTTCACGGACGGGTGTTGCGTTCGTCCTGGCAGCTCCCGCGCTGCTCGCCGCGCTGCTGTTGCTCAAATTTCGCGTGCAGTCGGCCGATACGCCTTGAAGACGCAGGCAGATCAGTTGGATTCCGGCGGCGGATGCTCCGGATACCAAAATACACGGTGGCAAGCTTCGCATACGTTATCTAACGTTCCGCCGAGCTCTGTCACCGCTGCCACATCCTGACGGTCGGCGGCCGTGACGAGTTTGTTGCCCACGTCACGCAGCGCACTGGCAAACCCCACAATTTCGGCGTGACGAGTATCGAGTCGCTGCTGAATCGCGGCGACAGCCAACTCCTCGCCTTCCGCTGTCTTGGCACTAACAGCCACGCGTCTGGCGGGCACTGCAAGGAGATTCGCGGACTCAATCAACGTTATCGCCGCACGCCGAAATTGCTGCCAATCCTCGGCGGTTGTTGGCTTTTTTTCGTGCTCGCCACTGGCATCGCTGGTAAACGTCACCGCATCCCAGATGTGATCGGCGGCTGGATCGACAATCGAGTCCATCAGCTCCTGGAAAGTCGCTGACGGCTGGTAAGAGTTGGCGGCCACGTCCGGCGCTGGTATCGCCATAGATCTCGCCGGCGCTGCGGGCTGGCCACAGCTGCTCGTTAGGGCCACCAGCGCCAACAGCGCCGCGAAGTATTTGTAATTTCCTAACAGCATGACATTACTCGTATTTCGCCCACGGCAGTAAATTATTCCAACAAGGCATGACGATCCCAGAGATAGACGATGCAGCTGCGCCGGTTGCCGAAAAACCGATGTTGATAGGCAACATGCAGCCAATCATCGCCCTCTTTCTCGCGCAGCTCAAGAACACTTTAACAGGTACATGCCGGCCAAGGTCGCGGAGCTGCACGCCGCGACGTAGTAGGCCGACCACAGGCCTCACCCGTGGTTGCGCGTGGCTCGCCGCCCATTGCGCGCGGCCTCCAGATTGGAAGCCGCCAGATACGCCCTGAGTGTATTCCGCGTGCGGTGCGTGCGATTAGACGCGACAGCTGCCAGCGTCGCTTGTGCGGGTATGGTGCGATTTCGCGCTGCTGCCGGGCATGCAAATCCATCGCGCACGGGTCATTTCTTCTGGCGCGGGTTCTTTTCGCCCAGCCCCGGATAGAAAACCGCGCGGTTATCACGTGATTCGTTGAACACCTTGCGGGACGTGAACAGCCACTTGCCGTCGCGCTTAACCAGTACGTCTTCGTAGTGTCCGAAATACTGAAGCTGCACATCGCCCTGCGGCGTCTTGTTCGTCAGCGCAAACCAGTAGGCGATCATCGTCGCCCTGTCACCGTCGACGTCGATCACGTGGTTGGTGATCTGGTGCCGTGTGCGCGGACGTGAAGTTGCCCCTTCAGGAATGTTGGCCGGACGCGCACTGTATTCGGAGATCGCCTTGCGGATGGCGGCCTTGCCCTTCTCGACGCCAAAGTACCAATCCAGCACGCCCTCTTCGGACCAGGTCGACATCACCGTCTCGATGTCACCGGCGTCCAACGCCATCGTGTAGCGGTTAGACAGGTTCTGGATCTCCGCACGATCGTCCGCGTAACCTGCGACGGCCACGCCTCCCAGAGACACCGCGATCGCCGCGACGGTAGCAACAATGATTCTACGCATGGCCTCTCCTTTGGGTTTTCAGCTCAAGACAGAACCTGAATCACCGCGCGCTTGCCTTCGTCCGCAGCGCCTACCCAATCCCCACGTCCCATCTCCGAGTGACCGAAGGCAATACGGCCGAAGCGCTTGCGCAGGACTTCGCGCGGAGGAAGGTTGCCATCTGTGCCAAAGAAGAATCCCGGCGGAGGTGTCGGCATCGCATGCCCCCAGCGGTTCAGCACGATGCCAGCGATGTCCCGTCGCGCATTGAAGCCGCCGGCCGAGAACATACGTTGCATCTGCCTGACAATCTGCCGTTCATAGTCCGCGTACGAAGTACCGTACATTTGAGCGCGCCCCACAGGACCCTCTGCTTCCAAAGGCAGGTCGGGGTTCTGGATCGGTGCATAGAGGGTCATGACAATCGGTTTGTCAGGATGAAAGGGTGCGGGGCTACCGCCTGTCACCATGGGTTGCCGAATCGTGCCGAAGAATCCCAAGCCGTCAAACCACCGGCCGGCACCGAATCCCAGCTTGTCGAGGAAGCGCCAGTTGCGCAGGGCCACATTCACCATGAGGATGGGCAGGTAAAAATATCGGTTGAATGCGACGCGATAATCGTCGGGAAGGTCACTCACGATGTGTTTGGCCATCCAGCTCCCGGTGGTCAGCACTGCGGCACGGGCTGTTACACGATAAAGCCGGCCACCTTTCTCGTACACGACACTGACAAGATCGGCCGTTTTGGGATCGCCTTCGTGCCTGATTCTGACGACGGTCGACTTCAAACGCATGCGACAGCTCGCGTCTGCACGATCCAGTGCGGCGAAATTCACGGGGTTATGGGCAATCGCTTCGAAGGATTTGGAACCCTGGATGGCGTCCGGATAGATGGCTTTCAGGAAGTAGCGCAGCAGCGTGGTATTGCCGCCAGGAAAACTCATCCAGCGATCGCCCAATTTTTCTTTGGCACTTCCTTTGGGGAAGCGCTCCATACCCGGGATGCGCCCTATTGCGGCATATGCCGACACGTTCGCAGTATGACCGGCGACGCCTAGTATGGGAGTGACGTAAGGCAACACCTGGAGACTCAGACCCATGACCTTCGTCACCAGATCGCCAAACGTGATGCGGTCGAGCCAGGCATCGCTCGCGTCATTCTTCAGCTGCGGCCATCGATCCCGTAACGCCAGCAACTCTTTTTTCAAAGAGTCCGGCCATGGTGCTCGCTGCAAATTGCCATCCCAGATGTCTTTGACCCAGGTGGCTTTACCCTGTGTCTGGGAGTTCTGGAAAAAATATCCGACCGTGGCGGTTTGCTCACCGTAATAGAGAGGCCCTGACGTCGCCTTCTGGAACACGATGGAAGGATCGCCACCTTCGGGCCGCGCGAACTGGAATCGATCTGGCAATCCTAGCTCATGCCAATAGTCCGCGCCGCGCGCATCCGGCGAGTCGGGAAGCAGAAAATTGATCGAGGCCTGGGCTCCGGCGATGCGGTAGCCATCGACGACAAAGTCGTTCGACTTGGCAAAGCCGCCAAAAATTGCATGGTTGTCGAGGAGCAGGCATTTGCCATCAGGTCTGCGTTTCTGAAACTCGTACTGTGCACTGATCCCTGCGAACCCTCCCCCGACGATTACTACGTCGTAGATCTCGTCGGTGTCGATGACATTGGGCAGCTCACCTGGGTAGGCCTGATCGCGAACTCTATGCGCTGCACTCACCACCTCTGCGGTATTGCCGTTGGAAAAGCGGTAGTCGCCCACACCGGCATACCCTGTCCAGGCGGGCCCCAATTCCTGCGCGGCCGCAGGGCTGGGCCTTTGAAGCAGCGCAGCACCTGCACCCACAAGCGTTGTACCGACGAAATCGCGACGCGTGATGCCTGCACTCAATGGCAAGTCTGTGCGATCCGGATCCTGTGTCTTCATGTGTGAAGCTGATGCGTGCCGAGGATTGATCAAAGTATGGGACGCTCAAGGGCCCGATGGCAATGCTACTGCCGGCATCGCGTTTTGCTGGGTACGTGTGGACAGGCATCGAATATTGACCCTTTGGTTCGCACTTGATGAGAATCAGCGACTTGCAGTGTTGATCGGCGTCCAAAGATCGCGCCTGTCTGCATCTTCCGGCGCAGTTCGCGGCTGCCGCTCGTTGTTGGGGGCCTGTGCGGGGGCCTTTCATTTGGCCGCCGAGAAAATCTCATGCATCTTCAGCCACTTGGCTAACCGGTGTGGTGAGTACACGGACACCGTTCGACGGCGTTCGCTTGCGTTCGAAATAGCTCGGACCCTAATCTGCCCCTTGGACCTGAACGAGCCTCGACCCTAGAGGGGGGGCGGGCACTAAGCAATCTGCAGGTGCACATCGGTAAAGCTCCGAGCGCAAGTATCGTCACCACATGGTCGGTGGACAGGCTGCTTTGGCAACGAACTTTATGCGAATTGCCCGGCAATTTCAGACGCGGGGAGTAGGTGACACCCCAGTGGAACCCCGGCTGTTTTTGTACCTGGAACCCCGGGTATCTAGAAGGAAAAAAGTCCTTATGAATCAATGGTCGGGATGAGAGGATTTGAACCTCCGACTCCTACGTCCCGAAGGTCGCTTGCGGGCGATGGATTTCAGTTCTAAATGAGTTGCTTGTTTCGCGCAGAAAATCCGACAGTGCCGACTGTGCGCGCGGCTCAAGGACCGGAACCGACCTCGCGGAGAGCGAAAGCAACGACCGTTTGCTTCTAATCAGTACAATTTCTGTGCAACACGGGGAGGGTTGGTAATTGCCTCCAGCGACTGTCCAAGCATCATTTTTTGGGGGTGTGAATAGGTTTTTCCGAAACAGGTTGTTTACTAAATCAATCAGTTAGATAGCCATTTCGAGTCCCGTCCGCTCCGCCAGTTGATCGGATTCATGCTTGTTAGATCTTGGCATAAATGCTAACAGAAAATTAGCCTAAAAAAATAGAAAATGACGCGACGCGTTGCTAACACATTGAGTAAGTGGGTTTTTCCAAGCCGATTCCGTCGAGCAGGCTTTGGTTGGCGCGCGTCGCGCCTTGCCTGTCAGCGTATCGATGAGGCGCTCGCCGAAATCCACGCTGCCGCCAAGCGTGATCCGATGCACGCCGCCGAAGGTGCTGTCAGGTTTTTGGAAAAAATCTCGCCGGCGCTGGAGCAAGTCGACAGCTCGAGCGGTGCGCTGGGCAGTGCGGTCAATCATGCGATTGCCGTGTTGGTTCCGATCATCAGCTCGGCGCCTGTGACTGCCGCCAAGCGTGAGCGATGGCTCGATCGGCTTTTTGAGGCCTATCAGGATGACGAGATTCCCTATATCGAATCCCTGGGTGAGCAATGGGGCGAGCTGTGCGGCAGTGCGGAACTGGCTTCACTCTGGGCCGATCGCCTCATGTCGCTGGTGGTGCATGTCAATGCGGATCGTCGTGCAGGCCGGCATTCGTACAGCAATTCCACCGCCGTGGTGCACAGCGCGCTCTTTGCGGCCGGCCGATTCGATGAACTGAAGGCGTTAATCCTGCAGGATCCTCGGCCGATGTGGCATGACCTGCAATGGATCGGGCGCATTGAAATCGCACGCGGCAATGTCGATGGGGCCATTGCCTTCATGGAACGCTCGGTCGGCAAGTGGACACCGCGGGTGGGGCTGGCGCACTTTGCCGAAAAGGCGTTGCTGGCGGCGGGGCGTAGTCGCGAGGCCTATGAGCGTTACGCAATTGAAGCGAATCAGCGCACGTCGTACCTCGGAACCTATCGCGCGATCGCTGCGAAGTATCCAGACGTGGATCTAGATCGCTTGCTGGCGGATCTGATTGCCAGCACGCCTGGGGAGGAGGGCAAATGGTTTGCGACGGCCAAGACCCTCAAACGCTTTGAGCTTGCGATGAGTCTGGCATGGCGCTCACCCTGTGACCCGAATACTCTGGCGCGCGCAGCGCGGGATTTTTCCGATAAACAACCAGTTTTTGCCGCCGAGGTCGCACTGGCGGCGCTGCATTGGATCTGCCTGGACTACGGCTACGAATTGGCGTCACTCGACGTTATTGCCCCGTATCGCCTGGCGGTTGAGCTGGGG
>JANNVI010000051.1:0-22473 GCA_031414335.1 Gammaproteobacteria bacterium | reverse complement strand
GACAATTGGCCAAGCGCGGTATCGATCCAATTGCTGCGTTCGCAGTTGGTGGCGACGGCGTCAATCCCCGCGCTGCCGTCCTCGACTACGGATGTCAGTTGCCCGGCATGACGGTTGGCCGCGCACTGCAGGGTTTTGAGTGCTCGTCGGTAGGCGACGCCGAATACCCAGGTCGACACGCGCGAGTCGCCGCGAAAACTGGCGGCGCCGCGCCACACAGCTAACAATGTGTCGTTAATGATCTCTTCCATCATCACGGCGTCGCTGGAAACCGTCGTCAGGAAGCGCTGCAGGCGCCGGTGATACAGGAAATAAAATTTGCGCAACGCCAGGTGGTTGCCCGCGGCGATCTTCTCCAGCAGCTGTGCGTCGGCCAGATCGTCTGCTACGTCGTGGTATTTTTTTGTGCGCGTGCGCATTCAGTGACCCAGCCGCGGTGGGCGCCAGGTGATGGCCGCGACCAGACGCCGGCCGGCGTACAGGTCGCCGAACAGATGCTGCGCGGTTGCATCGGAATTGATGACCGTCAGGGCAATGCTTGTTTCCGAGCTGACAAACTCGATACCGCCGGACCAGAACCAGTAACCAGTGCCAAACAGATCGCGCAGATCATAATGGCCCAGACCGCCGACCAGGGTCAGGCGGCGAGTCGCGGGAAAACTAACGCTGCCGAGATAACTGATGGCGCGACGCTCGCTTGCTACGCCACGCGACGAGAACAGGGAATAGTCGGGCGAGTAGCCGGCTTCAATTTTGACCAGGTTGCGCCACTCGGCCGAGAGCTTGAATTCGGTGTAGTCGTAGGAAAATGCCGGGTTCGGTTCGCGGCCGAAATCGTAATAAGCTAACGTGGCGCCAAAGCGCCAGCTTTCGCGAATGCGCCAGGACTGACGCGCGTACACGGCGGCTTCATGCGTGGGTCCGGGGCCGGGGTTCAGATTGAGCGCGGTGGCCGAGAACCCGAGGCTCGCGCCCTGATCACCGTACCAGCCCGCCTGCGCACGCAGCATAGGTCGGCCCATGGAACGGGTCAGGCCGTGTTCCACGTAGTCAGAAGCCGCAACCAGACTTGCCGAAA
This sequence comes from Gammaproteobacteria bacterium, assembly GCA_031414335.1. Lineage (GTDB taxonomy): Bacteria > Pseudomonadota > Gammaproteobacteria > Steroidobacterales > Steroidobacteraceae > UBA964. The sequence continues at coordinate 21,395 of JANNVI010000051.1, read as the reverse complement.
AGTCGCCGGCAACGGCTTGCGCCGCACATACGATGCCCGCTGTGCAACAGGCGGCTCGCCAAAGCTGCGCCAAGCTCACGGCCGTGACCCCCATCTTGTTATTGTGTCGGTCGGGACAAGCCTACGCCGTTAGTACGGAGCCCGCCAGCAGATCAGGTAAGGGGGGGGTGATCGCCGCCTGCACACTCGCCACTGGCAATCATGCGACCTCGTCGGCCCTTGTGACTCGTTAATATTCATGCAAACTGGTTGGCATGCGACGAATTTACTCGGCAATTTCTCTAGGCCTGCTGGTCTTGCTGAGTTGCGCCTGCACAAACAATGGGCCTCCAGCGGATGCCAATGACCTGACGATCAACTTACGCTGGATCAAAGGCTACGCCGGCGAAAGAAAAGCAACGGTTGAAACCGGCCTGATGTGGGCGCTTTCTTTTTTAGGTGCGGAATTTCCCGACGGCGCTCCCAATGCATTCATCTGGAACGACAATGTCGTGACTGTGGATTTGGACAAAGTTCGGCTCGCCGACGGCACTAGGCCCGCATGGGAAAAGTTATTGACCGTATTGAAACAAAGTGACGAATACCGGCGGATGGGCGGCGTGGATATCGGTCGCTTTTTGATGCTCAGCCTATGCAGCCCCAGGCACTACTTCGCATTGACAGGAGTCGCACATGATTTAAGGCAGGTAAGGCAAACCCATATGTTTGAGGGCAAACAGATGGCAGTCGTCGAATCGGTAATCGCCCGCGGCAATCGCCTGATCGAAATCAGTGGCGCAACACAGTTGCCGGACATCGCGTTTATTGGCTACGAAGGAACGGGTTCGATTCGTGACGGCACGTTCGAAAGAAAGGAAGTCGAAGTTGTCGATTTCATGAAAAACGGACAACTTCGCTTTGCTCTGTACGATTTCGGTGGCAACCTCAAGGCGAGCACTACCCCCTCGCTGACGGGTGCAGGGAAGCCCGCGAAATGTTTGTGGTGTCACGAAATACAATTGATGTCGGCGCTCAAGAACGTCAGCGATGTGGCTGGCTACCATTCAACGAAAGAATTTGATGCAATTATTGCCGAGCGAATGCGTATCGTGGGCCGCTATCGGAGCGGTCTGCGTTCGAAAATCGATTTCTCGCGTACACAAGACCATACGTATGCAGAGTGGCTGTATCTGACATTCACCGAGCCGTCCGTCGAGAGAGTGGCGATGGAATGGAACATGCCGATCGAGCGAGCCAGGCAACGGCTTGCAGGTAAACCCACGCATGCACAACAGGAGTTTGCGTTACTCGGCAAAATGCTCTACCGACGGCAGGATGTAGACGAACTGTCGCCCTACCCAGTAATAAAAGTCGCTTCTGACCCGCGAGAACCTTCCGCCTACGAGCCAGATTTCTTACCGTGAGCAATCCCAATCGAGCGGTGTTTGCAGGTGCAAGCGCGGTCGACCGGCCTCCTGATACGTTTCCGCGAATCAGGCAAACCGGATGACATACTATGTCGCGGGGGCAGGGTCGGGCGATCGGGCCGACGCCCGTGATTCGGAGGGTCTTTCAGTGTCCGTTACCGCATTCACGGAACATGCGCCTCTTCATAGGCTGCCGTTGGTCACCCTGTACCTGACCGATCGCTGCAATTCCCGTTGTGTTACTTGCGATTACTGGCGGCACGGCCGCGACGACATGACACTCCAATCGGTCGAGCGCTTGCTACCGAGTCTTCGGCAATTACGGACGCAGGTAGTGCTCATATCGGGTGGCGAACCGCTTCTCAACCCCGAATGGGCGCCGATCGCGGAAGCGCTGCGCAGCAACGGCCAACAGATCTGGTTGCTGACTTCAGGGCTGTCGCTAGCCAAGCACGCGCACCGCGCGGCGGAACTTTTCCATAGCGTCACGGTGTCGCTCGATGGAGCCGATGCCAAGACATACGCGGTGATTCGGGGCTTGGACGCGTTTGAAAAGGTTTGCGAAGGTATTCGAGCCATGGCGAACCACGGGGCGCCTGCCAACATCCGAGTCACTCTGCAACGCGCCAACTACCGCCAGCTCCTGGCACTTGTCGATCTGGCAAAGGACCTCGGCGCCCGATCCATATCTTTCCTGACGGTTGACGTGGCCAATCCGCATGCATTCGGCCGTACCGATGATTTTGCCGCTGATCTGGCGCTTTGGCCGGAGGACCTGAAGGCATTCGAACATATCTTGATCGCGCTCGAACTTGATCGCCGTGAAGACTTTCGTTCGGGCTTCATTGTGGAGAGCCCGCAGAAGCTGCGCCGCCACCTTCAGTATTTCGCTGCGATACGCGGACACGGCGATTACCCGCCCGTCAGATGCAACGCGCCGGAGTTTTCCGCCGTCATCGGAACAACTGGCAGGGTTCAGCCGTGCTTTTTCATCCCAGGCCCCCCTGACGCACGTGTATCGAGCGTCGCGAACGGACCCGTAAATGATCTAACAAGCGTGCTGAACCGCGGCGACTTGACGACGCTGCGCAGCGCGATCCGCGCCGGGTCGCGTCGCGAGTGCAAGACCTGCGTCTGTTCACTCTGGCGGGACCCCGACAAGATCGCGAGCTCAATGCGTCTGCCGCAACCGCTGACGGAATCCACGGTGTGATGATGAATCTCGCGGCCGAGACTCGTGCGGTTTACGATCATTGGGCGCCGTTGTACCCACCGACTGCCCACAATCCTTTAATGCGGGCTGAACAGCGTGCAATGGCCCGGCATTGGCCGGACGTGAGCGGCCGGCGCGCGTTGGATCTCGCTTGCGGTTCCGGGCGCTACTCGCGATTGCTGGCAGATTCCCAGGCTGCGCATGTGGTGGCGATGGATTTGAGTGTGCCTATGCTACGGCAGGTCACCGTTGCGCCGCGTGTGTGCGGGAACATGATGCAGTTACCGTTTGCTCGTGAATCATTCGACGTGGTGATCTCCGGGCTCGCGCTGGGCCACGCCTCGGGAGTTCGCGAGTGGATGGCGGAGGTTTCCCGCGTGCTCAGACCAGGCGGCATTTTGTTATATTCCGATTTTCATCCCGAGGCGGCGCTGATGGGGCTTCCGCGAACCTTTAAAGATCAGAATGAACGGACTTGGACAGTCCCCCATCAGCGACATGACCTGGCCTCGCAGCAAGCGGCGGCGGCGCAGGAAAATCTGGCAATCGAAATCGTTCACGAAGTGCGCGTGGGTGCGGAACTGCGTGAGCCGTTTCCGAACTCGGAGGACTTCTATCGCCGTTGGGCCGGTTTGCCCATTGTCCTGGTCGTCAGGGCACGAAAGTGACGCAGCATCACCCATTCCCTGACTCGGCGATCACGTTTGTCAACGCGCGCCTGAACGGTAGTGGAATCACGAGCCTGCGCATCGTGGGTCCGCGCATCGCGGCGTTGGGCGAGGATCCGCATCCCGGCGATTCCATTGTCGACCTCCAGGGCGATCGCGTGCTGCCGGGGCTCATCAATGCGCATGACCATTTGCAGCTCAATAACCTGCCGCGACCCGATTTTGACCAGCGTTATCGAAACGTGCGCGATTGGTTCCGCGAAGTCGGCGAACGCCGCAGCTGCGATCCGGCGTTCGAAGCCGCGGTTGCCATTCCTCGGGACGAGCGCCTGTTGATCGGCGGCATAAAGAACCTTTTGAGCGGCGTTACCACGGTCGCTCACCATGACCCGCTCTATCCATTCTTATTGGACGCGGCGTTTCCGACCCGGGTCGTTCAGGATTATGGATGGTCGCACTCGATCCATGTCAGCGGCGAGGAACGGGTCAAGAGTTCGTATCAGCGCACGCCGGGAGAATGGCCGTGGATTGTGCACGCCGCTGAAGGGCTGGACGAGGAAGCCGGGAATGAATTTGTGCGCCTCGATGCGCTCGGCTGTCTCGGGTCGAATACGCTGCTGGTACATGGCATCGCGCTCAATCACGCGCAGCGGATGCGGCTGGGCGAACTGGATGCAGGCCTCATCTGGTGTCCATCGTCGAATATGAATTTGTTCGGCAAGACAGCGGATGTGACCGAACTCGTGGAGCGCCGCCGAGTCGCATTGGGGACTGATTCGCGCCTGAGCGGCACGCGCGACCTGCTCGACGAAATTCGCGTCGCCGCCAAGATCGGCGGACTCGACGACTGCACTTTGGAACGGCTGGTTACTGGCGACAGCGCGCGCCTGTTGCGGTTGCCGGATCGTGGCGCGCTGCGAGCCGGTGCTCGCGCCGACATTCTGATTCTTCCCGCCCACACACGCCTCGGCACGGCGAGCCGCGCCGACTTGCGGCTCGTGCTGATCGACGGAATTGTCCGGTATGGAGATAAGGACTGCGCGCAGTCCGTTGCGCCCGCCATGCAGTGGGCCGAAATCCGGGTCGACGGCCGACCGAAGATCCTGGATGGCAGCATTGCCGCGCTCGTCTCCAAATGCGCCGCAAAGGAAACAGGTCTTGAACTTACGAAATTGGCATTGAGGGCGGCATGATCGGCGCCAAACGACTCAAGGTCGTACTTTACAATCCGCAAGCTGTGTTTTTTACGATGCCGCTGGCGTTGATCGCCATCGGCTCCGAACTCGATCCGAGTGCCTACGAAGTCGTGATCGTCGATGCCCGGCTCGATCCGGACGCCGAGAACACGGTTTTATCGCATATGCACGATGCCTTGTGCCTGGGTATTACCGTACTTACGGGCGCACCGATTTCCGATGCCCTGCGCGTGTCGCGGGCGGCGAAACGGAAACATCCGGCCATACCGGTTATTTGGGGCGGTTGGCATCCATCCATGTTCGCCCGTGAATGTTTGCTTGAACAATCAGTCGACGTCACGGTTCGAGGCCAGGGAGAGGAAACGTTCGCAGAGATCCTGCGCCGGCTCGCCGAAGGTAGATCGCTCGAGGGCTGCGAGGGTTGCACGGTCCGGCTGCCCGATGGCAGCATTCACGAAAACCCGCCACGATCGCTTGCGCAGGTGGAAGCGTTTCGCGCGCACGATTACGGACTGATTCCCGTCGAGCGGTACTTCGAACTCAAGGGCAAGCGGCAGCTCGACTTCATATCCTCGCAAGGCTGCAACTTTCGCTGCGCGTTCTGCTCCGATCCATTCGTTTACGGGCGCAAGTGGGTTGGACTGGAACCGGTCCGTATGGCGCTCAGACTCAAGGAGCTCTGGGACCGTTACCATTTCGATGACGTGAACTTCCAAGATGAAACGTTCTTCACGAAAGTGGATCGTGTACGAGCACTTGCGGATCGGATCGTCGAGTCCGGCATGACGATCACGTGGGCGGCCACGATGCGGGCCGATCAGGGCGTGCGCCTCCCAGATGAAGTATGGATGCGCTGCAAGCAATCGGGGCTGCGCCGACTGCTGGTCGGCGTCGAGTCCGGATCCGACGAGGTACTGAAGCGAATTAGCAAGGATATCAAGATCGAGCAGGTATACGAGACTGCCGAGAAGATGGTCAGGTTCGAGATTGCGGGGCATTTTCCGTTCATCGTCGGTTTTCCGGACGAGACGGATGCGCATATCCAGGCGACGCTCGATTGCGCGAAGCGATTGCGCTTGATGAGCCCAGACTTCTTGACGCCGATTTTCTACTTCAAGCCCTACCCGGGAAGCGCCCTCGTTACCGAAGCCGTCGCCAAGGGGTTCCGTTTGCCGGAATCGCTGGAGGCATGGGCCCAATTCGACTATGTGGCGGGAGAGCCCGGCCCCTGGGTTTCGCCTGACAGGTACGAACTCATCGAACGATTCAAGTTTTTCCACGAATTGGCGCGGAAACCTGCCTCGCGCGACAAGCGCATCCTGCAGCAACTCGCGCGGTATCGCTGCGGTAAGGACGATTACCGCTGGCCCGTCGAAATGCTGTTTCGGCGCTGGTTGGTTCCGACTCAGGCGCTGTCGTGACTGCGCAAAAGCATATTCTGCTGATCAACCCAACGATTACATCGAGGCGAAACGCACGTTTCCCGCTCGCCGTTCTGAACTTGTCCGCTTCCCTGGACGGAAAGTACTCATCCAGCATCATCGACGGCAGCGTGGATACGGACTTTATTTCCACAACTCTGCGAACTCTCGCAGCCGGACGGATCGATGCGGTGGGGGTGAGCGTCATGGGTGGCCCCCAGTTGCCCACCGCCATCGCGGTGTCTCAAGCAGTTCGCGCGCAATTTCCGGCGACGCCGATCATCTGGGGCGGGCACTTCCCGACCATTTGTGCAGAGCCGAGCTTGAAGGCGCCCTACGTCGATTACGTGATCCGAGGTCAGGGTGAGGCGACTCTCGGCGAACTCCTCGATGTACTCTTCTGCACGCGCGAACAAAGTCTCGCCACGATCGACGGCCTGTCGTACCGCACGAATGACCTGATTGTGCACAACAAGACTCGCGCGTTCTCGGCGGCCGGATTGACAAGAGTCCTCCCCTACGAGCGCCTGGGAAACCCACGCCAGTATCTGAGCAAAACTTTTCTCGGTCGCCGCACCACTGGCTATCAAGCGGCGCTGGGCTGCCGGTTCCGCTGCACCTTCTGCGGGGTGGCATCGATGTTTCGCGGGAAAACGGCTTTACCTGCTGCGCAGCGACTGGAGCACGACCTACGCTTCCTGACTGAGGAATACGGCGCGGACTCCGTTCAATTCTTCGACCATAACTTCTTCGACCGCGAGGAGGACACGGCACCGTTGCTTGAGGTGCTGGCGAAATTTCAACTGCCTTGGTGGTGCTTTGCGCGGTCGGACGCTCTATTGAATCTGTCGGAGCGCTCCTGGGCGCTGGTCCGCAAGAGCCGCCTGCGTATGGCGTACATCGGCGCAGAATCTCCCAGCGACCGGCTGCTGCATGATTTTCGCAAAGGCACCAGCGCGGACCAAACCCTGGAAGTGGTGGAGAAATGCCGCAGCAACGGCGTTATTCCCGAATTGTCTTTCATGTTGGCGCCCCCGCAGGATCCCGAAGGTGAGACCGAGAGGACGTTCGAGTTCATCCGGCACATCAAGCGCGTCCACCCACGAACCGAGATCATGCTCTACATCTATGCGCCGCTTCCGGCAGGCCCCGGCAGCAAAATCCCCCAGGTCGAACGCGCGATCAGTGAACTTCGCGACGGCGACGGCAACCCCTTGGTATTTCCGGCGACTGCTGACGGGTGGGCGGAACCGCAATGGATCAGGTACTGGTGCCACACGGACGTACCGTGGCTAACCCCAGGGCTGCGCAGCCGGATCCGCGACTTCACCACAGTGCTCGGCTGCCGGTTCCCGACCGTCACGGACATTCGATCGCCATATTGGGGAAAATCGGCGCTTCGCACGCTGGCGTCCTGGCGCTACCGCTATCGGCGCTACGCGAGTCCCTGGGAGCTGGATTTCTCCAAGCGCTTCATCCGCCTGTGGGACCCGCGCGTTTCGGGCTTGTAGGAGGGCCGCACCAATTGCACGTTGCGCAGATCAGTTTCTTCAATGATCCTCGCGGCCGGCAGCCTGAGCAATTGCTGCAAGACTGGCCGAGTTTGGGCGATGTAGCTGATTGCGTGAGTCGAGCGGGCATTCGAGTGTCCGTCATACAGGCGTCCGGCCACTCGAAGCAATTGACCAAGGATGGCGTCAGATACTACTTCATGCCGATCGGGCACAAGCAATCGAGGGATCGCGACGATACTTTTAGTGAACTACTGCGTAGTCTCGCTCCCGATGTCTTGCATGTGCACGGCCTGGATTTTGCGCGTGACGTGATATCGCTGGCCACCATTGCACCGCAGGCGCCGATCATGCTGCAGGATCATGCGAGTCGACCACCGCGACCTTGGCGGCGCTCTCGCTGGCGGCGTGGCTGCGCTGCCGCGACCGGTATAGCGTTTTGTTCACTCGAACAAGCGCAGCCTTTTGCAAGCGCTGGTTTGATTCCCGCGGCAACCAAACTATATGCGATTCCGGAGTCCAGCAGCCGCTTTGCGCCGGGAGATCGGGAACAGGCGCGCCGTGCGTGCGCTGTGGCCGGCGATCCGCTGGTACTTTGGGTGGGTCATTTGAACGGCAATAAGGATCCACTCACCGTTCTTGAGGGTATCAGCCGTGCCGCAAGAGAACTTCCGCAGCTTCAATTGTACTGCTGCTTTGGAACATCACCACTGATGAGCGAAGTGCAGCAACGAATCGCGGCGGACCCCATTTTAAGAGCAAGAGTTCACCTGATCGGAGAGACGCCGCACGCACGCGTTGAATCTCTCATGCAGGCAGCGGATCTGTTCGTACTGGGAAGTCATCGCGAAGGCAGCGGCTATGCGCTGATTGAAGCGCTCGCTTGTGGATTACCGCCCGTGGTCACCGACATCCCCTCTTTTCGCGAACTGACCGGGTCGGGCCGCATAGGGGCGCTGTGGCCCGCAGGTGACGCCGCAAGACTGGCCGAGTGCCTCAAGACGATGGCGGCTCGATGCCAGGCCAGCCTGCGGGCCGATGTTAGGTCTCACTTCGAATCCGAACTGTCCTTCGAAGCAGTTGGTCGAAAGCTCGCTCAGGCCTACCAGGATATGTGGAGTGGGCATCATGCTCCCGGCAGTTGACACGCAGCTGGCGCGTTGCCCTTGTGTGTCCATTATCCTGCCGACCTATAACCGGCTAACATTTCTCCCCGCTACAATCGAATCCGTGCGCCAGCAGACCTTCAAGGACTGGGAACTGCTGATCGCTGACGATGGCTCCGGACCGGAGCTGCGCGCCTATTTGGCAACTCTCTGCGATCCACCAAAGATCAAGGTGCTTTGGCTGGCGCATAGTGGAAATCCGTCGGCGGTTCGCAACGTCGCGTTGCGCGAAGCCAAGGGCGACTACGTGGCATTTATCGACTCCGACGACGTGTGGCTGCCGCAGAAATTGGAACTACAAATGCAATCTCTGCGGCTTAACGTACGGCGAGACTGGAGTTATACCGGATTCGTTTTAGTCGACGAAGCAGGCAATCCTCTCACCGGAGCTCGGGCGAAATCGTGTCCTGCCATTGAGGGCCGCGTCTTCGATCCGCTCCTGACAGGACAAGCACTTCTTGTGCAATCGAGCGTCGTGGTGCGTCGCAGCCTGCTGGCCAACGTTGGCGGCTATGACATTGACTTGCTCTCGTGTGGTGACTACGATTTGTGGATACGGCTGGCGCACGAGAACGAGATTGCCTTCGTCAATCAGTCTCTCGTCCAGATCCGCCGTCATCGAGCCCACTTCGCCGATGATGTTTCTGCTTTGAAATACTTGGCCCTGGTGATCGAGAAGGTGCAACGCTCAAATCTTGCACCGCATTTGCACGCCGTTCTCAAACAGCGGCGTGCGGCTGTCTCGGCCAATCTTGCGCGTCGCCACGCGATATGCCGCAGCCCGCTTGCCGTCTTCGGCACGTTACTTTCCGACGTGCAATTTTTCTGGCGGTATGGGAGCTGGTGGTTCGCTGCACTCGCGTCGATTGCGCGGGTTTTCACGCCGATCGCGATTCTGAACATGATTCGCGCCTATCGACGGAAATCCTCGTGAGGACTCTGCTCGCCGTGTGGAGAATTCTCGATCGGCAGCAGCGGTATAAGTTGGTGGCGTTGCAATTTCTGTCGGTATTGATGGCATTCGCCACGGTCGGCGGGATGGCCGCCGTGCTGCCTTTTTTTACCGCACTATCGGATCCGCACGCCGTCCGCAACCATGCGCTGCTGCGAATTATCGACCAGCACATGCATCTGCCGGATCAAGGCAGCTTGCTGGCGGCGGTTGGCGTCGTGTTCGTCCTGGCGGTGTTTCTTTCAAACCTGGTCAATCTCCTCGGAACGCTGAAGCTTAATGCGTTCGCGTTTGCGGTTGGCGACGCGCTTCACGCGCGATTGTTCAGCGATTATCTGTACCGCGGTTACGAGTTTCACTTGCAGGTGAACAGCGCGACTCTGACCAGCAACGTGATCCACGAGGCAAGTCGTGTCACCAGCGGCATTCTGCGCCACGGCCTCATTCTGATCGCCAATCTCGTGGCGGTTCTGTTCATTGTCGGGTCGATGCTGCTCATTAATCCGGTAGCCGCGATCCTCATCATTTCCGGGCTCGGCGCGAGCTACGGCGCGATTTACGGCATCGCGCGCGCCAGACTGTTAGCCAATGGACGGATCGAAAGTGAAAATGTCGCGGAGCGTGCAAGAATCGTCGCCGAAAGTTTTGGCGCCATCAAGGAAATCATCGTACTGCAAGCGCAGCCTCACTTCGTGTCGAAGCTGGCGCAACGCTGCCGATCGCTATCAAAGACAATCGTCAGCACCTTGGCGATAGCGCAGGGCCCGAGGTACGCGCTCGAGTTCGCCACTGTGTGCGGGCTCGTCGTCGCGGCTCTCTATTCGCACCGAGACGGGGAGGCCGTCGGTCCGTGGATCGCGCAGTTGAGTTTCCTGGGGATGGCAATCTACCGCCTGCTCCCGTCCCTGCAGCAGATGTTTGTGGCGGTGGTCAGGATCCGTGCGGATACCCCCGCTTTCGAACGTATCGCCGCCGACCTGCGCCATGCACAAGAGTCCAAACGGCGTTCGCAGGGCGCCGCAGTCGACGGGCCCTGGCAAGGCAGACCGTTGCGGGAAATTTGCCTGCGGAACGTGACCTTCGCTCACGCGATTGAGCGTGCGCCTGCCATATCGAATCTATCGGTGAGTCTTCCTGCCGGCGCGATCATCGGCTTCATCGGGGTCAACGGCTCCGGTAAAACGACCTTGGTCGACCTGATCTGCGGACTTCTGGTTCCTCAATCGGGGCAGATTGAAATTGACGGCATCACTCTGCAGCAGCACAACCGCGAGGCGTGGCAATCCACCATCGCCTACATACCCCAGAACATCTTTATTTGCGATGCGACGCTGGCCCAAAACGTCGCCTTCGGCGTTTCGTCCGAGCAGATCGACGCTGACCGGGTGCGTGAGGTCATTCGATTGGCGCAGCTCGAACAATGCGTACGTGACCTGCCTAACGGGTACGAAGAGCGTCTGGGCGAGCACGGCAGCCGCTTGAGCGGGGGCCAGCGACAGCGCCTGGGAATCGCGCGCGCATTGTATCGCGACGCCTCACTGCTCATCATGGACGAGGCGACGAGCTCGCTCGACAACGCGGCCGAATGCGAGCTGATGGACATGCTGGCCGCGCATCGATCCGGACGGACCATTCTTCTCGGTGCACACCGGCTTGGCGCGTTGCGGAATTGCGACCACGTCTACGAGCTAGCCGGCGGTGGCGTAAAGGAGTTGGTAGAGGGTTTGCGCTCCGTGGCGGCGACGCGCTAGATGCGCATCGCTATTGTGTTACCTGGCGGAGTCGATCGAACCGGAGAGTATCGGGTGATTCCGGCCCTGCTTGCGTTGATTGAACGCCTATCCGTTCGCAATGACGTACAGGTAATCGCGTTGCGGCAGGAAGATCGCGCCGGCGAGTGGCAATTGGCCGGCGCGCACATCCACAACATAGGCCGGCCGCACACGGTTTATCGCGCCCTGTTTACGCTCTTCAAGCTGCATCGCGCCTCGCCGTTCGATGCGGTGCACGCATTCTGGTCGGGATCTAGCGGCTTGGTCGCGGCACTCGCCGGAAAATTCCTCGGCATGCCCAGCCTCGTGCACGTAGCCGGCGGCGAGCTCGTTTCGCTTCCTGAAATCGGCTATGGAGGAGCGCGAACCTGGCGAGGCCGCACCGGCGTACCGCTGGTGTTGCGCAACGTTTCGGCAGTGACCGCGCCTAGCGCACCCATTATCGAATCCCTGTCTCGACTGCGCATTGCGGCATATCGAGTGCCGCTCGGCGTCGATTTGAAATCCTGGCCGGCGCGCAATCCGGTCCGTCGTGACCCTAACAGGCCGGCGAGGCTGATTCATGTGGCAAGTCTTAGCCACGTCAAGGATCAATCCACTTTACTGCGCGCTCTGCACTCGCTGATGCAATCCGGATCGCAGTTTGAAATGGACATCGTCGGCGAGGATACGTTGAGTGGCGCGATGCACAGCATGGCGCGGCAACTTGGACTTTCGGAAAGAGTTCGATTCAGGGGATTCCTCACCCAGAAGGCAATGCGGCCGCTGGTCGAGGCCGCCGACCTGATGGTCCTGGCCTCGCGGCATGAGACGGGCCCTTTGGTCCTATTGGAGGCGGCAGTCGCGGGCGTTCCGACAGTGGGCACGGCCGTTGGGCACCTCGTCGAGTGGGCGCCTGATGCCGCATTGTCCGTGCCGGTGGGTGATTGGGCGGGGTTGGCCGGTTCCATCCGCAAGCTGCTCGCGGATGAAGACCTGCGCATGTGCATTGCGCAGGAGGCACTGCGGCGGGCGGTTGCCGAGGACGCAGATTACACAGCACAGCGCTTTGAAGACCTGTATGCGCGCCTGACCCGAATCTAGCCGCTCGCCGCGGTGCGTGAGATCAAACGCGTTCGAGTTCGATGAGATAGTGATCCGCGAGCCTTGGCAAAGGCCACAGTGTTTCGAAACGGCGTTCCACGCGATCGAGAGCGGTGAGCAGGCGTGGATAGCGACCCAGCCGTTTCTCAGTGTAGGGCGGCGGCAGCACGGCTCCGATCGCAGCAACGCGCACGGCCCTGAACTCAGGCGCGAACGCCCGACGCGTTTCGGCAATGGAAGGGTAATGGACCGCGATGCCCGACCACTGCGCCCCGTCGCGTCGCAGGCGCCGAAACGCTTTCCGCGGACTGCCTTGCGCGAGAAACCATGCCCATTCCCAGGGCACCACCGGCCCCATGATGCATAAGATCGCGGTCGCGCCGGGCCGCAGCCTCGCGCCCAAAGCGCGCGCGGCTCGGCGCAGGTCGCGCACGCAGTTCAGTCCTCCGAAATTCGATAGCGCCCCATCGAATGGCCCTTCATCCAGAGTCTCGAGTTCCTCCCAGGCGAGCCGTCGAAACCGGGCGGGCGCGCCTCCCGGCGAGGCCGCCAGCTTATCCTGCGCCAGCTGCAGCATAGCGGGCGAAACGTCGGTCGCGAACACCCGTATTCCGCGGTGAGCAAGCCACAACGCATCTTCGCCCGTGCCGCAGTTCATCTCGAGCACCCGTGATCCAGCAGCAAATCGCACGGCACAGCGCGCCCACACGGCTCTGCGCATCATCGCGCCGATGGCCGTACCGGTGAACTCGGTATCGTAACCACCCGCAATCGCGTCGAATGCAGAGCTTGCGGTGGGCAGCTTACACCTCCGTTTCCCAAACGCCCGACAGCAGCGATTCTCGTGCCCGCATTGCTGCCGCCCTGCGCAGCGCTGCCTCGGCGGGATTGCGGTCCTCCAGGCGTGCGGCCTCGACATCATTGTTCAGCCACTGATCGGCCTGCTTGTAGTAGCTGCGCGAATACCGGCCCTTGATTCGATAGTCCCGATCCGTCGCCTCCGACCATGGCTTCTCGATGACCACTCTGTCGGCGACTTTCTCGAAAAAACCCGTGTTCTTGATCGGATAGGCAACCGTGGTCAAGTGAATATCCGGCTGGCACTTTTTCACGAGCTCCACTGTGGCCGCGATGTCTTCAATTTGCTCGCCGGGATATCCCCACATCAGGAACATACCCACCTGAATCCCATGGCGCTTTGCCGCATTGGCGGCAAAGATGATCTGATCCACATTGACGCCTCGCTCCATCCCGTCGAGGATGCGCTGGCTCCCGCTCTCCGATCCGATCCAGATCCGATAGCAACCCATGTCGGCCAGTGTTTGCAGTACGTCATCCTTCATCATGCGGTCGGCGCGCGAAATGGTTTCGAACGGCACCCGCAAATTTCGACGCTTCAGCTCTTTCGCATAACCGAAAAGCCACGGGTGACTGATCGTGAACACATCATCGGCGTACCAGACCTGATCCGGCCGGTACACTTCCATAATGTGTTCGAGTTCGGCCGCACTATCGAGGTAACTTCTGCGGCGATGCGTGAACCCGAATACCGCATGCGAGCACCAATTGCATTTGTAGGGGCAGCCTCGCGCAGTGATCATATTCACGCTGCCCATGCCATGCTTTTCGCGCCACACATCCACATAACGAGCCTGATCGATCCGGCCGCGGTCCGGCCATGGAATAGAATCCAGATCGGCGATTTTCGTGCGTTCCGGGTTCGTTACCACCACGCCCTTTTCGTCACGAAATACGGTGCCGGTCACGCCGTGCAGTTTGTGCACGCCGCGCGCCGCGAGCGCGGGGAGCAATTCCGCCATGGTAGTCTCGCCTTCGCCCGTGACGATGACATCGGCGCCGCAAGCCAGATATTCGCCGGGGTAGTTGGCCGATTCGGGGCCGCCCAGGACCACCGTCCACTCGTGTCGCTTTGCGACGGCCACGATATCGAGCACTGTCCGGCGCGTCATAAGATTCGTGTAGAGCCCGATGACACCGCGGCCCCTGGCCAGGCGATCGAAAAGCTGCTCGCGCTGAGCGAAGGTCGTATCGAAAATTTCGACATCGAAACCCGCACGGCGCAAAAAAGCCGATATGTACAGCAGGCCGAGGGTTGGATACGGCCGCATTATTTGCATTTCCTTCTCGTCTTCGAAAAGGAAATAGCCGTGGGTAAGGAGCAGGTCACTCATACGGCGGCGGCTTGGTTTTTCAACGGCATTGGTTAAGTCTAAGCGCTCCCTATTCGCCAGTACATCGATTGCACAGTCTCTATCATCTCGTTCGACACCGCACCAACGCCGACAAGGCACGAACCAATCATGAACCTCAAGAACCGCCTCATCGCCCCGGATTCCGACTCCGACCCTTTTGGGGAACGATCCCCATCGCTGATTCGCAAGCGCCTGAAATTGCTGGGAGGCTGGGTCCATTTCGAGAGCAACAGCCGCGAACTGCTTCGACTCGTGGACCTGGCGTATGCAGGTCTGCCGCGTCATCGGCTGTTAGCCAAAGCGCCGGAACTGAAAATTACATTGCGGCTCTCCTCTGACCAGCTCGCGCGCGAATCGGTCCGAGACCGGCAGCCATTGAGCCGCCGGGAACCCCCGCCGCTTGAGTTGATCCGCGGCGCAGGACTACTCGGCGGCTGCACGGATTCATCCAACTTCGTCGTGCTGTCGCCACGGGAACATGCTGCCCTCGTGGTCGTGTCGCCCCAGATGCTGCGCTTTGGCTACCACACGCGCTACGAGCTGATCGAGTTCGCGGTGTTCACCCTCGCGGCCCGCGTTCAGCGACTGATACCTTTGCATGCCGCGTGCGTAGGGCTTGGAGGCCGCGGGCTTCTGCTGATGGGCCCAAGCGGTGCAGGGAAATCAACGCTCGCGCTGCACGGTGCATTGGCCGGCTTCGATTTTCTATCCGAGGACAGCGTCTTTGTAGCCCCGCAAACGATGCTGGCCACAGGGGTCGCCAATTACTTGCACATTCGCGCCGATTCGCTGCGTTGGCTCGGGCGATCCCATGAAGCTGCTGCGATTCGCAAGTCCCCGGTCATCCTGCGCCGTAGCGGTGTCAAGAAGTTCGAAGTGGACATGCGACAAGATCCTTTTAGGCTGGCGCAGGCGCCGCTAAAGATTGTCGGCGGCGTATTCCTTGCTTTGCATAGCACCGGTACCGGCCCATTACTGAAGCCCTTAGCAAGTTCCGAACTTCGCAATAGGCTCGCCTCAAGCCAAGCCTACGGCGCGAGCCAACCGCAATGGCAATCCTTCAGCAGAAAAATGTCGCGCCTTGACGCGTTCGAGTTGCGCCGAGCGCGCCACCCGACTGAAGCGATCGAGGCGCTCCGATTACTCTTGGCGGGTTAATAGATGGCGCCGCACCCCTCTCGGGCTGATGGCAGCGGCAGCGCCCGGCGCGCGCAGGGCTATCTGAGCGCCAATGCCTTCGTGTCAGGGATCGGGCAGTCGACGCACCACAGTTGCCGTAGACGCCGACGCGTCGGATCGCACGCGGATAACCGCCATCATGCCACCGTCCTCGTGCGCGACGATGTGGCAGTGGTAGACGAAGTCGCCAGCAACTGCGAACGGTATCTCGACGGTCACAATGTGCGCGGTACACCCGCCATTGCGCCAGTCCTGCACCGTCAAACACCTTCCATCGGCATAAGGAAGCGGCACGCTGTCCATCATCACGGACCTGTCCATCAACTGGCTCGGCAGAGACGTGCCGCCGACTTCGACCGCCGACAGCACCGAGAAGTGCACCTGGTGGAGGTGGAAGTTGTGGTCCTGATTGGCGAGGTTCACAAGTTCCCACTGTTCGGTGACTGGCGCGTTCCCCGCACCGAGCGGCAGACATATGGTGGGCGTCATCGGGTCGAATGCGTGGACATCGATGAAGGTGCCGGGCACGGTTACGCCATTGCCATCGACCTCTTCATAGCCGAGTCCGGACGCATTGAAGAAGATGCGCCGCCTATGACCCGGTGCTAACGGCATGCAAGCCGCATCCGCTGGCACCTCGGCATTGGCCGCCTGCAGATTCGCCGACATTGCGATCGGTCGAGCTTCGGTCGCCGCCTGGCCGGCGATCGATATGCCGGTGACCGGCACGGTACCCTGGGCAAAGCTCACTTTGGCAAGATCGATTGCGGGCCACCGATCGCCGCCCGGACCGGCCGAGTAACCGTTGGTACGAAATACCGCGCCAGCGCCCGGACCAGGAGACTTGATCTCCCCGTTAGCGTCGCGATACGTCACCCAGACCTCGGCGCGCGATGAGGGCATCATGTGCAACCGCGTCGTGCACACGCCGTCGAGACCGTCGCTCCCAGCTCCGGGACACGGGACCGGCGTGAACTTATTGCCAGCCTGGCTGACGAGCTCCGCGGGATTTGTGGTGGAGCCCACGTCGATGCTGACGCCGTCGATCGAGACAACCCGCAGAGGCATCTCCTTCCGCGTGTCGGGGTTCCACAGATTGAGCTCGTACGTCGCGTTCGCCGATGCATTGGTGATCCGCCACAGCTGCCCGAAGGGCGCGCCCACCGTGATCGTAGGATACTGCTGACCGTTGATCGTGAAGAACCACCGGCCGCCAACGAAATTGGGGCCGCCGCCGGCCTTCAAGTCGACGCCCTCGCAGCCACCCAGGCTCGCCGTGCTTTGTGGCCCGTCGCAGAACTCGGAGCGGAGCTGCGACTGGACGGTGCCGTCGCTCAGCACCTGCGTATCCTTAAGGATGACATGACGAACCGGCGGTTCCACCGCGCGGACACCTGCGCAACTGGTTCCCGAACAAACATAATCCGTAACCCGCCCGACCGTGACGATGCCGCCGAGTCCGGAGGAGATCTGATTCGCCGAGATGCCGTGCACGTGTGGATGAAACCAATAGAGCCCAGCTGGGTGACTTCGCGGCACCGGGATCTTGTAGTCGACAGCGTCGTACACCGCAGTGCCGTGTATGTGCGTGCCTACGGGCGGCATGCCGTTGGCGGAATTGAAGTTGTAGATGAACACGTTATCGCCCCAGGTCGCATCGTCGATCGATGCGTAACGGGGCGAGACGAGCATACCGTGCAGATGTAAATTGGTCGGGTTCAACCGCAGGTAAGCATGCGCAGGGTCCCGGGCTAACGCGGCGTCGGATATCGTCGGCAGCTTGTTGACCAGGTGAATCTTCAGGGTATCGCCGGGATCGATCTGCAGGCGTGTCCCGCCATACGCCGAACTTGCATCCGTCGCAGGACAATTCTCGGCGCCGCTCGCCGGGCGGGCACACACCTCGTACACCCAGCCAGTTGCAACGTACGGCGCGAATTGCGGAATTACCGCCGCCTTCGCCACGATCAACAGATCGAGGACGCCATTGCTGCTGGCCACCACCGCGGGTTCACGCAGCTCATCAGCCGCTACCGGGACAGGAATTGGCGCAGGTTGAATCGAATTTTCACAGGAAGCAATCAGCAGCAGCACAACTGCGCTCGTAAGAGCGTAAACCCACTCAAACCGCTGTGTCATCCTGCGCACTTTTACACACCTAGCCGCGGCACCGATACTGGGCGATGGGCGTTGATATATCGTCGACACAAATAGTGGAACAGGCAGGCCTAAGCAGCTTCCCCGATACGGGCGATCTTTCCTTCGGTAGGCTGGCGCATTAACAGCGGGATGGCAACTGCTGGGGACAGGGGATTGACCGTCCACCTGGTCGCCAATGGCGAAATCCTCGTATTGGACCTTGAAACGACGGACATACATCGACTGTGTGCAGTCCGGCGCGGCGTAGGCAGTGCCCACCAGGGCGCGAGCTTCACGGTATGCGCCTGAAGAACGTCCTTCCAGTCGAGCCGGTCTTGGTGATAACCTGAAATCCGTTTCGTTCGGGCGCAAAAAAAAGCAGAACTTGAAACTCGCCTTCGAAATATTCGGACCCGTTCGCCAGTTGCTGGAAAACGCGCAAATTCTCGAACTGCGCGCGTTCCTTTAGCATGCTGTCAATTCTCGTTGCTCATTCCTACTTCCTGCGCTTCGATCAGAAGCAGTGGGAGAGGGCCAAACCGTACCCGCCGTTGGCGACGTTGCATGTTGCGTCGATGTTGCGACGCGCGGGGCACGAAGTAGCCGTATTTGACGCCATGCTCGCCGCCGGCGTTGCCGATTATCAGCGCCAGCTTGAATTAGCGCGACCGCAGCTGGTGCTTTTTTATGAGGACAGCTTCAATTATCTGAGCAAGATGTGCCTGGGCAGAATGCGCGACGCGAGTTGCGAAATGATTGCCCTGGCGCGTGCGAGCGGTGCGCGCGTGATTGCCGTGGGCTCTGATGCAACGGACGCTCCGCAGGTCTATCTGGATTCGGGTGCGGAAGTCGTCGTGCTTGGCGAAGGCCTGGTTACGCTGCTGGCTCTGGTGGCCCGCTTGGATCTGACTCCGGCGGTGACTACGCCTCAGCTGGTCGATGGGCAAAATGGGGTTGCCTCCTACAACGTCGGCAAAGTCATTGCCGTCAACGGCGCACGCCCCTTGCCCAATCCTCTGTACAGCGAACAGCCGGCGTGGGACATGATAGACCTTGAGAAATACCGGGCGATGTGGCGTCACGCGCACGGCTACTTCAGCATGAACATGGCCGCCTCGCGTGGCTGTTCGTTTCGCTGTAACTGGTGTTCGAAGCCCATTTGGGGCAATCAATACCTGCAACGCAGTCCGCGCGACGTGGCGACAGAAATGGCTTACCTGAAGCGTGTCTTCAACCCCGATCACATCTGGTTTGCGGACGATATCTTCGGTTTTCGCGTGGACTGGGTAATGGATTTTGCCGCAACCGTTCATGCGACTCATGCCGGTCTTCCATTTACGATTCAGACACGCGCTGATCTCATCAGCGATGAGATGGCCCAGGCATTGCGTGCAGCCGGTTGCGCCGAGGTGTGGATTGGCGCTGAAAGTGGCAGCCAACGCATCCTCGATGCCATGAACAAGGGCACTACGGTTGAGGAAATCATCGTGGCCCGAGAGCGGCTTCGATCTGCCAGCATACGGGTGGGATTTTTCATTCAGCTCGGCTATCTGGGTGAAAATCTGGACGACCTCCAGGCTACCCGCCAGCTGTTGGACACTGCACGCCCGGATGACGTTGGTGTCAGCGTTTCGTACCCGCTGCCGGGCACCAAATTTTACGAACAGGTCAAGCAACAGCTTGGCGCCAAAACGCACTGGCAGGAAAGCAACGATCTCGAGATGATGTTTCACGGTGCGTATCAATCGGATTTCTATCGTGCGGCGCGCGATCTGTTGCACGCACAGATCGACGCGGAAAAGCTTAATGTGTCGCCTCATCAGGCCCGCTACGCCGCAGAGTTGCGTTCGATAACCCATCGATGGCAGGTGTTAATGTCTCAAGAGGCGTTGTATCGCACCGATGGCGACCAACGTGCCGTGGGTTAGCGCGCAGCAACCAATGAGCACCGTTGGCATGCCACTTCCGCCACTGAAGATCATCGCCACGGCGCTGCGCGAGACTACCGAAATACTGGCACAGGAGCTGGCCTGCCCAACGGCACGTGTACCCGACTGGAACCCGTTTGAGTGGCGCATGGCGCGCGCGGCGGCAGTAATTCATGGGGTGTCGCCATTGCTGTCAACGAGACTGCGCTGGAGTGGTCCAGACGGCTGGGGTCAGTTTCTCCACCAGCAGCAGCTAGAGGTGGCACAACGACATCAGCGCATCGAGCAGCACCTGCAACACATCGATTCAGCGGCACGCCAGGCCGGAATTGCCGTGCTGGCGTTGAAGGGTGCGGCGTTGCATCGCCTGGGCTATTGCCAGGTGGGCGAGCGGCCGATGGGCGACATTGACTTGCTGGTCCGCCAGCAGGATTTGGCAACGGCAACGCAGTTGGTGCTGCGTTTGGGATACCGGGAAACAGGGACCAGCTGGCGGCACAAGATTTTCGAGCCGGTAGAGCCGGCCTGGCCTGTCAAGTTTGGTGAGCAAGCGAACCTGCCCATCAAGATTGAAGTGCACACCAAGGTTGCGGAGCGCTTGCCGTGGAACGAAACCGATATCACCGCCCGATTGCATGCCGGCGCCACCGGCGTCGGATTGAATGTTTATTCGACGATTGATGCCGTGTTATTGCACCAGTTGTTGCACGCCGCCGGCAACATGAGCTCGCGTTGGCTGCGCATGCTGCAGCTGCACGATATTGCGACCGTTGCGAGGCGCATGACCAGTGCCGATTGGGATCGATTGCTGATCAACGACAGCGCAATACAGCAGCTCTGGTGGGCATATCCCCCATTGAAGCTGACCGCACGTTATTTCCCCGGCGTGGTCCCGGTTGGTGTGTTGTCAACATTGGCAAAGCATTGCCCTTGGCTACTGCGAACCAGAGCAGATCGATACCGGCTGTCGGATGTGTCGAGCTCCAGCTTATGGGTAAGTGCAGTGCCCGCCGCAGCCTGGGCTGCCTCAGTGCCTGAACTGTGCTGCTACCTGTGGCGGCGGTTGCGCCCGATCCCGGAAGAGATGGAGGCGATAAGCAACTTTACCCGCACCCAATCGTGGGCCGTAGAGGGGGCATGGTATTACACCTCGCAATGGCAGCGCGTGTTGCGGTGGGTCTTTTCCCGTCCGGCGCGGCCACAGATATTGCAGGCTGTGCGCCTGGCGCAGCAGTCGGTTTGAGCTATCGCGCTGCCAGCCAGCGCGGCCATTGGACGCCGAGCGAGTTTGGGCGGCAGTACGTTAGCGCCGGGCCGGTAGCGGGTTGATCCGCGAACTGGTTTTGCATTGATGAGCTGCCCGCTCCGAGTGCCGTCCGGTTTGCCGCGGCGCAGATAACAGCTGCACGCGCTAACGCGGCATCGCGACGCTGTAGACGAACGTCGCCTTGGGCGTGCGCTGGTAGCGCGTCGCGATCGTGTCCTTGATGCCGGCGTAGCGATCCTTCGCATCGACATAGCGCGCCTTGAGCGCCTCGGCCGGCTTGC
>JANNVI010000050.1:0-35123 GCA_031414335.1 Gammaproteobacteria bacterium | reverse complement strand
ATCAGGAAGTACGGTTCGGGTCGCGAAGGCAGTCGTCGTCTCGCCTCGCGGGATCCCAAATCCGTATCGCGTCGAATTCTTGCCATCGACCTAACACTCGCTAGATTGTGCGTTTCCTGGCAACAATGTAACAGCTCGTGGACGGTTCATGGGAATCTGATGGGAATCAAACCGGTCCGAACTGCATCGGACGCCCGCGAACCGAAAATTGACTTATATGTTATAATTCATATACTTACGCGAACTTCTGCGAACACCACTGGAACCCTAAAATTCCGCTCTCAAGGCCGTAACACGGGTTCGAATCCCGTAGGGAGCGCCATATTTTTCAAGGGGTTACGAGAGAACCGGAGTTGGCACGAAGACCATGGGAAACCTATGGGAAACCCACCTTGCTTGAACGACCACATCAAGGCGCGGGCGGATTGCTAACGCCGTTGAATTTTTTCAGCCCAATTTCAGGCTAATTGCGCCCCCCCCGGGGCCTTTGTCGGCAGGCCGTGTGGCCAAAAAGGGAACCCGATGATTGGCTCTGATCCGTGAGCCGCCAAAAAGAAACCCCGCCGTAGCGGGCTCTCGGTGTCGTCAAAGTGACTGAGCTCAGGCAGCGCGCTTGCGCCTAACGACGCCGACACCAGCCAGGCCTAGGCCGAGCAGCCCAAGCGTCGCGGGTTCCGGGACGGCGCGGATGACCGAATTCAGAGAGCTGCGATCGCAGCTTCCAGCGGCATCGGCGGAACTCTGGCAAATACTGAACTGGGCGATCTCTTGGTTGTCCCAACGCGCATCCTGGAACGTGGGCAGCACGGCGCCGTTAACAAGGTCGAGTGTCGTCCCGCGCAGGATCAGCTGCCAGAATGTCAAGCCGTCGGCACTGTTGATACGGAAAGTCATCCCGTCTACGGGCCCGCACAAGCTACTGAACAGATTTCCAGTGCCGCAGTCGGGGTTTGGCATGTTGTCCCGTACAAAGAACAAGCCGCCGCCCGAGGCGTTAAAGGCGTTCGTTTCGGTCAGACCGCCGCCGCTGATGGTGAAGGAGATGGAACTTGAGTCGAATTCGTAACGGATGGGATTGCTGCTCGCGTCGTAGACTGTCCTATTTAACGTGGCGGCACTATCGTATACCACCGAAATCGAAAGCGGACTGCCCACTGCGCGCGCAGCACCGAACGCTCCCGCCGGGTCGCTGACCGTTATTGTGGAGTCGAAGGTGAAGGTCACGGGCACGGCGTGAACTAGCCCTGTGGCCAACGCGAGCGCCGCAGCGCCGAAGATGCGGTAAAGTTTCATCATCTTATTCTTCATCATGGTCTTCCGCTCCGGCCGCAAACAATTCACGGGTTTAACCTTTTGCAAGCAAGAAGCGAGCCAATTTTAGCTTAATGCTTTATTTTCAGATACTTACGCAGAACCGCTTGGTCGGATCTCGGAAAAGTCCTGCTAAAATGTAAAAAAATCCGACACTTCTGGCCTCAGCGGCGACTCCCTTACCGGAACCCGGATTACCCGGCTGCGGATGCGGCTCGGCGACGGCGACCCCGACCTAGCCGCAGACGAATCGCAGGGGCAGTCGACAAAGCCGTTATAAAACGGCAGGCCCCGTTGGACCCCCTACCTGCCTCGAAAGCGTCGGCAAAAATTATTGGGATGCTGCCCAACGCCGCGAAGCTCTACTAGAGAATAAATCCAGTTGGGCATGGACGGCATCCCCCGCGTGGCGCCCAACGCAAGAGTGTTCCTGAGGGCTTGACCGGCGGGAAAATTACGCTTGAACCCCAGCCTGATGGAGGGGCTGGTAGCCGACTACCTGCTTCACAGAACCGGCCTGCAAGCAGCTACAAGGACGTATGGCCGCGGGGGCGTGCTACTCGACTTACCTACTAACGATCCAGAGACGCTTGCGCCAATCCCAGTGATAGGTGGCTACGCTACCCGCCCCAAGGCCTTTCTCGACAGGCGGCGTTGGCCTGCTCCCGATTCCGATGACATCGCCTTTACCCGAATCTTCCCTGCTGTTCGTAGTCCAGACGGCTCAGGTAATTTGATATCAAGTGTGGTCGCCGAGACGTTGCAAAACCGCTAGGTTGTTAGCTCGGACGCAGCGCGTATATTCCATCGCGAATTTGCCGTAGCAGTATGGCAATGGCAAATACCATGAAAATGCCTGACAACTCGAGCAGGCGGCCCTTGGTATACGCGCTGCCGAGAATCGTGTAGCCGAATGCGTTCACGATTACTTCTGCAGCGTCGAGCGCCAAGGCGCCGAATCCCACCAGAAAGAATAGGCGCGTTATCGGCTTGAGCGAAAAATCGAGATTCATGTTTTTACTCCCATATCTTGGAATAGGCGGTTGGTCGCGCCCGGCATTATTTGCGCGGCAATACGATGACTGTGCTGAAGATAACGCCCGTTGACACGTTGACACGCACGCCCGTGATCGTCTGGTCAGGTCGCTCAAACCACAACACGGCGAGCGGGCGATTGGGATTGGCAAGCTGGGTTACGCCAATAAGACGCCCGTGTTCGAGTGGAATTGATTTGGTGGCCCCGCTGAAATCCAGAGGCGCGCCCCCGGGCGGGCCCATCGGAGCTTCGATTTTCTGGCAGCCGGCGATCGCGCCGACAACAATTGTTAGTACAAGACAAAGGATACGCTTCTTCATTTTGGGACTCCTATGAATGTGACCCAATCCTTCGATCTGCCCTCAGACGACAATACAGTACTCCAAAATTGTCGAGATCGCGCTAACAAAAGGATTTAAGCATGACCCCGACAGCAGCGGCCGCCTCATCGGCGATGAAAAAGGCCGACAACCAGCCAGATATTCGAGTAAACCGGCGTGTAACCTCTTTGGTTTTCTGGACCTTTTGGCAGTAGAGTGTTAGGTTGCGCGCAAGAATTGACCGGTGTCGGATGGGCTATTTGGCGCGGCGGCGGCTTGTCGCAGCGTCGTGTCGCGGCTGCGCGACGTGATCCAGGGCAGCGGCATCGCGCGAGCCCGCGAGGCGCTGCGGAAGATTCTCGGGTCGATTCCCGTGCGGCCGACAACAGCAGGAACGAAGCATGAGGCCCAGATACGACTCGGCGCCGTTCCGCTGTTGAAAGCAGCCGGAGCCGAGCGCGAATGGATTGGTAGCGGGGCCTTTCTCGGCAGGCGGTGTGGCCGGAAAGGGAACCCGACGTTTGGCAATAACAGGGGCGACGCTTGGACCTATTTAGGTTTCCCAAAAGTATTAACGTACGCTTCGCAGTCGACGCGTTCGACTCGATCAGTCAATTGGGCGCAATCTTGCGTCGTCGCCAGCTTTCGGTACTCCGCCCATTTCCAGCCTTTATTCCTAGCGTCTCTTTCTTTAGCAAATTCTTTTTGAGCTTGCTTGTCGGCGGGTGTTAGGGCTTGCGGTACCACCGGACCGTTTCTTTGTGATGGCCCGTAGGGATCTGAATGCGCTACAAGGTTTCTATACACCCAGCCTGATCGACCAAGAAATTGTCCATTTAGGATGCGCACTTCTCTTCTGCTAATTTCAGAATAGATAACCTTAACTCGAGTACCGGAATCAACAGGAAATACACGTCTGACCTGCTGGCATTCTTCGGACCACGTATTGCTTAGGTGATGGCTTTTTTGACCGGCCCCGATAATTCGAGCCACTAGGTCGGTGAGTTTGCGACCCCTGTTGACCTCGACCGCATCGCAATTTCCCGTGGCGTTAGACCATTGAGAGAGCGGTGCGGCCGTTGCTCATTATAATCCCATCTCCACGCATCAATTTTGTGTTTTGCATCGTCTATTGACTCGAACCAGTGTGCGTTCAGGCACTCTTCGCGGAACTTTCCGTTGAAGGATTCCACGATTGCGTTGTCCGTGGGTTTACCTCGTCGATTGAAGTCGATCTGCACCTGGTGGTTGTAGGCCCACAAATCTATTTGGCCACCCGAGAACTCGGATCAACCGGGAAGGGAAACCCGGCGTTCGGCTCGCGAAGCCTAGACTGGAGTACCAAAATTACGCTTCTTGACGCTGAATTTCCGTTAGCGGACGGCCTTCCGCCCACGGTTGGCGGCCATGTTTGCCAGTTTGTGCGACGGCTCATGGCCTAACATCGGAATATTTGCACGAATGGTTTCCGCGAAGTGGCTCGGCGCGAGGTGCCCGTAATGCCGTTCGACCATGCGGGAATCGCGATGCCCCAGCGCCTGGGCAACGTACAGTAGGCCGACTCCCTTCTGTATTAAATGACTCGCATATGTGTGCCGCAATTCATGAAATGTCACGGGAGAAATACCCGCGCCAGCTACGGCTCGCGCCAATTCCCGGCCAATCTCGACTCGGTGCCAAGCGATTCCATCGGCACGCTCAAATAGCGGCTGCCGCTCACGGCCGGCGGCCAGTACTTCAAACATGGCCGCTGCTTCAGCTTCTAGCGGCACGTTGCGTGGCTTTCCACCCTTGCTCTCCGCCACTCGAAGGGTGCGCGACCTTGCGTCGTAGTCGCGACCTTGGACGCGCAGCAACTCCCCTTGTCGGCAGCCAGTCTGTATCGCAGCGCGCAGCAACGGGCGCAGTTGCGCAGACGACGCGTTCAGAAGTCGCATGGATTCCTCGACCGTAAGCCATCGTGTACGGCTGCCATCTGCGTTCTTGAAGCGCCGGAGACGCGTCCAAGGCTCTTTGCTTGACGCATGCCCATTGGCGTAGGCCCGATTTAACGCGCCTTTCAGAAGGTTGATTACGCGATTCACGGTCGATTTTCTACGTCGCGCTCGCTCACGAAGCTCGTCTTCACTTGGCCTAGCGGGCGCAACCTTTGTGCGTTTTTGGCTTTTAGCGTTTGCCTTGCGAACCTTACGAGCCTTGCGTTGCCGCTTGAGCGCGGCATCGCGCCACGTGTCGAGGTCCGCCGCGAAAAGATCGGCCAACCGTTTCTCCCGCAGTTCATCTGACACATAGGCTTTGAGCTTTGCTTCTGCATCGTCAGCGGACTTCCGGTCGCTGCGCAGATAGTCCACGTAATCGCTCAGGGCATCGCCGACGGTGTAAGTCAGGCCCGCCCCATGCTCGGATTGAACGCGGTCGGCATCGAACGCGGCACGCTGTGCCTGGGCGAACGACAGCACCTTGAGACCGTCGGGATCGGCATTGTCGTCTGCCGTTGCCAGCCTCTTCTCGGCGTAGCGCTTGTTGCCCACGTAAAGGCGCGCAAGCCACGCACCGCCGTCCCGACTCTTGCGGTATCCCAAGGCAAGCCCATCCTGCAATTTCCGCCAATAGGGTTCTGGACGCGCTCTCAGGTCGTTTCGCGCTTCACGACTGGCCAGCAGATTGTCCCGTTTTAACCGTGCCATGGATCAACTCCGAAAGGCGTTCGGGCTTCATGGGAAACCTATGGGAAACCGGCGTCCCGAAACGCTCTGGGACATCCTAGTACTCGAAATGCTACATTTCCAGCGTTTTCCAGTATTAGGTGAGACTAGTGGGGACGCCGTGGGACGATCTAATCTGGCCTCTCAAGGCCGTAACACGGGTTCGAATCCCGTAGGGAGCGCCAATTCGCCGACGCCGGCCGAGTTGGTCCAGTGCTAACGAGAACCGGGCCGACAACCGATACTGGACTTGGCGGCCAAAAATTCGATGGTGGGCGTTTGCTCAACGCCGCGTGAACGCCATACGAATTCCAGTGAACGCGAGCAGCAACAGTAGCGGCATTGCAATTAACACCAGCGCGATGTTGACGGACTTCCACGGGGTCCATTGCAAATAGTGCAGCCGGTATGTCGCATCGATGAATTCGTTTAGTGCGCCCGCCTGCGCGATCTCGCCGGTCAGCAGGTCAATACGCACGGTCTTGGCACCGGAAAAACGCAACTTGAGCGCGGGATCTTCGGTCCCGGTGCGGGCCGAGTGCATGGTGCTCGACTGAGCGGAAATCTCCTGGCCATAGCGATGTGCGCTGTGGGAATGCGCCAGTGCCGAGGCGACCCAGGCGCGCGCCGTCTCGGCCGTCGCTGGCGCCAGGGCGGCACCCGTGGCGGCGTCGATCGCCACCGGCTGCGCGCCCTGTTTGCCAAAGTAAACCAGCCGACCTGACGGATGCACAGCGAGCACCAAGGGTGCGGTGACGAGCCCGCGCCCAATCACCTGCGCGGGTGCGATTACGGCTGTCGACCAATCTGCCGGCGCACTGTGATGCACTGTCAGCACCTCGTAGGCTTCGCCATAGCGGTGCTTGATGTGAAACAAAAGCCCCGTGATCACCCATAGCACCAGCGGCAGCGCCAGCAGAGGGCCGAGAAAATGATGCAAACGGCGCATGGGTGGAGGAATCTACCAACCGACTACTTAGCCGGCCGCCCGGCCACGATGCCGCCTGTTAGCTGAAAACCCGGCGCTGGCGTTGTCTTCCACAGTTCTTCCTGGAATCGAGGGATGCTCATGGCAGCGATCGGGAAACACTCGATCAACTGCCGCATTGCGCCAGGCATGTCCATCAACGCATAACAGAATTTCTCGCCGGGCATCTCGCGCCAGAAGCCGCGCATTTCCTTGAGCGAGGTCGCGACCGTGCCGTCTGGATTGAACCAGGCGTCAAAGCGCAGTTCGCCGTCCGGCCCCTGGATCCTGTAGCGCGTCGTATTGTTCATCAGGTGATTCCAGAAACTCGGGAAACGCTCGGCCAGCGGCGCGTTAGGTCCGGCGGCCGCAGTCGCGCGCGGCGCCTGCGGCTTGGGCCAGTCGGCTGCGCCGGTCTCGAGCATCAGGTAGGACAGCAGCGGGATGCGATCCGCTTCAGGTACGGGCTCGGGCAGCATCATGCTGGTGCCAGGCACAAAACCCCGCGGATCGGCAATCCAGGCCAGGAGCCGCTCCGGCGTCCAGTCGAATCCGGCGCTCTCGAGGGCGTCGGAATAACTGAAATCGTTTTTGCTACCAGCCTTGCGCTTGAAGATCCCATGAAGATTGGGCCCGACGAGGTCGGTGCCGCCGTCGGCGAGCGAATGACAGGCGCTGCAGCGGGTCTGGAATGCGACCATGCCCTGGCGATAATTCGCTCTGACCAGCACATCGCGGGCAATCGGCGGCAATTCGGCCGCTGCGGGGGCGGCGGCCAGTAGGCAGCCAATCAGAACTCGGGGCATGACGTTGCGCGTTTTCACGCCCACAATGTTAGCGGGTTCATTCGGGAGACACAGCATGATTCAGCCCTGGCGCGCGACCTGCATGCAGGTCTATTGCAACCTCGTCAACTCGGCACGCAATCGCGACGAAGCGATGGTCATCATCAACCGCTCCATCGATCGCTGGATCACGCTGATGCGCGGCGTGGTGCGTGACGGCGGCGGCCGCAACCTGGTGTTGTTCCCCGAGTTCTGCCTGACGGGATTTCCACTGAGCGAGTCGGCCGCGGAGTGGATCGAGAAAGCCTGCATCGAAATTCCCGGTCCCGTGACCGAGCGCCTGCAGCGCGAGGCGCAGAATCTCAAGCTGTGGATCGGAGCTAACAGTTACGAGCGCGATCCCACCTGGCCGGGCCGCTATTTCAACTGCTCGTACCTGATCAACCCGAGCGGCGACGTGGTCCTGAAATACCGGCGCATCAACACCGTGCAGACCGGATCGCCGCACGATTTCATGGACAAGTATCTGGCGCGTTACGGCATCGAAGGCACTTTCCCGGTGGCGAAGACCGACCTCGGCAACATCGCGATGATGCCCTGCGGCGAGATCATGTACCCGGAGGCCTCGCGCATGTTCATGCTGCGTGGCGCCGAAGTGCTGCTGCATCCGACCTCGGACCATGGCGCCGCGGATCGCTGGAGCTGGGAGTCGGCCAAGAAGGTGCGCGCCTCGGAAAACATGATGTTCCTGATCTCGGCGAACCAGACCGGCCAGATCGGCGGCATCCTCCCGCAGGGCCAGACCATGGGCCACTCGCATATCTACGACTGGGACGGCCGCGTGTTAGCTGACAGCGGCGGCCCGGGCGAATCGACCGTGTGTGCGGACTGGATCGATGTCGAGGCGCTGCGGCGCATCCGCGCGATCCCGGGATCCGGCAACCGGCTGCTCAGGCAGCGGCTCGATATCTACCGGCCGCTCTACAACAGCACCACGCTCTACCCGCCTAACAGCTTTGCCGATGCGCCGATGGACTCCAAGGCGCGCATTCTCGAAGTGCAGCAAAAGGCCTACGAGAACCTGGTCAAGGCCGGCGTCATCCAGCGGGCCGAGCGTTGAGGCGGCGGGACTTTCTGGCGGCCGTCGGCGCCGCGCTGCCGGCGGGCGCGTTCGCGGCTAACAACTGGCGCGGGTCCGGGCCGGCAGCACCGGGCAGCGTGGATGTCGCACTGCGCAGCGCCGATGTTCGCCTGGCGTTGCTGCACGCCACGAGTCCCGCGGTTGACGTCGCTTGCGCAGCGACCGATCGCGCGGCGCTGCTCACGCAGTGCGCCGCCGCCATCGAGCGCCTGTGCGCGGCCGCCAGCCGGCCGGATGTGATCCTGCTGCCCGACCATGCCCTGTGCGGCTGGGATCACTGGCAACCGGAACAACTGGCGAGCATCGCTCCGGCGGCCGACGGCACCGAAATGGCGCTGTTATCTGCGCAGGCGAAACGTTACAACGTATACCTTTTGTTAGGTGGCTGGTGGCTGCGTGCGAATTCAACGGTGGCCGCCAGCGCCACGTGGCTGATTGCCCCGTCCGGCTGGCGTTTCGAACTCGGCGAGCAGATCGTGCGCACCGATATCGGCAACTGGCTGCGTCTCGCGAGCGCAGCCGACGAGCCGCTGCAGCGACGCCTGTCAGCTGCCGGCGCGGAATGGGTCGTCGTGGGCTCCGGCCAGCCACTCGCCACGCAGGCGCAGGCGCCGCTGGTTTGCATCTCCCAGGGCCGCGCCTATGGCTCGGTGCCCCCCGGCTGCCCGGATATCGCCAGCGACCTCGGCCCGTTCCGTTCCGAGGTCCGCAGCCGCGGCAATCAGTTGTTAGCAAGCTCGAACGGCGGCGAACCGCAGGTGCTGATCGCGACCGCGCCGCTGCAGGCCTTACGTGCGGCGCGCCATGCAGAGCAGCGGCGACAGATCACAGACTGAGCCAATAGTTGCCGGCGAGTGTGCGGCAGGTCGCAGGCCGGGCGGCCGCGCCTTGGCTACGCTACGGTAGTGGCCGCCGCATCACGAGAACCAAAAGCCCAGATTGAAACGCTGCTGCAGCGCTGGCGCAGCAGCCTTGACCTGCACCAGCGTTATGCGGCCCTCGATGATGAACATTATTTTCATGTGCAGCCCTGGCCCAAGCACGAGCGCCCGGTCGCGTGGATCATCAAGCTCGCCCAGGAAAAACTGAGCGCGCTGGAACGCATCACGCGCCAACGCCTGCAGCACAAGGACCGCGACTTTATCGAGGCCATGGAACTCATGGCGTTTCTGGCCAACCTGGTCGGCTTGCAGAACGTTGAACGTTATGTGCCGCTGGCCGATCCGGCCACCGAGCGCCGCGAGGTGCTGAAGGCACCCGCCGGCGCGAAGCCAGTCAGTGAAAAAGCCGCGGCGCGCGAAGACGCAACCCGCGAGATGCCGGCCCTGCAGCCGGGGAAAATGGGTCGCCTGCTGCTGGCGCAGCGTGCCGGCGTGCCTTACAAGCCGCGCTCCGCAAAATCCATTCAGGCACAAAAGCTGGCGGCGCAAAAAGTGATCGCCTCCGCGAAAGTGGCGGTCCCCAAGCCGGCGCCGCGCTCGGTCGAGGCGATGGTGGTGGATGACGTGCTGCGCCTGATCGGCTGGGGCCGCGCCACGCATGAATTGCCCGATCTGATCGCCTCCATGAGCGGCCGGCCCAACGCCGCGGGCGTACGCAAGATCATCAAGGACTATCGCGTTCATATTGAACGCCAACTCGGCGGGCGCTAGCGGCCGCCGTATTTGATCGGTTAGTCTTGGCGCGCTCCGGGACGGACCCGGACACAACACAGGAAACCGTTCATGAATCGCAAGTCACTGCTCGTGCTGGCCGTTTCGGCCGTTACCCTATTTGCCGGGGCGGCCGTCGCCCAGACCCCACCATCACCTGCGGATTCGGCCGTTGCCTATCGCAAGGCCATGTACCAGGTGATGTTCAACAACTGGGTCCGAATTCTGCCGGTCACCCAGGGCAAAGTGCCCTTCGATGCCAAGGCGGTGCAGCTGCGTGCGTCGCGCGCCCACTACCTGGCACAAATGATCAGCGAGGGCTTCCCGCCGGAATCGGCTGAAGGCAAGCCGACGCGCGCCAAGCCCGAAATCTGGACCAACCGCGCCGAGTTCGACGAGCTGATGGGTAAGCTGCAGAAAACGATGGCAGCGCTGGAAGCGGCGGCCAAGACCGGCAAGCTGGACAAGGTCACGCCGGCCTTCAACGCGACGCGCGACGCCTGCAAGGCCTGTCACGACAAGTTCCGCACCGAGTAATTTTATTGTCAAAGGGCCGGCGCTCCGCACCACGGGGCGCCGGCCTTTGTCTTTTTGGGCCGTGTTCTTGCCTCACCGCTATCAAAGTGATATCATTTTGATAACCGAGGAAGGAGACCCACATGCCCGCACCGTCACCACAGAATGCCACCGAGGAAATTCCGTTTCGTAGCCTGTCCGGCTACCTGATGTTGGTCGTCGCCGCCCTGCTGGTGGCGCTGGCGCTCGCCAGCATCTTCGAAGCATTTGCCGACAACACACAGTTCTGGGGCATCGGCTTCATGCTGCTGTTCGTATTCACCGCCAAGGGCTTCTACATGCTGCAGCCCAACCAGGCGGCACTACTGATGCTGTTCGGCGATTACCGTGGCACGGATTTCAGCACCGGCCTGCGCTGGACCAATCCGTTCATGAGCAAGCAGAAGATCAGCCTGCGCTTTCGCAATTTCATCAGCGAGCGGCTCAAGGTCAATGACAAGCGCGGCAACCCGATCGAGATCGCGGCCGCCGTCGTGTGGAAAGTACAGGACACCGCCCGCGCCGTGCTCGATGTCGATCATTACGAAGCCTATGTGCCGATCCAGGCCGAGTCGGCCATTCGCCATCTCGCCAGCGAGCATGCCTATGATCACAGCGAGGACGAGACCAGCGAGCTGACGCTGCGTGGCGGTGGCGAGGTCATCATCCAGAAGCTCAAGAAAGAGCTGTCGGCCCGTTTCGAGAAAGCCGGCCTCGCGGTCGAAGATGCGCGCCTGACGCACCTCGCCTACGCGCCGGAAATCGCTGGCGCCATGCTGCGCCGCCAGCAGGCCGAAGCGGTCATCAGCGCGCGCAAGCAGATCGTGCTGGGCGCGGTCAGCATGGTGGAAATGGCGCTCGACGGGCTGCGCGAACGCGGCATCATCGATCTCAACGATGAACGGCGCGCCGCGATGGTGTCGAATCTGTTAGTCGTGCTGTGCGCGGAGAGCGAGGCGCAACCTGTGATCAACGCCGGAACGCTGTATCAATAGGCGCTTGCCGGCGTGGCCAGCCCCGACAAAAAACCCCTGCTGCTGCGGCTCGATCCTGCGGTCGCGAACGCCATCGAGGCGCTCGCGGCGCAGGAGCTGCGCAGCGTCAACGGGCAGATCGAGTGGCTGTTGCGCGAGGCGCTGGCGCGGCGCGGCCGCGAAGTTCAAACCACCACGCGCACGCAGACGCGATCCGCGCCGAAGCGCTAGGCGGCAGCCGCACCACCACTAGAAAAAAGTCGGCTCGGTGACCGGCGCCGAGCGCACCGCCCAAGCCAGCGCCAGGGCTAACAGCACAACGATGATGAGCGCGAGCCACAGCCGCGAGCCGGCGATGCCCTCACCCGCCGGCACCTGGTCGGCGGACTTGCGGCCGGTGAACATCGGCCAGATGAGGTTTTCCCGTTTCACCACGAGATGCGCCAGCACCACCAGCACGTGCAGGCCGATGAACACCAGCATGATCTCGGCCATTTCGTGGTGCCAGCCGCTCACCGCGCGCGATGTTTCCGCAGCCACGTATCCTGCCAGCGGGCCATACTCGAACACATCTGCATCGCTCGAAAACAGGCCGGTGCTGGCCTGGCCTAACAACAGGCCCAGCAGCAGCAGCACCGAGAGCGCGCCGAGCGGGTTGTGACCGGCGGTCGGGGCAACCCGCCCTGCTAACAAGCTGGCGACATAGCGCCAGATCGTGCCAGGGCCGCGCACGAACTGCGAGAAGCGCGCGTGCCGCGTGCCGACGAAGCCCCAGGCGAGGCGCGTGACCACCAGCACGAAGGTGCAATAGCCGAGCCAGGTGTGCAGTTGAAACCAGTCGCCGGGCAATTTGCGCGTCGCCCACGCGCCGGCGACCGTCAGCACCAGCAGCCAGTGCGTCACCCGCAGCCACAGGTCCCAGACCAGTACCTGTCCCGTTGGCGGCGCTGCCGTGTTGTTAGCTTGCGTGCCGCTGGTTGTATTCGATGAAGTAGTCATCCGGATCCCATAACGAGAGTGAAGTCATTTTGAGCTGCAGGCCGGTGGCGCCGCGCACTTCGAAGGTATGCGGCGGCGCATGTATGCGTGCACCAAATGCCAGGGCGCGCTGGTGCACGGCCGCGACGTCGTCGCCCTGCATGACGAAGACGATGTCGCCAATACCCAGGCGCTCGCGGCGCGGCGGCGCCGGCAGGCCGGGCTCGGTGAATTGCAGCAGGCCGATCATGCCAACCACCGGGTCGGCTGCCTGCATGATGATGAGGCGGGTCCTGTCGCCCGCCTTGCCCGCGGCCAGGCCGACGCCCGACAGGACGATCTCGTCGTCATACCAGACCTTGAGGCCCAGCACGTCGCGATAGAAGTCGCGGGAACGTTCCAGCGACCGCACAATCAAAGTGGTTCGTTTAACCAAAGTGGGCATGGGCGCAAAGAATACCAGCAGAGCTTGAATTCCTTGACCCATCCCGACCAAAATCGCGGCCCCCGGAGCCTTGAGTCGCTCACCGAAGCAAAAGAACATGCTCAAAACTGACGGTCTGATCAAACGATATGGCGCGCTGACCGCCGTCGACGGTGTGAGCTTTTCAGCCACCGCCGGCGAGGTGCTCGGTTTCCTGGGCCCCAACGGCGCCGGCAAATCGACCACGATGCGCATGATCGCGGGCTTTGTGACGCCGACCGCCGGCACCGCCAGCATCTGCGGTCATGACATCCAGTCCGATCCGATTGCGGCCAAACAGCAGCTCGGCTATCTGCCGGAAGGCGCGCCGGGCTACGGCGAAATGACGGTCGAGAGCTTCCTGCGCTTTGTCGCCGACCTGCGCGGCCTGACGCGCGAGCGCCGCGTGGCGCGCCTGCGCGAAGTGACCGCGCGCCTGCAGCTCGCCGATGTCGCAGGCCAGACACTCGACACCCTGTCGAAGGGATTCCGGCGCCGCGTCGGACTCGCGCAGGCCATCCTGCATGACCCGCCGGTGCTGATCCTCGATGAACCGACCGACGGCCTCGATCCGAACCAGAAGCACGAGGTGCGCGGCCTGATCGCGGAAATGGCCCGTAACAAGCTGGTGGTCATATCGACGCACATCCTCGAAGAGGTCGATGCGGTGTGCACGCGCGCGATCATCATTGCGCGCGGCAGGATTGTCGCCGACGAAACCCCGCAGGGCCTCGCCGCGCAGTCGCGTTATCACCGTGCGATCAGCCTCAGGCTGCTGGACCGCGGCGATACCAAACGCGCCCGCAGCGCACTTGCCGCCCTGCCCGGCGTCAGCGAGATCGAAGCGTCGGCCGAGGATGGACGCATCACGGTGATCCCGGCGCGGGATCAGGAACTCGCGCCCGCGGTCAATCGCGCGCTGGAGCAGATGGGACTTCGATTGCGTTCGCTCGCGATCGAAGCAGGTCGACTGGATGACGTTTTCCGCCGGATCACCGCATGAACCACATTCGCACTATTTTTCGTCGTGAACTGGGCAGCTATTTCGCCACACCACTGGCGTACGTGTTCGTGCTCATTTTCCTGGTGGCCGCCAGCGCCATGGCGTTTCAACTCGGTCGCCTGTTCGAACGCGGCCAGGCAGACCTGCAGCCGTTCTTCACATTTCATCCGTGGCTGTACCTGTTGTTAGTACCCGCGGTGGCGATGCGGCTCTGGGCGGAGGAGCGCCGCAGCGGCACGATCGAGCTGCTGCTGACGCAACCGATCACGCTGTGGCAGGCCGTAATGGGCAAGTTTCTCGCGGCCTGGGCTTTCATGGGCATCGCGCTGGCGCTGACTTTTCCGATCTGGATCACGATCAACTACCTCGGTGACCCGGACAACGGGGCGATTGCCGCCGCGTACTTCGGCAGCCTGCTGATGGCGGGTGGATTTCTCGCTGTCGGCAGCTGCATGTCGGCGCTGACCCGCAACCAGGTGGTCGCTTTCGTGTTAGCCGTGGCGGTGTGCTTTGTGCTGCTGCTGATCGGTTATCCGGCGGTGCTGGATGCGGTATCGGGCTGGGCGCCGAGCCTGCTGGTCGACACGCTTGCATCGCTGTCCTTCTATACGCATTTCGAGTCGCTGCAGAAGGGCGTCATCGATCTGCGCGACGTGCTCTTTTACCTGTTGCTGATCGGCTTCTTTCTGGCAGCAACCTGCGTGGTGCTGGATGCGCGCCGGGGCGCCGTATGAAGCGCGCGCCACTCAATGCCCTCGGACTGGTGCTGCTCGGCGTGCTGTTCATCGGCCTCATCGCACTCGCCAACCGCGGCCTGCGCGGCGCACGCATGGACCTGACAGCTAACAAACTGTATACGCTGGCGCCCGGCAGCCGCAATATTGTCGGTGCTCTCAAGGAGCCGGTTAACCTGTACTTCTATTTCAGCAGCAAGGCCGCCGAACAGATTCCGCCGATCAAGAATTACGCGGTGCGCGTCCAGGAGTTCCTGCAGGAGCTGGCCGCGCGCAGCAATGGCAAATTGCGCCTGCAGGTGATCG
Organism: Gammaproteobacteria bacterium; assembly: GCA_031414335.1. Lineage (GTDB taxonomy): Bacteria > Pseudomonadota > Gammaproteobacteria > Steroidobacterales > Steroidobacteraceae > UBA964. Next base: position 20,193 of record JANNVI010000050.1, on the reverse strand, counting down.
ATCCGGAACCGTCGTCCGAGGATGAGGATCGCGCCAGCGAAGCGGGCCTGCGCGCGCTGCCAATCGGCGCCAGCGGTGAGACGCTCTATTTTGGTCTTGCTGCGACCAACGCGACCGATGGCAAGGCCAACATCGATTTCTTCGACTACCAGAAAGAACGCTTTCTGGAATATGACGTCGTCAAGCTCATACAGCAGCTGGCGACGCCGAAAAAAGCCGTGGTCGGCTGGCTGACGGGCCTGCCGATGGCCGGCAGCTTCGACCAGCAAGCCGGCCGGCCCACGGATCCCTGGGTGATACTCGAGCAGGCGCAGCAGCAGTACGACGTGCGCATGCTGGACAGCAAGCTCACACAGATCGAACCGGCGGTCGATGTGCTGGTAATCGTGCATCCGAAGAACCTGCCGCAACCCGCGCTGCTCGCGATCGACCAGTTTGCGCTGCACGGTGGACGCATCCTGCTGTTTGTCGACCCGAGCGCCGAGGGCGACACCGAAGGCGCCGAGCCTGGCAATCCGTTAGGCGCGATGGGCGTCGACCGCAAGTCGAATTTCGCGCCGTTGCTGGCGGCCTGGGGCGTGGACTTCGACAACGCGAAGGTCCTGGGCGACCGCGGCCTGGGCCTGTCGGTCACGGTGCGCCAGGGAGCGGCGCCCACGCGGCATATCGGCGTGATCGGCTTGCGCGATGCCAACCTCATTCGCGAAGACGTCGTGACCGGCGGGCTGCACAGCATCATCCTGTACTCCGCCGGCGTCATCAAACCCGCCAAGGGCGCCACGACCCGGTTCGAACCGCTGTTGCGTTCCAGCATGGATGCCGCGTTGTTAGGTGGCGAGAAATTCCAGATGCTGATGGACCCGGCGGCGCTGCTGGATGGATTCAAGCCGCAGGGCCAGTTCAGCATCGCGGCGCGCGTCTCCGGGCCGGTCAACAGCGCCTTCCCGGGCCAGGGGCCGCTGCAGAAGTCGGGCAAGCCGATTAACGCGATCATCGTCGCCGATTCTGACCTGCTGCAGGATTTCCTGTGGCTCGAGTCCAGTTCAATGTTCGGGCAGCGCGTCGTCACCCCGACTGCTAACAATGGCGATTTCGTGCTGAACTCGCTGGAAAACCTCGCCGGCAGCAACGATCTGATCAGCCTGCGCGGCCGCGGCAGTTATTCGCGCCCCTTCGACCGGGTCGAGGACCTGCGCCGCAGCGCCGAGTCCCGGTTCCGGGACCAGGAACAGCGTCTCGATGCCGAACTTGCCACCACGGAACTAAAGCTCTCCGAGCTGCAATCCCGTCGCAGCGACCAGGCCGCTACCATCCTGAGCGCCGAGCAAAAGACCGAACTCGATCGCTTCGGCGCCGAGCGCAGCCGCATACGCCGCGAATTGCGCACAGTGAAACTTGACCTGAACCGCGATATCGAAGCGCTCGGCCGCACCGTCAAGCTTTTCAACATCGTCGCCTGGCCGCTGCTGGTCGCAGGACTGGCGCTGCTGTATCCCGCCTGGCGCAAACGGCGCAATGCGGCGATCCGCATGCTGGAACAGGGCCGCACCGGCGGCACGCAGGCGCCATGAATCGCCGCGCGCTGGCCTGGCTCGCCGTCGCCGCCGCGATCGTGGCGCTGGCCGCAGTCTGGGTCGACCGGGGACAGGCTGGCCGCTCGTTTGCCGGGCAATCCGGCAAGCTGTGGCCCGATCTCGCGGCGCAGCTCAATCAGATTGAGCAAATCCGCATCTCGCGTGGCGACGGCAGCCTGGTCACCCTGCAACGCACGCCGGCGGGCTGGCAGGTCAAGGAGCGAAGCTACGCCGCCGATGCCGGAAAAATCCGCAAGTTGCTGCTCGACCTGATGGCGCTGGAAATTCTCGAGGAGAAAACCAGCGACCCGCAGCGCTACGCGGTGTTAGGTATCGACGCGCCGACGGCGCCGGCGGCGGCTGGGACCCTGGTAGAACTGTTCATCGCCGGCAAGACCGGCGCCCCGCCGGCGTTTGCGCTGATTGCCGGAAAATCGGCGGGCAGCCGCGAGATCTACGCGCGCCGGCCGGCTGACCGGCCCGGCCTGCTGCTGCGTCCGGCGCCGGTCATCGATGCGAGCCCTGCGCGCTGGCTGGACACGGCGCTGATCGACATCAAGCCGGGCGAGATCCGGCAGCTGCAGGCAACCCCGGCCAGCGGCGCCGCCTGGACCCTGAGCCGCACCACCGCCAGCGACTCCAAGCTGACGCTGGATCGCGGCACGGCCAGGACCGCGCCCGCGCCCGACCCGAACGTCATCAGCGGTTTGTTAGGTGGTTTCACCAGTTTGGCTTTTGAGGACCTGCGGGCTGAGGCGACGCCCCCTGTTCCGGCGGTCGAGCGGCTGCAGCTGCAGACGTTTGACGGGCTGACGCTGGATATCGCGGGCCTGCATGAAGGCGACAAGCGCTGGGTACGGATCGACGCCGCAACCGGCAAGGGCGCCACTGGCGGCGCCGCGGAACGCATCCAGAGACTGGCCACGGGTCACGAATTCGAAATCCCGACCTGGAAATACGACGCCATTTTCCGGAAACGCGACGAAATTGCGCCGCCGGCGCCCCGCAGCTAACGCCCAATATTGGGTTACAATGGCCGGATGAAATTCGACATTTTCTCGCAGACCCTGTCTGCGCTCTCCGCCGATTGCCTCGTTGCCGGCGTACACGACAACGGCGTGCTCGGCAGTCATGCCACCGCGCTCGACCAGGCCAGCGGCGGCGCCCTGTCGCGGCTGCTGAAACGCGGCGACCACGCGCTGCGGCTCGGCGAAACTGCGCTGTTAGGCGACCTGCCCGGGATCAAGTCGCCCCGGGTGCTGCTGGTCGGCCAGGGCTCGAGCGCCTCGCTGTCACGGCGCAACTGGCGCAAGGCCGTCGCGCAGGCCACGGTCGCCCTGAGCCGCCTGCGAGTGGCCAGCGTCGCGTTCGCGCTGGAGCGTCCCGCGGGCCGCGATCTGGACGACTACCTGCACGCGCGCGGCTTCGCCGACGCGGTCGGTGCGGCCCTGTACCAGGTCAACGACCAGAAAACCGCCAAGAAACCCCATTTCAACCGCCCCGCGCAGGTGCTGTTAGGTCCGGTGCGCGCCACGGCGGCGGCGGCGGCGCGCACCGGCCTGGCGCATGGCGCCGCGATGATCGCCGGCCAGAAGATCCTGCGCGATCTCGGCAATCTGCCGGCCAATCGCTGCACGCCAACCTACGTCGCGAATTTCGCCGCCGACATGGCGCGCGGCGTGCCGAAGCTCAAGGTCAGGGTGCTGGATGAAGCGGCGATTCGCGCCGAGAAAATGGCCTGCCTGTTGGCTGTCGCGCAGGGCAGCGAGCAGCCGCCGCGCTTCATCGTGCTCGAATACCGCGGCGGCAAGCCCCAGGACGCGCCGATCGCGCTGGTCGGCAAAGGCGTCACCTTCGACTCGGGCGGCATTTCGCTCAAGGACCCGGCGGCGATGGACGAAATGAAATTCGACATGTGCGGCGCGGCCTCGGTGCTGGCGACTGTGTCGGTGGCGGCGCAGCTGAAGCTGCCGGTGAACCTGGTCGGCGTCGTGCCCTGCTGCGAGAACATGCCGTCCGGCCGCGCGGTCAAGCCCGGCGATGTCATCGTCAGCGCCGCGGGCCACAGCGTCGAGATCCTGAACACCGATGCCGAGGGCCGCCTGATTCTCTGCGATGCGCTGCATTACGCGCGCCGCTTCAAGCCGCGACTGGTAGTCGACATCGCGACCCTGACCGGGGCCTGCGTGGTCGCGCTCGGCGCGCACCACACCGGCGTGTTCGCCAACGATGCTGAGCTCGCTGCGGCGCTGGTCAAGAGCGGCCTGCGGGCCGACGATCGCGCCTGGCACATGCCGATCACCGAGGAATATGGCGAGCAGCTGAAGAGCAATTTCGCGGATTTCGCCAATGTCGCGGGCCGGGATGGCGGCGCGATCACGGCGGCGGCGTTTCTCGGCAAGTTCACCCAGGGCCTGCGCTGGGCCCACCTCGACATCGCCGGTACCGCGTGGTTCGGTGGCGCCAGCAAGGGCGCCAGCGGCCGGCCGCTGGGATTGTTAGCTGATTTCCTGATCGGGGAGTCCGGCAAGACCCCCGGCAAGACCAGACGCGCTTAAGCGCGATGGATAAGCTCTACTCGCCGGGCGACATCGAATCCCGGATCTACGCGCGCTGGGAATCCTCGGGCCAGTTCGCCCCGCAGGGCAAGGGCCAGCCGTACTGCATCGTCATCCCGCCACCTAACGTGACGGGCACGCTGCACATGGGGCATGCGTTCCAGGACACCATCATGGATGCGCTGACGCGTTATCACCGCATGCGCGGCGATGACACGCTCTGGCAGCCCGGCACCGACCACGCCGGCATTGCGACCCAGATGGTGGTCGAGCGGCAGCTGAATGCCGAAGGCAAGCGCGGCGTTGAACTGGGGCGCGACCAGTTCATCGAGCGGGTGTGGGCCTGGAAGGCCGAGTCCGGCGGCACCATCGCCAGGCAAATGCGCCGGCTTGGCGCCTCGGTCGACTGGTCGCGCGATCGCTTCACGATGGACCCCAAGCTGTCGCGCGCCGTGACCGAAGTGTTCGTCCGGCTGCACGACGAAGGCCTGATCTACCGCGGACAACGGCTGGTGAACTGGGACCCGGTGCTGCAGACCGCGATCTCGGACCTGGAAGTCGTCAGCGAAGAGGAAGACGGTTTTCTCTGGCATATCCGCTACCCGCTCGCCGACGGCAGCGGCTCACTGAGCGTGGCCACGACCCGGCCCGAAACCCTATTAGGTGACGTCGCGGTGGCGGTGCATCCCGAGGATGAGCGCTACCGGGCGCTGATCGGCAGGAAACTGCGCCTGCCGATCGCCGGGCGCGAGATCCCAATCGTCGCCGACGACTTTGTCGACCGCGAATTCGGTTCTGGCTGCGTCAAGATCACGCCGGCGCACGACCGCGCCGACTACGACGTCGGCCTGCGGCACGCGCTGCCGATGATCAATATCTTCACGCCCACCGCACACCTCAATGACACGGTACCGGTCGCGCTGCGCGGCCTGGAACGCGGCGAGGCGCGCCAGCGGGTGCTCGAGTTGTTAGCCGCGGAGGGTCTGCTGGAGAAGACCGAGCCGCACCGGCTCAAGGTGCCGCGCGGCGATCGCAGCGGCGTGGTGCTCGAGCCCTACCTCACCGATCAATGGTTCGTCCGCGCCGGGCCACTGGCGGATCCGGCCATCGACGCCGTCGAACAGGGGCGCATCCGCTTCGTGCCGGAAAACTGGTCCAAGACCTACTTCGAGTGGATGCGCAACATCCAGGACTGGTGCATCAGCCGCCAATTGTGGTGGGGTCACCGCATCCCGGCCTGGTACGACCCGCAGGGCCGCATCTATGTCGGCCGTGACGAAGCCGAAGCGCGACAGCGCCACACGCTGCCTGCGGATCTGCCGCTGCGCCAGGACGACGATGTCCTCGATACCTGGTTCTCCTCGGCGCTGTGGCCGTTTTCCACCATGGGCTGGCCGGACGAGACGCCCGAGCTGGCCAAGTTCTACCCCACCAGCGTGCTGGTCACGGGTTTCGACATCATCTTCTTCTGGGTCGCGCGCATGGCGATGCTGGGCCTCAAGTTCCGCGGCGACGTGCCGTTTCGCGAGGTCTACGTGCACGGCCTGGTGCGCGATTCCGAAGGCCAGAAGATGTCGAAGTCCAAGGGCAATGTCATCGATCCGCTCGATGTCATCGACGGCATCGAACTCGAAGCGCTGGTGCGCAAGCGCACCACCGGCCTGATGCAGCCCCAGCTGGCTAACAACATTGAAAAGTCCACCCGCAAGGCGTTTCCCGACGGCATCCCGGCCTCCGGCACCGATGCGTTGCGCTTCACCTTCGCATCGCTCGCGACCCAGAGCCGCGATATCCGTTTCGATGTGAAACGCGTCGAGGGCTACCGCAACTTCTGCAACAAGTTGTGGAATGCGGCGCGTTTCGTATTCATGTCGGTCGAGGACAAACTGGATGACGGTCCGGTGACTGACTCGGTCGCCAATCAGTGGATACGATCGCGTTTCGGCGCGGCGCTGCGGGCCTGTGACCAGGGATTCGCCGAATATCGTTTCGACTACGCTGCCAGCGCGCTGTATGAGTTCACCTGGTATGAGTTCTGCGACTGGTACCTGGAGCTGGTCAAGCCGGTCATCAATGGCAACGATGCGGCCGCCGCGCGCGGCGTGCGCCGCACCTTGTTAGTAGTGCTGGACGGCTTGCTGCGCGCCTTGCATCCGCTGATGCCCTTCATCACCGAGGAAATCTTCGCCAAGCTGCAGGCGGTGCGCGGCGCCGGCACGGAGCAGCTGCTGATGTCGGCCGCCTGGCCGGACGCCGGTGCCTGGCCGGCGGATGCCGGGGCGGAACGCGAGGTGCGCTGGATCCAGGCACTGGTGTTAGGTATCCGGCAGATCCGCGGCGAAATGGATATCAGCCCGGCGCGGCCGCTGCCTGTGCTGGTCAGCGGCGCGACCGCCGAGGACCGGCAATTCATCGATATGCACCGTGCCTACCTCGCGCGCCTGGCCAATCTCGAGACGCTGCGGGAGTTTGCGGCTGGCGAAGCGGCGCCGCCTTCGGCGATGGCACTGAGTGGCGGCCTGCAGTTGCGCGTACCGATGGCGGGCCTGATCGACCCCAAGGCCGAGCTCGAGCGGCTGACCAAGCGGATCGCCAAGCTGGAAGCCGAGCTCGCCAAGGCGCGCGGCAAGCTCAGGAACGACAGTTTCGTGCGCAATGCGCCCGCCGACGTGGTCACGCAGGAGCGCGACCGGGTGGCCGAATTCGAACGCGCGGCCGGCAGCCTGACCCAGCAGCTGGCGGCGGTACAGCAGCTGATCGCCGCGGACTGACCGGGGCCGCTGCTCCCCGAGAGCCAGTTCACATAATCCGGCGCGGGCAATCGCTACCATGCCCGGGTGACCCAACCGATCCGCAAGGCGCTCGACGCGCTCGATACCGTCATTCTGGGCAAGCACGGCGCGCTGCGGCTGTGCGTCGCCTGCTTGCTGGCGCGCGGCCACCTGCTGATCGAGGACGTGCCCGGGGTCGGCAAGACCACGCTCGCGCATGCGCTCGCCAAGGTGTTTGGCCTCCACTGGCAACGGGTGCAATTCACCAGCGACATGCTGCCCGCCGACATCATCGGCGTATCGATTTTCGATCGCGCCACCCAGCAGTTCAATTTCCGCAACGGGCCGATCTTTACACAACTGTTGTTAGCTGACGAAGTCAATCGCGCCAGCCCGCGCACCCAGAGCGCGCTGCTGGAAGCAATGGAAGAGCGGCAGATCAGCATCGATGGCAAGACCTACCCGCTGCCGGAGCCGTTCTATGTGGTCGCCACGCAGAACCCTAAAGAGCAATTGGGCACCTACGCGCTGCCGGAATCGCAGCTGGATCGTTTCCTGATGCGCGTCGACCTCGGCTACCCGGATCCGGAATTCGAACGCCAGCTGCTGCGCAGCATGGAGCGACGCGAACTGCTGGCGACCCTCCAGCCTGTGTTTGGCGCTGCCGAGGTCATTGCGCTGCAGCGCCAGGTTGCCGCGGTGCACCTGTCCGATGCGCTGCTCGATTACGTGCAGGCTTTGTTAGCCATGTCGCGCAACCGCGCCGACCTCAGGCTCGGTCTTTCGCCACGCGCCGGCCAGGGCCTGGTGCGGGCCGCGCAGGCCTACGCGCTGCTGGACGGCAACGATGCGGTCCATCCGGAACATGTCCAGGCGGTGTTCGTCGCGGTCGCCGCCCATCGGCTGCATCGCAGCGAGGCCACCGCCGGCAACGGCCGCGGGATCGCCGGCGAAATCCTGCGCAGCGTCGCCGTTCCCGGCTGAGTCATGAATCTTTGGCGCCGGATCAAACAGGCGTGGCGCGAACGGCTCGCAAGCTGGGTGCGCAAGCGCCAGGGCGCGGATGGACTGCCGGTGACGGTCCGGCGGCAAAGACTCTACATCCTGCCAACGCGCGCCGGCCTCGGCCTCGGCGCGCTGCTGCTGTTCATGCTGCTGGCGGGCCTCAACTACGGCAACAATCTCGCCTTGTTAGCAACTTTCCTGTTGATGGGCTTCGTGCTGGTCGGCATGAATCTCTGTCATCGCAATCTGCAGGATCTGCGCATCGTTACCGCAACCACCCGGCCGGGTTTCGCGGGTGGCCAAGGCCAGCTGGAGCTGACCCTCGATGCGGGCGGCGCGCAATCGCGCTGGGCGGTGCGCGTAGCCTGCGGCGCGTCGCACACGCTGGCCGGGTGCATTGCCGGTAACGGCAGCGCGCGCCTGGAACTCTCGATTCCCACGCCACGGCGCGGCCGCCAGTTGATCGACCGTTTCGAACTGTCGACCACCTTTCCATTTGGCCTGTTTCGCGCCTGGACCTGGATACACCTGCCGCTCGCGATTACGGTCTACCCGGCCGCCCGGGGCACGCTGCCGCTGCCGTACGGCAGCGACAGCCAGGATCAGGGTCAGGCTGATGCCGGGCACGGCAGCGACGATTGGTCGGGCATGCGGCCGTTTCGTGATGGCGATTCGCCGCGCCGGGTCATCTGGACCGCCTACGCGCGCGAACTGCCTTTGTTAGTCAAGGAGTACGCGGGCGCCGCAGCCGAGTGGCTGCAGCTGGATTTCGATGCGCTGAGCGGTTTCGACAGCGAGCGGCGCCTGGAGCAGATCTGCCGCTGGATCCTCGACGCCGACAGCCGCGGCGCGCGCTTTGCGCTGGCCCTGCCCGGCGCGCGGTTTCCGGCCGAGAGCAGCCCCGCGCACCGCGAGCGCTGCCTGCAGGCGCTGGCGTTGTGGAATATCGCGGGCACGCAGCCATGACACTGCCGGCGGCCAGCATCTGGTTGTTAGCATCGTTCCTCGGTGGCGTCGCCCTGCACGCTGACCGGCTGCCATTTCACTACGTGCTGGTGGCCATTACCACCTGCGTCTGGCGCGCGCTGGCCGAAGCCCGCCATGATATACGGCTGCCCCCAGCCTGGCTGCGCGGCCTGCTGGCGCTCGCGTTGTTAGCCGGCGTGCTGATCCAGTATCGGACCGTGAACGGTCTTGGCCCCGGCACCGCGCTGCTGGTCTCCATGGGCGCGGTGAAGCTGCTGGAAACGCGCGGCCGCCGCGATCGCTACATCATGGTCGCGGTGGCGCTGTTCCTGATGCTGTCCGCCTGCCTTGATCGCCAGTCGATGGTGCGCGCGCCGTTCTACCTGCTGCTGACCTGGGCGTGCTGCGTCAGCTTCATCTACATCGCGAATCCCGGCATCGGCCTGCCCGCGCGCCAGGCGCTGCGGCTCACGGCTCGCGCGTTAGCCCTGTCGCTGCCGCTCGCGCTGCTGCTGTTTGTATTTTTTCCGCGCATGGCCGGCCAGCTGTGGGCGCTGCCGTCACAGGGCTCGGCCAGCACCGGTCTCAGCGATGAAATGACGCCGGGCGGTATCAGCTCCTTGTCGGAGTCCGACGAACCGGCTTTTCGCGCGCGTTTTTTCGGCGCCGCGCCGCCGCCGCAACTGCGCTACTGGCGCGGCCCGGTGCTGCACAAGTTCGACGGTTACAGCTGGCGCCGCGATCGTACGCAGAGTTACCGGCCGATCAAGATGAACTATGGCGGTAATGCCTATCGATACCGCATTACCCTGGAACCGCACCAGCGCAACTGGCTGTTCGCGCTCGAAACGCCACAGCTGCCGCCCTCGCCAACCACGTTCTTTAGCTACGACTCGCAGCTGTTGTCGGTGCAGCCTGTCACGCAGGCCATGAGCTACGAGCTAACGTCCTTCACGCAGACTTCATCGAGCGATGAACTGAGCGTGCTCGGCCGGCGAACCGAAACGAGCCTGCCGCCGGATCGCAATCCGCGCTCCAACGCGCTGGCGCGCCAGCTGCGCGCACAATCCACGGACACCGCGGGTTTCATCCGCAGCGTGCTGGCCTTGTTCCGCGACGGCGGCTTTAGCTACACGCTGACACCGGAGTTGCTGCAGAAGGACTCGGTTGACGATTTCATTTTCAACACGCGCGAAGGATTCTGCGGGCACTACGCGTCGGCCTTTGTGTCCATGATGCGCGCCGCCGGCGTCCCGGCGCGGGTGGTCACCGGCTATCAGGGCGGCGAGTGGAATCCGATCGGCGGCTATTTCATCGTGCGGCAGTCGGATGCGCACGCCTGGGCCGAGGTGTGGATCGAGGGTGAGGGCTGGCGGCGCGTCGACCCCACTGCGGTCGTGTCGCCCGAGCGCCTGACCCGGGGCCTGCTGGATCTGCTGCCGGATGCCGGCAGCCAGGTGCAGCGCTTCGCGCACAGCCTCGCCTGGGTGCAGAACCTGCGCCAGGGCTGGGACGCCGCCAACACCTGGTGGAACGACAATGTCGCGCAGTTCAATGCTCAGGCGCAGTTGTCGATGTTACGGCGCCTGGGCTTTGATTCGCCGCGCCTGCGGCAACTCGGCTGGATTGCCGCCGCGGGTCTGACCGCGTGGGCGTTTGCCATGCTGCTGTGGCTGGCGCGTCGTGCACCCCTGCAACGCCCGGATCCACTGGGCCGCGGCTACCGCAGGCTGTGTGCCTGGGCGGGCCGGCGCGGCCTGGCGCGCGCGCCCGACGAGGGTCCGCGCGGCTTCGCGTCCCGGTTGCAGCGGGATAAGCCCGAGCTCGCCGCACGTGCGCTGCCGCTGCTGCAGGAGTACGCGGAGCTGCGTTACGGCCGCGCGCCTGACGATGAGCGCCGGGAACGCGTCCGGCGCTGGCTGACGGACGTGCGCCGCCTGCGATTTGCTGCCTGAGCCTGAGCCGCGCAAAATAGCCGGCAATCTCTGCCGGAGTCATGCGCATGGCCACGCTCAAGGACAAATTCACGGTGGCATCCAGGGATGCGCTGAAACTCGCCCGCGAACCTGACAACGATGACAAGCTGCAGCTCTACGCGCTGTACAAGCAGGCGATCGAAGGCGACGTCAAGGGCGGCCGGCCTGGATTTCTTGACCTGGTGGGGCGCGCCAAGTTCGACGCCTGGGCAAAGCAGCAAGGCAAGTCCCCGGACGCTGCGATGCAGGCCTATGTCGACTGTGTCACTCGTTTGAAGAAAGGCTGACCGCGTTAGGTTAAATCGCGCCTCGCCCAGCCGACGGATGGCGCCCGTCAACCGACGAACAACCTTGGCGTTCAGGACTATGCAGACGAAAATAGTCCCCAGGAAACAGCCATGTCGGAACTGAAACGGACCAACAGCGAATTCAGAACACCCAGGCCGGAGAAGTCGGTCTGGGCGCCGTCGGCGCGCGCGCAGCAAACCGCTGAATTCCTGATACCGTCAGGCCTCGACCTCGAACCGTCCACGGAACTGGTCGATTCCTACCTGCGCTTTGGCAACGATCCGTACAACAGCGTCGGTCGCCGCACGCGCACCGGCCGTTCTGCCTAACGCCCAGCCTGGGTCTTGCCGTCGGGTGGCTCCCGAACCAGCAGCAGCAGCAGGCCACCGACCACAAACAGCAACACCAGCGACACGATCGAGGCCCGGGAACTGCCGGTCGCAACGGCGACCGCGGCAACCAGCAGCGGCCCCACCACGGTCGCGAACTTGCCCATCATGTTGTAGAAACCGAAAAACTCGCCGCTGTGGCCCTCGGGCACCAGCCGACCAAAGAACGACCGCGACAGGCTCTGCACGCCGCCCTGTACCAGGCCGATGGTCACTGCCAGCCCGAAAAACTCCAACGCCGTATCGAGAAAAAACGCGTAGCAGGTGGCCGCGGTGTACACCGCCAGCGCTAACAGAATGCCGCGCCGCGCGCCGTGCCGCCCGGCGTAGCGGCCAAACCACAGCGAAGCCGGGAACGCCACGAATTGCGTCAGCAGCAGCGCCTGGATCAGTGCGCTGGCCGGCAGCCCGATGGCGATGCCGTAGTCGACCGCCATCTTGATGATGGTGTTCACGCCGTCGATGTACAACCAGTAAGCTAACAAGAAGATCCAGAGTTCCCGGTACTTCGGCAGGCGGCGCAGCGTCGCCGCCAGTTCGCGGATGCCGCTGCCGGCCGCGGCTGCGAGACCCAGGCGTTGCGCCGGCAGCTGCTCGACCACCCGGCGCGCCAGCGGAATGGTAAACAGGGCCCACCACAGCGCCACGGTCAGGAAAGAAATCTGCACCGCCGCGGCGGCATCCCTGAGGCCGAACCACTTCCAGTTGCCATACATCAGGACGTTCAACAGGAACAGCAGGCCGCCGCCCAGGTAGCCGAGCGCATAGCCGTAGGACGACACCCAATCATAGTCGCGCGGCCGGGCGACATCGGTCAGCAGCGCGTCGTAGAAGATGTTAGCCGCTGAGAAGCCGATCGAGCCGCCGACAAACAGCCAGAAGGCGGCCAGCCATTCGCCCTTGGCCACCCAGAACAGCGCGCCGGTGGTCACGATGCCGAGTCCCGCCCAGAACAGCAGGAAGGCCTTGCGCCGCCCGGCGCTGTCGGCCACCGCGCCTAACAACGGCGCCAGCACCGCCACGATGAAGCCGGCCACGCCATTGGCGATGCCGAGTCGCGCGGTGCTGGTGGTCGGATCGACGCCGACGCTCCAGAACTTCTGGAAGAACAGCGGGAAGAATCCGGCCATCACCGTGGTCGCAAACGCTGAATTGGCCCAGTCATAGAAAGCCCAGGCGCGAATCTGGCGGGTTTTTTGCGGGTGGTTCACCGCCTGATGTTAAGACGCCGCGGCGCTTTCTGCATGCTCACGCGTCTTGCGGAAGCTCAGATCCGGCCAGCGCTCGAGAGTCAAGCCCAGATTGACGCGCGTCGGGGCCAGGTACACCAGTGAGCCGGCATGATCGACCGCCAGGCTGTCAAATGCCTTGGTACGGAATTCGGCGAGCTTTTTGTCATTGTCAGCCACGATCCAGCGCGCGGTATGTACGTTGATGGGCTCGAACACACATTGCACGCCGTACTCGTCGGCCAGACGGAATGCCACCACCTCGAACTGCAGCTGGCCGACCGCGCCCAGGATCATGTCGTTGTTGCGCAGCGGACGAAACAACTGCGTCGCGCCCTCTTCGCACAACTGCATCAGGCCCTTCTGCAGCGCCTTCATGCGCAGCGGATCCTTGAGCACGGCGCGGCGGAACAGTTCCGGCGCGAAATTCGGGATGCCGGTGAAATGCAGGACCTCACCCTCGGTAAAGGAGTCGCCGATGTTGATGGTGCCGTGGTTGTGCAGGCCGATGATGTCGCCCGCATAGGCCTCCTCCGCCTGCTCGCGGTCCGCGGCCATGAACGTCAGCGCATCGCCGATGCGCATTTCCTTCGCCAGCCGCACATGGGTCATGCGCATGCCGCGCGCATACCGGCCTGAACAGATCCGCAGGAAGGCAATCCGGTCGCGGTGCCCCGGGTCCATGTTGGCCTGGATCTTGAACACGAAACCACTGAGCTTCGGCTCGTTAGCCTGAACGGTGCGCCCGGTGGTCGCACGCGGCAGCGGTGGCGGCGAGTGGGCAACGAAATAATTGAGCAGTTCCTGCACGCCGAAACTGGACAACGCGGAACCAAAGAACACCGGCGTCTGGCGTCCGGCGCGGTAGGCGGCCGGGTCGAACGCCTGCGTCGCGCCACGCACCAGCTCGATTTCATCGCCGAAGGCCCGGGCGCGGTCACCCAGCAGTTCCTGCGCCTCGGCGCTGGCCAGGCCGTCGATGACCTGCGTTTCGCCGGCGCGGCCCTTCTCGCCGGCCTGGTACAGGAAAATCCGGTCTTCACCGAGGTGGTAGACGCCGATCAGGTCGCGGCCCATGCCGATCGGCCAGGTGATCGGCGCGGTCGCGATCTTCAGCACCGATTCGATTTCATCTAACAACTCGATCGGCGGGCGCCCTTCGCGATCTAGTTTGTTGATGAAGGTCATGATGGGTGTGTCACGCAGCCGGCACACCTCCATCAGCTTGATGGTCCGTTCCTCGACACCCTTGGCGCAGTCGATCACCATCAGGGCCGAATCCACGGCGGTCAGGGTGCGATAGGTATCCTCGGAGAAGTCTTCGTGGCCCGGCGTATCCAGCAGGTTCACGATGCAGTCGCGATACGGAAACTGCATCACCGATGAGGTGATCGAAATGCCGCGCTGCTGCTCGAGCCGCATCCAGTCCGAGGTCGCGTGCCGCGTCGCCTTGCGCCCCTTGACCGTGCCGGCCATCTGGATCGCACCGCCGAACAACAGCAGTTTCTCCGTCAGCGTGGTCTTGCCGGCGTCCGGGTGCGAAATGATGGCAAAGGTGCGGCGGCGAGCGATTTCCTGCTCGAATGTCGACATGTGGATTCCAGGTTGTTAGGTAAGATGCAGGCGCAGGACGCAGGCATCTTCGCGGCCGCCGGCTGCCTGGTAGTATGCACGGCGCGTGCCGATCTGTTCGAAGCCGAGCGCCTGATAGAGGCGTATCGCGCCCGGGTTGCTGGGCCGCACTTCCAGGAACATCGCGCGCGCGCCATGGCTGCGGGCCTGGTCCAGCAGATGCAGCAACAGCAGGCGGCCCAGGCCGCGGCAGCGAAAATCCGGATGAATGCAGATGTTCAGCAGGTGCGCTTCGCCCGCGCCGGCGCTGACGATGCCGTGCCCGATGACCTGCCCGCCCAGCTCCAGCACCCGGCAGATATAGCCGACGCGCAGGCAGTCGCGGAATATGCCATCGCTCCACGGGAACTCGTACCCGGCAAGCTCGTTGGCATGCGCCATCGGCACATCCATCTCGAGCATCTCCCGGGTCGCCACTTCGGGCGCACTACGCATCAGATCGGGCGCGGTGGCCATGCTCAGCTCACCGGCTTCGGCGCGCAGACGCTCATCGCGAACTTGAGATCATCCCAGGCTTTGCGCTTCTCGCCCGGGCTGCGCAGCAGATACGCGGGGTGATAGGTGACCACCAGCGGCGTATCCAGTTCACCGTAGCGGTGCACCTGCCCGCGCAGCCGGCCCAGCGGCGCATCAGTCGCCAGCAAATTCTGCGCGGCGATGCGCCCGACCGCGAGGATCAGCTGCGGCCGGACTCGGGCGATCTGCCGCGTCAGGTACGGCAGACACTCGCGCACCTCCTCGGGCAGCGGATCGCGGTTGTTAGGTGGCCGGCATTTCAGGATGTTCGCGATGAAGACATCCGGGCGCTCGAGGCCGCAGGCCTTCAGCATCGCGGTCAGCAGCTGCCCGGCGCGGCCGACGAACGGCTCGCCCTGCGCATCTTCGTCAGCGCCCGGCGCTTCGCCGATCACCATCCAGCGCGCGCTGGTCGAACCCACGCCAAACACCGTGTTGGTCCGGCTGCGATGCAACGCGCAGCGGGTGCAGGCCGCGACCTCGGACTGCAACGCTGGCCAATCGGACGCCGGAACCAGGCCTGCAGGCGCCGTCGTCGGCACCGTCCTGGGCACCGGCACCGCCAGGCTCGCCGGCATGCGGCTCGCGCGCGGCAGCCACAGGTCGATCCCCAGTGACTGCAGGTAATCCCGGCGGGTCGCCTCATCCATGGCCGTCATCCGCCGGACGGCGTCCCGCGTAGCGGCCGGCGTCGCAGCAGCCGCAATACCCATAACAGCGGCGAGGACGCCGCGAACGTTGCGAACATCGCCAGCAACATCGTCGGCGGCTCGATGGCGATGAAATACAGGAACGTCGGCACGATGACGACGTAGGCCAAACTGACGCGCTTGTCCCAGTCCACTTGTTTCACGCTGGGGTACGGGAAGCTCGACACCATCAAGGCGCCTGCGCACGCGGTGGTGGTGAACGCGATGGCGAGGCCGATCAGGCCCGGGGCGCGCCATTCATGCGAAAACCACACGAAAGCCGCGACCAGTGCGGCCGCCGACGGGCTGGGCAGGCCTTCGAAGAAGCGTTTGTCACCGCTGCCGGCGCGGACGTTGAATCGTGCCAGTCGCAGTGCGGCGCACATCGTGTAGAAGAACGAGGCCAGCCAGCCAAATCGCTCCCACAGCGGGCCGTAATCACCGAGCCGGGCCGCGCCCCACTGGAATGCGAGCAGCGCCGGCGCCAGGCCGAACGCGACCATGTCAGCGAGGCTGTCGTACTCCTTGCCGAACTGGCTTTCAGTATTCGTCCAGCGCGCAATCCGGCCGTCCAGGCCATCAAACAGCATCGCGACGAACACCGCTCCGCCGGCGACCGAGAACTCACCATTGATGGCCGAGATGATGGCGTAGAAGCCCGAGCCGAGGCAGCCGGTCGTCATCAGGTTCGGCAACAGGAAAATGCCGCGCCGAAACTGGCCACGGCGGCCTGCCGCCCGGGGGATTGGAACCGGTGTGTCATCCATGCGCGCGCATGATAGGGCCCGACGGCGCGCTTGGCCATGTGCAGCGGCGGATAATGGGCCTGTTACACTGCGCGCCCCCGTTTTAGCCCGATGCACCAGGGCCTGTAAACACTATGAACGACACTGCGTTGCACTCAGAAGCATTTCAGGCAAGGCGCGAGGCCCGATGCATGGTTATTCCATGTGAGGGACGAGCAACACAGCCTCAAATGCTTCTGGGCGCAACCCCGGCGCGCCCGTTGACGCCGAAGCATTTCGATGGTGCTAACTGCGCGCCGCCGTGCGCAAGGCAAGTGCTGTGGGGGCGCGCCTCTTGGGACGGGGCCCGCGCCGCGCAGCGCGGCGTTGGTCCTCGCTCCAGTACATTCAGTACAGTTCGCTCGTCCCGCCTTGCGCTGCACGGCGGGGGCCACCGTCGCTGCGCCGTTCATAGTGTTTACAGGCCCTAGCGCATGCGCTGGTCCAAATACCCGATCAATACCGCCAAGGAAGACCCCAGCGAGGCTGAGGTTGAGAGCCACCGCCTGATGCTGCGCGCCGGCCTGATCCGACGTCTGGCCGCGGGCATCTATACCTGGACGCCCTTTGGCCTGCGCTGCGTACGCAAGGTCGAGAACATCGTGCGCGAGGAAATGAACCGCGCCGGCGCGTTCGAGCTGCTGATGCCGGCGGTGCAGCCGGCCGAGCTGTGGCAGGAATCCGGCCGCTGGCAGCACTACGGTCCGGAACTGCTGCGCCTCAAGGACCGCCATGACCGGGATTTCGTCATCGGCCCGACGCACGAGGAAGTGATCACCGACCTGGCGCGCCGCGAACTCAAGAGTTACCGCCAGCTGCCGGTGAACTTCTACCAGATCCAGACCAAGTTCCGCGATGAAATCCGGCCGCGCTTTGGCGTGATGCGCGGCCGCGAGTTCGTCATGAAGGACGCCTACAGCTTTCATCTCGACCAGGCGTCGTTAGCTGAAGGCTACCGCATCATGCACGAGGCCTATACGCGCATGTTCACGCGCATGGGACTCAAGTTTCGCGCCGTGCAGGCGGACAGCGGCGCGATCGGCGGCAGCGTCTCGGAAGAATTCCAGGTGCTGGCCGACTCCGGTGAAGATGCAATGGTCTACTCGGACGGCGACGATTTCGCCGCCAATCTCGAGCAGGCCGCGGCGCTGCCGCCCGCAGCTCCGCGCCCGGCGCCAACCGAAGCGCAGGCCAGGGTCGCGACCCCCGGCGCCAAGACCATCGATGCACTGTGCCAGATGTTAGGTGTCGCGGCCGCGCGCACGCTCAAGCTGCTGCTGGTCGCGGGACGCGACTCCGGCATCGTGGCGCTGGCGCTGCGCGGCGATCATGAGCTGAACGTGCTCAAGGCGCAGCGGCTGCCGGCAGTTGCCAGCCCGCTGCGCATGGCGACAGCGGATGAGATCAAGGCGGCCACCGGGTCCGAGCCCGGCTATATCGGTCCGGTGGGACTCAGCTGCCCGCTCATCGTCGATCACAGCGCCGCGCAACTCGCCGATTTCATCTGCGGTGCTAACGAAATGGACGCGCACCTGCGCGGCGTGAACTGGGGCCGCGATCTGCCGCAGCCGCAGACCGCGGATATCCGCAACGTGGTGGCCGGCGACCCGAGCCCCAGCGGCAAGGGCCAGCTGCGGCTCGCCCGTGGCATCGAAGTGGGCCACGTTTTTCAGCTCGGCCAGAAATACTCGACCGCGATGCATGCCACGGTCCTCGACGAACAGGGCAAGAGCCAGGCCATGTACATGGGTTGCTATGGCATCGGCATCACCCGCATCGTGGCGGCGTCGATCGAGCAGAACCATGACGCCCAGGGCATCATCTGGCCCGATCCGCTGGCGCCCTTCCAGGTGGTGCTGGTGCCGATGAATGCGCATAAATCGGAGCGCGTGCGCGCGGCCTCCGAGAAGCTGTACGCGGATCTGACCGCGGCCGGCATCGAGGTTCTGTTAGATGACCGGGACGCACGGCCCGGCGTCAAATTCGCGGACTGTGAACTGCTCGGCATTCCACACCGCATCGTCATCGGCGAACGCGGCCTGGATGCCGGCAAACTTGAGTACCGGCACCGTCGCGCCAGCGCCAATGAAGACTTACCATTGGACGATGTCCTCGGATCCCTGCGGCAGCGATTTGGCACCTGAAGCGGCGTGGCGCGGCCCGCGCCGGCGGCCGTTGCGCCGGCTGATCGGCCTGGCCGCGGTTTTGCTGGCGGCGCCGGCCATGGCCGACCAGCAGCGCGACCCCGAGCTGCGCGCGGTGGTGCAGGCTGCCATCAGTTCAGCGCACTGCTTCACCGATGAGTTCGATTCGCAGGTGTGGTTCAAGATGATGGAGCCGCGGCTGCGCAAGAAAGTCCGCCGCACCGAAGAGCGGGTCGAGATCCTGCAGTCGATATTCTGCGAGGCGCACCGCAGCGGCAAGCCGCGACTGCCGCCCGGTCTGTTGTTAGCTATCATCGATGTCGAGTCCGGTTTCAACCGCTATGCCGTTTCCGGTGCTGGCGCCGTGGGATTGATGCAGGTCATGCCGTTCTGGCCCGAACAGCTCGGCATGCGGCGCTTTCAGCTCATCACCGTCGATGACAACATCAAGATGGGTACCGCCATCTTCAGGTACTACCTCGGCCGGGAAAAGAACAATGTCGGTCGCGCGCTGGCGCGTTACAACGGCAGCCTCGGCCGGCGCACCTACCCGGATCTCGTGATCAACCGCTGGACACGCTGGAATGGCGCCGATGACCTTGGCCGCACCGGCAACGAACCCAGATTCACCTGGTGACCCGCATGACCCGGATACTGGTGCTGTTTTACTCCCGCAACGGCGCCACTGCGGAACTGGCCCGGCAGGTTGCCCGCGGCGTTGAATCAGTCAGCGGCGCCGAAGCCCGCTTGCGCACCGTACCCGCGGTGAGCTCGACCGCGGATGGCGCGCGCAAGGCCACGCCCGACAGCGGCGCGCCCTACGTCACCTACGATGATCTCGCCCAGGCGGATGGCCTGTTGTTAGGCAGCCCAACGCGGTTTGGCAACATGGCCGCGCCGCTCAAGTACTTTCTCGACGGGACTGCATCGCAGTGGCTGGCAGGCACGCTGGCCGGCAAGCCTGCCGGGGTCTTTACCAGTACCCAGACGCAGCACGGCGGCCAGGAAAGCACGCTGCTGTCAATGATGCTGCCGCTCATGCACCACGGCATGCTGATCATCGGCCTGCCTTTCACCGAAGCTGCGCTCGGCGCCACCGCCACCGGCGGCACACCCTATGGCGCCAGCCATGTCGCCGGCAGCGGCGCCGAACGTGCGCTCAGCGACGACGAGAAGCGCCTCGCACACGCGCTCGGCCGGCGCCTGGCAAACGCTGCCCTGAAACTGGCACGATGAACCAACCGCTGCTGCGCACCGCCGGCGCCATGCTGATTGCGCTGATCGCCCTGTGCGTTGCCTGGGAACTGTGGCTCGCGCCCTTGCGGCCGGGCGGCTCCTGGCTGGTGCTCAAGGCGCTGCCGCTGCTGCTGGTGCTGCGCGGCGTGCTGGCCGGGCGCAACTACGTGCTGCAATGGTCGGTGCTGCTGATCTGGCTTTATGTCACCGAGGGGCTGGTGCGGGTGACTACCGAAGCCGGCAGCGCAATGGTCCTGGCCGGATTGGAGGTCGCGCTTGCCGCCGGCTACTTCATCTGCGTGGCCGCCATCCTCCGGCCACTTAAAAAGCTCGCCCGTCAACAATTAAAAGGAGACACGCCGTGAACCAGATCGACTTGAAGGGCAAGACCGCCGTCATCACCGGCGGCGCGCGCGGCATCGGCTATGCGGTGGC
>JANNVI010000049.1:0-24943 GCA_031414335.1 Gammaproteobacteria bacterium | reverse complement strand
TTCGGAAATGGCGAGGCCGGCGGCGTCGTCCTTGGCGCTGTTGATGCGCAGGCCGGACGACAGTCGCTGCAACGCGGTGGCAAGCTGCAGACCGCTGCCGGTCAGGTTGCGCTGCGCGTTCATCGAAGAAACGTTGGTATTGATCGCAAGCATGGAGTTCTCTCCTCAGGACTGTCAGGACCCCGGCGGGGGCCCGGGCGTAAAGTTAGGGAGCTGGGTTGAAGGCAACTTCACTCTCCGGAAACTTTATCGACCGGGGCCCTGCGGCACTTGAGGCCGGCAAACGGGCGCCGCGAAAATTGCGACGCAGGTCACAATCCGCCTGTTAGAGATAATTGAACAGCGACAGCTGCGCCAGGCGACTGTAGGAAGACTGCGCCGCCTGCAGGGACAGCAGCTGGCGATTCATGCGCGTGACCGCCTCGGCATAGTCGACGTCCTGCAACTCGGACAACAATCGTTGATTCTCAGCGCCGAACGCCTCGCGGGCTTCATCGGCCACATCGATCGCCGACAGGCGCGAGCCGACTTCAGCGCGCACGCTGCCCATATGATCAATGCCCTGGCTCAATTGCTGCAACACGGCAGTCATATCGCTGTTGAGTTTCGCCTGATCGGCCACGTTGGCAGTGGGCGTTGACGTCAGGCTGACAAGTCTATCGAGGGTCGCGAAAATACTCTCGCTCGCTGCCGGGCGGACCGTGAAGCGATCGCCGGCCGCGGGCGCGCCAGTCAGCGAGAAACTGATGCCGCGAAACGCGATTGCGGCTCCGCTCTGGTAGGCCCCGCTGGTAACAAGGGTATTGGCGGAATCGCGTACTTCGTAGCTGCCTGGCGCGGTGAAATTCACTGAATAGGTACCGCGATCCCACTGGGATCGGTCGACGACGGTTCCAACGCCTAACACGCCGGTGCCGGTGTTGGTTGCCGCATAGTTCGCGACAAAGGCCCCGTTGCCTTCCGGAACCTTGACGAAGACCTTGTCACCGGAGTGGCCGTCCGCGACTTTCTGCCCCGGCGCGATAACCTGCTGGCGCTCGCCGGAATCGGCCTGGTACTGGACCGCACCATTGGCGGGCCGTGCGAACGGCTGCGTGCCTGATGCGTAGCCGGAGAAAAGATAGTCGCCATTGACGTCCTGGCGATTCGCCATCGACATGAATTCATCCAGCCTGGAGCGAATTTCCGCCGCGAACAGGCTGCGGGTCGCATTGTCCACGATGCCTGAGTTGGCACGCAGTGCCAGCTCGCGAACGCGCTGCAGGACGTTGGTCGCGTCCGCCAGCGTCGTTTCCTCGAGATTGATGCGGTTCTTCGCATTGATGGCGTTGCTCTTGTGCTGCTCCGCCGCCGCCAGCGCGCGCTGCAGTTCCAGCACATGCACCGCTGCTGCGGGATCATCGGCCGCCGTCTGGATGCGGCGCCCGGTTGAGATCTGGTTCTGGGTACGCGACAGCGCCGCCTGCTGCGCCAGCATGGCGTCCAGTGAGGCCTGATGCATCGTGAATGTTGAAACGCGCATGTCGGATCCTAACGAGCCGCGGCCAGCAATGCATCGAACATTGCGCTCGCGGCTTTGATTACCTGGGTCAGCGCCTGATACGCCTGCTGGTAGCGCAGCAACTGGGCTGCCTCCTCATCCAGATTGACACCTGAAATGTTGTTCTTGGCCTGCACGTTTTCCGAGTGCAGGGCATCCTGAATATCGCGGTTAGTCACGGCCTGGTTCGTGGCCACGCCAATCTCACCCACCAAGGCGCCAACCGAACTGTTCACCGACGCCGAACCCTGTGCCAGCGTCTTGCGGCTGAGCGCTTCAGCCATCAGCTGCCCATTGCGATTGTCGCCCAGGCCGTTGATATTGTCGCTGACCGTGAACTGATCGCCGGTAGCCGGTGCGCCGCTGATTTGCAGCTGCCAGCCATTCAGTGAAATCGTCGCACCGGGCGTATACGCGAAGCTGTCGACGCCATTTACGCTGTAGGTGTTAGCCGACGTGAACTGGATATTGACCGTGCTGCGCAGCTGCGGATTGCTGGCATCCGCAACCAGTCCGGACGAAATCGCGCCGCTGCCTGTGTTAGCAGCCGCCGCGCCGGTACGAATCGGGCTGGCAATCGCGAGGTTCGCAGGATCCTGGATCAGAACGCCCAGGCCGACAGTCGCCTCGCGCGTCGGCCTGATGGCAAATCGATCGCCTGCCGCCATGCTGCCACTGATCGAGAGACTGAGTCCCTGGGCACCGAAAGGATCGCCCACCGTGCCGGTTCCTGTCATCGGAACGACGGCATTGTTAGACAGGTCGCGCAGCTGATAGGCGCTGCCCGTGAACTCGAAAATGTAGTCAGAACCGGTGAGCGCATTGGTATCGGTGCGCGTCACAGTCATGGCGCCATTGCCGGTATTGGTACTGGCGGTCTGCGCGATCGCGCCGCCGATCGAGAACCAGTCCGTGCCGAGCGCGCCGCGCAAGTCCATGCCGGCGCGATGCTGAGTATTGACGACATCGGCGAGACCCACTGCGATGCGGCCGAGCTTGGCGCGCGCGGGATCCAGCATCTGACTGCGGAACTCAAGCAGCCCGCCGATCGTGCCGCCCGACAGGGAATTGGTGATGTCCACCGTGTTCTGGGCGTTGCGCAGCGCCACGACCGGCCGGCCGTTATCAAAAACATCCGTCGTGGTTACAAGCTGGTTGGCTGTGCCGCCAAGCACCAGCGCCTGGCCCTTGCCAACGAAGACATTGACCGCGCCGCCATCCTGCGGGACCACCTGCACACTGAGCTTGCCGGACAGCTGCTCGAGCAGCTTGTCACGCTGGTCCAGCAGGTCGTTAGGTGGTTGGCCGGTTCCCGAGGTGCCGCGTACGATTTCATCGTTCAGGCGTGCGATCCCGCTGGCCAGGGCACCGACTTCGCTGATTTCAGAGCTCAGCCGGCTGTTATTGTCGTTCTCGAAACTCCGCAGCTGGGAGTCATAGTATTTCAATCGGTCTGTCAGGGAGCGGCTCTCACCTAACAACACCTGCCGGGCCGCGAGCGAACTTGGGTTGGAAGCCGCGCCCTCGATCGCGTTGGCAAACCTCTGCATGCTGGACGCGAGGCCATTCGTGCCATCCGAAAACAGGTTGTTGATGCGTTCGGCCTGCGATGCGAACGCCTGCAGCCGCTCCAGTCCGCTGGCGGAGCCGCGCGCCTGCATGGTCAGGAATTCATCGACGCTGCGGCGCACGGTCAGCACCTTGACGCCGTTGCCGAGATAGCCGCTGCCAAGTTGCGTCGCCTCGCGAGTCCCGAACTCAACCCGCTGGCGGCTGTAGCCGTCAGTGTTGGCATTGGCTATGTTATGTCCGGTCGTGTCGAGAGCGCGCCTGAAGGCCAGCAAACCCGATAAACCGGTGGACATCATGTCGCCCATTTGTCATATACCTTTCGAAGACTGCAACTAAAGTGAACCAGTCGAGGGTGTTATCGGCCAATCCTGGCCGTCCTTGATGGTTTTCGGCAATGCGCCATTGACTGCCTGGACCACCGCCCGCAGCTTGAGCGCGTAGTCAGGGTCGGTGGCATAGCCCGCATCCTGTATCGCCCGTGTGAAAGCAGCGGTATCAGAACCGGTGCCGCGCACCGCCGCATACCGGGCGTCGCCACCTAACAAGCGAACATAATCGGCAACACTGGCATCCACATCTTTATAGGCGCGAAACGGCGCCGCAACGGTTACCGCAGCGCCATTCACAAACTCCTGGGTCTGGTTTTCAAGTGCCGCACCGCGCCAGCCAGAGCCAGCCTTGATGCCGAAGAAGTTATTGCCCGCTGCTGCCTGGCCCCAACCCGATTCCAGTGCGGCCTGCGCAACGACGTGTCGCGGGTCAACACCCAGTCGCTTGCCGGCCTCGACCGCGAGCGGCCACATCTTCTGCACGAACTCGCTGCGCTCTGGCGCAGCGGCGGCCTTCGCCTCTGGCTGAACCTGGCCTGGAACATACTTCGACAGCTGCTTGACCAGCATGTCTGCGAGACCCATGCCACCCTTATTACTCATGTCGACAGCGACCTGATCATCAAACATGTCGCGGTACATGCCGCCTTCGTTGCTGTCGAAATACGGATCGCCGCTGCTTGCTTCGCGCATGCTCTTCAGCATCATGCGCAGGAACAGGCTTTCAAACTGGTGCGCAACCTCGCGCAATCCCGCACCATCGCCCTTGCGGGCATCCTGGCGCACGCTCGCGAGAGCCGTCGGGTCGCTCCACGCGACCGGCGCGGTCATATGACGATCAACTCGGCGCGCAAGGCACCGGCCTCGCGCAGCGCTTCAAGTATGGCGACCAGGTCGCCCGGCGCGGCGCCGACCTTGTTGACCGCGAGAACGATGTCATTGAGGTCTACGCCCGGTTTGAACAGGAACATGCGCGCCTCGGGCTGATTGACCGTCAGCTCACTGCGTTGTACCACCGCGGTATCGCCGCCACCCAGCGCATTGGGCTGGCTAACATCCTGTCGCTCCGTAATGGTCACGGCGAGCGACCCATGGCTGACAGCCGCAGGCATGACACGAACGCGGCTGCTGATGACCACGGTACCGGTCCGTGAATTGATGATGACCCGGGCCGGGGCATCACCAGGTTCAACATCCATTTCCTCGAGCGCCGCTACGTAGGCAATCCGCTGATTGACATCCGCGGGCGCAGCAACCCGCACCGACACCGCATCGTCCGCGGCCGCCGTGCCCGCGCCGTACTTGGTATTGATGGCTTCAGCCAGCCGGCTCGCAGTCGTGAAATCGGGGGTATGCAGGTTCAAGGTGACATGATCGAGCGTGGCGAAATTGCTCGGCACCGCCCGCTCCACCGTTCCGCCGTTTGGAATCCGGCCGCCGCTCGGCACGTTGAGCGCAATACGCGAGCCATCCTTGCCGGACACGCCGAAGCCGCTGACCACCATGCTGCCCTGCGCGATCGCATAGACCTCGCCATCGGCGCCGCGCAGCGGTGTCATCAGCAGGCTGCCGCCGCGCAGGCTGCCGGCGTTGCCGATCGACGAGACCGTCACATCGATGCGCTGGCCGGGCTTGATGAACGGTGGCAATTCGGCGTGCACGCTGACGGCCGCGACATTTTTCAACTGCGGATTGACGTTAGGGGGAATAGTGACGCCAAAGCGCGCCAGCATGTTCTTGAGACTCTGGACGGTAAAAGGTGCCTGGCTGGTCTGGTCGCCCGAGCCATCAAGACCCACGACCAGCCCGTAGCCGACCAGCTGGTTGCTGCGAACACCCTGCACTGCCGCCAGGTCGCGCACGGTTTCCGCGCCCGCGCGCTCGATCGTGGCGAGGGCAAACGCCAGCAGGGTCAGGGTTCGAAGCTTTGACGACAACATCAAAATGGCGTCCGTGGAGAATTGAAGAAGCGCGCCAGCAAGCCCGGCGCGGACGCGTTGGCGACGGCGCCTTTGCCGTTATAAGTGATCAAGGCGTTGGCAACCTTGGTCGACAGGATCGTGTTGTCGGGCTGGATATCGATGCTCCTGACAATGCCCTGCAGCTGCAGGTATTCACGGCCCTGATTGATCGTGATCAGCTTCTCGCCACGGATCAGCAGGTTGCCGTTAGGCAGGCGGCGCACGACACTGACCGTGACTTGCCCATCCAGGCTGTTGCTCTGCCGGCTTGCGCCCTGACCATTGAAGGATGTTTCGTTTGCCATCCCGGCGGACAGTATCTCCGTGCCGTTTACGGTGACCGGGCGACCGGCAATGGTCGGTCCCGGTAAATCCGCTTTCGATGCTTTCTTGGTCGTCGTACTGGAACTCTTTGAAGCGTCCGTCGATTCGAACAGTACGATAGTCAGAATGTCGCCGACGTTGCGCGCGACCGCGTTTTCGAACAGCGGTATGTCGTGACCGTCGTGCCAGATTGCGCCATCCGTCGCGGGCGCCGCCTCTGCCTCCGGAGGCAGCACGGGGTCATAGCGAATATCCTCGCCGCGCGCCAGGAGTCCGCAGGCACTCAATAACAGCGCAGATGCAATTGAGCCACCCGCTAACAGGACTTTTTCGCACTGGAACATTGTCAGACTCGGCTGGTCAGATATTCAAGCATCTGATCCGTCGTGGAAATGGCCTTGGAGTTCATTTCGTAGGCGCGCTGGGTTTCGATCATCGCGACCAGTTCCTCAACGACGTTGACGTTGGATGACTCGATCGCGCCCTGCTGTACAAACCCGACGCCATTCAGCCCCGGTGTTCCGGTCTGCGGTGTGCCGCTCGCCGCCGACTCGGTCAGCATGTTCTCGCCGCGCGGCTGCAGACCGGCAGGATTGATGAAATCGGCCAACTGTATCGTGCCTACCTGCACCGGGGCCGGCTGCCCAGAGATCGTCGCCGAGACGATGCCGTCCCTGGAAATGCTGATGGACTGCGCACCGTCCGGGATGCTGATCGCCGGTTGCACCACATAGCCGCTGTTAGTGACCAGCTGGCCCTGTGCGCTCAGCTGGAATCCGCCATCGCGGGTGTAGCCAGTGGTTCCATCAGGCAGCGCCACTTGGAAGAAACCGCGGCCGTTGATCGCGAGATCAAGACCGTTGTCGGTGGTGTTGATATTGCCCTGGGTATACATCTGCTCGGTCGCAACGATGCGCGCACCAGTGCCAAGATTGAGGCCGGTCGGCGCCGTCGTGTCCTGCGACGTAGGCGCACCTACCTGCCGCACGTTCTGGTACAACAAGTCTTCGAAGATTGCGCGCCCTTTCTTGTAGCCATTGGTGCTGACGTTAGCCAGGTTGTGCGCGGTGACGGTCATGCGCGTTTGCTGCGCATCCAGACCCGTCTTCGCTGCCCATAGTGCCGGTTCCATAAATAGCTCCTGTGTTAGCCCATGCGCAGCAGCGTTTCCGAGCTGCGGGCATTCTCTTCAGCGGTTCGAATTGATTTGATTTGCAGTTCAAAGCGGCGCGACAACTCGATCATGTTCACGAGCGCTGATGCGCCATTGACGTTGCTGGACTCGAGCGCGCCGCTGGCAAGCCGCACGCCCGCATCGGCCGGCGCGACACTGCCATCACGCATGCGAAACAGCCCGTCTTCACCGCGCTCGAGCTGCGCGGCGTCAGGATTCACCAGCTTGATACGCGCGACCGTGCTGACCGAGCTGGCGGCCTGGCCGACCGGCACGACGGAAATCGATCCGTCACCCGCAACCAGCGTGGCAGTGCCCTGCGGCATGCTGATCGGGCCGCCATCACCCAGGACCGCCCGGCCTGCGCCGTTGCGCAACTGTCCATTGACGTCAACTTTCAGGTCGCCCGCGCGAGTGTAGGCCTCGTTGCCGTTAGCATCCTGGACCGCGATCCAGCCCTGCCCGTTGACTGCGACATCGAGGTCGCGGCCCGTTGACGCCAGGGCACCGGCGCTGCGATCCCAGCCGAGCGTGGTGGCCGATGCATAGACGCGCGACTCGAATCCCGGCCCGGCGACCGCACGACTCATGAAGGCCGTCAGATCCGAGCGAAAGCCAGTCGTAGACGCGTTCGCGAGGTTGTGACTGTTAGCTGTCTGGGCGCGCAAGGTCTCCTTGGCGCCCGACATCGCTACATACAACATTTTATCCACGGGTCTGCTCCTGGCCAGTCAGCGTTAGCGGATGTTGATGATCGTCTGCGTTACCGCGTCAGCCGTCGAGATCATCTGCGCGTTCGCCTGGAAATTGCGCTGCGCCGTGATCATGTTGACCAGCTGCTCGGTGATGTCGACGTTCGAGGCTTCGAGCGCGCCAGACTGGATAAGGCCCAGGCCTGCATTGCCCGCCTGGCCTTTCAACGCCTGCCCGGAGCCGAATGTTTCCGCCCAGTTTGTGTCGCCGAGCTGCTGCAAGCCGTTAGGATTGGAAAAATTGGCCATGGCGATCTGGCCCAGCGGCTCGGACCGCCCGTTGGTGAAACGCGCCTGCACAATGCCGGTGCTGCCGGTGTCGATGCCGATCAGGCGGCCGGTCGTGTAGCCATCCTGTGTAATCGCATTCACCGTAAACGCGCCGCCATACTGCGTGGTCTTGCTGAAGTCATAGGTCACATTCATGTCGGCCGCGCCGGTCGTGGGCGTGAACGGCGGAAACGTGATTCGCCCGGTGGCTGGTGCAATCAAGTTACCGGTGTTGTTGTAGACCATCGTCTGCGGCACGCCAACCAGCGAGCCATCGATGGAAAGCCGCTGCGACCAGGTATTAGGAACCGCGGTCTTGATGAAATAGACCGATGCCGTGTGCGCCGCACCTAACGAATCGTACACGGTCATCGACGACGAGTGATTGAAGCTGTCCGGATCCGCAGGGTCAAACACTGCCGACGGCGGCGGCGTCGCGTTCGCGGGCAGGTTCATGACCATTTCGACCGTCTTGGTCGCCGAAGGCGCACTTTCGCTGGTGACGAGACGCAGGTCGGCCAGCGACCCGGTATTGAAGACGCCTTGCGGCGTCGGCGGAAACACCTGCAGGCGCTGATCGTTGCTGTTGACCACGTAGCCGTCGCGATCGACCAGAAATGCGCCGGACCGCGTGTAGGCCTGGGCGCCATTGTCACTGAGGATGAAGAATCCCTGGCCGCTGATGGCCATGTCGAGACTGTTGTCGGTAAAGTCGATATTGCCCTGGCTGAACTGCTGCGCCACGCTGGAAACCCGGACACCGTTACCGGTCGCCGTGCTGCTGACACCAGTCGACGAAACGGAAAATAGTTCGGAAAACTGCGCCCGTGACCCCTTGAACCCGGTGGTGCCGGTGTTCGCGATGTTGTTGGCAGTAACCGACAGATCGGCCGAAGCCGCGTTGAGACCTGAAAGCGCGAGACGAAATGCCATGGAAGACTCCTGTTACCAAAACTGTTAGATATCGAGTTACATGATGCGGCGGACATCGCCCAGTGCGATGGCGCCGCCCGCGGTATTCAGCCGCAGCGCACCGCCGGCCGGATCGATCGTGACGCTGTCAACCCGTTGACGCAGCAGCATCTCGACCGACTCCTGACGTCCGCCGACAGCAGCGACGGCCTCCAGCGCGTACTGGCCCGCGGGCATGCGGGTACCACCGCTGTCCAGGCCATCCCAGGAAAACTCGCTGAGTTCGCCGTTTGCAGGAACATTGAAGGTTCGCACCAGACTACCGCCGGCATCGAGCACCCGGACCTGGACGTTGCTGGCGCCGGCGGGCACACCCAGCGCACCGGATATGGTCCCGGTATCGGATAGTTGCGCAACCTGCCCGGCTGCTAACACGGAACGGCCGACAAGGGTCGCTCCCTGCAGCACCTGCGAGCCCTGCAATGACGCGCTGAGACCGGACAGGGAATTGCGCATGGACTCGATCCCGCTGACGGTGGAGAACTGCGCCAGTTGCCCGAGAAACTGCTCGGGCTCGAGTGGTTTGAAAGGGTCCTGGTTTCTGAGCTGGGTAACCATCAGTTGCATGAAATCCTCCTGCCCGAGCTGTTGTTTGCCGCGCTTCCCCGCAGCGGCTGTTGCGCGGGGCGACAGGATTTCACTGATCGAAGGCGCAGTTGCCGTGTCCATTGCTTAACTCCCGAGCCGCAGAGTCGCCATCAGCAACTCCTTGGATGTATTGATGACTTCGACGTTGCTTGCATAGGAACGCGCGGCGGAAATCATGTCGACCATCTCCTCGACTACGCTGACGTTGGGTGAGTACACGTAGCCATTCGCGTCTGCCAGCGGATTGCCCGGTTCGTAGCGCGTCAGCGGCGCGGCCTGCGACTCCGTGATGCCTAACACCTGGACCGAAGCACCGTCTTCGTTGCCTGCGCCGGAGCGCAGCGCCTGGAAAACCGGATGCCGTGCCTTGTAGACTTGGGATGGGTCGCCGCTGACACTGTTTGCGTTGGCAAGATTGCTAGCGACAGTATTGAGCCGCACCGTCTGCGCGGACATGCCGGATCCGGCGATGTCGAATACTTTGAAGGATGACATGATGATTCCTATTGACCCGTTATCGCGGTCATGAGGCCGCGGAACCGGGAGTTGAGAAAACTAAGCGTTGCCTGATAACGCACGGCGTTCTCGGCGAACGCTGCCTGCTCGACCTGCGCATCGACCGTGTTGCCGTCCAGTGCCGGCGCCATGGGAACGCGGTACTGAACGACGCCGGTGCCTTCCGGCAGCGCCGCGTTGGCACCGTGACCGAGATGTGCAGCATTGGTCGTGCTCAGCGTCAGCGCACCGCCAGGCTGCCTGGCATCCGCAAGCGCCTTACGAAAGTCGACGTCTCGCGCCTTAAATCCGGGCGTATCCGCATTGGCGAGATTGTTGGCAATCAACTCGCCACGGCGGGCCCGCAGCCGCAACGCTTCTGCGTGAACTCCAATTTGTGCATCGAGGTCGAACACTGGATAACTCCGACAGAGAACTGACTCCAGTCGGGTACTAGCAAGCGACGTGCCAGCGGGCTTAATTGGGCGCGGGGCGCCACGAATGTGACTGCCATCATGTTAGCTGCGGACATGGCGCACAGCGCATGGCCAGCGCTTGCCGCTGCTGCGGCAAGATCTCGCTGCTGACAGCGATTCTGGAGGTCTGCCAATACGCTAACGGCACGGTCGAACAAAAATTTAGGCGCTTTTACCGGCTGGCACGAAGCTTGCTCAATATCAGCCATGTATCAAGCAAGGTCAATTTTCCGACGGCTGGGCCGCAGCAGGCTGGTTCCCTGGGTGCTGATGGCCTGCAGCGCTGCGGCGCTGGCCGAGACCGCGGGAGTTCAATCGCTTACGCAGCTGACCGAGGCTGCAAGAACGGCCGTGCTCGCCATCGTGCAGAAAACCGCAGGCCCTGATGCTCAGGCTAACGTCGAAGCGATCGCCCCGGATCCGCGCCTGCGCCTGCCAGTCTGCTCGAGTCCACTGCGCGCCATTGTTCCGGTCAGCCAGGCCGGCCAGGAGCGTCAACTGGTTGAGGTCGCCTGCGACAGCGGCGCGCGCTGGCGCGTGAACATCCCGACCCGCGTGTCGGTCGAACGGGTCGTGATGGTTGCCCGCCGGCCGCTGCCACGCGGCGCGCCTTTCAAGGCGGATGATTTCAGCCTGGTCCGCCTGGCGCAAAGCGGAACCGCTGCAGACCGGGTCCAGTCGGCCGATAACCTTCATGACCGGCGCCTGCGGCGCCCTGTCACTGCGGGCGCCGTGTTGACATACGACATGCTGGAACCAGAATTGGTGATTCGCCGTGGCCAGGCGGTGGTGTTGTTAGCGCGAACGGGTGAAATCGAAATCCGCGCGGATGGGCTCGCGATGCAGGATGCCCGTTCCGGCGAACGGGTACGGGTGCAGAACCTGTCGTCGCGGCGCGTGGTCGAGGGAATAGCCGCCACCGATGCTACTGTCAGCGTGCAACCATGACGCAGTTCACATTATTTGGATTATGTCGCCCCGCAAATATATTAAAGTTTCCGCCCCCGCCGCCGAAACAGCATGTGACGAGCAGGAGAACGTTTGATGACCCACAAAATTGAAGGACTGGACGGACGACCCGTCAGCGTGACTGGCGGCGCCAGCGTCGCGCGTCCGCGCGATGTGGGCCAGGAAAACCGCGCCGAAGACAAGGCGACCAAGCCGGCTCGTTCCGACATCGAAATCACTCCCGCTGCGCGCCAACTGGCAGCGCTGGAAAAGGTGCTCGCACAGATTCCCGTGGTTGACGAAGCCCGCGTGAAGACCATCAGCTCCGCTATTGCCGACGGCCGCTATCAGGTGGACGCCGGCAAGGTCGCAGAACGGCTGATGCGTTCCGACGCCGAATTGACTGAAGCCCAGCGCCGCGAGCGTTAGGCGCAGAGCACCATGGATTCAACACTTTATCGCGGCCAGATCGCGACTCTGCTGCGCGACGAAGAATTGCAGCTGCAAAAACTAGTCCAACTGCTGGACACCGAGTACGCGGCAATTCTCGCGAATAATCTCGATGCGCTCGACGAACGCGGCAACGCCCGCTCCCGCGCCATGGGCGCCTTGCTCAGGATCCAGGATGAAAGACGCAGCATGCTGACGCTGCTGACTTACCCGGACACGCATGCCGGCCTCGAGAAAATGCTGCGCTGGTGCGATCCTGGCAACGGCTTGACTGCAAACTGGCGACGCTGCGCAGAACTCGCCACGCGCTGTCGCGAATTGAACGAGCGCAACGGCCTCATGGTCAATGCGCGCTTGCGGCGCGTCGAGGGTATGCTCGAGGTCATCACCGCGCGGCCACCAGCGACCACCTATGACCGCGACGCCGGCCTCGGCAGCAACTCCACCGGCCGGCTGCTAACGATCGAAGCCTAGCGCCCCCGGGTTCATCAGACCCAGCGGATCGACCGATCGCTTCAGGCCATCCAGCAGATTGCGTGTCTCGGCGCGCAGCCCTTCGCGATATTGATAGGTCTTGCCAATCTGGTTCGACGCCGCGCCGTGTTCGCGGAACAGCTGGGCCATCGCGCAGCGCAATTCCTCCACCAGCAGCCGCGCAGCCGGATTCGGCTCCGGGTTCTTGAGATCCGCGAGGAATGCGGGTTGCGGGGTTCGCTGATGCATCGGCAGCCATTCATCGAACCAGTGAAAAACAGGTTCAAAACTGAAAGCGTGATTGCCGACGGCTATATAGAGATAACTCATCCAGACGCCGAGTTCCTGCATCCGGGCCTCGTGCGGTGCCAGCAACTGCGCGGACGCATTGATCAGCGCCATGGCCCCGGAGTGCGGAACCTTCGCATTCAGCGCCGCCCAGCGATCGCCCTTCGGGCCTAACACACCGTTGGGATGCGGAAACAGGCCGGCGCGCACCGCCTTGGGTATGGAATTGACGATTTCGGCGCCGCCCCCCTTGAGCGCCGCCTCGCGGCAGGCATCCAGATCGGCGTCCACCGCGGCTTCCGTCCTGCCGGTAGCGACCACATGCAGTGAAAAAGCATCGGGGGCGACAAAATCCTTGCCGCCCAGTGCGAGCTGCACGCCGGACTTGAGCCCCTTCAGCAGCGAACGCTCATTGCGAATGACCTGCGCGAGAGTTTTCAGGTCGTCCTTGATGCCATTAGCCTCGAGATTCTTACGCGTCGACGCGGGATCGAAGACGTAGGCTTCTTCAGCCGCACCAGTACGGGCGACCGCCGACAAAGCCGCCGCTGTCTGCGCTGGGCCATCGAAAACAAATGACGCATATCCGGAGTGAACCGGCATCTCGATCAAGCGAAAGGTCGCGGCGATCTTCACGCCCAGCGTGCCGCAATCGTGCGTGAACAGTCCGGCGAGGTCCGGGCCATAGGTGCGATAGAAGCAATGGTCGACGTGCTCGAACCCGGATTGCCCGGTACGCACCCGCGTGCCGTCCGCCAGGATCACCTCGAGACCTAACATACAGTCCGTGGCCGTCCCGTAGCGGGCGCTGCCCAGGAACAGCGCTCCATTGGAAAGACCACCGCCAACGGTCGCCTTCGCGCCAGAAAAAGTGCCGAAAAATGGCAGACGCAGCCCGAGCGGCTTCAAGGCCTCGTGTATGGCCTTCCAGGTGACGCCCGCTTCGACGCTGATCAGCATGTTTTCCGCGCTGATCTCGATAATGCGATTCATCACGCTGGTGTCGATGATGACGCTGCGCGTGCGCGCAGGGACATAGCCGCCGGTGTAGGACATGCCGCCGCCGCGCGGGACCATGGCAATGCGTTCCCGATGCAGGATGGCCATGGCCCTGGACAGCGTGTCGGCGCTGCGGCAACGCAGCGCGCCCATGGCGGTGCCCGCGATATAAACATCACTTGCCAGCGCAGCCGCTTCGACCGGATCGTCGATCAGCTCATCCGCGCCGACATTGTTCCCGAGCAGACGACGCAACTCCGATTGCATGGCGGATTCCCTTCAATGACTGAAGGCGTAACATTGCCACAATGTGGCTCGCGCGCGTACAGGACCTTACCGTCTATCCACTCAAGTCGGCACGTGGTATCGGCAGGGATGAAGTCACCGTCGACCCGCGTGGCCTGCGCTTTGACCGCTGCTGGCTGCTGGTCGATGCGCGCGGCCGGTTCATCACCCAGCGCACCCAGGCTCGGCTGGCCCTGCTCCCTGCGGTCCCGGTTGACGGCGGTCTGGAGCTCGGCCCAATCGGGTCGCTGCCCAGGCTAACAGTGCCGATACCGGCCAGGCCGGTTCTCAGGCTTGTGGATATCTGGTCGCATCGCGGCAACGCCGAAGATTGCGGCGACGATGCCGCGCGCTGGTGCAGTGAATTTCTCGGTGAGCCGGTAAGGCTGGTGCACGCCGGGCCCGACCTGGCGCGGCGCGCGAATCCAGCCATGACGCCTGGCGAGATCGTTCCGGTCGCATTCGCCGACGGCTACCCGATTCTGGTGGCAAACCAGGCCTCGCTCGATGACCTGAGCCTCAAGATGGGCGCCGCGCTGGCCATGAACGCTTTCCGGCCTAACATCGTGCTCGCGGGGTTGCCGCCCTGGACCGAGGATCAGGTCGAGCGAGTCGAAATCGGTCCGATCACGCTACGGCTGTGCAAGCCCTGCACTCGCTGCGTAATCCCGTCGATTGATCAGAACACCGGCCTGCCGGGACCGGATCCGACCGCGACGCTGAAGAAGTACCGCTGGAACAAGGCCCTGCTTGGCGTGACCTTTGGCGAGAACGCCTACCTGCAAAGCGGCGCAGGCGAGAACTTGCGGGTCGGTATGGAAGCCCGCTGTTATCCTCGCTCAGCCGACAACCTTGGCCGCGCGTAGCGCCGCAACATCACTGCCCGCAATACCTAACATCGCCAGCACCTCATCGGTCTGCTGGCCGGGCTTGGCAAGACTGCCGTCCTGCTGCGGCCGCAGGCCGCCCATTTCTATCGGGAGGATCGGCAAGTGAGTTTGCCGGCCGTCCGGCAGCGTCGTCAGGCCCAACCCGCCACTGGCCAGCAGATGAGGATCGTCGAACAGTTCCTCGGGCTTGCCGATGGGCGCAAACGGCAGGCCCGTGCGCTCCAGCTTCTCAACCAGGTCCGCTTTTTTGAATGTCTTGAATAGCTCACGAATACGCGGCAGCAGGCTGTCACGCGCCAGCACCCGCTGCGAATTGGTCTTGTAGTCGGGATTGGCAGCCAATTCCGGCTGGTCGAACGCCGCGCAGAATTTTTCCCACAGACTGTCCGACACGATACCGACAAACACGTGGTCGTCGTCCGCCGTTTCGAATACATTGTAGATCGCCCAGGCTGAAATCCGCACTGGCATGGGTCGCGCGGCCTGCCCGGTCACCGCTTTCTGCGCCATGTGCTGACCGACCAGATAGACCGTGGTCTCAAACAGCGAGCTCGACACCTGTTGCCCGCGCCCGGTGCGATGCCGCTCCTCGATCGCCGCCATGATGGCGATGACACCAAACATGCCCCCGGTCACATCGATCACCGAGGTGCCGGCCCGCAACGGCGTACCCGGCGGGCCTGTCATATAGGCCAGCCCGCCCATCATCTGCGCCACTTCATCGAGGGCCGTGCGGTTTTCATACGGGCCTTTGAGAAAACCTTTCTCCGAACAATAGATGAGGCGTGGGTTCAACGTCGCCAGCGCGTCATAGCCCAGTCCCAGCTTTTCCATCGTGCCGCTGCGAAAATTTTCGACGACCACATCGGCTTTGCTGCAAAGTTGCCGTGCGATTTCCAGTCCGCGCGCGCTCTTGAGATCGAGGCAAATGCTTTTCTTGCCGCGGTTGTACATCGGAAAATACCCAGCGCCGGAACCTAACAAGACACGGGTCGCATCGCCGCCAACCGGTTCGACGCGGATCACTTCGGCGCCGAGCTCCGACATGATGGCGCCGACGGCCGGACCCATGACCATATGGGTAAATTCGACGATGCGGATGCCGGCCAGCGGCGCCGGTCGCGTGGGTATGGTCATGCCCGAGATCCCCCAGTTGCCGGAACAAAGCCCAGCGGCAATCCCGCATCCGGCGTGAATCCATACAGTTCATCATCCGGCAGCGCCGCGCGCAGAATATCGCGTACCGCGAGCAGCTTCGGCAGGTCGATACCGGTCTTCAGTCCCATGGCTTCCAGCATGAAGACCAGGTCTTCGGTGACGATGTTGCCGGAGGCGCCGGGCGCAAACGGGCAGCCGCCCAGGCCACCTAACGAACTGTCGAAGGTCGTGATGCCGACCTCGAGCCCGGCGATCACGTTCGCCAGCCCAAGTCCGCGCGTGTTGTGCAGATGCAGGCCCGATAGCGCGTGATCACCGACTGCGGCCTTGACCCGCCGGACCAGATCACGCACCTGGGCGGGATTCGCATAGCCGGTGGTATCCGACAGCCCTACTTCATCGCAACCCGCAGCCATCAACTGCTCGGCCAGCATGACTACTTTTTCCGGCTTCACGATGCCTTCGATCGTGCAGCCAAACGCGGTGGACAAGCCGCCCTCGAACTTCGGACGCCGGTCCGCAGGAAGCGTGCGCAGCAGACTGACGATACCGCGGACTTCATCCAGCATCTGGGCGTGCGTGCGCCGCACGTTCTTCAGACTGTGCGTTTCCGACGCCGACAAAGGAATCGTGATCTTGTGCGCGCCCGCCGCGACCGCCGCCTCGGCGCCTGTCAGGTTCGGCACCAGCGCCGCCACAGTGAGCCCCGGGATGCCGCGTGCAAACGCAACCACTTCAGCCGTGTCGGCAAGTTGCGGCAGGATCTTCGCCGGCACGAAACTGCCAACCTCGATTTCCGTGACGCCCGCAGCCGCCTCAGCCATGATCCAGGCCTTCTTGGCCGCCAGCGGCATGATACTGCTGATGCTCTGCAAGCCGTCGCGCGGGCCAACCTCACTGATCAGGATCTTGTTACTCACATTGTTACCTAACAGATTTATCCAGATAGATCCACGGCCGCGCCTTGCGGTCGGCAGCCAGAAAGCTCTCGATCTGCGCGCGCCATTTCCAGGTCAGATCAATCCCGTCCAGACCTTCCAGCAGCATCTCACGCTGCTCCGCGCCCATCTCGAAAGACCAATGCCGGCCGTCCGGCAGGCTGACTCGCATCGCCCGCAAGTCCACAGTGAGCGGGTTGCCAGCCGGGTCTTGCGCCACGCCGCCGGCGATCGCGGCGATGACATCGGCGGGCAACGTCACCGGTGCAATGCCATTGCGCACGCAGTTGCCAAAGAAAATCGGCGCAAAACTCGGCGCCAGCACCGCGCGGATGCCATATTCGGCCAGCGCCCACACGGCGTGTTCGCGACTCGAGCCGCAACCAAAATTTCCGCCACCTAACAAAATGGCGGTGCCCGCATAGGCGGACTGGTTCAGCACGAACCCGGGATTCGGGTCGCGACCGCCGATTTCGCGGTAGCGCCAGCCAGCGAACAGGCCGTCCGCCAGGCCCGTCTTCGAGACCGTCTTCATTTCCCGCGACGGAATAATGATGTCGGTATCGATATTGTCGCGCAGCAGCGGCGCGGCAACGGCAGTGATGGTGGTAAATGCCTGCATGCTTCTCAGCTCCGCCCCGCCGGTGCGCTGGCTAACAGACGCACATCGGCCAGACGACCGGCGATGGCGCTCGCTGCGACAGTTTCGGGGCTCGCTATATGCGTCCGCGTCTCGGGGCCCTGGCGGCTTTCAAAGTTGCGGTTGGTGGATGACACCACGCGCTCACGCTTGCCAAAGCTTTCGCCGCCCGAGAAAAAACACATGGAGCAGCCCGATTCGCGCCACTCGAAGCCGGCTTCGCGAAATACCTGGTCCAGGCCTTCCGCTTCCGCCTGACGCTTGACCGTCATGGATCCGGGCACGCAGATTGCCCGTACGCCCGCTGCGACCTTGCGCCCACGCAATACAGCAGCGGCGCGCCGCAGGTCCGATACGCGGCTGTTAGTGCAGGAACCGATGAAGGCCGCATCAATCGGCAAGTCCAGCAACGCCGTGCCTGCGGTAACGCCCATGTACTCCAGCGCCCGCCGGTATGACTGCGGCGTGGTACCACTGTCAGCCTCATCCGGCACCGAGGCGGTCACCGGCACCGCATGCTGGGGGCTGGTGCCCCAGGTCACCATCGGTGCCAGTCCCGTGACATCGATTTCGATCTCCGCATCGAAGCTCGCACCCGGATCACTTTTGAGGTCGCGCCACACGGCGGCAGCGGCGTCGAATGCCGCTGCCTGCGGCGCGTAACGACGGCCGCGCAGGTAGTCGATCGTCACATCGTCCACGGCAATGAACCCTGTCACTGCCGAAAACTCGGTGGCCATGTTGCACAAGGTCAGGCGCGCTTCCATGTCGAGCGCGCGCACCGCTGCGCCGGCAAATTCGATCGCATAACCATTGCCACCGACCGAGCCATGCCTGGCGATCAGCGCCAGGCTCAGGTCCTTGGAACTGACCCCCGGACCTAACACGCCGGTAAAGCTGACGCGCATGCTCTGCGGTTTCTGGACCCGCAGCGTACCCGTCGCGAGCGCATGTTCCGCGTCGGTCGAGCCGATACCCCAGGCCAACGTACCTAACGCGCCCTGGGTGCAGGTGTGGCTGTCCGGGCAAACGATGGTCGCACCGGGCAGCGCGACGCCCAGCTCCGGCGAAATCACGTGCACGATGCCCTGGTCCGGATCGCGGACGTCAAACAGGCGAATCCCGGCGGCTAACGCAGCTGAACGGGTCTCGGTGATGAAGGCCTTGCCTCCCGGCATGCGCGTGTCATCGCCACGCCCGGGAAACGTGTCGACGATATGATCCATGGTGCAGAACACGCGCGCCGGATCGCGCACCGTCCTGCCGGCTTCATGCAGGCTCTTGAGCGCTATGGAGCCGGTGCGTTCGTGCAGAAAGACGCGGTCTATGGCCAGCAATCCGACGCCGCCCGGCAGCTCGGCAATCAGGTGCTGCCGCCAGAGTTTTTCGAACAGCGTCAGGGGCGCGGACGGGGTGGTCATCAGGATGCTATTTTAGACTTTCGCCACCCTGCCCGGGCGCTCTTCTGGAGGATGTCCAATAGCCGCACGGGAGTACAATAGTCGTATATCCGGCTAACGACTGAGAGTTTGCACATGAAAATAGGCGTCCCCAAGGAAATCAAAGTGCGCGAATACCGCGTTGGCCTGGTGCCGGCGAGTGTGCGCGAGGTGGTCGAGCACGGCCACCAGGCCACGGTCGAAGCCGGCGCCGGCATGGGCATCGGCGTTACCGATGCCGAATACCAGGCCGCGGGGGCGCGCATCCTGCCGACTGCCGACGCGGTATTTGCGGAATCCGACATGATTATCAAGGTCAAGGAACCGCAGGCCATAGAGCGCAAGCGGCTGCGCAAGGGCCAGGTCCTGTTCACTTACCTGCATCTCGCGCCCGATCCGGAACAGGCGCAGGAACTGATCGCCAGCGGCGCCACCTGCATTGCCTACGAAACCGTCACGTCGGCGGCCGGCGGCCTGCCCCTGTTAGCACCGATGTCGGAAGTCGCGGGCCGCATGTCGATCCAGGCCGGCGCCTACTTCCTGGAAAAAGCCCATGGCGGACTCGGCGTTTTGTTAGGTGGCGTACCCGGCGTCGACCCGGCGAAAGTCGTGGTACTGGGTGGCGGTGTGGTCGGTACGCATGCGATCGATATCGCGCTCGGCATGGGCGCCGATGTCTGGGTGCTGGATCGCAATGTCGATGTGCTGCGGCGCCTGTGGATGCAGTTCGGGCGGCCGCTCAACACGGTATTTTCCACCCGCGCCGCGATCGAGCACCACTGCATGGCAGCCGACCTGGTCATCGGTGGCGTGCTGATCGCGGGCGCAGCCGCACCCAAGCTGGTGACGCGTGAAATTGTGCGCAAGATGAAGCCGGGATCGGTCATTGTCGATGTGGCGGTCGATCAGGGCGGTTGTTTCGAGACCACGCGGCCGACCACCCACGATGAACCCACCTACGTGGTCGACGGCGTCATCCACTATTGCGTTGCTAACATGCCGGGAGGCGTGCCGCGCACCTCGACGTTTGCGCTCAACAATGCCACGCTGCCCTACGTGCTCGATATCGCCGGCAAGGGCGCACGCGCCGCCATGATCGCCAACCCGCACCTGCGCAACGGCCTCAACGTGCACAACGGGCTGGTCACGCACAAGGAAGTGGCCCAGGCACTGGGCCTGCGCTACGTCGATGCGCTGGAGGCCCTGCAGTAGCGGGGCCCGGCCCTGCTTTCAGGCCGGATCCAGGCGCAGCAGCACCGCGCCATCCTGCACGCGCTGCCCCGGCTGGCAGTCGACCGTAATGACCGTTGCGGCGCTGGCCGCTGTCAGTGTGTGCTCCATCTTCATCGCTTCCAGTGTCACGAGTCGCGCCCCGCGCTCAAGCTTTTCGCCCGCGCTGACATGCACGGCGAGAATCTGCCCCGGCATCGGGGCGATTACCTGCTTGTTAGCGATGCCACCGGCACCGGCGCTGTCGTCGACGGCGGCTCGATATAGTTGCAGCGAAAAGCTGCCTTCAGCGCCAACCCAGGTGCAGCCCAGCGGGCCGCGCAGCAGTCTCGCCGACCAGCGCTGCCCATTGACTTGGCCTGATATTCGGCCGTCGCCGATGCGCAGGTCGGCTATCACGACTACCGATCCGTCGGTCCAGCTGACACGCCACTCGGTTTCGCGCAGGCATTCCAGGCGCACCATCCCGCCATCTTGAACCCACACGCGCACCAGGCGCGGCAGGTTGGGACTGAAGCCGTCACGGCGGTCCCAGGGACTGGCGGCCGCGCCCGCCTGCGTGGGCGGATCCAGCAGCGCGATGGCTAACAACGCGCGCACCTCGGCGGGCATGTCAGCGGCGCCCGCGGCGGCGGCGGCCAGAATTGTCTCCTGCTCCCGGGTGATCAGGTTGGTGTCGAAGTGGCCCTGCAGCCACGCCGGTTGCCGCAACAACGCGTCGAGGAAACTGCGATTGGTCGCAACGCCCGCGACGCGTAGCGCCCGCAACGAGTGGCGTGCACGCTCGATGGCACTGTTGCGGTCGGGGCCATGCACAATCAATTTCGCGAGCATGGAGTCGTAGTGCGGCGTTACGGCGTCGCCAGTCGCGAAGCCGGTATCGAATCGAACCCAGGGTGCCGATTCGCCTTCGAGCTCAAAGCATGTCAGCTCGCCAATCGACGGCAACAATCCCTGGCGCGGGTCCTCGGCACAGATGCGCAGCTCTATCGCATGCCCTTGCTCACGAATATCGGACTGCGCCAGCGGCAACGGTTCGCCACTGGCAATGCGAAACTGCCATTCGACCAGGTCAAGGCCGGTGATCAGCTCGGTAACCGGGTGCTCGACCTGCAGCCGCGTGTTCATTTCAATGAACCAGGCCTGGTCGTCCTCAACCAGAAACTCAACCGTACCGGCGCCGACGTAACTGACAGCGCGCGCAGCGGCCAGCGCCTGTGTATGCAGCGTGGCACGAAGCTGCGGCGACAAACCCGGAGCCGGCGCTTCCTCGATGACTTTCTGGTGCCGGCGCTGCAGCGAGCAGTCGCGTTCGAACAGGTGCACCAGGTTGCCGTGCCGGTCGCCGAACACCTGTACTTCAACATGACGGGGCCGTTCCAGGAACCGCTCCAGCAGCACGCGGTCATCGCCGAAGGCCGCCCGCGCCTCGCGGCGCGCGCCTGACAATGCCTCACCTAACGCGCCGGACTCGCGCACGATGCGCATGCCCTTGCCGCCGCCGCCGGCAATTGCCTTGACCAGCAGCGGATAGCCGATTCGATCCGCCTCGCGCGCGAGCGTCGCGTCGTCCTGCCGCTCTCCCAGGAAACCCGGGATGGTCCGGACACCCGCCGCCGCCACCGCTTCCTTGGCCGCGGACTTGGAACCCATGACTCGTATGGCATGGTCGTCAGGTCCTATGAACTCTATGCCCGCCGCCCTGCAGGCCGAGGCAAAGTCGGCATTCTCCGAGAGAAACCCATAGCCCGGGTGGACGGCCGCCACCTTCGTGCGGCGCGCGGCCGCGAGCACGCGCTCGAAGTGCAGATAGCTTTCGGCAGCGGCGGCCGGCCCGAGATACGCGGCTTCGTCGGCCAGCGCCACATGCTGGGCCGCGCGATCCGCATCGGAGAACACCGCAACCGTGCGGATGCCCAGGCGGCGCGCACTGCGGATGATGCGCACGGCAATTTCACCGCGGTTGGCAACCAGGACACTGGGAATCATGGCCATCGGATTCGCACCGTTACATCCGGAACACGCCGAAGCGCGTCGGTTCAATGGGCGCATTGAGGCAGGCATGCAGTCCCAGGCCTAACACGCGACGGGAATCGGCGGGATCGATGATGCCATCGTCCCAGAGACGCGCGGAGGCGTAGTAAGGATGGCCCTGCCGCTCGTATTGATCGCGGACCGGCTGCTTGAACTTTGCTTCTTCATCGGCAGCTGGCGCCTTGCCACTGGCGGCCATCGCATCGACACGCACCTGCCACAACACGCTGGCGGCCTGCTCGCCACCCATAACGCTGATGCGCGCATTGGGCCACAGCCACAGGAAGCGTGGGCTGTAGGCGCGGCCGCACATGCCGTAGTTACCGGCGCCAAAAGAACCCCCAATGACCATGGTCAGTTTCGGCACGCGCGCACAGGCCACGGCCGTCACCAGCTTGGCGCCGTCGCGGGCGATGCCGTTGTTCTCGTACTTGCGGCCGACCATGAAGCCGGTGATGTTCTGCAGAAACACCAGCGGCGTGTTGCGCTGGCAGCAAAGTTCGATGAAATGCGCGCCCTTCAGCGCAGATTCACTGAACAGGATCCCGTTGTTAGCAATGATGCCGACCGGCACGCCCTCGATGCGTGCAAAACCGCACACCAGGGTCGTGCCGTAGCGCGCCTTGAACTCATCGAACGCGCTGTCGTCCACCAGGCGCGCAATGACCTCGCGGACGTCGAAGGTGTGGCGCGCATCCAGCGGCACGATGCCGCGCAATTCCCCGGCCGGAAATCGCGGCGCGACCGGCGTCGCCAGCTGTACGTTAGCCCGCTGTGGCGGCCCGAGGCGCGTGACGATTTCGCGGGTTCGCGCCAGTGCATGCAGGTCGTCGTCGGCCATGTGGTCGGCGACGCCCGAGATCCGCGTGTGCACGTCCGCGCCGCCGAGGTCTTCGGCGGTCACTTCTTCACCGGTCGCGGCCTTGACCAGCGGCGGCCCGCCGAGAAATATCGTGCCCTGCTCGCGGACGATGACCGCCTCATCGCTCATCGCCGGAACATACGCGCCGCCCGCCGTGCAACTGCCCATGACCACGGCGATCTGCGCGATGCCCCGCGCCGACAGGTTCGCCTGATTGAAGAAGATCCGGCCGAAATGATCGCGATCCGGGAATACTTCATCCTGTCGTGGCAGAAACGCCCCGCCACTATCGACCAGGTAGATGCACGGCAAACAGTTGTCGGCGGCGATCTCCTGCGCCCGCAAGTGCTTCTTCACGGTCAACGGGTAATAGGTGCCACCCTTGACTGTGGCGTCGTTGGCGACGATGACACACTCACGACCCGCGACCCGGCCGATCCCGGTGATCAGGCCAGCGGCCGGGACCGGCTCGTCGTAGACCTCGAACGCCGCAAGCTGTGAAAACTCCAGAAACGGCGAGCCGGGATCCAGCAGCGCCGCAATCCGCTCGCGCACGGGCAATTTGCCGCGCTCGCGATGCCGGGTCATCGCGGCCACGGACCCGCCGGCGGCAA
The DNA here is from genome assembly GCA_031414335.1 of Gammaproteobacteria bacterium. Classification (GTDB taxonomy): domain Bacteria; phylum Pseudomonadota; class Gammaproteobacteria; order Steroidobacterales; family Steroidobacteraceae; genus UBA964. The sequence continues at coordinate 1,241 of JANNVI010000049.1, read as the reverse complement.
TGGCAGCCGTCCTGGCGTTCAGGTCCGTGACCAGGGCCAGCATCCCGGCCTCGCGCATGCGGAATTCCGCCGACTGTGGCTCAATCTGGCTTGGCAACTGCGACATCGCTATTGCTCCGATTATCGGATTGTCCGACAATACTACCATGAAATCCCAGCCACGAATTGAACTGGGTCCCGACTTTGCATTGGGCGAGGACCTGGACAGCCTGCGGGACAGCGTCGCCAGGTTCGCCGGCGAGCGCATCGCGCCGCGGGCCGCGGACATCGACCGCGATAACGCCCTGCCGCGGGACCTCTGGCCCCTGCTCGGCGAACAGGGCCTGCTCGGCATCACGGTGCCGGAACGCTGGGGCGGCGCTGGCCTGGGCTACCTCGCACATGTGATCGCGGTCGAGGAAATCTCCCGTGCCAGCGGCGCCGTGGGTCTGTCCTACGGCGCGCATTCCAATCTCTGCGTCAATCAGCTGGTCCTGAACGGCAACGACGCACAGCGCGATCATTACGTGCCGCGGCTGGTCAGCGGCGAGCACGTTGGTGCGTTAGCCATGTCCGAATCCGGTTCCGGTTCCGACGTGGTCAGCATGCGCCTCACCGCGCAGGCGGACGGCGGCTCCTATGTGCTCAATGGCCAGAAGATGTGGATCACCAACGGGCCGATCGCCGACGTCGTCATTGTTTACGCCAAGACCGACCCGGCGGCCGGCACGCATGGAATTTCGGCCTTTATCGTTGAGCGCGGGACACCGGGATTCACCGCCCATCCTGGTCTCGACAAGCTCGGCATGCGGGGTTCGCCGACCGGAGAACTCACCTTCGTCAACTGCCGCGTGCCGGCGGCCAATTTGTTAGGCGAGCTGCACGGCGGAGTTGGCGTGCTGATGAGCGGCCTCGACTATGAGCGTGCAGTGCTGGCCGGCGGGCCGCTCGGCATCATGCAGGCGTGCATGGATGTGGTCATGCCCTACCTGCACCAGCGCGAACAGTTCGGCCAGCCGATCGGCGAGTTCCAGCTCATGCAGGGCAAGGTTGCCGACATGTATACGACGATGAATGCCTGCAAAGCCTATGTTTATGCCGTGGCCAAGGCCTGCGATCGCGGCCGCACCACGCGCAAGGATGCCGCGGGTGCCATTCTTTATGCGGCGGAAAAGGCCACGTGGATGGCCGGCGAGGCGATCCAGGCGCTGGGCGGCAACGGCTATGTCAACGAATACCCCACGGGCCGGCTGTGGCGCGAC
>JANNVI010000048.1:0-200553 GCA_031414335.1 Gammaproteobacteria bacterium | reverse complement strand
CCGGCCAGGTCGTCGTCAAGGTCGTCGACGAGGCCAGCGGCGAGGTCATCCGCCAGATCCCGAACGAGGAATTCCTGCGCATCGCACAGAGTATCCAGTCCGGTACCGCAGATGTGAGCTTCATCTGCGACCAGTGCGCCTAAGTTATTGCAAACTCGGCGGACGATCGTAACTAACAGCGGAGACCATAAGTGCCGGTTTTTCAGTCGCCAGGAATCGCCTCTGGCATCGACGTCAATACCTTGGTGACGAAGCTGGTCGACGCCGAGCGCGCGCCTGCGCAGATACGGCTCGATCGCTCCGACAACAAGATCAAGACGCAGGTGTCTGCGCTCGGACAACTGAAGGGATCATGGTCCGCCTTGCTGGCCAGCCTGGCCAAGCTCAAGACCGAGGCCGCTTTTCAGATCCACAAAGCGGAAAGTTCGGACAAGGATGCCTTTACCGCGACAGCGACCGAAACCGCCGCACCCGGCAGTTACGGCATCGAGATCCTGGCGGTTGCCAGCGCGCCGAAGCTGACAAGCGGCCTGATAGCGGGCGGATCAACGGCCGTGATCGGTTCTGGCGACCTGACGATCGCCGTTGGTGCGGCATCGTTTACGGTCACGATCGATGGCACCAACAACACGTTGACGGGAATCCGCGATGCAATCAACGCCGCGGCCGACAACAAGGGTGTGCGGGCCACGATAATCAATACCACGGGCGGCGCGGTGCTGACGCTTAGCGGCGCCAATACCGGCGCTGCCAACGCACTGCGCGTAACCCGGGCCGGCGGCGATGGCGGTCTAGACGCATTGGTCTACGACCCGGGCGTGCTGACCAACCTGACCCAGAGCGTAGCGGCGGCGGATGCCAGCATCAAGGTCGAAGGGTTTTCCGCCACCAGCGCGACTAACACGTTTGCGAACATCATCGACGGCGTCACCATCAACGTTGCTGCGGCCGAGCCCGGCACGGTCAAGACGCTGACCATCAGCAACGACAACAGCGCCGCGGTCGATAATGTCAAGAAGTTTGTCCAGGATTTCAACGCCGCGGTAGTCGTAATGTCGCAGCTGCGGCGCTATAACCCGACGACCAAGGACGCCGGCCCACTGTTAGGCGACGCCATGCTGCGCGGCGCTGAGACAACGCTCCGCGGCATGGTGGCCGATGCCGTTGCCGGTGCAACCGCACCCTACGATACCCTGTCCAGCGTCGGCATCACGACCCAGCAGGATGGCACGCTGAAGCTTGATGAGACCAAGCTCAACAACGCGCTGAATGCGAGCTTTGGTGCGATTGGCAAGCTGTTCGGTTCGGTCACCGGCATTGGCGCACGCATGCACGCGTACCTGGATACGCAACTGAAGGCCGATGCGCCGATAACCACCCGCACTGACAGCCTGAACAATCAAAAGCGGCTTAACGACCGCGACCGCGACACCCTGGACGCCCGCATGAAGTCGGTCGAGCAGCGCTATCGCAAGCAGTTCAGCGCGCTGGACACGGTCCTGGCCGGGCTGCAGCAGACTTCGGCGTTCCTGTCGCAACGACTCGGCAGCAGCAACAGCTAAAGTCGGGCTCGCGCAGGCCGTTAAGTTCAGCAGGACTTTCGGTCTTTGGGAGTGAGCGATGAATGCGCTGACCCGTTCGGCAATGCTGGCGGAATATCAAAGTGTGGCCATCCACGGTGGTATCGCCGCCGCGGATCCGCAACGCCTGATCCTGATGCTGCTGGATGGTGCGCTCGAGCGGATCGCGCAAGGGCGCGGCTTCATGGAACGCGGTCTGATCGCGGACAAGGGCCGGGTGTTAGGCCGCGCCATCGCACTGATCCAGGAATTGCGCGCCAGCCTGGACACGGTCGCCGGCGGCCAGATCGCCAGCAACCTCGACGCCCTCTACGATTACTGCTGCCGGCAACTACTGATCGCCAATGCGGACAACAACCCGCAGGCGCTCGAGATAGTAAGCGCGTTGCTGCAGGAAATTCGCAGCGCCTGGGTGCAATTGCCGGCGCTGGCGCGCCAGGCGGTACCAGCGCCATGAACGTACTGCTGATGAATCCGACGCGCGCAGGTACTGCGCGACGCCGCCTGACCAAGAAGGGTGTGCTTTGGCTGACAAAGCGGATTGGCCGGCATGCGTTGCGCGGCGAATGGCAGTCCGCGCACGCGGTCGCTGCGTCCCGCGATCGACTGCTGGCGACAATTGCCGATACTGATACCGGCATCGACGCGATGCGCGCCGCAGCTGACGAGGCCCGCGCGTTGCTGGGTGCGGTAGCGGGTGGACAGAAACATGATTGAACAAGGCGACACCGTCATCCTGCGTAATGAGCTGGCGTATATCGATTGCCTGCCCGTCAGTTTTTTGGTCGGTAAAGACGCGCCGGACGCCGCCGTCAGGGCCAGCATGGCCGAACACAATCTGCGATTGCTGCTGGCGAGCGCGGCGCTCGAAGAGCACGGCCAACTTGATAAGACCGACGACAACAGCCCGAATTCCGCCGACTTGTTACGGATGGAGCAAAAGATCAATCTGTTGCTGGATGTGGTCGGCTATCTGTTAGCGGCCAGCCAGTCGCGGCCAGAACCGACACCTATTCGTCTCAACGCGCTCGGGGCGGTCTGGGAGGCGGGCGCGGCGACACCGGCAGAAGGCGCCACCGGCGTTATGAACGTCTACCTGCGCGATTGCCTGGTCCAGCCGCTTCAATTACTGGCCAAGGCCGTCACTGTGAAGGACGGGGAAACGCATCTCGAGTTCGAGCACCTGCCGGATTCGGTGGCGCATCACCTGGAAAAGCTGGTTTTCCGGCGCCACCGGCGCCAGATTGCCGGCACGCGCCAGGCTCGGCGCGGCTAGTTGTTAGCACCCTAACAAAAATATTCTAGGGGATAACCTGAGTGGTCAGGAAAACCCCGAAATGAACGCATCTGTGATGCAGTCCGGTCTTGCGCTGCGGCCGGGAGATGCGCATCACACACTATGGCAAATCGACGGTCGACAATGGCAACCGTTAACCGGAGGCCGAACTTGTCGAATCCTGCATCTGCACCCAGCGTCGTTGATTGCGGCGCCGAGCCCGAGCTCGGACTGGACGCGCATGGCGCCAAGCTGCCGACCGGCAGCTCCGATGCAGTTCGCCGGGTCATCAGCCTCGCGCGCCAGGTTGCCTGCCATGATTCCAGCGTCCTGATCCTGGGCGAATCCGGCACCGGCAAGGAAGTGCTGGCGAAGGCCATCCACCAGTCGAGTCCGAGGCGACGCGGACCGTTCGTTGCGGTCAATTGCGGCGCCATCCCGGCCGAGCTGCTCGAAAGCGAATTATTTGGCCATGAGAAGGGTTCGTTCACTGGCGCCATCAGCGCCCGGCGCGGCCGCTTCGAGGTTGCGGAGGGTGGCACGCTGTTCCTCGACGAAATCGGCGACATGAGCCTCAACATGCAGGTCAAGTTGCTGCGTGTCCTGCAGGAGCGCGTGTTTGAGCGGGTTGGCAATCACCAGTCCATTCCCTGCAATGTCCGGATCGTCGCCGCGACCCATCGCAACCTGGATGCCGCCATTGAAAATGGCCAGTTTCGTGGCGATCTGTTCTATCGCCTCAATGTATTTCCGATCGAAATGCCGCCGTTGCGCGAGCGTATCGATGACCTGGATGCCCTGTTAGTCGACTTTGTCGAGTACAACCGCAATGCGGGGCGCGGGGTCATCGAGTTTAGCGCCGCGGCGCGCGATGCGCTGCGTCGTTATCCCTGGCCCGGCAATGTGCGTGAGCTGAGCAACCTGGTTGAGCGCCTGTCAATTCTCCAGGAGGGCCGGCTGGTGCGCCTGCTCGACCTGCCGCCACGCTATCAAATGCCTGAGAGTGGCGATTGCCGCGTGCTGTGCGACAACCTGCCGGCAAGATTCACTGCGGCGGATGAGCCGGACGCGGCTGTGTTAGACGAAACCGAGACGATCCGGTTGCCGGTCAGCGCTGAGGCTCCCACCTCGCAGTTGCCGGATGAAGGTCTTGATTTGCGCGAGCATCTGCTCGCTATTGAACGCGCGCTGGTGTCGCAGGCGCTGGTGCGCAGCGGTGGCGTGGTGGCGCATGCCGCCAAGCTGCTGGGTTTACGCCGCACCACGCTGGTCGAAAAACTTCGCAAACTGGAATTCCCGGTTGCCGAAGCGTCGAACCATTGACGCCAGCTCCTCCTAAACCCCCAAAAATTGAGAACTCGATCACGCCTGCGGTGCACTAACGCCGTCGGCACGGTTCTTGCTTTCCGTATCAGGGAGATCGCGAATCGTCGCGAACCTGAGGCAGGAAGAGCATGGAATCCGTTGTTAGTCACTCGATCGACATTCCCGAACCGGTTGCGGTTGCGGACGCTTCACAGCAATTGATCGCATTGGCGGCGCGGGTGGCCGCGACCGATTGCACCGTTCTGATCGAAGCAGAGTCCGGCACCGGCAAGGAAGTGCTGGCCCGGTTCATCCATCGCCAGTCCACTCGCGCGGCGCAGCCATTTGTGGCGGTCAATTGCGCGGCGATTCCCGAGACCATGCTGGAGTCGCTGCTGTTCGGCTATGAGCGCGGGGCCTTCACAGGCGCGCATGCCATGCACGCTGGCAAGTTTGAGCAGGCGCAGGGCGGCACTCTGCTGCTCGATGAAATCTCGGAGATGCCACTCGGCTTGCAAAGCAAGTTGCTGCGGGTCCTGCAGGAACGCGAGGTGGAGCGTCTGGGTGGCCGTGGTTCGTTAGTACTGGATGTGCGGGTCATTGCCACCACCAATCGGCGGCTGCGTGACGAAGTGACCGCCGGCCGGTTTCGCGAAGACCTGTATTTCAGATTGAATGTATTCCCGCTGGTGGTGTTGCCGCTGCGCGAGCGGCGCGACGATATTCTGCCGCTGGCGACACAGCGCCTGGTGGTGAATACACCGCCCGGCAAGCCAATTCCGGCATTGTCCGCCGATGCTGCGCATCTGCTGCTGACCTATCGCTGGCCGGGCAACGTGCGCGAGCTCGACAACGTTCTGCAGCGTGCGCTGATCCTGGTGAACGGCACAGTCATTGAGGCCGAGCATCTGCACTTCGAGGCGCCACGACGCGAAAATGAGATCAACCTAGCTGGCCATGGTCGAGGCATCGACTCATCGGCGCTCGCGGAATCGCTCGAGCATCGCGAGCATGAGCTGATCCTCGGCGCCTTGCGCCTCGACGGTGTCACTCGCACGGCAGTCGCCGAGCGGCTCGGTATCAGTCCGAGAACACTGCGTTACAAGCTGGCGCGCATGCGCCGTTTCGGAATTTCGGTACCAGCGGCCTGATCGGGACGCAGAGGAACAAACGCATGAGCCAGATGGAAATCGATCGGGTCCTTTCGCAGATCCGCGACCTGCGTGCGCAGGCGGGGCTGAACCATGCGCCGCTCGCGGCCAGGCAGGCTGAAAACAATTCGACGGTCAGTTTTGCGTCAATTCTCAAGCAGGGCATCGATCAGGTGAACCAGCAGCAGAAGACCGCCTCGTCGATGGCGGCGGCGTTCGAACGTGGCGCTCCGGGTGTTGATCTGCCGCAGGTCATGATCGAGATGCAGAAGTCGAGTGTGTCCTTTCGCGCCGTGACTGAAGTGCGCAATCGCCTGGTAAGTGCCTACCAGGACATCATGAACATGCCGGTGTAATAATCCATGGTTGCAGAAGTGTTAGTTAACCCGGCACCGCAGGGTGTAATCGCTGGCCTCAAGCCGCTGATCCTGCTGGTCGGCCTCGCCGCAGCCGTTGCTGCCGGCGTCGGCGCTGCGCTCTGGTCCCAGGGCCCCACCTACAATCTCCTGTACGGCAACCTGGCCGGCGATGACGCCGCGCAGATTACCCAGGTGTTAGGCGGCGCCGGGATCGAATACAAGCTTGAAAACGGGGGCGCCACGATTGCGGTGCCAGCCGAGAAAGTCGCCGACGCGAGACTGCTGCTGGCGGGCCAGGGCTTGCCATCCACGGGCGGGTTTGCGTCCATGACCCGCGATTCCGGTTTCGGCCTCAGCCAGTTCATGGAGGGCGCACGCTATCAGCACGCGCTCGAAACTGAACTCGCACAGACGATCGGCAGCCTGCAGTCGGTGTCTGCCGCGCGCGTCCATATCGCCGCGTCGCGCCAGTCGGCATTTGTCCGCGACCGCCAGCCGCCCAGCGCCTCGGTGTTTCTGCAACTGCGATCCGGCGGCCGGCTGAGCGGCGAGCAGATCTCTTCGATTACCCACCTGGTTGCGTCCAGTGTTCCGGAGCTGACCTCCGAGCAGGTCACCGTCGTCGATCAGCAGGGTCGCCTGCTGTCCTCACCGCAAGGCCATGATGACGCTGCGTTGCATCAGCAGCAGATTGAGCTGTCACGCCAGGTTGAAGAGGAATATGCGCAGCGGGTCGAGTCGTTGTTAGCACCGCTGGTTGGAGCCGGGCGTGTACGTGCACAGGTCGTGGCGCAATTTGACATGTCCGCGGTCGAGGAAGCGCGCGAGCAATACCGTCCCGACAGCCAGATCGTGCGCAGTGAACAAACTTCGGAGGAGCAATCGGCCAACGGTGTGGGCGGTCCGCGCGGTGTACCCGGTTCGCTCAGCAATCAACCTCCCGACGCCGGTGTCGCATTGCCGGCCAGCGCGGGTGCGAGCCTCGCAGCTGCCAAGACCGCGGCGCCCGCTGCGGCTGCGGCCGATGCCGCCACAGCGGCAGCCGTTCCTGTTAACTCGAACAAGCAGTCCACGCGGAATTTTGAAATCGACCGGACTGTGGCCTATACGCGCCAGCCCGGCGGGCGACTGAAGCGGCTTTCAGTCGCCGTCCTGATCGACAACGCGCGAACGGCCGGCAAGGACGGCAAGGTTTCGGAACGCGTCCTGACGGACAAGGAGCTGGAACGCATTACCAGTCTCGTCAAGGATGCAGTTGGGTTCGACCAGACGCGCGGCGACAGCGTCAATGTCATGAACGCGGCCTGGAGCGGCGAACCAATTGCTAACGGCGCGATCGAGGCGACCGCGATACCGATCTGGGAAAAAGCCTGGGCGCAGCAAATGTTCAAGATTCTTGCCGGTCTGATTATCGTCATCGTGCTGGTTTTCATGGTGGTCAAGCCGACGCTGAACCAGTTGCTAGGGTCGCTGAAACAGGTGCCGGCGCCCAAGGCCCTGCCGGGCCAGCAGGGCGGCGCGGAGGCCGGCGGCGCGGCCGTGGCCGGTGGCGGCGGAGTGGCTGCCGCAAGTCAGGGCAGCAACAACACGCTGGCGTACGAACAACAACTGGCGCAGGCGCGGACCCTCGTTACCCAGGATCCGGCGCGTGTCGCGCAGGTGGTCAAGGGTTGGGTAGCTAACGATGCCTGACGCTACACCCACTAAAGCACCGCAGCGCGATGGCACTGAACGTGCCGCTATCCTGCTGATGACACTCGGGGAAAAGGAAGCCGCCGACGTCCTCAAGCACATGGGAGCGCGTGAGGTGCAGCGCATTGGCAGCGCCATGACCCAGGTCGGGAATGTAACCCGGGCCGACGTCATGAACGTGGTTGCGGAATTCAACCAGCTGGCCGAGAGCCAGACTTCGCTGGGAGTTGGTTCCGACGACTTTGTGCGCAAGACCCTGATTACCGCGTTAGGCGAGGAGAAGGCGGCCAGTGTCATGGACCGCATTCTCACCAGCCGCCCGAGCAAGGGCCTGGACTCGCTCAAGTGGATGGAGGGGCGGGCGATTGCGGAAATGATCAAGTCTGAACACCCGCAGATCATCGCCATCATCCTTTCTTACCTTGAACCGGAGCACAGCGCAGACGTGGTGTCCGCGTTGCCGGAAACGGTGCGTAACGAGGCGATGGTGCGCATCGCGCTGCTGGACGGCGTGCAGCCGTCGGCGCTGCGCGAGCTCGACCTGGTGATTGAAAAACAGTTCAGCGCCGCGGCCGGCTCGCAGACCTCGGCGTTAGGCGGACCGAAACGCGCCGCCGACATCATCAACAACCTGGACCCCGGCGTTGAGAGCGCGGTCATGGAAGTCATCCGTAAGACCGATGAAGGACTGGGGGCCAAGATCGAAGAGCTGTTGTACGTGTTCGAGAACCTTGCAGAAGTCGACGACCGCGGCATGCAGGAGATTCTGCGTCAGGTGCCCAGCGACAAACTGCTGCTGGCGCTCAAGGGCGCCGACCCGGTACTGAAGGACAAGATCTTCAAGAACATGTCGCAGCGTGCCGCCGAGATGCTGAAAGACGATCTCGAATCCCGCGGCCCGGTGAAACTGTCGGATGTCGAGGCGGCGCAGAAGGAGATCCTGCTCGCGGCCCGCAAACTTGCCGAGGACGGCACGATCAATCTGGGCGGCAAGGGCGACGAGTATGTCTAGACCCCCTGCGACCGCCTGGCTCCTGCCTAACGTCGCGGGCCCGGTGGTGGCCTCACGCGGCCGCTCGACCAGTGCCTACGACCTGTCGGAACAGGCGCTGGCCTCCCAGCAACGCGTATTCGAGGAGGCGCGGCAGCTCGGCTTCAAACAGGGAATGGTCGAAGCCAATGCCGTGCGCGATCAATTGCTGGCGGAAACGGCCAGGCTCAACAGCGCCTTCGCCCAGGCCGCAAAACCGCTGGCGCAACTGGACAACACCTTGCTGGATGAATTGAGCCAGCTGGCGCTGTGCGTTGGCAAGCAACTGGCGCGACGCGAGCTGCGGATTGATCCGGTTCAGGTCGCCGCGATTGTCCGCGAAACCATTGCGCTGCTTCCGGCTAACAGCCGCGACGTGCGCGTGGTGCTGCATCCGGCGGACGCTGCGGTACTGCGGGAAAAACTGGCCCCGGCGTCCGCGGAACGCGCCTGGCAGCTGCTGGAAGACCCCGTCATGGGGCGCGGCGGCTGCCGAGTGGTGAGCGAACATGTCCGTATAGACGCAAGTTTTGAGGGCCGTGTTGCCGCAATCGCCAGCACTCTGCTGGATCCAGGATCTGAGCCGTCATGAACCCGGTGGTCGCAAGACTGGCGGAACGGCGTGCCGTTCTGCAGCAGCTGCCGCCGCCGCCAGTCGAGGGCCGGCTGACGCGGATGGTGGGGCTCGCGCTGGAAGCCGTGGGCGTCCAGGCGGCGGTCGGCGATCACTGCGATATACAGCTGGCGCACGGCGGCAGCATCGAAGCCGAGGTGGTCGGTTTCTCCGGCGATCGCATTTTCCTGATGCCGACTGGCACGCCGCACGGACTCGAGCCCTCCGCCGCAGTCGTGCCCAGCCGTCGCTCCGGCCTGGTCAAGGTCGGGTCCGCTATGTTAGGCCGGATCATTGACGGGGCCGGCGAACCGCTCGATGGCCTGGGGCCGATTGTCTGCGAAGACGCAGTGCGGCTGACAGGCTCGCCGATCAATCCCTTGAGCCGCGTACCGATCAGTACGCCGCTGGATGTCGGCATACGGACACTGAATGCCCTGCTGACCGTCGGCCGGGGCCAGCGGCTTGGCCTGTTTGCCGGCAGCGGCATCGGCAAGAGTGTTTTGTTAGGCATGATGGCGCGCCATACCGTCGCGGATGTCATCGTGGTTGGACTGATCGGCGAACGTGGCCGCGAAGTCAGGGATTTCGTCGATCGCATCCTCGGCCCGAAGGAACGCCACCGTGCGGTTGTGGTGGCAGCGCCGTCGGATCAGCCGCCGCTGATGCGTCTGCATGGGGCCTGGCTGGCGACCAGTATTGCCGAGTATTTCCGCGATCAGGGCAAGTCCGTGCTGCTCATCATGGACTCGCTGACCCGCTTTGCGCAGGCGCAACGGGAAATCGGGCTCGCCATTGGTGAAGCACCGGCAACCAAAGGCTATCCACCATCGGTTTTCGCCCGCTTGCCGGCACTGGTTGAGCGCGCCGGCAATGGCGTGACCGAGCAGGGGTCGATCACGGCTTTTTACACAGTCCTGACCGAAGGCGATGACCCTAACGACCCCATCGCTGACGCCGCCCGCGCAATCCTCGACGGTCACGTGGTGCTGTCAAGGCGCCTCGCGGACGCTGGACACTACCCGGCGATTGACCTGGAACAATCTGTCAGCCGCGTCATGCACGATATCGTCGACCCCCAGGCACTCGCCATGGCGCGCCAGGCGCGCCAGTACTTTTCGCTATACCAGCAAGTGCGGGATTTTGTCGCGCTGGGGTTGGCCAACCGCGATCGTGACCCGCGCATCGCCGCCGCCATGCAGATCTGGCCCAGGCTGGAGAAATTCCTGACGCAGGAGATACACGAGCGCGCGGATTTCGCATCCAGCACCGCCATGTTGCGCGAACTGCTGGCGCAACCAGCCACCGCGGAGGGTGAGGGTGACGCCGCGTGAAACGATCAGACCGACTCAATGAAGTCCGCCGTGTCATAGAAACCGAGCGCGACGGTGCCTCGCAGCGGCTGGCGCAAAAGCAGAGCAGTGCGGCATTTGCCGGCAATCGCCTGCAGGAGCTCCTGCAATACCGGGAGGACTACCTGCGCCGCTTCCGCAAGGACGCCGGCGCTGGCCTGAGCGGCACGCGGGTCCGTGATTACCAGACGTTTCTCGCCAAGCTTGATCAGGCGATCAGGCAGCAGCAAAGCGTGTTAGCCAGCGCACGCGCGGAGGCTGACTTTGAACGCGAAAAGCTCCGCGACGTCAGTGGCCAGCTGGCCGCGGTCAGCGGGGTGGCCGACCGCTGGTCCGGCGAGGAGCGACGCGCCGAGGAGCGCCTCGATCAGCAGAACAGCGACGAGTTGAGTCAACGGAATTTCATCAACCCACACACCGAGAAAACTTCATGAATTCTGCCAAATTGTCTCCGGCCGCGGCCACGCCTGCTAATGGGGCAGCTGCTGTTGATGGTCTTGCGTTCCTGTCTCCTGCTGGAGCGGCACCGGTCGATGCAATCGGCGAAGAAGCAACAACCGAGTTCCAGTCGCTGATCGAGGGTCTGCTGCCCGATGCCACGGCGCAAGGCCTGACAACCGCGGACTCCGGCGAGGCCGGCACTGCTGCCGAGACACCCGCTCAGACTGCGAACCCGGATCTCGCGACGGCGCAGCTGCTGTTGCAATTGCCGCCTCTGCTGCCGGCGATTCAGCCGTCCACCAATGCCGCGCCGCAGGCATTACCGGGTATTGACGCTGGCGCGAAGGCCGGTGAGGACATCGCGCCCCTGCAGTTGCAGACGGCGGGCGTCATTGCGAGCCTGGAGAACGAATCAACGGATGCTAATGACCCAACTGTGCCAGGCAAGGGGCCGAGGCGAGTTCATGCTGACGGCGAGCCGCACGGCAGGGACGGCGCCAGCGCTTGGCTAACAGATGCGGCGATGCCGGCGATGCCACTCAAGTTGCAGGAGGCGGCCGACCGGCCCGCCAATCCTCAGGGTCATCAGGGGGAAAGGGGCTCACAGGCACCCACACCCCAGAGCCTGCCGCCGGTAGCAGCTGCTCTCGCAGCCGCCGCCGCCTCCGCCCGTGAACTGCCATCGCTGCCGAGGATGGAGAGTCCGGTTGGAACCGCTGCCTGGCGCCAGGAACTGGCTAACACGGTCAACCTGATGATCGATCGGGGCGCGCAGTCTGCGACGCTGCGTCTTTCGCCGGAACACCTGGGGCCCCTGGAGGTACGCATTGCGATACGCGAGGGTGAAACCAGCCTGTGGTTTGGCGCCGCTCATGCTGACACCCGACATGCCCTGGAGCAGGCGCTGCCGCGATTGCGCGAGCAGTTCGCCAGTGCCGGTCTGTCACTCGGGCAATCGTCGGTTTCGCAGGGATCGCCCCAGGAGCCCAGGAACCTGCGTGCCGCGATGATCTCAGGCATCAGCGCTGCGAGCAGCGACGCTGCCGAAATTTCCGCGCCTGCCGGACGAGTCACCAGCCGTATCACCGGGCTGATCGACACCTACGTCTGAACCGCGCGCCGGTTCTCTGACGCGACGCGCCGTCGGAGTGTGACGAAGTCGTGGTTTTCGTATGGCACGGCGTTTGCTTGAGTAAGGGAACAAACACCTCGTACTCAGGAGCAGAAATGTCACAAGCAGCAGCGGCAGCCACCCCGGGCGCCGCCGAAAAACCCAAACCGGCCGGCAAGCGCAAGTTGTTTCTAATCATCGGGATCGCCGTTCTCGTGTTAGGCGGCGGCATCGGCGGTTTCCTGTTCTGGAAGTCGGGCCAGGCGCACGGTGTCGAGGCCGGCAAGAAGGAAAAGCCTGCGGCCAAGGTTCCGCTGGAATTCATCACGCTCGAGCCCGCGTTCGTGGTCAATTTTGAAGCCGACCAAGCGGTACGCTTTCTGCAGATCGAAGTGCGGCTGGCGAGCCGCGACCCGGAAACCATCGAAATGCTGAAGCACAACGATCCGGTAATCCGCAACGATCTGCTGCTGATGTTTGGCAATCAGGATTACCGCGAGATTTCCACGCGCGAGGGCAAGGACAAGCTGCGCCAGCAGACACTAGCCGCGGTTCGCAGGATTGTCCAGAACGAAGGCGGTGAGGCTGCGAAAGTCGAGGGAGTCTACTTCACCTCGTTCGTGATGCAGTAGAGCGAACATGGCAGATCAGACTAACAATGCGAGCGTCAAGCCAGCGACCTGGTCCAGCCTGGACGCCGGCGAAGCACAGCCCGCCAATCCTGCCGGCGACAAGCTGGAGGTCATCCTGGACGTGCCGGTCACCCTGTCACTGGAAGTTGGCCGCACCCGAATTGCCATCCGCAATCTGCTGCAACTGAACCAGGGCTCCGTGGTCGAGCTCGATCGCGCTGCCGGCGAGCCGCTCGACGTGTTCGTGAACGGCACGATGGTTGCGCATGGCGAGGTCGTGGTGGTCAACGACAAGTTCGGCGTCCGGCTGACTGATGTCGTTAGCCCGGCCGAGAGAATCCGGCGCCTCAAGTAAGCCACGAACTGGAACCAGCAGTGCTAAGAATGTTCTCCATGTCGGGCGTTTATGCCGCGCCTCAGGCGCAGGCGCCCGCTGCGTCTGCGCCAGGCCTTGGCAGCGCTGTGGAAATGCTGCTGGCACTGGCACTGGTGCTGGCAGCCGTGTTTGCGTTGGCCTGGCTGATGCGCCGCCTCAAGTCGTTTCCGACCAGCCGCCAGGCCTTGCTGCGCGCCGACGCCGAGCTGGCAGTCGGCGAGAAGGAACGTGTGGTGTTGCTCGCGGTCGGCAAGCAGAAATGGTTGTTAGGAGTGACGCCGGGCGGCATTACTCTGCTGCATGCTTTTGGCGCCGACGCGCCAGGCCCGGCGGCCGCGGTTGCCGATGCCGGAGCAGCTGTCGGCGCCGCGCCGCCTAACTTTGCCAAGATACTGCGCCGCAGCCTGGGCCTGCAGCCATGATCGCGCGCCTGGTTGGCACCATGCTGCTGGTAATCGCGTTGTTTGGCAATCCGCTGGCACAGGCCGCAGGTCCTTCGACCACGATCGCAGCCACGGCTGCCAACGCTGCGGGGACCGCGGCAATCAGCGGCATTCCCGCGCTGCAGGTCCAGACGGGTGCGGGCGGCAGCCAGACTTATTCGCTGACACTGCAGATGCTGGCGCTCATGACCGCGCTGACCCTGTTGCCAGCGGCGATGCTGATGATGACGGGATTTACCCGCATCATCATCGTGTTAGGCATTCTGCGACAGGCGCTGGGCGCCGGACAGACGCCGCCCAACCAGGTTCTGGTGGGACTGTCGCTGTTCCTGACATTCTTTGTCATGGCGCCGGTATTCGAGCGCATCAATACCGAGGCCCTGCAGCCCTACAACGCCGGCAAGATCGACACGGTCCAGGCTCTCGAGCGCGGTGTGCAACCACTGAAGAACTTCATGCTGGCGCAGACGCGCGAAGCAGACATCGCGGTCTTCGTGCGCATAGCCGGCGGCAAGGGCTTTGACAAACCGAAAGACGTGCCGCTTTCGATTCTGGTGCCGGCATTCGTCACCAGCGAACTGAAGACGGCCTTCCTGATCGGATTTCTGCTTTTCATTCCGTTCGTGATCATCGACCTGGTCGTCGCGAGCGTGCTCATGTCCATGGGCATGATGATGTTGTCACCGGTGCTGATCTCGCTGCCCTTCAAGTTGATGCTGTTCGTGCTGGTAGATGGCTGGGTGCTGATCATGGGCACGCTGGCCGGGAGTTTTTACCAATGAGCCCCAGTGATGTTCTTGCGATCGGAACGCATGCGTTGCGCATCATGATCATGCTGTCCGCGCCACTGCTGCTGGTGGCGCTGGCGGTTGGTTTGCTGGTCGGCGTGTTCCAGGCCGCGACCCAGATCAACGAAATGACGCTGTCGTTCATCCCGAAACTTCTTGCTGTCGCCGCGACGCTGGCGATCGCGGGACCGTGGATGCTGAACGTGCTGGTCAGCTACACGCGTGAACTGATCACCAGCATTCCCTCACTGCTGCACTGAACGATACGCCCAACGTGTTGACCATCACCTCACAAGAAATCGACGCGCTGTTGGCCGTGTATTTCCTGCCGTTCGTGCGCGTCGGCGCATTTTTGATGGTCGCGCCGCTGTACGGCGCCGTGTTCGTTCCGGTTCGTGTCCGGCTGGTGCTCGCGCTGGCCGTGACCGTCCTGGTGGCGCCAATGCTGCCCGCGGTGGCGCAGCTGCAACTGCTGTCGCTGGCGACCATCGTGATCGTGATCCAGCAGCTCCTGATCGGCGCGGCCTGCGGCTTCGCGCTGCAACTGGTGTTCGACGCGGTCGGGCTGGGCGGCCAGCTGTTAGCAAACACCATGGGCCTGTCGTTCGCGTTCAACGTCGACCCGCAACGTGGCTCGGCGACACCGGCGCTGGGCCGTTTCTACATGGTCATCGCCACCCTGACTTTCCTGGTGCTGAACGGCCATGTGCGGCTGTTTGAGCTGCTGGTAGATACTTTTCATGGCGTCCCCGTGGGTGCTGCGGGAATCGGCACAGCAGGTATATGGAAGCTTCTGACCCTGTCATCGCTGCTGTTCTCCGGCGCGCTGGGCGTTGCGCTCCCCGGCATCGCCGCCTTGCTGGTTGTCAACATAGCGTTTGGCGTCATGAGCCGTGCGGCGCCCGCGCTCAACCTGTTCGGCGTCGGCTTCCCGATCATACTGTTGTTAGGCCTGGTCATCCTCCTGATCGGCCTGCCGACGATACAAAGCTCGACCACGCAGCTGATGGATAACACCTTCAGCGCGCTGGCGGACCTGTTCGGGGGCGCGCGGTAAGTCATGGCAGAGCAGGACCTGGCCGATCGTACCGAGCGCGCGACGCCCAAGCGCATCGATGAGGCCCGCAAGAGGGGCCAGGTGCCTAGATCAGCGGAGCTGGGCGCGGCGGCCGTGACGCTGGCCGCAGGCGCTGGCCTCTATAACCTCGGCGCTTCCATGTCCGAGGGCATGGCGACGATGCTGCGCAAGGGCCTGTCGCTGAACCAGGTTTCGCAACTACAGGATTCGGACATGATGGCCGCGCTCAGTAGTGCGTTTCGCGATGCGCTCTGGAGCGTGGCACCGCTGTTAGGTCTGCTGATGGCCGCGGCGCTGCTGTCGCCACTGGTGATTGGCGGCTGGAATTTCAGTACCGGCGCCATCGGCTTCAAGTTCGAGCGCTTGAACCCCCTCAACGGATTCAAGCGCATGTTCTCCACCCGTGGCTGGATCGAACTCGGCAAGTCGCTGGCGAAGTTCTCGGTTGTCGCGCTGATCGCGGTGCTGGTGCTGTGGAAGCGTGCCGACGAGCTGACGTCACTGGGGTCGCAGCCCATTGAACTCGCCATCGGTCATGCAGCGTACCTGTGTGCGGAGGCCCTGCTGGCGCTGGCTGGCGGACTGGTGCTGATCGCACTGGTCGATGTGCCGTTGCAGCTGTGGCAATACCACCGCGAACTGCGCATGACACGCAACGAAATTCGCGAAGAAAACCGCGACGCCGAGGGATCCCCCGAGGTCCGCAGTCGCGTACGCAGCGTGCAGCAGGCCATTGCGCGCCGTCGCATGATCCAGGAAGTGCCGAAGGCGAGTGTTGTCATCACCAACCCGCAGCACTATGCGGTCGCCCTCAGGTATGACGAAAAGCGCATGAACGCACCCATCGTGGTCGCCAAGGGCGCGGGCGAGATCGCGCGTCGCATCCGCGAGGTTGCGGCCGAGCACAAGGTTCCATTGGTCGAGGCGCCGCCGCTGGCGCGCGTCCTGTACCGCGGCGTTGAAATCGGCGCCGAAGTTCCAGCGGTTCTGTATGCCGCCGTGGCTCAGGTTTTGAGCTATGTATTCCAGTTGCAGACCCTGGCAAGCCGCAGCAATGCGAAGCTGCAGCCTCCGGTGATCGACGCTGCCGTTGAGGACCTGATACCACGCAAGGGCGAGCGGTTATGAACACGCGCGTCGCAACGTCTGCGGGCTTCGATTGGCGCGCCATGCTGACCAGCGGACTGGGTGTGCCGTTAGGCGTGCTGTCGGTGCTGGCGATGATCGTCCTGCCGCTGCCGCCGGTGATCCTGGATGTGTTGTTCACCTTCAACATCGCCTTGAGCCTGCTGGTGGTGATGGCGGTCTTCCAGGTGCGAAAACCTCTGGATTTCGCTGTGTTTCCAACCATCCTGCTGCTGGCCACTTTGTTGCGCCTGGCGCTCAACGTTGCCTCGACGCGGGTCGTTCTGCTGCACGGGCACACCGGCACGGCGGCCGCCGGCAAGGTGATCGAGTCCTTTGGCGAATTCGTCATTGGCGGCAATTACGCCGTCGGCATCGTGGTGTTCGCGATTCTGACGATCATCAATTTCGTCGTGGTCACCAAGGGCGCGGGCCGCATTTCCGAAGTCAGCGCGCGCTTCACCCTCGATGCGATGCCCGGCAAGCAGATGGCCATCGACGCCGACATGAACGCCGGCCTGATCACGCAGGATGAAGCCCGGGCGCGCCGCGCCGAGGTCAGGTCCGAGGCGGATTTCTACGGCTCGATGGACGGCGCTTCGAAGTTTGTCCGCGGCGATGCGATCGCGGGCATCCTGATCGTGCTGATCAACATGATCGGTGGCCTCCTGATCGGGACCATTTCTCATTCGCTGTCGTTTGGCGAAGCCACGCAACGCTACGCCTTGCTGTCGATCGGCGATGGACTGGTCGCGCAGATTCCGGCGTTGTTACTGTCCACCGCGGTGGCCATCATCGTCACCCGCATGTCGCGCGAGCAGGACATCGGTCGCGAAGTGGCGCGGCAACTGTTTGGCCAGTCACGCGCGATGGGCGTGGCATCCGGCCTGTTGTTAGCCCTGGGCCTGATTCCGGGGATGCCGAATCTTGTATTCATCGGCATGGGTGTCGGCTGTGGCCTGGTGGCGCGCTGGCTGCGGGAGCGCGACCGGCAGAACGCCCGCGTGCCCGTAATCGACGAACCGCCACCGCCCCCGGTCGACGTCAAGGACATCGGCTGGGAGGATGTCGCAACCGTAGACCTGATCAGCCTGGAGGTTGGCTATCGCCTGGTGCCACTGGTCGACAAGAACCAGTCGGGTGATTTGTTAGCACGCGTACGTGGCGTGCGGCGCAAGCTGACCCAGGACCTCGGCTTCCTGATCCAGGCAGTGCATATTCGCGATAACCTCGATCTTTCTCCTAACAGCTATCGGATTGCATTGTCCGGCGTTCCGGTCGGAAACGGCACGGTGTACCCCGAGCGCGAGCTGGCCATCAATCCGGGCCGGGTGTTCGGCGCGCTGAACGGAATCGCCACCCGCGATCCGGCCTTCGGCATGGAGGCCGTCTGGATCGATCCCGGGTTGCGGGACCACGCGCAGTCGCTTGGCTACTCCGTGGTCGACGCCAGCACCGTGATCGCGACGCACCTCAGCTACATGGTGCAGCAGCATGCGCATGAGCTGCTCGGTCACGAAGAGGCGCAACAGCTGCTCAATTCGCTGGGCAAGTCGGCGCCAAAGCTGGTCGAGGACCTGGTACCGAAGCTGATGCCGCTCAGCACCGTGGTCAAGGTACTGCAAGGGCTGTTAGCGGAGCGTATTCCGGTACGCAACCTGCGCGCTATCGTCGAAGCGCTGGCCGAGAATGCCGCGCGCGGCAATGACCCGCAGACCCTGCTGGCACAGGTGCGGATTGCGCTCGGCCGTCAGATTGTGCAGGACGTCGCCGGCTTTGCCGATGAACTGCCGGTCATCACGCTGGAATCGGAGCTGGAACAGCTGCTGGTCAATTCCGTGGCCGCCAACGGCGCGACGCCGGGTCTCGAACCCGGCTTGGCGGACCGGTTGCAGCAGCGCCTGGTGGACGCGGCGCGCAATCAGGAAACCGTGGGCGAGCCGGCAGTGCTGCTGGTGCCGCCTGCGCTGCGCGCCACGCTGGCGCGATTTGCCCGTGCGGCGGTGCCGCAGATGCACGTGTTGGCCTGGAGTGAAATTCCCGATAACCGGCGAGTCCGGTTGGTTGCAACGGTAGGTAGATCATGAAAATCAAGACTTTCAATGTTCCTGACATGCGTCAGGGTATGCGAGCCATCCGCCAGGAGCTGGGTCCTGACGCGGTGATCCTCGCCACGGAACGCACCGCCGACGGTGTGATGCTAACGGCCGCCACGGACATGGAGACGGCGACACGCGCGCCGGCGCAGACGGATCGGGGCGGCATGGGCGCGGCAAAACGCCCACCGGCGCTCGCCCGTGAAGGCGCAGACCCGGCTCTCAGCGAGGAGCTGCGGGTATTGCGCCGCTTGCTGGAAACACAGATGGCGCAACTCGCCTGGAACGAGTACTCGAGACGCTCGCCGCTGCTCGCCGAGCTGCAGCGGGAATTCGCGGCCGCCGGTTTTGACGCGGCACTGCTGCAGGGCGTGCTGGCGGAATTTCCGGAGGGCATGGCGCACGGCGCAGCGCGCCGCCTGCTGATGTTGCGCCTGGCCGATCGCCTGCGATCGACCGGCGAACGCTGGCTGGAATTCGGCGGCCGGCCAGTGCTGTTAGGATCTACCGGCGCCGGCAAGACCAGCGCCGCACTGCGGCTGGCTGCGAAGTGGGTGCAACGGCACGGCAATCAAGGTGTCGCCCTGATCACCACCGACACGCGCGGATTCGCGGCGACCGAACAATTTGCGGCCCAGGCCAGGATGCTGGGCGTGCCGAGCTACGGCGTTGCCGACACGCGCGAGCTGGGCGCGCTGATGACGACCCTGGCCGACCGGCGCCTGGTGATTACCGATACCGCCGGCCTGAGCGGCGCGTCCGAGCGCGCCGAACTGGCGGCATGGAAGGACGCGCTGGCAACGCTGCCGGCACTGGAGTTTGTAATGGTGGCCGCCGCCAGCGTCCGGGCCGACGTCAGCTCGCGCATCATGGCTAACAACTTCGCCCCGCCGTGGCAGGCTGCGCTTATTACCAAGCTCGATGAAGCCGATCGAGCCGGAGAATTGCTGGCGGCGCTGATTCGTCACGACATCCCACTTTGTTATGTCACCCGTGGCCGTCGCTGGCTGCAGGACATGGCGCCGGCGCGCGCCGCGACTTTGGTCGCCGAGGCCGTTGAATCAACCAGCCCGGACCGGCTCGACGCCAGCGCCCAGCAGCGCGTGGGGATTGCCTGACATGAAACTCTCTGGAATACCGCCCGGCTCGGCGCGCCCGCCGGTGCAGACAATCGCCATCACCGGTGGCAAGGGCGGAATCGGCAAGACCACGATTGCAATCAACCTGGCCGCAGCGCTGGCGCAGCGTGGCCGCCGCACACTGCTGTTAGACGGCGATCTTGGGCTGGCCAATGCCGATGTCCTGCTGGGAATCTCGCCACCGTACACGCTCGCACATGTCATCTCAGGCGAACGAACGCTGGACGAGGTGGTCACCGAGACACCGTTCGGATTTTCGATCGTTCCGGCCGCATCGGGCATCAGCCAGATGGCTGCTCTGGATGAAACCAGTCACCTGGGGCTGGTACAGGCGTTCAGCTCGCTGTCGGCCGAGGTGGACACGCTGATCATCGACACGGCGGCAGGGATTTCACCAGGTGTGTTGCGCCTGGCGCAGGCCAGCCAGCAAGTCGTGGTCGTGGTCTGCGATGACCCGGCATCCATCACGGATGCATACGCGCTGATCAAGGTCCTGGCGCGTGAACACGGCGTCGAGCGGTTCCGGATCCTCGCCAATCGTGTCCGGCCCGAACTCGACGGACAGCACCTGTTCCAGACCATGAACACGGTGGCCGGGCGCTTCCTTGACGTAATCCTCGAATACGCCGGCGAAATTCCCGAGGACCCGATTCTGCGCCGCTCCAACCGTGAACAGCGCCCGGTTTTGAACGCCTATCCGACCTGCCGGGCGTCGCGCGCCCTCAAGTCCCTGGCCGAGCAGGTCGATAACTGGCCGGTACCCTCTGGTCCGCGCGGGCAGATCGAATTCTTCGCGGAGCGGTTGGTACGGCGGGCGGCTCCCCGTCTGGAGGTGGTGAGATGAACCCGTTAGGTGCCTATGCCGCGACAGGCTTGAGCCGGAGCGACACCGATGCTCTGGTCATGCGTCATGCTGAACTCGTCAAGCGCATTGCCTACCATCTGGCCGGCCGCTTGCCCGCGTCCGTCGAGGTCGACGATCTGATACAGGCTGGTATGTTAGGTCTATTGGAAGCAGCTGCAAATTTTACGGCTGGCCGGGGTGCCAGCTTCGAGACCTATGCCGGTATACGCATTCGCGGCGCGATGATTGACGCGCTGCGCAAGCTCGATTGGGCGCCGCGCTCGGTGCATCGCAAGTCGCGCGAAGTCGCCAAGGCGATTCGCGACCTTGAGGCGGAGTTGGGGCGCGAGGCGCGCGACGCTGAAATCGCCACCCGCATGGGCATCGACATTGCCGATTACCACCGCATCGTTCAGGACACTGTGGCTTGTCAGATGACCAACATGGACGACACAGTCGCGGGCGAAATCAACGATCATCGCAATGACCCGTTTGCGGACATGGTCGATGAGAATTTTCGCACTGAACTGACGCAGGCCATCAGCGAACTCCCGGAGCGGGAAAAACTGGTCATGTCACTTTATTACGGCGATGACCTGAACCTGAAGGAGATTGGCGCGGTTCTGAAGGTGACCGAGTCACGCGTCTGCCAGCTGCATGGCCAGGCACTTGCGCGCCTCAAGGCTCGCTTGAGTTCATGGCGCGAACAAGGGAGCGCCGCCTGAATGGATGTTGTTAGCTAGCCATGGATTTCCTGACAATAGCCGGATTCATTTTCGCGATCGCCGCCGTGGTCGTCGGTTCGATCATGAAAGGAGCTGGCATCAAGGCGCTGCTGTCCACAGCCGCATTCATGATCGTGGTCGTGGGCACGCTGGCCGCGATCTTCATTCACACGCCGCTGCCGGTTTTCCGGCACGGCATGTCGATGTTCAAGTGGATCTTCGTACCACCGGCCCAGGATCCGGCGGGCCTGATCGCCAGGTTTGTCGAATGGAGCAATATTGCCCGCAAGCAAGGTCTGTTAGCTCTGGAGCCAATGATCGATACCGAAAAAGATCCGTTTGTCAGGAGGGGCCTGCAACTGGTCGTGGACGGTTCCGAGCCGGATCAGATACGCGAGATTCTCGAAGTGGAAATATCGGTGCGCGAGCACGCCGACCAGGCGGGCGCACGCGTCTTTGAGGGCATGGGCATCTACTCGCCAACCCTGGGCATCATTGGCGCAGTGCTCGGACTCATGTCGGTCATGCAGAACCTGTCGGATCCGACCAAGCTGGGGGCGGGCATCGCCGCGGCATTCACCGCGACCGTGTATGGCATCGGCCTTGCAAACCTGTTCTTTCTGCCCGCGGCGGCCAAGCTCAAGGCCCTGGTCGCTTCGCAGACCCAGTACCGCGAACTGACAGTCGAAGGCATGTTGTCGATCGCGCAAGGAGAGAATCCGCGCTCCATTGAAACGAAGTTGCAGGGATTCATCAATCACTAGCGGATTGACGTTACATGGCCCGCAAAAAGCGACGCGAAGAAGAGACTCTGCATCAGGCCTGGGCGATTCCCTATGGCGACTTCGTGACGTTGCTGCTGGCTTTCTTCGTCGTGATGTACGCGGTGTCCTCGGTAAACGAAGGCAAGTACCGGGTCCTGTCAGATTCGCTCAACGCGGCTTTTCGCGGCACTCCGACCAGCGTAGAACCTGTGCAGGTCGGTGACGGCGACCTGGGCCCGGGCGCGGATCTGGAGATGTCGCTGACACAGGATGAATTGCATGCGCGGCAGATGCTGGAGGCAGTGCCCCTCAACGCAAAAGACGATCTGGTCAACAAGCTTGGGCAGTCCGGGTACCGGCGAGCTAACGAAGCAGGACCTATCCGCGGTGGCGTGGTCGACCGCAGCACCGCGTCGCGGCTCGGTCAGATCGCCGACAGCGTGCAGGCGTCAGTCGCCAATCTGGTTGCCAACGACCTCGTGACAGTACGTCGCACCCGATATGCGGTCGAGGTTGAGATCAAGGCCGACGTCCTGTTCGCGAGTGGCTCGGCAACGCTGTCGCCGACCGCGGTGGATGTGATCACACGCCTGGCCGATGTATTTCGCGACTATCCGAATGCGGTGCGTGTCGAAGGACATACCGACAATCTGCCAATCAAGAGCGCCGCATTTCCCAGCAATTGGGAGTTATCCGCTGCACGCGCGGCGAGTGTGGTGCGAGTACTCGCGACCAACGGCGTCAATCCTGCACGCCTGGAAGTGCTAGGGCTCGCGGAGTACCGCCCCACCGTGACCAACGAAACCCCCGAAGGTCGTAATATCAACCGGCGCGTCATGATCCTGATATTGAATGGTTCGCCACAACCGAACCCACCGGCTGCGGCGGACGCCGCGCAATCCGCCGGCGCGCAGCGACTGGCGCAGACTCCCTGAGCATCTGCTTGGCACGATTCCTGCTTCGCTTACCTGCCGCGTCAATTTGGCGGCGCGACTGACAGGAACTGGCAAATGACCCGGCGGAACCGACAGCTGAATGATCTGCAAACTGCACTGGAACGCGTCGAGAGGCTGCAGCATGCGCAGTATTCGGCCTTGCAGGCGCTGGCTGAGCGCCTCGACCGGCTGACTGCGATGCTGGCGGCGGATACGCGTTACAGTCTGGTGGCGTCTCAGGTGCGCTCGGAGAGCGCTGCAATTTCCATGGCGCGGTCCGGCGCCAGGCTCGAGGACCTGGTCCGCAATTGCGGGCTGCGCACCGCGGAAGCGGAACTGCTGTTAGCACTGTACGGCCGCGCGAACAGCGCAGCAAGTGTGACCAGAGTCGCATAAGTAGACCGGCCAGCGAATCAAGCATGGCCGAGCTACGGCCGATAACGGGGATGGATACCTGAGGACTCAAGCATGCAGCCGGCTGAATTCATCCAACCGACCGGAACTGCCAAGCGCAGTTCGAGCGCCGAGGCGTTCGACTTCGTCAGGGCGCTCGCGGCGGAACTTTCCAGCACCAAGATCGAACTGCCAAGCTTCCCCGCCATTGCAATGCGGGTACAACGCGTATTGGCTGACGACGGCGTCTCCCCGGAGCGGGTGGTGCGGGTCGTTGGCGGCGAACCTGCACTGGCCGCGAAAATCATGTCCATGGCCAACTCGGCGGCGTTGAATCCCAGCGGCCGACAGGCCAGCGATCTGCGCAACGCGGTTGCCCGGCTTGGCTTTGACACGCTGCGCAGCGCCGCACTCGCTTTCGCCATGAGCCAGTTACGCAAGGCGGAACAGTTCAAAAGTATCGAGAAGCATCTGAATATCATCTGGGTGCGCAGCATCACGGTTGCGGCGCTTTGCCACGTCATTGCCAAACGCTGCGGGCGAATTTCGCCGGATACAGCGATGCTGACTGGCCTGCTGCACAGCGTCGGCAAGCTGTACATCCTGACACGCGCCAGCAGTTTTCCGGCGTTGTTCGCCGATCCGGTCGTGTATAACGATATCGTGCGCGACTGGCACGGCAACGTTGCCAAAGCACTGCTCGAAAGCTGGAGCATTGCGCCCGAAATCGTCGAGGCGGTCCACCAGTTTGAGGACCGCAACCGCGAGATTCGCGGTTCTGGATCGCTGACCGACGTGCTGGCCGCAAGCCATGTGTTTGCGTCGTTCAAGGATGAGCCCGACTTGCTGTATGCGAACCTGCAGGAATTCAATATCGATCAGAGACTGGGTCTCGATCGTCCGGCACTCGAAAAAATCCAGGCTGAATCGGCCACGGAAATTCACGCGCTCCGCGAAGCGCTGGGCGGTTGAACATGTCGCAACCTGAGATTTTGACAGAACCCGCGACCGCAGTTGACAAGGAAGCATTTGCGTTCGTGCAAATGCTGGCCGAAGAACTTTCCAAAGGCCAGATCGAACTGCCAAGCTTTCCGGATGCGGCCATCAAGGTACGGCAGGCGCTGACCGACGAGGAAGTCAGCATCGAGAAGGTCCAGCGCCTTGTCAGCTCGGAACCGGCGCTGGCGGCTCGCATCATGCAGATGGCAAATTCTGCCGCACTCAATCACACCGGCAGGAAGATCCTGGACGTCAAGTCGGCAATTGCGAGGATCGGTTTTAATCTGGTACGCAGTGCGTCACTGGTGTTTGCGATGGCGCAGATGCGCAAGGCCGAGCAACTGGCGCCGGTGCGGCCGTTGCTCCAGGCTCATTGGCAGCGCAGTAACAAGGTGGCGGCGTTCTGCCACATCGTTGCCAAGCGCTTTTCCAAGGTGAATCCGGACACTGCGCTGCTAACGGGCTTGCTGCATGCCGTTGGCAGGTTGTACATCATCTCCCGGTCGATCAGGCACCCCCAGCTGTTTGCGAATGCAGCTGCATTCGTTGGCATCGAACGCGAATGGGGTCCGGCGATTACCGATGCCTTGCTCGGTAACTGGGGTCTGGATGGCGCGGTGCTCGAGGCGGTCAAGGATTACGAGGACCTCGGTCGCGATCACGAAGGCGCAACCGACCTCACGGATATCCTCTCAGTCGGCGTGCTGTTAGCGAGCCTGCATGAATACCCGGACGCGCTGGAATTGAACCTGCAGAACGTCAAGGCTGCGGAACGCATGCAGCTGGATCGCCCGGCGCTGGATATATTGCTGGCTGAGTCCAGGCAGGAGATGGCAATACTGCAGGCTGCATTGACCGCCTGACCCGGCGCGGCGCCCGGCGCGCCGTTGTTAGCATGCGGGCGTATGCTAAGATTCCACGCATGCCGAACCGATTGCCTGCTTGCCTCTGTGGCGTCATCGCGTTGTTCGCCCCCGTTTCGGCGTCCGCAACCGAATTGCAGCTGGATACCGCTGGCGAAACGCTGTTCGGCGAGCTGAAGATCATAAAGACGCAGCGCAGCGATACCCTGATCGAGATCGCGCGGCAGTACAGCCTCGGCTACGAGGAAATCACGCGCGTCAATCCCGGGGTGGATCCCTGGTTGCCGGGCGAGGCCACCGAAGTGTTGCTGCCCCTGCAGCGCATACTGCCCGCGGGTTTCCGCAAAGGCATTGTCATTAACCTGGCCGAACACCGCCTGTACTATTTTGTTCCCGAGGCTGACGGCAGCACGCGCCGCGTACTCACGTTTCCGGTGAGTATCGGCAAGATGGACTGGCGCACGCCGTTAGGTGTGACGCGGATCGTCGAGAAGCGCGCCAATCCGGTCTGGATTCCACCGGCCAGCGTGCGCGCGGAACATGCGGCGCGTGGCGATCCCCTGCCGGCTCAGGTGCCGGCGGGACCCGATAACCCGCTGGGCGCTTTTGCCATGCGCCTTGGCATCCCCGGTGGTTCCTATCTGATTCACGGCACTAACAACCCGGCTGCGGTAGGCATGGCAATTACGCATGGTTGTATCCGCATGTACCCCGAGGACGTGGAAAAACTGTTTGCGTTGGTACCGGTTGGAACGCCCGTGACGTTGACCAATGAGCCGCTCAAGGTCCTGTTTCACCGCGGCGAGATCTGGCTCGAAGTGCACCCGCCGGTCGACGCCGAAGGCGCTACCACGATGGCGAATGTGTCTGATCTTGAGCCGCGTCTGAATACTCTGCTGGGCCTGGCGCCCGCAGCCATCTACTGGGACGCAGCCAAGCAGGCCTTGGCGGAGGCGCGCGGCATTCCCACGCTTATCGGGCTGGAAGTGGACAGCGACCCGAGCGGGCAACTGCAGAACAACTACAACATGCCGACCGCGCCCGGGATCTGGCGCTGGTGACGCTGGCAAGTCGCGTCAGGTCAGCGCGACCGCGTGTCCGCCGTCCACCGGCAGCACCACGCCGTTGATATAAGAGCCCGCGCCGCTGACCAGCAGCAACGCCGGACCCAGCAGCTCCGGCAGCTCACCGAGCCGTCCCGGCGGCAGTCTGGCGCGGTAGGCGCGGCCGGCCTCGCTGGCAAAATAATCCTGGTTCATCTCGGTCACAAACCAGCCCGGGGCAATTGCATTGACGCGAATGCCGAACGGCACCAGCTCCAGCGCCAGGCTCTTAGTCAATTGATGCAGCGCCGCCTTGGAAGCGGAGTAGGCGGCATAGCCGTTGGCGGCGCCGAGGCCCAGCACCGAGCCGATGTTGAGTACCGCGCCGCCTTGTTTCGCGGCCACAAGGCGCGCTGCAAACTCACGCGTCAACTCCCAGGGCGCGACAAAATTCGTTTGCAGCGTCCGATCGAGGCTCTCCCGTGGGGTCTTCAGGAAACGCATCGGCTCGGCAACGCCGGCATTGTTGACCAGGATGTTAGCCGGGCCGCCAAAATGCCCTTGAATCACGTCGAAGAATGGCACGATCGCCGCGGGGCTGGCCAGGTCCAGCGCCAGCGGCAGGGCCCGGCCGCCGGCGGCTTCGATGTCACGCGCGATTTCCTGCAGGCGCTCGACCCGGCGTGCGGCCAGGACAACGCGGGCGCCTGCGCCGGCGAGGCCTCTTGCCAGTGACGCGCCGATACCGCTCGATGCGCCGGTTACGATCGCAATCGATCCGCTGAGGTCAAAGTTGGCTGCCGTGTTGCTGCTCATGGCAAGATATTCGCATGGAAGCGCCCTCGGTCGAAAATCTTTGTGGTGCGTGGAGCCTGATCTCCTGGCGAATTGAATACGACAGCGGCCGCGCAGCTAACGAGCCGTTCGGGGCCGATCCCGTCGGGCTGCTTTTGTACGATCGTTCCGGCTGGATGTCCGCGACCATGTGCACGCGGCGGCGTTCGCCGTTCAGCGCGGCCAGTGCAGCGGCCGCCAGCGTTGAATCCAAGGCCAGGGCGCTCGACGAATACCTCGCCTACAGCGGCCGCTGGCGCCTCGAAGGGCGGGTCATCGTCCACGAAGTGACCTGTTCATTGAACCCGATTCTGATTGGCACCGAGCAACGGCGCGAGGCTGAGCTTGCGGATGATCGCCTCGATCTCTCGGCCACCGAATCCGAGACCCTGAATCAGCAGGTCAAGCGCCGTCGCCATGTCATTTGCTGGCGCCGTGCCTAGAAACTATTGAAGTAACGTCTATAACTAGCTGATTGCAATTAAAAAGAGCCCGGCATGTAGACCTGGAACGGCTCCGGGTGCAGAGGTACCGGCGCGGTGCCGTTGTCAGCGAGTACACCGGCGCTGGCCTTTTGCTGGGGCGCCGACAATATCGCGATGCCGCAGCGATTCTGGTCGATCCAGCCGAATGCTTCCGCGTACAGATTCTCGTTGGGACCGCCCAGAGGTTTAGCCAGGTCATCGACAATTGGGCAGAAGACGTCATTCGCAAAACTGAGATCCGGCGGCTGCGGCGGCAAGCCGTTGAAATAGTCTCCGTAGCCGTCACGGTTCTCGTCACCGAAGCTGATCAGCCGCAGCCGGAAATCGCAGCTGGCAATGTCGTGGGCGGTCTGGCCCACGGGCTTGCCGAAGGTCCGGGACCCGACAATCGCCACTTGCACATATGGTGCCAGAGTATTGATTGTTAGCTCGCTTGCGGAGGCGCTGCTCTCGGTGGTGAGGAACGCGATTTTCATCGGCGCGATCGACTGCGGCAGCGCGGGCGTTGCAAAGCGGACTGGCTGGCTGGCGGCGAAATTGCGATTCAGCCGGGTGCGATACATGACGTCCACGTTGGTCCTGTCACGCGCCAGCAGATTCATCAATATCTCGGCCGTCGCCACCAGTCCGCCACCGTTGTAACGCAGGTCGATGATCACATCGCGCACACCCTGGTTGCGGAAATTCAGGAACGCGGCGCGCAGCGCGTCATCCGCGGGCGAGATGAAGCTGCGGAAGTAAATATATCCTACCGGAGTGTTGCCGTTTCGCGGAATTACGAGCCCGAGGCCATCAGGTCCGTTAGGTCCGCGAGGCACCGGGTTGATTGAAAATTCCCGTTTGGTGACGGTGCGCAGCACCGTTGCGCCCGCAGGCGTCAGGACCCGAAACGTTCTGGAGATGCCCGCGGTGCTCGGGCCTAACGCATCGGTGAGGCCATTGGTGCGGGCCAGAATCGGAGCGACATTTTCCAGCGTGGTATCGGAAGTGCCGATGGCGAGGATTTCATCGCCGCGCAGGAAACTGGCATCCGCAGCCGCTGAAGCCTCAAACACCTGCGCGACAAATAATCGGGTTGCCGCGGCGCGCTGGGTCAGTGACACGCCGAAGCCAACCGATTTACCGTCCGCCAGCAGCTGTTGTTCCGCCGTGATGCTGGTGATGTAGCTGAAAAAGCGATCCTTGCCCTGCGCCCGCGCGGTTGCCGCCAGCGCATCCATCAGGACGCCTGCCGTCGAATATTGATTGATGTCGACGCTCGCCGGCAGCAAGTCCAGGAACAAATAGCGGTCGCGTGTGGTGTCCAGCACGAACTGCTTTTTCGCGGTCTCGCTGCAGGGGTCGCCTGCGGTGGCGGGCGCGGAGCCGCCGCCGCCGCAACCGCTGAGGACCGACCCCAGACCTAACAGAATTGCGTGAACTTTTGTCTTCATGGACTATGCAACCGCCTTGGTTTCACCGCGCGCTGGAGTAGCGGGGCGCATTCCAAGAATCAGCAAACCGGCCACGAACAACGCCAGGCTGATCACATTGAATAGTGGGTACTCCACCGGGTGCAGCCAGTATTCCTTGTAGGCGCCGAAATGCGCGGGCATTTCCGCCGAGCCCCACAGCACAATTCCTGCGCCGATGCCGTACCGAATGGATGGCGCCACGCGAATCTGCTGCGTGCACTTGTAGACCAGGTACAGCGCCCAGGCCGTCCATGCGAAGTACAGGTACATCAGGTACTGCGAACTCGGCTTCTTGGTGCCGAGGTAAATGGCCCACAGCCAGAACTGATAACAGAACGACGTGACGAACAGCATTTCCATGGCGGTGATGCGCGCAAAGCTGCGCTTGTTGTCCGGCGTCGGCATGCCGGGAGAGAACCGGAAATTGCGGTGAATCCAACGCATCAGGTTGCACCTGGTCTGCAGGTTGAAGATGCCATAGATGATGAACAACCCCAGCATGATGGTTACGGTCGCCTGCTGCATGCTGGCCTGCGCTGGCGCCTCATAGCCACCGGGATAACCCGGTTCGACCGCATAGTTGGGGACCTTGTAGAGTTCGCCGAAAAAGCCAAACGCATACTCGAACCAACCGATCCAGGTGAACCATCCCCCTAACAGACCATAGATGGTCGCCGGAAGTTCCGCTTTCTTGAGGCCGATCCAGACCAGGCTCAGGCCCATGATGCCGATGAAAAATGCCACCCAGGCGTAGTAGCTGCCCGCAGTCAGCTGGATGATCTTGAAAGCCGTATGGCCCAGCGGCTGGGTCTGGAAACCCACGAGCAGCCCGATCAATCCCAGCACCGGCTTTTTGGTCAATACACCCACATCCGCCCCCGTCAGTTTGCAACTGCAGCCTTCGCGACTGCCTGGCGTAGTTTCTCACGGACTTCCTCGACTCGTGCAGGATCCAGGCGCGGGTCAGTGGCTTTCTGTTCGAGGACCGGTTGCAACTGCATCAGTCGCTCACGAATCCGCTGCCGCATCGGCACCGACAACGGTCGCTGCAGCAAGCCGAGGTCCCAGCTGACCAGGCTATCCACGGCCTCCAGCGCGACCGCTGGACGATCGGCAGTGACCGCGGCAGTCAGGCGCAGCCCGAAGGTGGCCGGGCTTGGAGTGAACATCGCGTCCCGGTCTAGCATTTCCAGCGCCTGGTCCGCGAAGCCTTTGGCGCTGTCGCTATTCGCGACCCGTGCGCGCCAGTCGGCACGCAGCATGGTCGCGTCGAGACGCCAGGTGTCGGTCCATGCCGCGGTCGCTAACACCGGATCGAGCGCGGCCAGGCCCTTGTAATCAGACCGTGCCGCCAGCCCGATGCCTAACAGAGTGGCGCGCGCCGAATCCGGCAGTCTGGCAATCTCAGCCGCCAGCTCCGCCGGGGGCTCGGTGCCACGCAGCGCGGTAACTTCGGGTTGCAGCGCGATGTACATGCTGGCGGCGTGGCCTGGCGCGAGCACGGCGTTTTCATGGGCCATCCGCTGGGCGCCGGCGGCGTCGCCCTGCGCGCTGCGCAGGTACCAGGCGCCGAGACGCGCGTCGGGACCGGGCCCGAGCGCGTCGATAATATGCTGTGCGCGATCACGCAGGCTGCGGTCCAGCTGCAGGTAATTGGCGTTGCGCCGGATGATGTAGTCAAAGGCCAATCGGCCGCCGAGCTGCTTGTAGACCCAGCTGCCCGGGTTCTGCAACGGGTCATAGGCAGCTAACAACCGGCCAGCCTGGTCGGCGCTCAGGCCGGAGCCAAAATTGAAAACGGTTGAGGTCGCAATGCGGTTGCGATCGTCGGTTATCAGCGCCGCGCCCTGCGCGAGTCGCGCCGCGCCTTCTTCATCGGCCGCAAGCGCAAAAACCAGGTCTTCCGTGCCGCCGATGCCGTAGCGCGAGTAGTGCGCTGGCGACACGGACAACGGCACACCGGTTGCCAGCAGTCGCTGCTCCGGCGCCAGCGAACCGGCTGATGCGGCAAACACCAGCGTGAACGGGTCAGGGCGGTAGATGCGCACCTTGCCAAATGCCGTCTGCAGGGTGTTGGTCAGCGAACGCAGCAGCGATTCGTTGACGAATGCCACATTCATCCACTGGATGAAAACACCGTTGTCATTCAGATGCTCGCGCGCCAGCGACATGAATTCCAGCGTGTAGAGATGCGATGCGCCGGCGGTCCACGGGTGCGAGGGCTGCGACACGATGACGTCATATTTGCGCGCGCTCAACTGCAGGGCACCGCGCGCGTCATTGACGATCAGGCGCAGGCGCGGATCATTGAGCGGACTGCGGCGCCGCAGCTGCTCGGTGGCGCGATTGGCATCAATGACTTTTGGCTCGAGTTCAATGACATCGATGTTGCGGATGTTAGGGGCGACGCCCTCGACCACGACCCCGCCGCCGTAACCGATGACCAGCATGTCGCGCGCCTCGGGCCGCATGATGGAGGCGAGTGGCGCGAGCCAGAATTCGCCGCTGAAGCGTGGCGCCTGGCCCGGCGTGTCCATCATAGCCTCGGGCAGGCCATTGGTGCGCAGCACCAGCCCGCCGTCCTGCGCCAGCACGACCACGCTCGCGCTGCGCCCGACCTCGTAATAGATCACGCGACCGTTGTTAGGGATCTTGAGCGGCGATGCCAGCAGCAGGGCTTCCGGACGTTGCGGCTGAAACAGCAATGCGGCCACAACGGCAATGACCGTCAGTGCGGCTGCGATGACCAGCCTCGGGCGCAGCAGCAGCCACAGCGCCGCCAGGCCTAACGCCAGGCTGGCGGCCACGCCGAGTCGCGCGCTGCCTTCGTAGCGCAGCAGCGGGATCAGCCAGAAGCCGCCGGCGATTGCGCCAACAATGGCGCCGACGGTATTCCATGCGTAAACGCGGGCGCTGGCGGCCGCCGCGGCGGCCGCTGAGGGCGCAAGAATGCGCACTGCCAGCGGGAACGTTGTGCCTATCGCGATGGTCATCGGCAACAGCAGCAGAAAACCGGTCCAGCTGTTGTCAGCCAGGCCACCGTTGTAGGGCGCAAGACCAAGCAACACGCCGTACGCGGCGGCCGCTGCGAGTGCGACTGCCAACTGCGCAGCAACGAAAGCGATCACGGCGCTGTCGCGGCTGCGCGCCAGCCATGCACCCAATCCGCCGCCGAGCGCGATGCCAGCCAGAAAACTCGCAAGCATCACCGCAAAAGCGTGGATGCTGCCGCCGATCAGGTGCGACAGCAGCCGGGTCCACAGCACTTCGTAAAAAAACGACACTGCGCCGGACAGCAGCATCAGCGGCAATATCCAGTTGGCGCTGGCCTGGGTCCAGGTGCTGGCAAGAGGCGGGTCCGGTTGCAGCTGGGCCACAGGGGCGGCGGGACCCAATTCGCTGCTGCGCTGAACCAATGAAGCTGCGAGCACGAAGACCAGGGCATTAACCGCCGCCGCCGCCCAGGTCGTATGTTCCAGGCCCAGTTCCGGCAGCAGGAAATAGGCGGTCAGCAAAGCGCCTGCGACCGCCCCGGCCGTGTTGACCGCATATAACAAGCCGATGCGTGAGCCGATCTGGGCGTCGGTAAGCACGGCGTGACGCGCAAGTACCGGCAGCGTCGCGCCCATCAGCGTCGTCGGGATCAGCAGCGCAATGAATGCTGCAGCGAGGTAATACGCAGACAATTGCAGCTGCTCGCTCGATGGCGGTTGCGGCTGGCCGCCGAACCATTGAACCAGCAGCCAAGCGCTCGCAGCTAACAACGCCGGTACCAGCAGGATGGCGCTGGCGGCGATGCCGATTTCGAGCAGCGCATAAATGCGGACGTAGCGCCGGATGCGCGGCAGCAGCGGCTCGATCAAACGCGCGCCGAGCGCAAGGCCGCCCATGTAGGCAGCGAGTACGGTCGCGACCGCGAGTTCCGACGTGCCGAAAAGCAGGCCGAATTTCCGCATCCAGGCCGTCTGGTAAACCAGCGCCGCGACCCCGCTAAGCAGGAAACACAGCAACAGCAGCACAAAATCCAGTTGCGGCGCGGCGCGTATATTGCTGGCGGCGGGTTGAGAAACTTGGGCCATGTCGCTCTGACGGGTTATTGTGCCAACCGCCATTTTGGCATGGCGGGCAAAGTTGAGGACGCAGGCTTGACAGCGAACACACGCGCTGCGGCGCAACCGCATGGTCTGATCACGCTAACGACCGACTTCGGCCTGCAGGATCCGTTTGTAGGCGTAATGAAGGGTGTGCTGCTGGCCAGGTTACCGGCGGCCAGGATCGTGGATCTGACCCACGGCATCCTGCCGCACTGGCCTGCCGAAGCAGGTTTCTGGCTCAGCAAAGCAGCGCCGTATTTTCCGCCGGGCACCGTACACGTAGCTGTCGTCGATCCCGGTGTTGGCACCTCGCGCCGCATCCTCATGGTGGAGGCGCACGAGCAGATCTTCCTGGCGCCCGACAACGGCCTGCTGGGACCGGTGCTGGACAAATTCAGCCCGAATGCCGTTTGGGAGCTGCAGACGGAGCGACAGCCGACCCTGTTCAGCCATCGGATCAGCGCGACCTTTCATGGCCGGGATCTGTTTGCGCCGGTCGCAGCGGCGCTGGCCGGCGGCCAGTTGCAGCTCGCGCAATTGGGGATCGTCACGGCGGACTGGGTCCCCGGCTGGATCGAGGAGCCGACAGTGGATGGCAACAAGATCAGCGGAGTTATCGTCACAATTGACCATTTTGGCAACCTGATAACCAACATTTCGGGTGATCTACTGCGCCGGATGACCGACCCGCATGTGCCCATTGCGGGCAAAAGACTCGCGGTTCGCCGGACCTACGGCGATGTGGCTCCCGGCGAGGATCTTGCCCTGATCAACTCGTTTGATGTGCTCGAAATAGCGCGCTCCCAGGGCAGCGCGGCGGACGCTTTGGGGCTGGAACGCGGCGCCCCTGTGGTGGTGCAGGACAGCGTTCGTTTCCGATAAGGGTGAATGCAGGTTGCAGCGCGGCGATATTTCGTTATAGTTCACGCCTCGTCACCACTGTGACGAGGCGTAACTGACTGATTTTTAAGGATTTATAAGTCACCACTATGTCCCAGCGCGATTCCGAAAGCTTTGACATCGAAGACGAATTCCTGAGCGAAGCCGCCGAGGAACCGAGCGACTACGACAAGTTTCTCGATCGTATGGACAAACGTGCGCGGCCGGCCGCGCAAGCGGTCAAACGCGGCAAGGCAGCGTGGAGCAAGCTCGAAGAAGTGCTTGCCGAACGCAAACTCGAAAAAGATTTGCGCGACGTCTACGACGACGAACTCTAAGCCGGAGGCACTATGACCGCTCCCGGCTGGGTGGTGCTCAAGTTCGGCGGCACCAGCGTTTCCACGCGCAGCAACTGGAACAACATTGCGAAGATTGCGCGCGCCCGCCGGGCTAACGGCCAACGCGTGCTGATCGTGCACTCCGCGATCTCCGGGATTACCGACCGCCTGGAAAAGCTTTTGTTAGCAGCGCAGCAGGGCGAGTATGAAGTCGCGTTGCAGGCCATTATCGACCGCCATCAGCAGCTGGCCGATGATCTTGGCATTGCCCTCGGCGTCGCGGTTGAGCAGCACCTGCGGCAGTTGCGTGAGATTGCCACCAGTGTCGCGCTGGTCCGCGAGGTCAGCGACACGACCCGCGCGCGCGGCATGGCTACCGGCGAACTCATGGCGACCGATCTGGGCGCGCGCTTCCTCGCGGCGCAGGGCCTGGATATCGCCTGGTATGACGTACGCGACATGCTGGCTGCCGAGGAACGGGACGGCGCCAATGAGAAGGCGACTGTGTTGTCAGCGACCTGCGACTTCACGCCGGACAGCGCGCTGATAGTGCGCCTGAACGCCGGCGCCGAATTTGCCCTGACCCAGGGATTCATCGCGCGCGACTCCGGCGGGCATACCGTTTTGTTAGGTCGCGGAGGTTCCGACACTTCGGCCGCCTACCTGGCAGCAAAGATTCGCGCCCAGCGGCTGGAAATCTGGACCGACGTGCCGGGCCTGTTCAGTGCTAATCCGCGCACCACGCCCGGCGCGCGCCTGCTGAAGGCCCTGCACTATGACGAGGCGCAGGAAATCGCAACCGCCGGCGCCAAGGTGTTGCACCCGCGCTGCATCCTGCCGGCGCGGCAGTACGACATTCCGTTGCACGTGTTTGCGACCCAGTCCCCGGACATCGCGGGGACGGAGATCGGCGGATCGTTCGCCGGCAGCGCGGGGCAGGTCAAGGCGGTCTGCATCAAGAAAGGCATGACACTGGTTTCGATGGAAAGCCCGGGAATGTGGCACCAGGTGGGCTTTCTCGCCGATGCCTTCGCCGTGTTCAAGCGCCAGGGCCTGTCCGTTGATCAGGTGTCGACCTCGGAGACCAGCGTGACGGTGTCGCTCGACCCGCAGGCTAACGCGCTGGACCGTGACACCCTCGATGCTCTCGTGGCCGAACTGCACACGCTGTGCCGCGTGCAGCTGATCGGCCCCTGCGCGTCAGTAAGCCTCGTGGGGCACAACATTCGCGGCATCCTGCATCGACTTGGCGACGCGCTGCAGTTGTTCGCCGAGCAACGCATCTACATGGTGAGTCAGGCAGCTAACGACCTTAACATCACCTTCCTGGTCGATGAGGACCAGGGCGACCGGCTGGTCGAGCAGCTGCACGAGTTGCTGGTCTCCGCGGTGCCCGAGGACGCGTCGCTGGGTCCGAGCTGGGGCGAGCTCTTTGGCCACAAGCAGGTCGCGGCGCCGGTCAAGGTTCCGTCGTGGTGGGTAGCCGCGCGCCCGCAGTTGCTGGAGCTGATGCAGGAGCGCGGCGCGGCGTTTGTCTATCAACGGCAGACGATCCGCGAGCGCGCTGCCCAGATCAGGTCGCTCGGCCTCGATCGCGCTTTCTATGCGATGAAGGCCAATTCCAACCCGGACGTGCTGCGGGAGATTGCCGGCGCGGGGCTCGGGCTCGAATGCGTGTCACCGGGCGAGTTGGCGGCGGCGTTCAAGGCGGTGCCCAGACTTAAGGCCGACCGCGTGCTGTTTACACCGAATTTTGCGGCGCGCGAGGAGTACCGCGATGCCTTTGCGCGCGGCGTCTGGGTCACGGTCGACAACCTGGATGTGCTGCGTCATTGGCCCGAAATTTTCGAGGGGCAGGACATCCTGCTGCGTGTCGACCCTGGCGTCGGCCGTGGACATCATCCGCACGTGCGCACCGCCGGGTCGGCATCCAAGTTCGGCATCCCGGTCGCGGAGCTTGATCAACTGCCCGATCTGCTGGCGGCTGCACCCGCCAGGATAATCGGCCTGCATGCACATGTCGGCAGCGGCGTGTTCGACATCGCGAGCTGGGTCGAAACCGCCAGGTTGTTAGCATCGCTGGCGGCGCACCAGCCGCACGCGCGTTTCATCAATATCGGCGGCGGCCTGGGCGTGCCGGATCGCGAATCGCAGGCCGCGCTGGACTTGGCAAAACTGGCCGCGGCGCTCGCCGACGTGAAGTCGCAACATCCAAAGCTGGAGTTCTGGCTCGAGCCCGGACGCTTCCTGGTTGCCGAAGCCGGCGTGCTGCTGGCCAAGGTCACGCAAATCAAGCGCAAGGGCACGACGGTGTTTGTCGGTCTGGCGACCGGCATGAATTCGCTGCTGCGACCGGCCTTGTACGGTGCGCACCACGATATCGTCAACCTGACCTGCCTGGACGTTCCGGCCACGCAAACCGTGCAGGTGGTCGGCCCGATCTGCGAGTCGGCCGACGTGTTAGGCCACGACCGCGACCTGCCTGAGACTGAAGCCGGCGACGTGCTCCTGATCGCGACCGCAGGCGCATATGGCCGCGCTATGGCGTCGAATTACAACCTGCGGGAACCGGCCGAGGAAATCCTGATCTAGGTTTTTTCTGCGCCGGCTGCGTCGCGATGCCGGCGCTCCAGTTCCGCGGTCAGTTTCCCAAGGTCGAGGTTGCGGCCATGCAGCAGCACCAGCAGGTGAAACACCAGGTCTGCCGACTCTGCTAACAGGCTGGCGTCGCCCTGGCAGGCGCCGGCCAGCGCAGTCTCCAGGCCTTCTTCGCCGACCTTTTGTGCGCGCCGCAGCGGCGTGTCCGCCAGCAACCGCGCGGTGTAGCTGCTCGCGACCGGCGCAGCGCGCCGGCCGGCCACGATGCCGTCGAGTTCCCCCAGAAACGCGCCCGGAGCGTCGGTGTCGTTGCCAAAACAGCTGCGGGTGCCGAGGTGGCAGGTGGGTCCGTGCGGAATGGCGCGTACTAACAGCGCGTCGCGGTCGCAATCGGTGCGGATGTCGACCAGCTCCAGCACGTTGCCGCTGGTCGCGCCTTTCTCCCAGAGTTCGCGGCGGCTGCGGCTGTAGAAAACCACCTTGCGGCGCTCGAGGCTGGCCTGCAGCGATTCACGGTTCATGTAACCTAACATCAGCACCGTCCCGGTGCGCGCGTGCTGGACCACCGCGGGCATGAGCCCGGCGGATTTCTCGAAGTCCAGGCTATCCAGTTGCGTGCTGCTGACTAACATGAGAGACCTCGTTGGGCTTTGCTCACAGGCGGACCACGATCCCATCGGCCGCAAGTTTGCGCTTGAGATCCGGGATGGTGATTTCGCCGGAATGAAACACGCCGGCGGCCAGCGCCGCGTCGACATGCGCGTCGCGGAACACAGCGGTGAAATGCTCGGCCGTGCCCGCGCCGCCGGATGCGACCAGGGGAACATGACATACGGCCCGGACCGCGCTGAGCTGCTCGAGATCGTAGCCTTGCCGGACGCCGTCACTGCGCATGCAGTTGAGGACGATTTCACCAGCGCCGCGCTCCTGGACTTCACGCACCCAGTCGAGCGTCGCGCGCGTGCTGTCGCGGCTGCGACCGGGGTCGCCGGTGAACTGGTACACGCGCCAGCCCTCGGGCGAGGTCTGGCTGTCGATGCCGACGACGACGCACTGCGAGCCGAATCGCGCTGCCAGGCGTTCGATCAACGCCGGATCGCTGAGCGCCGGCGAGTTCACGGATATCTTTTCTGCGCCGGCATTCAGCACCGCTTCTGCACCGGCCACGGAACTGATGCCGCCGGCCACGCAAAAAGGAATGTCCAGCACCCTGGCAACCCGATCGACCCAGGCACGATCGACGCTGCGGCCTTCGGGACTCGCCGTGATGTCGTAGAACACCAGCTCGTCCGCGCCATCATCGCGGTAGCGTGCCGCCAGCTCGAGAATGTCGCCGACGACACGGTGGTCGCGGAAACGCACGCCCTTGACGACCTGTCCGTCGCGAACATCGAGGCAGGGGATGATGCGCCGGGCTAACATCGGCGCGGCTAACGTCCAGCCTGGGTCGCGCCTGGCAGCCAGGCCGTCAGGTCGCGCGGATCCAGGCGCTCCTCGATCAGGGCCTTGCCACTGATCGCCGCGGCCAGACCAAGCCGGTCGAGGGCCGCGAGGTCGCTGACCGAACGGACACCGCCCGATGCCTGCCAGGCAAGCTGCGGAAAACGCCGCTGCGCCTCGGCATACAGCTCGATGTTAGGACCGGTGAGGGCGCCATCCCGGGCCACGTCGGTGCACAGCACATGGCGCAGCCCGGCCGCGAGAAAGCTCTCGACCGCATCCCACAGGGCGAGTTGCGTACCTTTGGTCCAGCCGCGAGTCTGCACGCGCGGCACATTGGCGGCGTCGAGTTTCACATCGAACGCCAGGCCAATTTTCTCCGCGCCGAAATGCCCTAACCAGCTGCGCACTTCATCGGCGGCGTCGACCGCAGCGCTGCCGACGATCACGCGATCCACGCCGTGCGCCAGCAGGTCGTCAACGATCGCGCGCTGGCGAATTCCGCCACCAACCTGCAACAGCAGACCGGACTGCGACGCGAGCGCGACCAGCGTGTCGCGATTGGCGAGGTGACCATCGCGCGCGCCGTCGAGATCCACGACATGCAGCCAGCGGGCGCCCATGGAGCGGTAGCGCAACAGCAGTTCATGCGGCGCCAGTTCATATTGTGTCTCGCGCGCGAAATCGCCCTGCAGCAGGCGCACACATTTGCCGCCGCGCAGATCAATCGATGGAATCAGTTCCATGGTCACTGCGCCAGGAAATTAGCTAACAACCGGGCGCCCACCGCACCGGATCGTTCCGGATGGAACTGCACGCCGCGGAAATTGCCGCGCGCGATGACGGCGGAGAACTCCGGCCCGTACTCGCAGGACGCAGTGGTCCAGGGGCCGACCGGAGCGGCAAAGCTGTGGACGAAGTACATGCGGTCCTGCGCGTCAATTTGTGCCAGCAAGGCATCGCCCTTGCGCGGCAGCAGTGTGTTCCAGCCCATATGCGGTACCGGCCGGTCCACCGACGCCTCGAGCCTCGCGACCCGCCCAGGCACGATGCCGAGCCCGGCGGTATCGCCCTCGGCGGAGCTCTCGAACAGCAGTTGCATTCCAAGGCAGATACCTAACACGGGCTGCGTCAATGTGGGCAGTAGTCGATCGAGGCCGGTCCGTTGCAGATTGCTCATCGCCGCTGCTGCGGATCCGACACCTGGCAGCAACACGCGGCGTGCCGCAACGATGTCCGCGGCCTGCTGGCTGACCACCGAACTCGATCCCAGCCTGGCGAGCGCATGTTGCAGCGATGCGAGATTCGCGCCACCGGAATCGACGATGACAACATCCGCGCTCAAAGCAGGCCCTTGGTACTCGGCAGTTCCGCGCCTTCGCGGGCGAAGGCCATGCGCAAGGCGCGCGCCGTGCCCTTGAAACAGGCCTCGATCATATGGTGCGTGTTGTCGCCGACGACCGTGACATGCAGCGCTGCCGCCAACGATTCCGCGAGTGAACGGAAGAAATGCGGTATCAGTTCGGTCGGCAGGCCGCCCACCGACTCACGGGCAAAACGACCCTCGAAAACCGCATAGGCGCGCCCGGAGAGGTCGAGCGCAACCTGTACGCGCGCCTCATCCATGGGTAATACAAAACCGTAACGCGCGATTCCCTTCTTGTCGCCCAGCGCGCGGCGCAGGGCCTCGCCCAGGGCTAACGCGCAGTCTTCCACGGTATGGTGCTCGTCGATCTCGAGATCGCCGGCACAGCGCAGGGTCAGCGAAAATCCGCCGTGCTTGGCAAGCTGCTCGAGCATGTGATCAAAGAAACCGATGCCGGTATGCACTGCAATGGGTTCGGTCGCATCCAGATTCACGTCGACCGTAATGTCCGTTTCGCGGGTCTTGCGATGCACTGTCGCGCGGCGCGCCAGCAGTGTGTCGGTCAGTGCTGGCCAGGTTTCCTCCGCGGCACCGTGCCGGCGTACCCGCAAGCCGCGTACGCCGAGATTGTCGGCAAACACGAGATCCGTGTCGCGATCACCGATCATGCAGCTCGCCTTGAGATCAACCGCATGATCGCGCACGTAGCCGGCAACCAGTGCGGTCTTCGGTTTGCGGCACTCGCAGGCATCCCGCAGGAAATGCGGGCAGACAAACACCGCGTCGAACTCGATGCCCTGGCTGCTGAACGCATCGAGAATGAACTGGTGCGCCAGATCGAATTTTTCCTGTGGCAGGCTCGCGCTGCCGAGACCGTCCTGGTTGGTCACCATCACGAGGCGGAAACCCGCCGTCTGCAGGCGTTTGACGCTGGCAAAGACATCGGGCATGAAGCGGATCTTTTCCAGTGAATCAACCTGCTCATCCGCCGGTTCTTCCACCAGTGTGCCGTCACGATCTACAAAGGCAACTTTCATGGTCGCGATCCTGACACCGCCCGCAGGCGCTGGTTTTGCTCGGGGGTGCCGACGGTCACGCGCAAGCAGTTTTCGAGTCCGCGCGTACGGCGAAAATCCCGGACTAACAGGCCGGCCTCGACCCAGCGCTCGAACAGGTGCGACTCGGGCCGGCAGCGCACCAGCAGGAAATTGGCATCGCTGGGCCAGACGTGCTCAATCGCCGGGCTCGCCTTGAGGTCCATGGCCAGTTGCTCGCGCGCCGCAACCAATTCGCGCACGCGCCTCTGGGTTTCTGCCAGCGCGGCAGGGGCAAGCGCTGCCAGCGCGCTCTCGATACTGCCGCTCGATAGTGTGTAGGGCAGGATGATCTTCCTGATCAGCTCGATGACCTGCGGGTGAGCGATGACTGCGCCGATGCGCGCCCCGGCCAGGCCATGCGCCTTCGACAATGTGCGCAGTATCGCCAGGTGCGGGTTCTGCGCGAGCAGGCGGGTCAATGAGGGTCGGCTGCTGAATTCGCCATAGGCTTCATCGATAACGACCAATGCCCGGCCACGTGCTGCTGCGATGACCTCCACGATGGAGTCTTCTGCCAGATGTGCGCCACTCGGATTGTTAGGTGAGCACAGCCAGACGATCCTGATGTTACCGTTGCTGTTGATCGCCGCCTTGACTGCGGCGGTATCGAGCGCGAAATCCTGCTCGGCGCTTAATGGCACCTCGATGACTGCGGCTCCCTGGACATGGGCCGCGACAGCGAACATGCCGAAGGTGGGCGGCGTGGTAAGCAC
Organism: Gammaproteobacteria bacterium; assembly: GCA_031414335.1. Taxonomy (GTDB): domain Bacteria; phylum Pseudomonadota; class Gammaproteobacteria; order Steroidobacterales; family Steroidobacteraceae; genus UBA964. Next base: position 159,102 of record JANNVI010000048.1, on the reverse strand, counting down.
CGCATCCTGGCCCGCCCGGCAGAAGACCCGCGTGAGGAGATCGATGGCTTCGTCGCTGCCATGGGTCGCGACCAGCTGCGCCGGTTCGACGGCGTAATACTGCGCGAGCGCCTCCAGCAGTTCCGCCGGCTGCGGCTCCGGATAGCGATTCTGTGGTGCACCGCCGCCTGGATTGTTAGGCCAGGGCAGCTCGTTGGCATGCAACCGGGTCAATTCTGGCGCCCAGCTGGCATGTGCGTAAGGGCTGAGCTCGCGGATATCCGCGCGGGCCAGAGCTAACACGGCAGCAAGGTCTGACATCAGCTTGTCGTCTCTGCGCCGGTGGCGGCCAGGCGGATGTTCACGGCATTGGCATGAGCATCCAGGCCTTCCAGCCGGGCCAGCGTGACCGCGGTGGGGCCGAGCGAACGCAAGCCATCACCGCTCAGTTCCTGCACGGTCATGCGGCGCTGAAAATCGCTCAGACCCAGTCCGCTGTAGGCGCGCGCGTGACCGTAAGTCGGCAGCACGTGATTGGTCCCGGAACAGTAATCGCCCATAGTCTCAGGCGTGTAATGCCCGAGGAACACGGAACCCGCCGTGTTGACGCGCGCCAGCCACTGCCGTGGCTCGCGTGTTTCGATGATCAAGTGTTCTGGCGCGTAATCCTCGGCAATCGCGAATGCCGTGGCCAGGTCCGGTACATGGACGATGCGCAGCGCGGTAACCGACGCGCGCAACACCGACTGGCGCGACAACGCCACAAGCTGTGCCTGCACCGCGGCGGCCGTGGCCTGCGCGATCGGTACGTTATCTGTCAACAAGATAGCCTGCGACATAGGATCGTGTTCCGCCTGCGCTAACAAATCCGCCGCTATCCATTGCGGATGCGCACTGTCATCGGCGATCACCATGACTTCCGACGGGCCCGCAGGCATGTCCAGGGCGGCGCCGTTGGCATCTTCGGCAACCAGCTGCTTCGCCGCAGTGACCCAGGCATTGCCCGGACCAAACACCTTGCAGACCTTGGGCAACGGCGCGATTCCGTAGGCCATCGCAGCGATGGCCTGCACGCCGCCGAGCTTGAAAACCGCCGTGGCGCCGGCTAACGAGGCCGCAACCAGAACCGCAGGGTCCGCAGTGCCGTCGGCCCGCGGTGGCGTACAGACGACCCGCACCGGGCAGCCGGCGAGAGTGGCAGGCACGGCCAGCATGATGGCGGTCGAGGGCAGGGGCGCGGAACCCGCCGGCACATAGAGGCCGACCGCCTGCAGTGGCCGTATCAGGCGTTCGCAGCGCACACCCGGCTCGACATCGATGGTGACGGGCGCAGTGGCGGTCGCAGCGTGAAAACGCCGCACGTTGCCAATCGCGCGTTCTATCGCCGTTACGGCGTCCGCTGGCAGCGACTTGCGCGCAGCGGCGAGTTCCGCGTCCGAGACCTGCAGTTGCGACAACTGCGTGTGCTCGAACCGGGCGGTCAACGCTAACAACGCGGCCGCACCGTCCCGCCGTACCTGGTCGATGATGGCCCTGGCTTCGCTGCGTATGCGTTCCGATTGTCCCGATGCCGGACGCGCGAACGCCGCGCGCCTTGCGCCGGCATCAAGCTCCTGCCAATTGAGAACCTGCATGAGCGGCGCCGGACTAGGGCCTGTGAACACGATGAACGGCGTAGCGACGGTGGCCCCCGCCGTGCAGCGCAAGGCGGGACGAGTGAACTGTACTGAATGTACTGGAACGAGGACCAACGCCGCGCTGCGCGGCGCGGGCTCCGTCCCTTCGGGTTGCCCTCACAAGCATTTGAGGCTGTGTTGCTCGGCCCTCACATGGAATTACCATGCATCGGGCCTCGCGCCTTGCCTGAAATGCTTGTGAGGGCAACGCAGTGTCGTTCATCGTGTTCACAGGCCCTAGGCCAGCATCTTCTCGACCGGCAGCACTAACAAGGCGCTGGCACCGGCCGCCTTGAGGCTCTCCAGCGTTTCCCAGAACACGTTTTCGCGGCATACGGCATGTACCGCAACGCGATCCGGGTGTCCTTCCAGCGGAATGACCGTGGGCCCTTCGCTGCCCGGCAGCAAGCGCGCGATGGCGGGCAGGGCGCTGCGCGGCGCGTGCAGCATGATGTATTTGCTCTCACGAACCTGCTGCACGCCATCCATGCGCATCAGCAGACGAGCGATCCAGCTCTCGCGTTCATCCGGTAGTTTCACGGGCGTCCTGATCAGGGCCGCCTGGCTCTCAAACACTGTGCACACTTCGCGCAAGTGGTTGGCCTGCAGCGTGGAGCCAGTCGAGACGAGATCGCAAATCGCATCTGCACGCCCGAGCCGCGGAGCGATTTCCACCGCGCCCGAAAGTGTCACGATTTCAGCCTGCAAATTGTTAGCCGTGAGCCAGCGTTGCAGCAGATATGGATAGGTTGTTGCCACGCGGCGATTGGCCAGCGTCTGCGGCCCCTGCCACTCGGCGCCATGGGGCACCGCGATCGACAGGCGGCAGCGGCCGAAGTCCAGGGTCCTGAGGATTTCGAAGCGCGCTTGCCCGCCCCGCGCCTCAAGCTCCAGGCGTTTTTCCTCCAGCACATTGAGTCCGACCAGACCGAGATCACAAACATCTTCCTGCACCAGATCCGGGATGTCATCGTCGCGGACGAACAGCACATCTAACGGCATGTTCTCGCCAAAACCCATCAGCTGGTCTTTGCCACGCGAGAGTTTGAGTCCGCAACGCTGCAGCACGTCCACCGAAGGGTCCGTCAGGCGGCCGGATTTCTGGATCGCCAGTTTGAGTCGCTGACTGGTGTCGGGTGAAATCATTGAGTGTGTCCTGCCGGCCGCTGATGGCGCAGCGCTGCGAGCCGGCGCGCCACGAGTGAATAGCCGCCGTTGCCGGCGGCCAGATAGCGGGCTACGCGCCCGATGGTGGTGACGCTAACACCCGTGAGCCGGTGGATCTCGCGATAGGGGACCCCGCGTTCGAGGTGTTCCACCACCGACCAGCGGTCCGCCATCGCCTGCAACTCCGCCGGCGTGCACAAGTCACGAAAAAAGGCGCGGCATTCTTCCACCGAGCGCAACTGGCAGACCGCGGCAAACAGGTTGCGCTCGTTCAGGGCCTCCTGGCGGGGGCTGATGTTCCGGTGAGTTTTCATATTGCTCAAATGTACTAATACGCTAGTACATTAGCACGTTAGAACGTCGGGGCGCAAATAGCGTTGACGCAACCCGGTCACAAAAGTAATATGGCGTCACTCATCGAGACCGGCCGAGGGATGGGCCCAATGACGCCGGGGCAACCGCCAGATCTAACCAGTCTGGGCATGGTGCCAACTCCTGCAAGGCCTCCCGGCCTAGACAGATGAGCGGTTTGCCCGGCTGCCAGCCCTGTTGCTGGCGGATGGTGGCAATCGGGTTGCGGTCACACCGCGGCCTACCGCCCAACTTTCGGCAGAAGCTCGGTGAGCGGCCCGAAGTTTGTTTCCCGAGGCGGTCGATATATGAGTGAAAACCCAGGCAAGACAGCGGCTCCCAGTTCCGTGGCTAATCCCAGTTCCGTGGCTAACAGCGTAGCGGTTCTGACCGCCGTTATCCGGCACCGGGATGGCATCCTGGAGATCCCTGGTGACATGAAACTGCACCACGGCGGGGTCTTGTCGCGCGTCCGTGTGGCCTGGAGGCTGTCGGGCCCGGAGGCGGGGCCGCTGGTGGTCGCGTTAGGCGGCATTTCGGCCGACCGTCGCATCGTAGCCGCGAGTTCCCAGGAGTCAGGCTGGTGGCAGAACATTGCAGGTCCCGGACTGGCATTGCCATCGGATCGCTGCCGCATCCTCTCGTATGACTACCTGGGCGGCAGCGGCTATACCACCGGGCCGACTGGAACGGAGGCGTTTCCAGCCATCTCCAGTTACGACCAGGCCGAGATATTGCTGTGGCTGCTGAATCACCTGGGAATCAAGTCGTTGCATGGGTTGTTTGGCGCCTCCTACGGCGGCATGGTGGGGCTGGCGTTCGCCGAGCGCTATCCGGAGCGGCTGTCGCAGCTGTGTGTCATCAGCGCCGCAGACCGCGGCCACCCGATGGCCACAGCCTGGCGCAGCGTGCAGCGCGGTATCGTGCGCTTCGCACAGCAGCAAGGGGATGCGGAAGGCGGGCTGAAGCTCGCGCGTGCGTTAGGCATGGCGACCTATCGCAGCCCCGAGGAATTTGCGGCGCGGTTTTCCACGGCACCGCAGCACGACGGTGATCGTCACGTATTTGCGGTCGAGAAATATCTTTTTTCGCGCGGCGATGATTTCGTCAAACGACACAGGCCGGAAGCGTATCTGGTGCTGTCCGAGTCGATAGACCTGCATCGGGTCGACACGGCCCGCATCTTCGTGCCGACCACCGCGGTCGGTGTAGTTGAAGATCAGCTGGTTCCCCTGGGGGACGTGCGGGCCATGGTTGCGCGGCTGCCTGACGCCGAACTGATCGAACTCAGCTCGGTCTACGGCCACGACGCCTTTCTCAAGGAAAATGAACAATTGAAGCCGGTCTTTGCGGGAATCCTGGAGCCGATCCGATGAGTGAGCATCTGGATCCCGCCACGATTGCGGTTCGCGCCGGGCTGGAATCCGATCCAGCCACGGGCGCGGTGGTGCCGCCCATACACCTGACCTCCAATTTTGCGTTTCGCGCTTTTGGCGAGAAGGGCAAGTACGACTACACGCGCTCCGGCAACCCGACGCGCGACCTGTTAGCGGATGCGCTGACGGCGCTGGAGCAGGGCAGCGGCGCGGTTATCACGTCCACCGGGATGTCGGCCATCGCGCTGGTTGGGCACCTGTTTCCCGTTGGCTCGTTGATCGTTGCTCCGCATGACTGTTACGGCGGCACATTCCGGCTGTTTACGGCCTGGCACAAGCGCGGTGAACTGCGCGTGCAATTCGTGAATTTCGACGACGACCGGGCGCTGAGCGCGGCCCTTGCCGCCAGGCCCGCATTGTTGTGGATCGAGACGCCCAGCAACCCGCTGTTGCGGATTACCGATATCGCCGCCCTGGCGGCGCGCGGCCGCGCCGTGGGCGCCGTGGTCGCGGTCGACAACACCTTCCTGTCGCCGGCGTGGCAATTGCCGCTGACGCTCGGCGCGGATCTGGTCGTGCACTCGACCACCAAGTACCTCAATGGTCACAGCGATGTGGTTGGCGGCGCCGTGGTCGCGGCTAACAAAGAGACTGCCGAGAAGCTGGGATGGTGGGCCAATTGCCTGGGGGTCAGCGGCGCACCGTTCGACAGTTTCCTGACGCTGCGGGGCATAAGGACCCTGCAGGCGCGCCTCGATGTGCATGGCCGCAACGCCCAGGCCATCGCCGCTTTCCTGCACGGACATCCCAAGATCAGCAGGGTGTTCTATCCGGGCCTGCCGAGCCATCCGGGTCATGCGCTCGCGCAGCGGCAACAAAAAGGCTTCGGCGCGATCGTTACCGTGGAGTTGAAAGGCGGAACACAGGCGGTCGCGCAGTTCGTCAATGGACTCAAGCTGTTTTCGCTGGCGGAGTCGCTGGGAGGCGTCGAAAGCCTGGTAGCGCATCCGGCTACCATGACGCATGCGGCGATGGCGCCAGCCGACCGCGCTGCAGCGGGCCTCACGGATGGGCTAGTGCGCCTGTCGATTGGCATCGAAAATGGCGGCGACCTGATCACCGACCTGTCAGCGGGACTGGATCGAATCAGCTAGCCCAGCGAGCACGGCATCGCCCATCTGCGCGGTGTTCAGCACCTTGGCGCCAGATTCAGAGAAGTCGGCCGTGCGCGCGCCGCGCGCAATCGCCTGGTGCACGGCCGTTTCGATCGCCTGCGCCTCCGCTTCCAGACCTAACGAATGCCGCAGCAACAGGGCTGCGGACAATATTGTACCGACAGGATTGGCAATGCCGCGTCCGGCGATGTCCGGCGCCGAACCATGTATTGGCTCGTAAACACCCAGCGTGCCGTCACCCAGCGATGCTGATGGCAGCAGGCCCAATGATCCCGCCAGCATGGCGGCTTCATCGGTCAGCACATCGCCGAACAGGTTTTCGGTGAGCAGTACATCGAAGTCCCGCGGCCTGCGAATGAGATGCATGGCCGCGGCATCGACAAAGATGTGTTCGATGCTGACGTCAGGGAATTCCTCCCGGATCACGCGCTCGCTGACCGCGCGCCATAACCGCGAGGTTTCCAGCACGTTGGACTTGTCGATCTGCACGATCTTGCGGCGCCGCGACTGCGCGAGCGCACCCGCGACCCGCGTGGCCCGCACGATCTCGGCTTCAGTGTAGCGGCACTCGTCGAACGCGCCGTTCGCATCGCGACCTTTGCGACCGAAATAGATGCCACCGGTCAGTTCACGCACAAATATCAGATCGACGTCGCGCAGGATTTCAGGCTTGAAAACCGTGACGTCGAGCAGGCTGGGGTGCACCTTGATCGGGCGCAGGTTGGCGTAAACACCTAACGCCGCACGCAGCCCGAGCAGCGCCGACTCGGGCCGTACCGGGGCCGCTGGCCCCCACTTGGGTCCGCCGATCGCGCCTAACAGAACGGCGGCGGAACTCTTGCAAAGCGCGAGGGTGTCATCGGGCAACCCACTGCCGCGCGCATCGATGGCCGCTCCGCCAAAGAGCGCTTCGCGCAATTCAAACTCATGGCCATATCTGCTGGCGATGGCGCGCAACACCCGCAGCGTCTGCACGACCACCTCAGGGCCGATGCCGTCGCCCGGCAGCACGGCTATCAGGGCTTTCATCGATTTTCGTAGGCGCTGATCGCGGCGTCCTTGGACACCAGGAAGCCCAGTTCGTCGACACCGTTCAGGATGCAGTAGCGTGGAAAAGCATCGATCGGGAATCTGGTGGTTCTGCCATCCGGCAGGCGCAGCGTGGTGTTCTCGAGGTCGATGAGAACTTCGGCGCCCGGATTTTCCAGCAACCAGCCGTGCGTTGCGGCGTCCACGATGATGGGCAGCAGGCCATTCTTGAGTGAATTGCTGCGGAAAATATCGGCGATCTCGGTGCTGACAACCGCCTGAAAACCGAAGTCCTGCAAAGCCCAGGGGGCGTGCTCGCGCGATGACCCGCAACCGATATTGCGCCCGGCCACGAGAATGCGGCAGCCGGCAGCCTCGGGACGATTGAGTATGAAGTCCGGCAACGGTTTTCCGGCTGCGTCGTAACGCCAGTCGGCGAACAGGTGCGTCCCCAGGCCGGTCTTGACGGTGGTGGTTAAGAATCGACCGGGAATGATCTGGTCGGTGTCGATGTTAGTCGCGGGCATGACCACGGTGCGCGACTTGATGGTTTTGACAGCGTTCATGGATTTATTCCTAGGCCTGCAGCAGGTCGCGCGGGTCGGTGACCCGTCCGCGGATCGCGGAAGCGGCCGCGGTCTCCGGGCTGGCTAACAAGGTGCGCGCGCCCACACCCTGGCGGCCCTCGAAGTTGCGGTTACTGGTGCTGACGGAATATTCGCCCTTGCCAACGGTATCGCCGTTCATGCCGAGGCACATGGAGCAGCCCGACTCGCGCCAGTCGGCGCCTGCGGCGATGAATATTTTGTGCAGGCCTTCCGCTTCGGCGGCGCGCTTGACGGCTTGCGAGCCTGGCACGACCAGCATGGTCACGCCTTTGGCGATCTTGTGGCCGCGCAGTATCTTGGCGGCACTGCGCAAGTCGGACAGCCGGCCATTGGTGCAACTGCCGACGAACACGACATTCACCGGTGAGTTGCGAATCGGCTCGCCAGGCTTCAGGCCCATGTAACGAATCGCCGCGTCGAATACCGGATCACCACGCTGGTCCGGTATGTTCCCGGAAATCGGAGCCACCATTCCAGGGTTCGTGCCCCAGGTGATCATCGGTTCCAGCTGGCTGGCATCGATCTCGACCGATTTGTCGAATACCGCGCCGTCATCGGTTGTTAGCTTGCGCCACCTTGCCACCGCCAGGTCCCAGGCGGCGCCCTTGGGCGCGCGTGGTGTCCCGGCCAGGTACTCAAAGGTCGTGTCGTCGGGCGCGATCATGCCGGCGCGGGCGCCGGCCTCAATCGTCATGTTGCAGACGGTCATGCGCTCATCCATCGACAGCGCGCGAATTGCGGCTCCGCGGTACTCGATGACATGTCCGTTGCCGCCGGACACGCCCACGTTGCCGATGATCGACAGAATCAGATCCTTGGCGGTCACGCCAGCGGGCAGGCGGCCGTTGACGTTCACCGCGAAAGTCTTTGGCTTGGTCTGCAGCAGGCACTGCGTCGCGAGTACGTGGCCGACCTCGGTCGAGCCAATACCAAAGGCAAGCGCGCCGAACGCACCATGCGTCGAGGTATGGCTGTCGCCACAGACAATGGTGCGCCCCGGTTGGGTGACGCCCAGCTCCGGACCAATGATGTGCACGATGCCGCGCAGCTCGTGTTGCAGACCTAACAACTCGACGCCGAAGTCAGCGCAGTTTTGCTCCAGCTGCCGAATCTGTTTGGCCGCCGAGTCGATGGTGATGGGCATGCCGCCAAACACCTGTTCGGTGCGGGTTGGCGTGGCGTGATCCATGGTCGCCAGGATTTTGTCGGGGCGGCGCACTTTCAGGCCGCGCGCGCGCAGTTCTGCAAAAGCTTGTGGCGATGTAACTTCATGAGTCAGGTGCAAATCGACGTAGATGATCGCCGGCGTTTCGGCGCTTTGCGGCACCACTTCGTGCGCTGACCAGATTTTTTCAAACAGCGTTGTCGGTTGATTCATTCGGACTATCCCTTATACGGCCGCTTGCGCGACCTTGCGGATGCCGGATCGTTCGACCTCCACCCGGTTCTGCGAACGCTGCGATTGCTCGATGCGGTTCATGACCTCGAGAAACGCGCGTGCGCTGGACTCGACGATATCGGTGCTGACACTCGCGCCGCGGTAACTGCGCTGGTTGTGATCGACGTAGACCACAGCCTCGCCCTGCGCATCCTCGCCCGATGAGACGCTGTGCAGTTCAAACTTGCGCAGCTGCGCGTTGATGCCGGTGATGGCTTCGATCGCCTTGAAGGCCGCATCGACCGGGCCGTCGCCGGTGGCCGTGCGTTCGACCGAACGGCCGTCGCTATGCGCCATAACGACTGTTGCGCTGGCACCTGCTGCGTCGCCGGAACGGGTATTCATCTTGGTCAGTGTCCAGGGTCCCGACGCGGTTCCCCCGGAGCGCAGCACCAGAGCTTCGATATCGCCGTCGAACAGTTCCTTCTTCTTGTCGGCGAGCGCCTTGAACTCGTCGAACACGCGATTGAGTTCGGCCTCGTCCAGTTCAAACCCCAGCTCCTTGACCCGCTCACGGAAGGCGTGGCGGCCGCTGTGCTTGCCTAACACCAGGTTCGAGCGCGACAGGCCCACGTCCTGCGGCCGCATGATTTCATAGGTGCTGTGATGCTTCAGCATGCCATGCTGGTGGATACCCGCCTCATGCGCGAACGCGTTTTCGCCTATGACCGCCTTGTTGCGAGGTATCGGCATCCCGGTGATGCTCGACACCAGGCGCGAGGTCGGGTAGAGCCGCGTGCTGTTGACACCGGTGGTGGCATTGAAGAAGGCCTCACGGGTTTTCAGAGCCATGACGATTTCTTCGAGCGAGCAATTCCCGGCGCGCTCGCCGATGCCATTTATCGTGCATTCGACCTGGCGCGCGCCGGCGACCACCGCCATCAGGCTGTTAGCCACCGCCATGCCGAGGTCGTCATGGCAGTGCACCGAGAGCACGACCTTGTCGATGCCGCGGACGTTCTTGCGCAGGTAGCGGAACAGCTCGGAAAACTCGTGCGGTACGATGTATCCCACGGTGTCCGGGATGTTGATGGTGGTGGCGCCCGCCTCGATCGCCGACTCCACCACCTGCGCCAGAAACTCCAGTTCGGTCCGTGATGCGTCCTCAGGCGAGAATTCAACGTCGTCGCAGAATTCACGCGCGATCCGGATGCCCTCGACCGCCGAGCGGATGATTTCATCCTTGGCCATGTTGAGCTTGTATTCACGATGAATCGCGCTGGTGGCGAGAAATACGTGGATCCGGTGTTTCTCGGCATCCTGGAGCGCCCGCGCCGCGGCGGTGATGTCTTCGCGGTTGCAGCGCGCCAGTCCGCAGATGGTGGCACCCTGAATTTCACGCGCGACGGCGTGAACCGCTTCCCAGTCGCCGCGCGATGCCGCCGGAAATCCCGCTTCGATGATATCGACGCCGAGTTCGGCCAGCGCACGCGCGACGCGGAGCTTTTCCGGCTGCGTCATGCTGCAGCCCGGCGATTGCTCGCCATCGCGCAGGGTGGTGTCGAATATCAGGACTCGGTCGGGATTGGGCGCCATGTCGCTACTCCAGCTAACAAATCATACTTGCGATCTCGCGGGTCTCAGTTCCCGGCTTCCAGCCAGGGCATGCGGGCGCGTAGCGACGCTCCGACCTTTTCGATCGGATGACTGAGATCCTGCTTCAGGATCTTGTTGTACTTCTTGCGGCCGCCGTTGTTTTCCCGGATCCAGCTGCGCGCAAACTTGCCGGTCTGGATGTCACGCAATACTTCACGCATCGCCTTGCGGCTTGACTTGTTCACAACGCGCGGGCCGCTGACAAAATCGCCGTACTTGGCGGTTTCGGAGATGAACTTGTGCATCTTGGCGATGCCGCCTTCATGCAGCAGGTCGACGATCAGCTTGAGCTCGTGCATGCACTCGTAATAGGCAACTTCAGGCTGGTAGCCGGCTTCCACCAGCGTCTCGAAACCCTGGACTACCAATTCGGTAGCGCCGCCACACAGGACAGCTTGTTCACCGAACAAATCGGTTTCCGTTTCCTCGCCAAACGTGGTCAGCAGTACGCCGCCGCGCGTGCCGCCAATGCCGTCGGCATAGGTGAGGGCGCGATCAAAGGCTGCGCCGCTGGCGTCTTTCGCCACCGCGATCAGGCAAGGCACGCCCCGGCCTTGCTGATATTGCCTCCGCACCAGACCGCCCGGGCCCTTGGGTGCAATCAGGACGACATCCAGATCCTTGCGCGGCTTGATCTGCTTGAAATGAATGTTGAAACCGTGTGCGAACAACAGCACGGCGCCTTTCTTGAGATTGGGCAGGATCGACGCGTAGACAGCCTTCTGCGTCAAATCGGGAACCAGCATGGCGACGAGGGTTGCGCCTGCCACAGCCTTTTCAGGAACGTCTACGGCCAGACCGTCGCGCTTGGCCTGCTTCCAGCTGTCGCCCTTGCGCACGCCGACCACAACGTCATAACCACTGTCTTTCAGGTTCAGCGCGTGCGCGCGGCCCTGGCTGCCGTAGCCCAGCACGCAAATCCGGGCGCCCTTGAGCGCCTTGCGATTGACGTCCTTTTTGCCAAAAATTTTCATGTTCGACTCCTGTTTGCTAAACCCAAAAAAAATCCCGCTTCGGCTTTTGAAGCCGGAGCGGGACCTTTAGAACCTGCCGCCCGAATCTTTGTCAGAACTTCGTGCGCGCGCCCCGCTCCTGCTCTGTGAGCAGTAGTACCAGGCCCAGAAGTAGCGAGTCGCGCACCTCATGGCGCAGGTCGACTACCGGGTAAAAGTACTGGCGAGACATACTGAAGTAATGTCACCACGACCCGGCTTATCTGTCAACTTCATAAGTGCTTTCAGTACAATGCCTTGTGACCGAAAACGCGCCTCTTTTGCCACCTAACGAACCCGGCGCCCATCTGCCCGTGTGGCTGGTAACGGAATCCGGTCTGACGGACTGGATCGCCCGGCAGGAAGCTGCCACCGCTGCGTGGATCAATTCACAACAATTCAAGGCGGAGCGTAACCGGCTGTTGGTCTGGCCGGCTGCGAATGGCAAGTTTGCCGGCGCGGTGTTTGGCCTCGGGAACCTGCCGAGCGTTGAAACGCTGGGCATCTGGCAGGCCGCCGCACTGGCCGATCGATTGCCGGCCGCGCGCTGGGCATGTCAGACAGCTTTGGGCCCTGAACCGGCCAGCCGCCTGGCGCTTGGTTTTGGGCTCGGGTCCTATCGCTTTGACAGGTACCGTAGCTCCAAGCCCCCAGCCGGTGCTCAGTTGGTCATGCCGGCCGGCGCTGACGCGGCCGCGGTTGGACAGCAATGGCGCGCGCTGACCCGCGCGCGCGATCTCATCAACACGCCGGCCAATAACCTCGGACCGGCCGAGCTAACAGACGAAGTGCAGGCGCTGGCCAGCCAGTTCGGCGCGCAGCTGCGGGTTGTCCGCGGGTCGGACCTGCAACGCGATTACCCGATGATTGCCACTGTCGGGCAGGGCAGTGCCCGTGAGCCGCTGCTTCTCGATTTGACCTGGGGCGCGGCCGATGCACCCAAGGTCAGCCTGGTCGGCAAGGGCGTCTGTTTCGACAGCGGTGGCCTCGATCTGAAGCCATCAGCGGCCATGCTGCTGATGAAAAAAGACATGGGCGGTGCCGCCTGTGCGCTCGCGACGGCGGAAATGCTGATGGCCGGCCGCGCCCCGATCCGGTTGCGGCTGCTGATCGCAGCGGTGGAAAACAGCGTCGGCTCGAACGCCTATCGCCCGGGCGATGTGCTGCGCTCGCGCAAAGGCCTGACCGTGGAAATTGGCAATACGGATGCCGAAGGGCGCCTGGTCCTGGCCGACGCGCTTGCGGATGCGGATAGCGAGTCACCGGCGCTGCTGGTCGATTTCGCAACCCTGACAGGTGCGGCCCGGACGGCGCTGGGGCCGGAGTTGCCGGCCGCCTTCTGTCCCGACCGCGGGCTGTTAGCCGAGCTGGTTGCGGCCGGCGAGGCCACCGACGATCCGGTGTGGCCGCTGCCGCTGTGGATGTCCTACGACGATGACCTTGCCAGCAAGGTAGCGGACATCAACAACGTTGCCAGCCATGCCTTTGCCGGCGCAACGATAGGCGCGTTGTTTCTCAAGCGCTTCGTGACTGCGACCAGGAACTGGATTCACCTCGATCTCTATGCCTGGAACGCGCGCGAGCGTCCGGGGCGGCCGGTAGGTGCAGAAGCCCAGTGCGCGCGTGCGGTACTCAGACTGATCCGCAGCCGGTTCGGCTGAAACGATGCCGAATACGCGCGCCCCGCCCAGCGCCCCGGCCCTCAGATTTGCCAATGCGCTGGCGCGCCGCGAATTGCTACCGTGGATCCTGCTGGGTGTCACTCTCGGTCTGGTTGAGGGCGGCACCGCCGCAGTGCTGGTTAAACAGCATTTCAGTGGCGCCGGTTCCACGGCCGCGGTCAACTTCGCCGTCAGCGTCGTCAGCGCCGCGCCGACCATTGCCAATGTACTGAGTTTTGCCTGGGCCAACCTCGGCCACGGCCGGGCACGGGTGCCGCTGCTGGTATCGCTGCAGCTGCTGTTTGCGCTGACCGTGGGACTGATCGGGCTCGCGCCTAACATGTTAGGCGGCCTGTTATTCACGGTACTGTCAATTCTGGCCGCCCGCATCGTCTGGGCCGGCATTCTGACTTTGCGCTCGTCGGTCTGGATCGCGAACTATCCGCGCAACACGCTGGCACGCATGACAGGCCGGGTCGTGGTCGGTGGCTCGCTGATGGTGGCGGCCACCAGCGCGCTGGTCTCGGTGGCGCTGCAGTCAGGGGCGGTCGACACCAAGCGGCTTTATGTGGCGGCCGCGCTGGCGGGTATCGCAGCGGCTTTTCTCTATCGGCGTACCCGCACGCGACGCGAATTCAGGCTGCTCGGGTCCGAGAATCTTGCCAGTGGCACGGCGACCGCGTTCAGCCTGCGCGTGTTTCGCGAAATACTGCGGACTGACAAGTCGTTTCGCGATTACATGCTGTGGATGGGGGTTTACGGTGCAGGCAGCGTGATGATGACGTCGCAACTCATTGTCATCATGACCGACCAGCTGCACATACCGAGCCAGCAGCAGATCATGATGCTGACCGTCATTCCGATGCTGACGCTGCCGGTGTTCGTGCCGTTCTGGGCGCGGATCTTTGATCGCCAGCACACCGTGACTTTCCGGTCGCAGCAGGGCTGGGTCATGGTAGGCGCCTATGTGCTCAGCAGCATCGGCGTGTTGTTTGCCTGGCCGCCGGGTTTGTGGGCCGGTGCAATTATGTTAGGTGCGGCACTGGCAGGGGCCAATTTCGGCTGGAATCTCGGCCACCAGGATTTTGCAGCGCCGGGGCGTGCGCAGCAGTACATGGGCGTGCATGTGACTCTGGCCGGCCTGCGCGGGATGATTGCGCCGCCTTTCGGTATGCTCTGTTATCAGGGTCTGGAAGCATGGCATCGTGGAGCGGGTCGATTTTCGATCCTGCTGCCTACCGCGGTGACTGCAGCTGGAGCTCTAGGATTCAATCACTTACGTAAGCAACATTACATTTCACGTAAACAAGGGCCGTCACAGTAGATCCATATGCCGAAAGCCAAGCCTCCTGCAGATCCGCGCGCGTTTTCCCGTCTGGTCGTCGATGGCGCCAAGCAAACCCCGTCGCGGGCCATGCTGCGCGCCGTGGGTTTCAGCGACGCCGATTTCATGAAGCCACAGGTGGGCATCGCCTCGACCTGGGCTAATTTGACGCCCTGCAACATGCATATAGATCAGCTCGCGCGCCAAGCCGAGGCGGGCGTCAATGTTGCGGGCGGGAAAGCTGTACTTTTCAACACCATCACCGTGTCGGATGGAATATCCATGGGCTCGCCTGGGATGCGCTATTCGCTGGTTTCGCGCGAAGTCATTGCCGACTCGATCGAGACGGTGGCCGGGGCGGAAGGGTTCGATGGCATCGTTGCGATCGGCGGCTGCGACAAGAACATGCCTGGCTGCGCGATGGCAATTGCGCGGCTTAACCGGCCGGCGGTGTTTGTATACGGCGGCACGATTCAGTTGGGCGCCAAGCGCCGCGATATTGTCAGTGTGTTCGAAGCGGTCGGCGCCCATGCGGCCGGCAAGATCAGCGATGCCGAACTGACTGAGGTGGAGCGCACTGCCATACCCGGACCCGGCAGTTGCGGCGGCATGTACACCGCTAACACCATGGCCTCGGCAATCGAGGCACTTGGACTGTCGTTGTCTAACAGCTCGGCCCAGGAAGCGGTCGCACCCGCCAAGCAATCGGATTGCCTGCGCGCCGGAGCGGCAGTGATGGAGCTCATCAGGCAAGGCATCCGGCCGCGCGACATCTTGACGCGCAAGGCCTTTGAAAACGCCATTACCGTGACCATTGCGCTGGCCGGATCAACCAACGCCGTGCTGCACCTGTTAGCAATTGCGCAGGCAGCGCGGGTACGCCTGACGCTGGACGACTTCACGCGAATTGGCAAACGTGTCCCGGTATTGGCGGACCTCCGGCCCAGCGGTCGCTATGCCATGTCCGAACTGATTGCCATCGGCGGCATCCTGCCGCTGATGAAGCGCCTGCTCGATCGTGGTTTATTGCACGGTGACTGCCTGACGGTGACTGGCAAGACCATGGCCGAAAACCTGGCGGCCGCCGGCGACTACCCGGCGGGACAGGAAATCATTCATTCTTTTGCCAATCCGATTAAGAAGGACAGTCACCTGGTCGTGATGTACGGCAATGTTGCGCCCGAGGGGGCCGTCGCGAAAATCACCGGCAAGGAAGGTCTGCGATTCGCAGGGCGCGCGCGCGTGTTTGACGGCGAGGAAAAGGCCACCGCCGCCATCCTGTCCGACAAGGTCAAGCCAGGCGACGTGGTGGTGATTCGTTACGAAGGCCCCAAGGGAGGGCCCGGCATGCGCGAAATGCTGAGTCCGACCGGGGCGCTGATGGGCCGCGGCCTCGGCGACCAGGTCGCGCTGATTACCGATGGCCGTTTTTCGGGCGGCAGCCACGGCTTCGTGGTGGGTCATATTTCACCTGAGGCCAGCGTCGGTGGACCGCTGGCGTTGCTGCGCAACGGCGATGAAATTGTCATTGACGCGGTCAAACGCCGCATCGACACGGGTGTTTCGGCCGCAGAATTGCAGCGTCGCCGCAAGTCCTGGCGCCAGCCCAAGGCGTATGCGCGGCAAGGCGTCCTGGCGAAATATGCGCGTGTCGTTAGCAGCGCGTCATTGGGCGCGGTGACCGACAGCCCGCCTGATTGACCGCAATGTGTCAAGTCGCAATGCCGCCCCGGGAATTTTCATCAATAGAATAGTTGTCTCCGGCATCTGCACCGGCTACAGTTAGTTCCAGTACAGAGGCGCGGTGGCATTGCACTGCGTCAACAAAAGAAAAACGCTCGACCCGCCGATAGGGTTTGGTGCGTTGAAATGGGGTAGCCAGGGCCCACTCAGAATGTGGTTTTGGCGTTGGGGCAGAATTCGCTATTGCGGTAGACGACAGACTTCAGTTAGTGTCGCGCGCCGGATTTGAGTGAGCCACTTGTCCGTACAATTGATATGAGTGACTGCGTAAACACATGACCGCTTACGTTCAAACCAATAGTCAGAGCCGTATCGCGGTGTTCATCGCGATCGTGGTAATACACTTTTTCTTTGGCTGGGCACTGGTGACGGGCCTGGCGCAGAAAGCCGGCATGAAAATTGTCGAAGCGCTGGTGACGGATATCGTCGAAGAAAAGATCAAAGAAGAGAAACCGCCGCCGCCACCGCCGCCCGAAATGGAACGCCCGCCGGTGGAAATACCGCCGCCGGAAGTGTCCATCGACATGCCGAGCGAGCCGGTCGAAACAACCGCGCTGAGCAACGTCACGGACAAACCACAACCGCCGCCGCCGCCGCAGCCGACCTCCAGGCCCACGCCGCCGAAAATCAAGTCGATGCCGGCCACCGAAGACTATTACCCGCCGTCATCGGTACGCAATGAAGAACAGGGCAGTTCGACCGTTGAGGCCTGCGTCGATGCGAAAGGTAAGCTGAGCAAAGACCCGGTTGTACGCACGAGTTCCGGCTTTCCGAAGCTCGATGAAGCTGCTGTCAAAATGACCCGCGCCGGGCGGTTTCTGCCTGGTACGTTTGAAGGCCAGCCGATGCCAGAATCCTGCTTTGCCTTCAAGGTCAAGTTTCAGCTAAAGAATTGATGAGCAATAACTGATAGTTTTGTTAGGAACCGCACCGGCCCTGCAGGCACGGTGTTTTTTACAAGTCAAATAGTCCGAGGACAATATGCAAGAAGTCGCCGCCACCGCAGTACAACACGCCGCCGAAAGCCCGTACGGTCTGGGACCGTTGTGGAATCAAGGCGACATCGTCGCCCGCACGACCCTGGTCATCCTGGTGATCATGTCGCTGTCTTCCTGGTTCATCATCTTCACGAAGGTTTGGGACCAGCGGAAGCTGCGCAATGCTGCCAATGCGGCCGAGAGCAAGTTCTGGTCCTCAGGATCGATCAAGGAAGGTATTGAGCGTCTGCCCAAGGGCGATACTTTTCGCATGATCGCCGAAGATGGCGTCCGCGCCGCTTCTCACCATGAAGGCCGGCTGACGGACCGCATCGACATGCATGAGTGGATCACGATGTCGTTGCAACGCTCCAGTGACAACGTTACTGGCAGCATGAATTCTGGCCTCGCGTTTCTCGCGTCGGTTGGTTCCACGGCGCCGTTCGTCGGTCTGTTTGGTACGGTATGGGGCATTCTGAATGCGCTCATTTCCATCGGCGTTGCCGGCCAGGCGAGCATCGACAAGGTTGCCGGTCCGGTCGGCGAAGCCTTGATCATGACGGCCATCGGCCTCGTGGTCGCGGTGCCGGCGGTCATGGGCTACAACTGGCTGATCCATCGCAATAAGCTGGTCATTGACAAGGTCCGCTCGTTTGCGGCCGACCTGCATGCCTATCTGGTCAGCGGCGCCCGCGTTGCGACTGGCAATCCGGCAGCTCCGGCTGCGGCAATTAAGAAATAGATTCTGACGTTTAGCGCGATCGCAGGAGCGTAGCCATGGGGATGAAAGTAGGGCCGGCCGAAGAAGAGATGTCAGCGAAGGCTGATATCAACACCACGCCGCTCGTTGACGTCATGCTTGTCATGCTGATCATCTTTCTGGTCACGATTCCCGTGATCAACAAGACGGTCAAGGTCGACCTGCCCAAGGCTGCTAACATCCCGACGGTGACCAAGCCGGAAAACATCACGATCGCGATCGACCGGAACGGCAACATCTATTGGAACGAAGGTCTGGTG
Source organism: Gammaproteobacteria bacterium (assembly GCA_031414335.1). Lineage (GTDB taxonomy): Bacteria > Pseudomonadota > Gammaproteobacteria > Steroidobacterales > Steroidobacteraceae > UBA964. Next base: position 140,990 of record JANNVI010000048.1, on the reverse strand, counting down.
CCTGACCGCACCCGTTTGCAGGAGCTGGTGATCTCGGCGGCGCGCCAGAATCCGCAACCGGAAATACATATCCGCGGTGATTCCCAGACACGTTATGAGGCTGTTGGCCGGGTCATGTATGCGATTCAGCGTGGCGGTGTCGTCAAAGTGGGTTTCATTACCGAACCCGATCGCGGCATTCGCGGCGAACGTTAGCAGCCAGGTAGCAGTCGGAGCACAAATATCATGGGAATGAGCGTAGGTCAGAGCAGTGCGGGCGGTGAGATGTGCGACATCAACACCACGCCGCTTATCGACGTGATGCTGGTGTTGCTGACGATGCTGATCATCACGCTGCCGGTCATGACGCACGCGGTGAAACTCGACATGCCGCGTCCGAATAACAATCCCCCACCACCGGTGCCCCCGGAAGTCATCGACATTACCATCGACTTTGACGGCACCGTCCTGTGGAATGGCTCAGCGCTCAGCGATCCGAGTGTCATCGATGGCTATTTCCGCCAGGAACGCGACAAGGATCCTCAACCTGAGGTGCATCTGCGGCCTGACAAGCGTTCGCGCTACGGCATTGTTGCCCGGGTCCTGGCTTCCGCGCAGCGCAACCGCATGAAAAAGATCGGCTTCGTGAACGTGGCGGAGTTCCGCGAATAGGCGCGCGGTTTTCGGGCAAATTGGGGAACGTTTCTGGCCTCGCCGTACTCTCTCGGGTACGGCGAGTTTTCATTTGAGACAGGTTAAGTACATGAGGATGATCATGACGAAATCAGCATTTCGCTGGGTTGCACTGACAGCTGCGGCCGCATCACTGGCGATCGGGTCGGGCGTGTCTTTGGCGCAGAAGGGCCCGGCCCTCACCAAAGCGGTGCAGAAAGCCCTGGCCGGAGCCGACGCTGCCAGCAAGAAGAAGAATTTCACGGAGTGCGTCGCCAAAGGACGTGAAGCCGAAGCTGTTCCGAACCGCACGGCCAATGACAACAACATGATCGCTGAAGTCCTTGGTTACTGTTTCGTGCAGCAGCGCGACTACGCGAATGCGACGCGCTATTACGAGCAGACCCTCGACAGCGTCACCGGTAACGTGCTCGAACAACGCGTGCGCGCGATTTCGCAGATGTACAACGTGCAGGGCAACTACGCGAAAGCTATCGAGTATGGCCAGCGCGCCATCAAGGGTGGTTTCGCTGACTCTGACATGTACATCATTGTCGGCCAGGCCTACTACCGTCAGGGTGACTACAAGACCACCGCCAAGTTTGTCGGTGACTACGTCAACAGCATCGAGCGCAACGGCAATACCCCGAAGGAAGCGCTGCTGTTGATTGTTTTCGACTCCTGCCGCCGCCTTAGCGACGATGCGTGCACGACCAACACACTGGAAAAGCTGGTCCGCCACTATCAGAAGGAAGACTACTGGAAGAACCTGATGATCTCGATCTTCCGTTCCGGCGTCACCGGCGATCGGGCGACGCTGCAGCTGTACCGGCTCGCGTCGGAAGTAAACGCAATGCCGCGTCCGCAGTACTACGTCGAAATGGCCCAGCTCGCTATTGAAGGTGGTTTCCCGGGTGAAGCGCAGGCCATCGCAGAAAATGTCATCGCGAAGAAAATGTTCACCGAAAAAGCGGACATTGATCGCGTGAGCCGCTTGCTGGCCAGCGCAAAGTCACGCGCGGCAACGGACAAGCCGCAGCTGGCCACCGAAGCAGGCAGGGCGAAGAGTGGCGAGAGTCTGGTACGTTTGGGCGAAGCGTACTTGGGCTACGGCATGCTGCCGGAGGCTGTCGATGCCCTGACCCGCGGGTTGGCGGCACCTGGCGTAAAGAACCCGCCGGACGCGCTGCTGGTGCTGGGCATCGCCCAATTCAAGTCTGGCAACAAGGCTGAGGCGCTTAAGGCCTTTGGCACTGTCAAAGGCGACACCGGGCTGGAACGTCTTGCCCGTCTGTGGACGCTGCGCGCCCACAGCTGATGTAGCCCTTGGCGGAAATTGCACTGCGAAAGTCCGACCATGCTGTCTGGTGTTAGTAACCCGGCGGCCTGAAAGAAAAGGGGGCGTGAGGCCCCCTTTTTTCATCGGCTCGCAAGTCTCCGCAGCCAGTCGATCAGTCGCCGGACGGTGTTCGATCCACGATACGGCGCGCCGGGCTTAGCATGCCCAGCACGACGACGGTCACAAGTACTGCGATCGCGATGCCAATAGGCACGGCATACTTCTGAGGTTGAACCCAGATTTCCGCCATGTGGCCCCATTTCTCCAGGATCTCGACCACGTTGTAGCCAATGATTGCCGTGGGAATGCCATAGCGCAGAGCGGGCGCCATGCGCTGGAACCACCATAGCCGCTGCGCCAGATAAAGCGCCCAGACCGCAAAAAAGCCGGCGCAGACGAACGTGAACCAATGGTCGGTGCCAAAGAAAGCCGGGTTGTAGAGCACGAGCAGCCAGATGTAGCAAAACCAGGTCACGTAGATGGTTTCCATGCAGACGATGGCTGTTACGTTGCGAGTCTGGGCGCTGGATTTCTCGCCGGGGTTGAGGCCCAAATTGCGATGCACCCACATGAATGCATTGCAGCGCGTGTCCTTGTTCATAAAGAAAAACAACAGACTGGCAAACAGCACACCCGCCGAGGACAGCATGACCCGGTATTCGGGCAGCGTGTCTTTGGCGCCCCAGCGCACCGCTTCGACCCCCAGGTCGCGGGCAACGTACACAAAACTGAATTCCACCCAACCGAGCCAGATCAGGCTGCCGCCCGCAAATCCCAGGAAAGTGGCGGCAGCTTCGCTGCGATTGCGCCCCATCCAGGTCATTACAACACCGACCACACCGACGATGAACGAAGACAGGAAGATACTGTCCTTGAACCAGTAGTGGTCCATCATGTACATGACGAAGTGGCCAAGGCCCTGCCAGGTGAAGACGATGAGGATCGCCAGAATCGCTGGTATCGGAGCCTGGTACAGTTTCTTGTAGCCCGGTTCTGCCATTTCATATTCCTCGCGAATAAGGGCGCGAACCCACTATACCCGATTCCCGCGCCGATGTGACTTGCCAGTCACATGGGTAATGCTGTGCCATAAAAAAACCCCGGAAGCCCATGGCTGGCCGGGGTTTTTTTAGGCGCCACGCAGCGTTGCCGCTGGCCGCGCAGCAACTTGTTAGTCTTACTTCTTCTTGCCGCCAGCGCGAACAGCAGCGCTGCCCTTGGCAGTCAACTTCCAACCGGAAGCGCCACGCGAGGCGAGGCCCTTTTCCTTGAGGCGTGCGAGCAACACATATACGCCACGATGGCCGACCTTCGCGGCAGAGGCAAAATCGGTTCCGGTGGCGGACTTGTCAGACTTGGACATGGCGCGGAGCACGCGCAGTTCCTGGGGTGAAGGCGGCTTCATAAGTTTTTAGATTTCCTGTTATGGGTGGAGTGGAAAAACCAAGCGGCGTGAATCGTACCCTAACGCGTTTTGTTTGTCACACCTGAAATTGCCGCTGCGAGCCGGCCCTAACATGGGGGCGGATAACAAGCAACCAAAGGCCCGCGCCGTGGATGATTTTCGGCACGTAAACAGCCTAACTGGCGACCGCGGCGACGACTTCCTCGCTGCTGCGCGGCATATCTTCCCGGGATATTTCTTCCAGCTCGGCCTGGACAACGCGCATGACACGCTCGATCGATGCGGCGCGCCGGGAGTAACGCTCGGCTGCGGCTGCCGCACCGGGGACGAAATTCTCGACCTCGCCGCGGCGGAGTGTTTTCTTCCGTTCCAGCAGTCGCTCCACGGCATCGAGCCGATCCCGCGTGACCGACAGCTCCTCCATCAGCGACACCGTCATCCACAACAACTTGTCGATGGCCGGGTCACTGAAATACTGTGGCCGCTTGCCCTTGGCGACACGGGCGATTCGCGGTTTGTTAGCGCCCGCGCCGGGCGCGGCGGCCTTGTTAGTGGCCGGGTCGCGGCGCGTGGATTTCTTGCGTTTGGCTGCCATAAATTACTCTCCATCCCATTGGTCCCTGGTCAGCGTGTGGCGACCAGGACGTTCCAGAAAAAAGTCTCCCCGTACAGATGCTGATCAGGACTTCGCGGCCGTGCATACCGCACCACCCGGGTCCGGCTCGCGTCAAACCCAGCTGCAACCGCGAGCGGTGCAAGATCGACGCCGGTCAGGAATTGCGCGAAGGTCTCGTTGTTGTTGAAGACCTCCCAGTTGTAGAAGAACTGCTCGACTGGCGTGTCGCCGCGGGGAATCTCGAGGTGCAGCATGACCCCGCCCGGCCGGAGCAGGCGATGGCATTCGGCCAGGATCCTCGGCAGGGCAGTGCGCGAGGTCTCATGCAACAGCAGGTGCGAGAGTACGAGGTCAAAACTGCCGGCCGCAAAGTCCGTTCGCTCTGCATTCTGCTGGCTGAAATGAACGGTGGCGTCCAAAGCGGCTGCGCGCGCATGTCCATAACGCAATACCGGTGCGCCAATGTCGATTCCGTGGATTTCGCAGCCAGGGAACGCAGCCACCCAGGGCAACAGGCTGTTGCCGATGCCGCATCCCATCTCGAGCAGTCGCGACGGCCTGGCGGCGGGAAAATATTCACGGTAAAACTTCAGCAGCAACTCGCCCATGGCGTCGTTGCTGGCGCCGGTCGCGCCGTTGGAGTAGATGTACAGGGCCTGGTCGTAGAACGCTCCGGCTGCAGCATCGCCCGCGGCAAATTCGGAATGGTAGCCGCCAGGCTGCAAATGAATATCGACCGCGGTCTGATAGCGCGGCAGTGGCAGTTCAGGGTTCAGCCGCAGGCTGCCACGGGGGTGTTGCCGGTTCGCGTACGCGTTCAGCACGCCATGCTGGCGTTCCACCGGATCGATCACCGCCTCCCACATGAGCTCCTGGCTGCGGCGTTGCAACGCACTCCAGAACTGGTAATACCCATCCCGTTCCATGGCCCGGCGAACATCGCGATGATCCCGCGGCGGCCGCCCCTCGGTTGCCAGGAAGCGCGGCGCGGCACGGCGTTCGTAAGCCCGATAGTTGCCGGGCATCACGCGCGCTGACAGATGGCCACGAAACTGCCGGACAAATGCCTGCCGCGCCTGTTCATCGTGATTGAGGCGCGGCAAGGCGGCGTGGCGCTTGAGGCCAGCTATCGCCATGCGGCGAGGATCTTCCAGAAGAAATGTTCGGTGTAGTTCATCTGCGCGACATCGAGCTTCGGCGCAAACTCATCGACGCGGATCTTGTCAGCCGCAAAACCACCCTTGATGGCTTCGGCGGCCAGGTCGATGTGGGTCATGTAGCGGGCGAAGGTCTCGTTGTTGTTGTAGCTTTCCCAGTTGTGCATGAATTTTTCGATGGCATCTCTGCCGCGCGGTATCTCCAGATGCAACATCAAGCCGCCCGGACGTAATACCCGATGGCATTCTTTCATGATGCGCACCAGGGCCGATTTTGATGTTTCATGCAGCATGATGTGCGAGACGACGAGATCGACGCTGCCTGTTTTGAAGTTTGTGTGCTCGGCATCCTGCTGGCTGAAGTGAATCGGTACGCCCAGGGACTCGGCGCGGGCGTGCGCATAGCGCAGCACGGGTGCGCCGACGTCGATTCCATGCAGTTCAGCTTTTGGAAAAGCCCGGCCCCAGACAACCGTGCTGTTGCCGATCGCGCAGCCCATATCGACAATTCGTTGCGGCTTGAAGTCCGGATGCTTTTCGCGGAGATAGGCAACCAGCGTATCGCCCGTCAGGTTGTTTTCGGGCCCGAGGGCGCCATTCATGTAGATGTTGATGCCCTGGTCGTAAATCACGCCAGCCGCGACGTCATCGGCGGTGAAATCCGTGTGATAGCCGCCCGGTTGCAGGTGAATATCGGCCGCGGTGTGATAACGCGGAACCTGCAACTGCGGGTCAATGTGCAGACTGCCGCGTTTCCGGCTGCCACGGGCCTTGCCCGCCAGCTTCCTGGATCTTGCTAACAGACTGGCCCACTGGCGCTCGGTCGGATCGATCACCGCATCCCAGAGAATCTCCTGACTGCGGCGTTGCATCGCACTCCAGAACTGGTAGTAGGGATCGCGTGTCATCCACTGGCGCACTTCTTCCTGGTCGGCAGGCGGGCGCGCATGGGCCTTCACGAAGGCCGGCTCCACGCGCTTCTGATAAATGCAATACGCGCCCGGCATGACGCGCCCCGACAGATGGCCGCGAAAGGCTGTGACGAAATCCTGGCGCGCCTGTTCATCATGATTGGTGGCTGCCACCATCGCGTGGCGCTTGAAACTGCTCATCGGGCCTACTCCTTGTGCGCGTGCTGCTGCCGCTCGAAAAGATTTTCGCGGTAATCCCTGAAGGGCTTCAGGATCCGGTCGGCGAGTGCAGTGTAGCGCTGCATGCGCGCCTGGCTCGCGGCGGCATCGGGCCGATAGCTGTCGATCGCGTCCGTGGGCACCACGCCGCGCGCGGCCAGCTGCCGTTCGAGTGAGTCAATCCTGTCCAGCGCCACGGCCAGTTCGCCGGTCAGCGCCAGCACTGCGGAATGCAGTTGGTCAATCGCGGGATCGTCGAAATAGTACGGACGGTGCCCCTTGGGCCGTTGCGGCGGGTCGCGCATTTCTTTCATGTTGCTGCCTTTGGAAACACCATTTCTCAGAGCTATCAGAGTGATCCGGCAATCAGCGCTGCATCAGCTCGATCAGCTCTCCCGCCGGTCCGACCGCCACCGCCGCGAGTCGTCCCAAATAGGGAGCGCTCTCCAGCCGTTGCGGCGGACTCAGAAACTTGAGTCCGGTCGCCGCCAGATCGTCGATCAGAAAACTGACTATGGCAATGGCGGGCGGCAATTCCGGCCCGTCGGCACTGCGCGGCAAGGTTGCGGCAGGCATCGCATCGGCTTCTATGAAACATTTATCCTGCAAGGCAATTGCCGCAAGTTCGAACTGCGTGTGGGGTGGCAAGCCCTGCGCATCGGACAGCACGGTGATCAGTACCTTCATGGCGGGTGCCGGCTGCGTGCCAAGATGGCGGGCATAGAAATCATTGACCGATGCTATCGATGGGCCGCCCAGAATGACGATGAAAACGCCGTCGATGAAATAGCGCGCGTCCGGCACATCGAACTCGGCCATTTTTTCCTTGAAGCAGGTCAGGTACAAGGACTCATTGGCCGGACCCAGCACCTGCATGGCGCGGATCTTGTCGGTGAACGACAAATCATGCGGCGGGCCAATTACCTTGAACGGCGAATTGGCCAGGTGTCGCGCCACGGCGTCCGTGTCCTGCACCATGAGTTCAGCGGCGTTCCAGCCCATATGGTTAAACGCGCGGTATTGCGGCGCTGGCGCGCTCTGCACGAAGCGGATTGCGGTGGGGCCATTGCCCTGCGGGTACAGCAGGGCGCAGTCACGTTGCGCGAGCTGAGTTTTACCCCACAGCCTGGCCGTCTCGGCACCTAACGGACCGCGCGCAGTTGGCAGGTAGCCAAGATGGTCCCGATACAGGCTGATTGAGCGCTCGATATCGGGCGTTGCGATGGTTACGCAGGTGATTCCGCCTAACGCCGGCATGTGTCAGACCTCTTGCAGGGATTTCAGGTAGCGTTGCACGGTCGCAAGGTCGACCACTTCGGCATATTTCGCCTGCAGGTCGAACAGGTTCGCTTCATGCGGCCCTGGCGCGCGATCGCCGACCGCTTCGCGAACCACCACGGGCACAAAGCCGTGCTGTACACAGTCCACCGCGCTGGCGCGAACACAACCACTGGTCGACAGGCCGGCGATGAGCAACGTGTCGATCTGCATCGAGGTCAGCGTAGCGGCTAACGATGTGCCAAAAAACGCGCTGGCATATTGCTTGGAAATGACGGTCTCGCCGGCGACGGGTTCCAGGCCCTCGGCAAAGGCAGCGAGTTCGGGATGCGCGCCCTGTTCGAAACACTTGAGTGCCGGCACCTTGCGAAAAAACACGCCCCCGTCGCGACCGCCAGGCTGGTAGACGACGTTGGTATGCAAAACCGGGATGCCTGCTGTACGCGCCGCGCGCAACAGGATTTCGCAGTCGGCGCGCGCCTGTTCGACGCCCGCATACAGCGGCGACGTCTTGACCAGATAAGCCCGCACGAAGTCGATGACCAGAAGAGCGGGGCGGCGGCCAAACTGCAGGCTTTTGCCGAAGCCGCCGCGCGCATAGTTATCGGCCAGGGTTTCGCTCATGGCTGCCGGGCGCTCAGATGACTTTGGCGGCGCGCAATGCCGTCATTTTCGCGGCGTTGAAGCCGAGGATGGAACTGTAGACCTCGTCGTTGTGCTGTCCCAGTTCAGTCGGCGCCGCGGTACGAATGGAACCTGGCGTTTCCGACAATTTCGGGCACACGTTCTGCATCTGCAGTTCGCCGAACTGCGGATGCTGGGTGGTCACGATCGCTTCCCGCGCCTTGAAGTGCGGATCTGAGAGCATTTCGGGCGCGCGGTAGATCTGGCCCGCCGGGACGCCGTACTGGTCCATCAGTTCCAGGACCTTCGCCGTTGTTAGCTTGGACGTCCACTCGTTGATCAAGCCATCCAGCAATACCTGGTTGGTGCCGCGCGCCTGGTGATTGACAAAGCGCTGGTCCTTGGTCCACTCCGGCTTGCCCATCGCTTCGCACAAACGACCAAAAACAGTGTCCTGATTGGCTGCGATCAGCACCAGATTGTCAGAGGTTTTATAAACATTGGACGGCGCCACGTTCGGCAGGATGGCGCCGGTGCGTTCACGGATGTAGCCGGTCTTGACGTATTCCGTGATCAGCGACTCCATCATGTTGAGGACTGCTTCATAGAGCGCCGAGTCCACGACCTGACCGCGACCGGTCTTTTCGCGGTAGTTGAGCGCGGCGAGCGCGCCAATACAGGCGTGCACCGCGGCCAGTTCATCACCAATGCTGATGCCCATACGCGAAGGCGGCGTCGACGGGTCACCGACCACATAGCGCAGGCCACCCATGGCTTCGCCGATGGCGCCAAAGCCGGCGCGATGCGCATAAGGACCGGTCTGGCCATAGCCCGAGACCCGGATCATGATCAGGCGTGGATTGATGGCGGAGAGCTCCGGCCAGCCGCAGTTCCATTTTTCCATGGTGCCAGGGCGAAAGTTCTCAAGTAGAAAATCAGATTTCGCGACTAAGTCTTTGAGAATGCTCTGACCTTCCGCCTGACGCATGTCCAGCGTGATGACCTTCTTGTTGCGGGCGACGACCGGCCACCACAAGGAAGGCTCACCGGCCTTTTGCCGGCCCCAGCTGCGCAGTGGATCACCCTGGCCGGGCGGCTCGATCTTGATGATTTCAGCGCCCAAATCGCCCAATAGCTGGCCACAGAAGGGTCCTGCCAGCAGCGTGCCCATTTCGATGACACGTAAATCGGACAGGGGACCGTTTTTGAACCTAGGATCAGCAGCCATGAACTCCTCGCTCAGGATTGGTCAAACATAAAGCAGATGGTCCGGCACGTTAAGGATCGCCAAATGAACGGTCAAGCAAACGTGAGCCTCGCGGCCAGTCTGATTGCTAGAATTTTCCACCATGAACAAAGCTCTACCCAAATCCATCGAAATTGTCGAAGTCGGGCCACGCGATGGCCTGCAGAGTGAAACCAGCGTCTTCTCGACGGCCGACAAGGTTGAATTCATCAATCAATTGATCGCGGCGGGTCTGCGACGCCTCGAAATCACCAGTTTTGTTAATCCCAAGAAGGTGCCGCAGATGGCGGATGCCGAGGCCGTGTTGGCGGCGCTAACAAGGCGGCCGGACGTGCGTTACGTGGGCCTGGTACTCAATCAGAGAGGCTTTGAGCGCGCCGCGGCCGCAGGCTGTAACGAAATCGGCATGGCCGTGGTCGCCAGCGACACGTTCAATCGGCGCAATCAGGGCGTGGGCACCGAAGAGTCCATCGCCGCGTGGCTGCAGATTGCCCGCGAAGCCCACGCTCAAGGCATTCGCCCGCAAGTCACCGTCTCGGCGGCATTCGGCTGCCCGTTTGAGGGCGAAGTGCCGGTCGCCCGGGTTATTGAAGTCGCCAAGCGCGTTGCGGAAGGCAATCCGTACGAGATTGCCTTTGCCGACACCATCGGCGTGGGCGTGCCCTCCCAGGTAAGTGAAATCCTGGGGCGTGCCCACGAGGCCCTTCCCGATATGCTTTTGCGCTGCCATTTCCATAACACCCGTAATACGGGGCTTGCCAATGCCTATGCGGCGGTCATGGAAGGCGCCCATGCGCTGGATGCCAGCACCGGCGGGATTGGCGGCTGTCCATTCGCACCCGCCGCGACCGGCAACATTCCCACCGAGGACTTGGTCTACATGCTGCATCGCGCCGGCATCCAGACAGGCGTGGACCTCGACGCGCTGATCGAGACCACGCGCTGGCTGCAAGGCCCGCTCGGCCGAGTGCCGCCGGGCATGCTTGCCAAGGCCGGAGCCTTTCCGCGGACAGTGAACCAAGCCGCTTGAGCACTGGTCACAATTTCCTGCTATTTTTCGCGGGTTCCTAATTCCTACCTGTGAGCCCAAGGGGGGCGCATGTCATATCGATTGGGTGTAGATGTTGGCGGCACGTTCACGGACCTGCTGCTGGTCAATGAAAAAACCGGAATGACCTGGTCGGCCAAAGTGCCGTCCACGCCGAAGGATCAATCCGTCGGGGTACTAAACGGCCTCACGCGGGTTTGCGAAAAAGCGGGCATCAGCCCGACGCAAATCGACCACGTGATGCATGGCACTACCGTCGCGACTAACACGGTGCTAACAGGCACTGGCGCGCGTTGTGGCCTGGTCACCACCAAGGGCTATCGGCAAGTGCTGCAGATTGCGCGCTCCTTCGTGCCTGGCGGCCTTGGCGGCTGGGTGATTTACAACAAGTCGTTGCCGATGGCGCCGCTGGCCTGCACCATCGAGGCGGACGAGCGCGTCAGCGCCAAGGGCGAAGTCGTTCGCGCGCTGGATGAGGCCGCGCTGCGTGTCAGCCTGCGCACGCTAAAATCGCAGAAGATCGAAGCGCTGACGGTCTCGCTGATCAACTCGTTTGCTAACGAGTCGCACGAAAGACGGGTCAAAACAATTGCCCAGGAAGAACTGCCGGGCATTCCGGTGTCGCTGTCCTCGGATGTCGTTCCGGAGATGCAGGAATACGAGCGCACCGTGACCACGGTCGCCAATTCCTATGTCGGGCCGCGGGTCAATCGTTACGTGAAGAATCTGCAGGCCAAGCTCAATCAGGCTGCGCAAAACGTCAAGTTGCACATCCTGCGCTCGGATGGCGGACTGGCTTCGGCATCCTCCGCGGCGGAATTCCCGGTGAATCTGCTGATGTCGGGTCCCGCGGGTGGCGTCACTGGCGCGCTGTGGGTGGCGGTGCAGGCTGGTTTCAAGAATCTTCTGACCGTGGACGTTGGCGGCACCTCCACTGACGTCGCGCTGATTCAGAACGGCGAGGCACGGCTGCGTCGCGAAACGACGGTGGGCGATGTCGTCGTGCGCGCTTCATCGGTCGATATCCGCACCGTCGGTGCGGGTGGTGGCTCGATCGCGCACGTGCCCGACTTGACCAAGGCTCTGCGTGTCGGACCGCAATCCGCCGGCGCCGACCCAGGTCCGGCCGCATATGGAAAAGGTGGCACGGAGCCGACCGTAACCGACGCCACCATCGTGTTAGGTTATTTGCCCGAGATGCAAAAGCTGGGCGGCGACATGGTGCTGGATCGCGTGCTCGCGACCAAGGCGGTGCAGAAGGTTGCCGACTCTCTCAAGCTGTCACTCAAGGACGCGGCGCTGGGAATCTACAGCATCGTCAACGAAAACATGGTCGGCGCGCTGCGCCTGGTATCGGTCGAACAGGGCTACGATCCGCGCGACTACGCGTTGATTGCTTTCGGTGGTGCCGGTCCGCTGCATTCCAACGCGTTGTCGCGTTTGCTGGGTTCCTGGCCATCGATCATTCCGCCGGGCCCGGGCGTGTTGTGCGCCTTGGGTGATGCGACGACAGCGGTGCGCGATGAACGTGCCCGCACCTACGTGCGTCGTTTCCAGGATACCAGCGCCAAGGAAATCGAACAGATCCTCAAGTCGCTGGCCGCGGATGCGTCCAAGGCGATCGAAGGCGAGGGCGTGTCCAAAAACGAAATATCCACAACCTATCAGGTGGACCTGCGTTACCACGGCCAGGGCCTCAGATTGAGCATCGCGGTCGATCTCAAGGACCTGCAGAAACGCGGCCTGAAATCGGTGACCGAAAAGTTCGATGAAGAGCACAAGCGTCTTTTCACGTTTGCATTGCCTCTGGAGCACGAGCTGGTCACGTTGCGTGCCGCAGTTCAGGGCCGCGGCATCAGTATCAAACGCCAGATGGCTGCCAAAGGCGGGCCAGACCCGAAAGCAGCAGCGATTGCGAAACAGAAGTCGTACATGGAAGGCAAGGACGTCACCGCGACGGTGTACGACCGCGCCAAATTGAAGGCGGGCAACAAGATCAAGGGTCCCGCCATCGTGGTGGAAATGGATTCGACCACGGTCATCCTGGCCAGGCACACCGGCACGGTCGACAAGTACGGCAATATTTTGATTTACCCGGACGGTTACAAAATTTCGAAGGGCAAGGCTCCGAAGAAAGGTAAGAGGTAACGCACATGCCAGCAGTCATTGTAGAGCGCAACAAGAAGCGCATGAAGAAGGTGAAGGTCGACACCGTCACCATCGACATTATCGAGAGTGCGTTACGCAACGCTCGTTACGAAATGGACACCGTGCTGTTCCGCACGGCGATGTCGCCGGGTATCCGTGAGCAGCACGACGAATTCCCGATGATCGCGAACCTGGAAGGCAAGATGGTTGTCGGCCAGTTCGGCTCCTTCATCTGGGGCTTCATGCAGGGTTACGAAGGCACAGTTGAGGAAGGCGATATCTTCCTGACCTCGGATCCGTACTCGGTCAATGGCGCGATCAGCCATGCCAACGACTGGCTGATGCTGATGCCAATCTACCGCGCCGGTCGCATCATCGCCTGGTCAGCCATGTTCGGTCACATGACGGACGTCGGCGGCAAGGTCCCGGGTTCGCTGCCCACGGACGGCACGACGATTTACGAAGATGGCATGGTTATTCCGCCCATCAAGATCTACAAAAAGGGTGTGCTGAACGAAGACGTGCTGAAAGTTGTGCTGCACAACTGCCGTCTGCCGCACTGGAACCTCTCGGATTTCAACGCGATCACGGCCGCGCTGCGTACCGCGGGCATTCGTTGCGTCGAAATTGCCGAGCGCTTTGGCGACGATGTGTTCTATTCCGCCATGGACGCGATGCTCGAACGCAACAAGCGCGCGATGCGCGAGCTCATCAAGCGGACGGTTCCTGAAAAGCGGCAATACTTCGAAGATTACATCTGTGACGATGGTCTGGGCATGGGCCCTTACAAGATCGCATGTACGATGTGGCGCGAAGGTGACAAGTGCATCTTCGACTTCGCGGGCACGGATCCGCAGTCGATGTCCTCGATCAACTTCCTGTTGAACGAGGAAATGTTCAAGATGTTCGCCGGCGTCTACATGATCATGGTCTTTGATCCTCAGATCCTGTTCAACGACGGATTCTACGACCTGATGGAAGTGCGCATTCCGGCCGGCACGCTGCTCAAGCCCCTGAAGCCAGCGGCACTGTCCTGCCGTACCCATGCGCTCGGCCGCATCTTTGACATCCTCGGTGGCTTGTTAGGTCAGGGCAATCCGGACTTCATGTGCGCGGCCGGCTTCTCCGACAGCCCGCACTTCATGTACTCGGGTTACGACAAGAACGGCGAGTGGTACCAGCTCTACCAGATCACCTTCGGCGGCATTCCGGGCAAGCCTTTCGGCGACGGTCCTGACGGGCACTCGCTGTGGCCGTCGTTTACTAACGTGCCTAACGAGTTCCTGGAAAGCTATTTCCCTCTGCGCATCGATATTTACGAAACCATTGCGGACACCGGCGGCCCTGGCAAATACCGCGGCGGCAACGGTCTGCGCATCGGCTACCGTTTCCTTGAGCCGGGCGAGATCTCGATCCACGACGATCGTTGGCTCACCTACCCCTGGGGCGCTAACGGCGGCCTGCCAGGCGCACGCAGCCGCAAGCTGCTGCAGCGTGCGAACGGCACCGAGGAACTGATGCCGTCCAAGATCGACCACATCAAGGTCGAAGCGGGCGATCTTCTGATCGCCGATACCTGGGGCGGTGGTGGCTGGGGCGATCCGACCGAGCGCGACGCCAACCAGGTAGCTTTCGATGTGGCAGCCGGATTGGTGACAGCTGAGGGTGCCAAGCGTTACGGCGTCGTGCTGAAGGCCGATAATTCGGTCAACACGGCGGCCACCGACGCGCTGCGCGCCGAGATCCGCACCAATCGCGGTCCGAAGAAGATCTTCGATCGTGGCTTCGAGACCATCGAAGAACTGAAGGGTCGTTGCTTGGCGGAAACGGGTCTGGCTCCTCCGGTGCCACCGCGCTTCACCAAGTGGGCCAAGGTAGCGTCCGAAGCTGCCATGAAGAAGGCCAAGGAAAAAGCGGCGTGACCGCGCTCGTCTAGAACCGATATCAGTAATCTGATGCGTTTCAATCCAGGGCCCCGGGCTTGCAAAGGTCCGGGGCCCTTTTGTTAGGCTACCGCCAGCCGGACCGGGATCCATGAGCGACACGTACAAACAGGTTGGGTATTCAGCGACCGACATTGGCTGGGGTCACAAGGCAGCCGTGCTGGTGGTTGACTGGCAGACCGCCTTTACAGACCCAAAATACCCGCTCGGCGGACTAGCGCGGCTGCATGCAGCGCGGGACAACACCGCGGCGCTGCTGAAGGTGGCCCGCGCTAACAAAGCGCCGGTGGCCGCTTGCTATACCGCGTATTGCAGTTCCAGGGACATGCCGCATTGGAAAGTGCAGGCGGTGCGCGATGACTTCTATTACGGCCACGATTGCACGCTCATGGACCCGAAGATCTTCGACGCCAGCGATTTCACCTACTGCAAGAATGCGCCGTCGATGTTTTTCCAGACGCCCCTGATTACATTTCTGGTTCGTGAAAACGTCGACACCGTGATTATCACGGGCTGCACGACCAGTGGCTGCGTGCGGGCGACCATCGTCGATGCGTTTTCTTTCGGCTTCAGAGTGCAGATCGCTGCAGATTGTTGTGGCGACGCGGAGGAGGGGCCGCATAACGACACCCTGCGCGACTGCGGCAGGCGTTATGCCGACGTCACGACGCGTGCCGCTGCCGAGCGGTGGTTAGCCACGTCTCGCTGACCGGTTAGGCCGCCGCGCCCGGTATTGTTTAGTGTAAGGTCGGATGCCATGAGTAATTTGCTGTCGCGTCGGAATTTCCTGCAGGTAGGCGTCGCCACCAGCGGCGGATTGTTGCTGGGGTGCCAGGCGTCACCACCAGGCAAGACAGCGGCAACCGCCGCCTCACCCACGCTTGTTGTTGCAACACCCCCGGCCGGTCCCGGCCGCTTCGGTGTCTATATTGAAATCGCTACAGATGGGACCATTGCGCTGGTCAGTCCGCAATCAGAAATGGGTCAGGGCGTTCACGATGGCCTCGCCAAGATACTCGCCGATGAGCTGGATGCGGACTGGGGCGCGGTCCAGATTCGCCTGCCCTGGGCGGACCAGGGGTTTGCCAGCCCGCTGATCAAGCGCCAGCGCACGGCTAACAGCGATTCGACCATCAACTATTATCAGGCCCTGCGCGAAGTCGGCGCAGGCGCCCGCGAGATGCTGCTGCAGGCGGGCGCGCAGCGCCTCGGCGTCCCCGCCGGCGAGTGCCGCACCAGCCAGTCGCAGGTTATCCATGCTGCCAGCGGCCGGCATTTTTCCTATGGCGAACTGGCCGCCCAGGCCGCCGCCGTGCCGGTGCCCGCCAAGCCACGTCTCAAGTCGCCGGACCAATTCACGCTCATCGGCAAACCGACGCTGCGCAAGGACACCCTTCTCAAGGTGGATGGCAGCGCGGTTTTCGGTATCGATGTCAGGCTGGACGGCATGCTGTACGCGGTGCTCAGTCGCTCGCCGGCGGTCACCAGCAAACTTGTCAGCTTCGAGCGCGATGCGGTGCTGCGATCGCCGGGCGTCATCGATGCGTTCGCCGTTACCGATGGCGTAGCGGTGGTAGCCAAGTCGACCTGGCAGGCGACCCGCGCTGCCGAGTCGTTGGTTGCGAAGTTTGATACCAGTGCCGCCAAAGACGTGGAACAGAGCCAGATCCGCGCGCGCCTGCACGCGGCGCTGGATAGCGATGCGGAAGCGCTCGCCGGACGCGCGGTGTTTGGTGGCGGGCCATTCGACAAGGCCGCAACGCTGGCGGCGCTGGCCGCAGCGCCAGTAAAGAAAGAGTGGACCTATGAAGTGCCGTTCCTCGCACATGCGGCACTCGAGCCCCTGACTGCAACAGCCATCGTGCGCGACGACGGCGCCGAAGTCTGGGCACCCACGCAACAGCCGGACACGACCGCCGATATGGTCGCGAAGGTAACAGGACTGGCGCGCGCGAGCTGCCGCGTCAACGTGACTTTCCTGGGCGGCGGTTTCGGCCGCAAGTTCGAAACGGATTTTGTGCGTCAAGCGGTCGAAATAGCTAACAAACTGCGCAACAAGCCAGTCAAGCTGACCTGGACGCGCGAGCAGGATTTTCGCCACGACCGGTATCGCCCGGGACATGTGACGCGCAGTCGCGTCGGACTGGACCGTGACGGCAACATTCTCGCCATGCATTCGCGCATCACCGGTATCAGCATGTGGCGCTACAAGGGCCGGCAGCTGCCATCCGGATCCGGAGATCCGTTCGCCACCGGCGGCCTGATCAACGACCGATATGCAATTGCGAACGCCTATGTCGATCATGTGGCAACCAGCGAACCCATTCCGGTGGGTACCTGGCGCTCGGTGTCACAATCGATGAACTGTTTTTTCTTCGAGAGCGCGATCGAGGATGTCTCCGCGGTCACGCGCCAGGATTCACTGGCGCTGCGGAAGAAACTCCTGGCCAAGGATGCGCGCGCAATCGCATTGTTAGATCTTCTGGCGGCCAAGGGCAATTGGGGTCAGCGCCTGCCCAAGGGACAGGGCCGGGGGTTGGCTTATTCGCAGGGATTCGGTTCGTATTGCGGGCAGATATTCGAAGTCGATGCGCGCGGCAAGAATGTGCATATCAGCCGCATTGTCTGCGTATTTGACTGCGGTCTTGTCATCGATCCGAAATTTGTCGAGGCACAGGTTACCGGTGGCATCGTCTGGGGCCTCAGCGCAGCGCGGGACGGCCAGATCACTTTTGCCAAAGGCGGGGCGGTTGAAACCAATTTTCACAATGCGCCAATCATCCGCTTGCCGGAGATGCCGGCGGTTGAGGTGCATTTGCTAGCTGGCGACAGCAAACCGGGTGGGGCGGGCGAGGCCAGCGTGCCGCCGACCGCGCCGGCGCTCGCCAGCGCAATATATGCAGCCACTGGCCGTCGCCCACGGCGGTTGCCGCTCAGCGCCGACGGCTATCGCTTCGTCTAGAGTGTCGGGGATGTCGTTGCGCACCATGGGCTTCTGGCTGGGCGCATTGATTTTCGTCGCGATGCTCAGTCTCGCGCCGCCGGTGGGCATGCCGCTGCCGGGCTGGCGCACGGCCGCCGTGACCGCGCTGATGGCGGTCTGGTGGTTCACCGAAGCGATTCCCGTTGCCCTGACGGGTTCATTACCCTTTCTGCTGCTGCCGTTGTTAGGCGTGAAGCGCGGCGACGAGGTTGCCTCGAGCTACATGTCACCGGTCATATTCCTGGTGATCGGCAGCGCGATGCTGGGGCTGGCGCTGGAGAAATGGGGACTGCACCGGCGCCTTGCGCTGATGGTCTTGCGCCGCTCGGCCGTAACGCCGGCCGCCTTGCTGTTTTCCGTCATGGCCGTCACGGCCTTCGCGTCGATGTGGATCAACAATTCTGCGGCCACGGTCATGATGCTGCCAATCGCCGGCGCGGTGTTAGCCGCCAGCACCCGCACCATGGGAGAGCGCGGGATTCCGAGTGACGAGGCAGAGCGACGCTACGCCAGTGCGATGGCGCTGGGTGTCGCATGGGCTTCCAATATCGGCGGACTGGGCACGCTGATTGGCACGCCGGTCAATATCGTCGCCGCGGCGGCAATCGACAAGGCATTGCACGTGCGGGTCGGTTTTACCGACTGGCTGGTCTTCGGCGTGCCGATCGTAATCGTTGCTTTGCCGGCCGGCTGGTGGCTGCTGCGGATGACGGTAATGCGTGCCAGCCCGCCCGAGCCGCGGCGCGAGGATGTCATGTCGGCGCTCGGTACGCTGGCGCCGGTCAGCGTGCCGGAATGGCGCACCATGTGCGTATTGCTGGCGACCTGTACGGGCTGGATCGCAGTGCCGTGGCTGGAAAAAAAGCTGCCCGGCTTCAGCGATGCGTCAGTCTCAATCCTGGCCTTCCTGCTGCTCTGTCTGTTGCCGTCAGGCAATGAATCGGGAGAAAAATTGCTGGCCTGGAAGGACACCGGCCGCGCGCCCTGGTACCTGATTCTATTGTTAGGCGGCGGTATTGCACTGGCAGACTCGGTTACCGGCAGCGGACTTGCGGCGTGGGTCGGAGTTGCCATGCGCGGCTTTGCCAGCCAGCCGGTCTGGCTGCTGTTGCCGCTGATTGCACTGGCGCTGATCCTGGTAACTGAATGTGCCAGCAACGTTGCCACCGCAGCGACGTTTATTCCGCTGGTCGCGGGCCTGGCGCTCGGTGGCGGCCATGATGCCGTGCTGTTCTGTATTGTCGCGGGCCTAGCCGCCAGTTGGGGTTTCGCCAATCCGGCCGGTACATCGTCCAATGCGATGGCTTTCGCGACCGGCACGGTACGTATGCCGGAAATGGTCCGGTCTGGGCTTTGGTTCGATCTGGCAGGGGCGTTGTTACTGGCGGCTGTCTGCGCGGTCTTTGTTCCGCTGGCCATGAGCTAACCATCGGCCGCCTCAAGTATACACTTTATTTAACTTAATATACATTATGCGAAGTACCGTCAGGACTTGAACGACGCAGCCCTGATCCCCCGAACGCTGTCGACCAGGGCCTTGAATTGGTCTGACTGCCCGCCAATCCGGCTCAGTTCTTTCAGTAGCAAGCCGCATTCTTCAGTTGGTAACGGGCTGCTGTAGTAATAGCCCTGCGCGAAGTCGCAACCCGCTGCGGCCAATTGGGTCGCTTGTTCGAGAGTTTCCACGCCTTCCGCAATTGTTTGCAACTGCAGGCTCTTGGCCATGTTGATGATGGCGCTGACGATCGCCGCATCGTTTTCGTCCGTCGTCATGTCGCGCACGAATGAACGATCTATCTTCAGATAGTCAATCGGCAGATGCTTCAGGTAACTCAGGCTTGAGTAGCCGGTACCGAAGTCATCAATCGACACCTTCACGCCCATTGCGCGCAAGGCGCCCAGCGTCCCGATGTGCCGCTCGATCTCGGTCATGATGACGCTCTCGGTCAGTTCAATCTCGAGCAGCGCCGGCGATATCCCGGCTTCGGCGGTCACCGACCGGATCAGCTCGGTCAGATTCACCCGTTGTAATTGCTGTGCCGACACGTTGATAGCGACAGGCACGACCGGAACGCCAGTGCGCTGCCATTCGGCCAGCTGCCGGCATACCTGCCTCAGGACCGCTTCACCTAACTCGATGATGAGCCCGCATTCCTCGGCGACCGGAATGAACTGCATTGGCGGTACATTGCCGAATTCCGGATGATGCCAGCGCGCCAGCGCCTCGAGCGACACGACTCGTTCCGTCTCAAGATTCAACATCGGCTGCAGGTGAATGGAAATCTGACGCTCGGCAATGGCCGCTCGCAACGCTTGTTCGAGTGCCGCGCGTTCATTGACCTTTTGGGTCATGCTGGTTTCAAACGGCACGTACAGATCCTTGCCGCGCGTCTTGGCGTGGTAGAGAGCTATGTCCGCATGCCGCAGCAGATCGGTCGCGTCACGGCCATCTTCCGGAAAGCGTGCGATGCCGGCGCTGCTGCTGAGCGTAAAGCTGCGACCCGCAACCGTGAGCGGCTCGCGCAATTTGTCGGCGATACGCTTGGAAACAATCTGGAACACCTGTGCGTCAGCGGCCCGGACGATGACCACAAACTCGTCGGCGCTGATGCGTGCCACGAGGTCTTCCTGCGCGACGATGCTGCGCAGGCGCTCCGATATCGCCACCAGAAACTTGTCGCCTACTTCATGACCGGCGACATCATTGACGGTCTTGAAGCTGTCGATATCAATATGAAATACCGCAAGCCGTTGACCGGCGCGACCGACCTCGGACACGAGCGCAGGCAGCCGGTAACTCAGATACACCCTGTTAGGTAAACCAGTCAGAGGATCATGATTGGCCAGGTGTTCAAGCTTGCGCTCGTTGTCGCGCAGGCGCGCTTCCGCCTGGCGCCGCACTGACAGGTCCCGAATCAGCAGGCAGACAATCTTGCGGTCGTTCAACGACAGGTGATTGGCGGCCACCTCGACTTCACGCTGCGTGCCATCCGGTGCAACGAAGCGCAGTTCCATAGGTATGCGCGCAGTGCTGGCAGCGGTCGTCAACAAATTCCAGTAGAGCGGCACCGACGACGGATCCAGCGTTTCCTCGAGAGGCCACCGGCGCAATTCCGCATGGCTGCGCCCGGTCAGCTTTTCGAGCGCGGCGTTAGCCTGGAGCAGTTCCTGGGTTGCAGGGTCCAGCAGCACAATGGCTTCATCCGCCTGCTCAACGACTGCCTGATACAGTTCCTGGTTCTGCCGGATCAGGCGCGAGGAGCGCTCGAGCCGCGTGTCAAACATGAAGACCGTGACCAGCACAATCAGCACCAGAGTGGCAAAGGCCCACAGCAGGTAGTCCGCTGTCTGACGTCCAACGTTGTAGACATTGCGATTGGTGTGGGTCGCGAGCAGCAGGGCCGCCTCCCCATTCAAGTCACGGATGACGGTAAACCCGGACACCTGCACCGTGCTGTCGACATGTATCTGGCGAATGTCGCCGCTGGACTTTCCAGCCACTGCATTAGCTACGCTGAAAGGTACTGCGAACCCGGGCGCTTTCCGGGTGTCCCACCAGTTGACCGGCAGTTGGCTCGTCTCGGCCATGTTACTGGCTACTTCGTCAGTCATCACGCGAACGAAAACCAGCAGACCGCGATCCGGGCCCGTACGCGAAGTCGGCATGATGCGGTTGGCGCTGACCAGGGCAATGCCTTCCGGCATGCGCAACAGCCAGGCGCCGCTGCCGTCGCTGATTCTCTTTTGAATTGATTTCAGCTGGGCTCGAACTGCATCGCGAACCACTGTGCTCGCAGGCACGTCATAGCGATCACCCTGGGCATACTGTTCTGCGGAAAATACTTCGCTGCCGCGCTCATCCACGAGATATACGAAATTGACGTTCATCTCGCGCAGACCGGGCTTGGAAAAATTGGTCTCGGCAAAGCGCGGATTTTTGGTACGCACGAAGTCGAACGCTTCGTCCCAGTTCGCGTAGTCGTTGCTGATCACGGACATCTGCCGCAATTCAGCGTCCAGCGCGCGCTCTACCTGCCGCAGGCTTTGCTGCGTGGCGTCCTGCTCCAGACGCTCAAAACTGACCATCAGCACAAATCTGACCAGCAAGGCCACGGCCGTCAGGAACAGGATTCCCGTCAGTGCGAAAAGGAGAAATCGTTTCAGTGGCCGTGACATAGGGTTACGAACTGACACTGAACCAGCTCCGCGGCGACAGCGATGTTCGGTGTCGCAATATGGCAAGCAGGCTGCGGTTCCCGGTACCCCGACGCTGGTTTTGCGACACACTACCGCCTATGGCAGCGGCGTTAGTGTTTTTGGCGCTTCTTTTATCAGAGTTTTCCTTACCCGCCCGGGGGCTTGTCGGGCGCGGCAAGGCTCGCCTGCTCAATTTGTCCGCCGGGGTGTTTAACGGCCTGGCCCTGCGCCTGGTCCTGCCTGCGGGCCTGGCAACCTGGGCAGGCATTGCGACCACTCAGCTGGGCCGTGACCCCCTGCCTTTCTGGGCGGGGTTTTTGCTCCTGGATTTCGCGCTGTACCTGCAGCACTGGGCCTGTCATCGGTACCCGATCCTGTGGCGCCTGCATGCCGCTCATCACAGCGACTCTGAATTAGATGTTACGACCGGCCTGCGATTCCATCCCTTCGAAGCGCTTGTATCGGCGCTCTGGAAAGGCGCAGTCATCATCGCGTTTGGCATCGGCACCGATACCGTCTGGGCGTTTGAGGTGGTGTTGATGGCGGCGTCCTGCTTCAGCCACGCCAACATCCGCTGGACCGGACGGGTCGCCCATTTGCTGGACCAGGTCTGGATGACTCCTGCCTGTCATCGGGTTCACCACAGTCTGTCAGCAGCGTCGCAGCGCCGGAATCTGGCCTTCGGGATCACAGTTTGGGATCGACTGTTCGGTACCTGGAGCGCAGCCAATAACGCTGGAGCGGTGGGCCTGCCTCAAGACATCGGCCGCGATTCAGACAAATTGCGAAAATTCCTGGTATTTCCTTTTATAATTAAATAGTTACAACAACTTACTAAAGTCAAAAGTTCAGTTGCGCAGCCGATTCCGCGCTCTGTCGCTCATTTGCGAATTTGCAAAAAACTCTTGTTGCGCCCTAACAGGATCCGGGACTATTCTTGCCCTACGAACTTGATTCTATTGGGATTGCCCGCTTGTGCGACTCTCAACAGAATCGAGAAAAATCGCCTAAGTGGCTAACAAGAATAGGCGTGTAACAAAAACGCCACAGCAGGGGTCGCATGAATTCCGAATCCGTCTGGCAGCATTTCGCAGCTGCAACCGAGCTGCTCGCTGGCTCAGGATCCATCAAGGATCGGTTGTTCGACGCCTACCACAACGAACTGGCGGAACTTCCGTTCGAGCAGCTGCCGCAGGAATTGCGCGCCGAGTACATGCGCTGGCACGCCAGCATGAATCGCGTGCGGCCGCTGCGTGGCGAAGATGCAGTGCGCGCGACGCTCAGAAAAATATCTGGCATCGAGGCGGATCGCCTGGCCCAGACATTGGTGAAACTGAGCATTCGCCTGCTGCGCAGTCCGTCACCTAACACGCAAGAGTCTGCAGAGGTCCGCCTGCAGGCCGGCGGCGGCTCGGTCGTGCAGCTATTTCCGGGCTAACCCCGGAAAATCAGTCGGGTTTAAACTCAACGACGTCCCAGCGCCCGCTACGCTCGCCGCGCGCCAGCTCGCGTATCGCATCGACCAGGGCACGCTCATCCCAGTCGAGAACGGTATTCGCCAAGTCGGTCAGAGTGCGCTGCAGCGTTGCGCTGGCGCCAAACGGCCGCAGCAACAGCACGGGCTTCTTGGTCGCCTGTGCGAAAGTCATTTCGAATACCAGCAGGTCGGACTTGGTCGCAAAATGGCTGGCCAGGGCGACTACCACCTCTGCCTTGGCGATTTGGCCGCGCAGACTTTCGCGTTGTTTCTCGGCGCTTGCGGTGCTGGAAACCTCGGCCGGCAACGAGCAATTTCTGTAATAGAATCCCCGGGCGCTTTCTAAATATTCGAAAACGCGCAGGTAGTCGTCGCTTTCATCCCAGCCGTGGGTTACAAAGATCCTGAAGGGCTCATGCTGCGACATGGGTGAATTTTAGCGCGAACCAACATTCAGATGCGTCTGCTGATCTACAACATTCGATATGCAACGGGTACCGGGCCCACCTTCCACCTCCCGATACCCGGCGCGGGCTACTTGCGCAGCAACCGGCGGGTCCTGCTCGGGATCGCCGAATTCATCCGCAAAACGGACCCGGATCTGGTTGGCCTGATCGAGGTCGACACGGGCTCGGTACGCAGCCGGATGATCAACCAGGCCGAGTTCATTGCCGACAAGATTGGTCATTATTCGATTTACGAATGCAAATACGGCCTGAGTTCGTTTGGTTCGCGTCTGCCCATCCTGCGAAAACAAAGCAACGCCTTTCTGGCGGCGCCGCGCGTCGAAGGCGAGCGATTCCATTATTTTGCGACCGGTATCAAGCGACTGATCATCGAACTCGAGCTGCAGGAAGTGTGCGTTTTCCTGGTGCACCTGTCGATCAAGTACCGCCACCGCCAGCAGCAGCTGCGAACCCTGCACGACCTGTTGAGGGAAACCAGCAAGCCGGTCATCGTCGCCGGCGACTTCAATACCTTCTGGGGCATCGACGAGTTGTATCTGTTCATGAAGGCGGCGGGTCTGCGCAGCGCCAACACCAAACGCTTGCCGAGCTTTCCGGCGCGCTCCCCGCGCGCCGAGCTGGATTTTGTGCTGGTCAGCGACACGATCGAAATAGTCGATTTCAAAGTGCCTGATGTAGTCTGGTCGGACCATCGGCCAGTGGTCTGCGATTTTCGCGTGCGCTGAAACTGGCTGTTGACAACGGAGTAGTGTCGGATGACAAGCGTAACAACCAAGAACTGGCGCAGCGAGCAGGATGCCGAGGGCATCCTGTGGCTGACTTTGGACCGGCCCGAAAGCTCGGCCAATACTCTGGGACGGGAAGTTCTCGTGGAACTGGACGCGCTGCTGCAACCCGTGCTGGCTGCGCCGCCACGGGGAGTGGTAATCCAGTCCGGCAAGAAAAGTGGCTTTGTCGCCGGCGCTGACATCAAGGAATTCACCCAGCTCGAGACTCCCGAAGTCGCCTACGGCCACGTCGTCGCTGCGCACCGCGTGCTGGATCACCTGGCGTCACTGCCCTGCCCCACGATTGCTCTGATTCACGGCTTTGCGCTCGGTGGGGGCCTGGAACTGGCTCTGGCCTGCCGTTACCGCATCGCGGTCGGCGATGACCGGCTGGCGTTAGGCTTCCCCGAGGTGCAACTCGGGATCCACCCGGGTTTCGGCGGCACTGTGCGCAGCGTGCGCCTGCTGGGCATGCGCGTCGCGATGGACATGATGCTGACGGGTCGCACGCTGCGGGCCGACAAGGCGCAAAAGAGCGGTCTGGTCGATCGTCTGGTTGCAACACCCGCGGACCTCGCTGGGGCTGCACGCGAATTGGTCCGCAACCCGCCGCCGCCCCACCGCCCCGCTTTGTTAGACCGCTGCTTGTCTTTCGGGCTGGTCCGGCCCTTCATTGCTCCTGGCCTCGTCAAACAGGTCGCGAAACGCGCCAGGCGCGAACACTACCCGGCGCCTTACGCGATTATCGACCTGTGGAGACGCTTTGGCGCCGGCGGCCCTGCCGCTTTCGATGCCGAGGCCCGGTCGATCGCCGCGCTGTTCGCAACGCCGACCTCGCGCAACCTGGTACGCGTGTTTCTGCTGCAGGATCAACTCAAGAGTCGGGCTGCCAAAGCTAACACCAGTATTCAGCGCGTACATGTCGTTGGCGCCGGCGTCATGGGTGGCGACATCGCGGCCTGGTGCGCGGTCCGGGGCCTGTCCGTCACGCTGCAGGACCGTGCTGCGGAATTCGTCGAGCCGGCCATGAAGCGGGCGCGCGAGCAATTCGAAAAGCGCTACAAAGGATCGCCGAAAGCTGCGGAAACCATGCAGAGATTGCACGCCGACGTGGCTGGCGACGGCGTGCCTGATGCCGACGTTGTTATCGAGGCCATTTTTGAAAATGCCGCGGCCAAAGAAGAGCTCTACGCACGACTCGAACCGCGCATGAAGCCCACCGCGCTGCTGGCAACCAACACTTCTTCGATCATGATCGAAGAGCTGGCCGCAAAGCTGACCAATCCGGCGCGGCTGGCAGGCCTGCATTTTTTCAACCCGGTGGCGCAAATGCCGCTGGTCGAAATTGTGCATGGGCGCGGCACTGATCCGGCAATGCTGGACGTGGCGCTGGCGTTCGTACGCAAGATCGACAAGATCCCGGTGCCTTGCGCCAGCGCACCCGGATTCGTCGTCAATCGCGTGCTGGTGCCGTATTTGTTCGAATCAATGTACGCGGCCGCGGAAGGCATGTCGTTCGAAACTATCGATCAATGCATGGTCGATTTCGGCATGCCCATGGGGCCGGTGGAACTGGCGGACGTGGTCGGCCTGGACGTGTGCCGGCATGTCGGCGAAATTGTTAGCCAGGCGCTGCACCGCGAGCGCCCGGACATGAAGCAGCTCGATGCGCTGGTTACCGGGAAGAAACTGGGCCGCAAGACCGGCGCCGGTTTCTACCGCTGGCAGGACGGCAAGGCGGTCAAGGCCCCAGGGGTGCCCGCGCCGGCACCCGTGGATCTTCAGGATCGACTGGTGCTGGCCCTGGTGAACGAATGCGTAGCCGTGTTGCGCGAAAAAGTGGTCGAGAATGAGGACGCCCTCGATGCAGCCGTGATATTTGGCGCCGGCTTTGCGCCTTTCCGTGGCGGCCCGCTGGCCTATGCGCGGCAGCGCGGCCTCGAGGCCGTTCACCAGCGCCTGCAGGCGCTGCACGCGAGATACGGTTCGCGTTTTCAGCCCGACGCGGGCTGGCAGGCGCTGCTTTATTCTGTAAAGGCGTGACACGCGTAACGGGTCGGGGCTCAAGTGCATGTTACGATTTCCGGAGATCGCAATGCAGCATGGCTTGGTAGATGAACGAAGACAGAGCAGTAACGCCGGAAATGTTGATGTCCCTCTCGCCGCTCGCCGGCATGAAGAAGGACAACATCGTTGCGCTCTGCAACAAAGTCACTATCAAAAAAATGTCCCCGGGCCGCCAGCTTTTCAAGGAAGGCGATAAAGACCGCAAGACCGTATGGGTTATCGGGGGCCTGGTGGAACTGCGCGAAGGCGACCGCACCGTCGCGATGATTCGTGGCGGTTCGCCGGAGTCGCTGACCCCGCTGGGTGGCATGCTATTGCCGCGCAAGATGTCAGCACGTGCGGTCGATGAAATTGAGTTCCTGGTTGTCGACACCGAGATGCTCGATGTCATGATCACCTGGGACAAAACCGGCACCTATGAAGTCGCCGACCTGCGCCACGTGGTCGGTGGCCCGGCCGCTGGCGCTGATGACGACTGGATGACCACCCTGCTGTCGAGCAACGCCTTTCAAAAGATTCCGCCGACCAGCATCCAGGCCATTTTCCTGCGCATGCAGCGCGCCGCCTACCGCGCGGGTGAAACCATCATCAAGCAAGGCGATGAAGGCGACTTTTTCTACGCCATTGTCAGTGGCAAGTGCCTCGTGACACGCGAAACCCCGCTCAATAAGGATGGCTTCAAGCTCGCGGAACTCGGCCCGGGCGACTCATTCGGTGAGGAAGCACTGATTGCCGAAGCCAAGCGCAATGCAACCGTCACGATGGCAACGGACGGCGTGCTGATGCGCCTGGCCAAGACTGATTTCCGCGAACTCATGAACGAGCCGCTGGTGCATTACGTCGATGAAAAACAGGCGCACGAACTGATCGCCGGTGGCGGTCGATGGCTCGATGTGCGTCTGCCGAGCGAGTTTCAAACGATGAGTGTTGAAAACTCGATCAATATCCCTCTTTATTTCATCCGCCTGAAGCTGAACACGCTCGATCCGGGCAAGCCCTATGTGATCTGCTGTGACACCGGCCGGCGCAGCGCGGCGGCAGCATTTATCCTGGTGGAAAAAGGCTTCGAGCCCTACGTCCTGCAGGGTGGGCTCAATAACAACATGACGAGTCTGCAGTTGCGCCGTTCGGCCTGACGAACGGACCCGCAAAGTTACATCGTGTGCGTGGCTTTGTCGCCGGCGATTGCGCCAGCGAGATAGGTCTCGATTTTCTTCTGTGTCTGGCCGCGATCCTGATCAGAAAACTGCACGCCGATGCCTGCGGTACGCTTGCCCTGAGCGCCTTTGGGCGTGACCCAGATGACGCGGCCAGCAACGGGCAGTTTCTCGTCTTCGCCCATCAGGTTGAGCAGCATGAAGACTTCATCGCCGAGGCGGTAATTGCTGTTGGTGGGAATGAACAACCCGCCATTGCGGACGAAAGGCATGTAGGCGAGATACAAGGCGCTCTTGTCCTTGATGGTCAGCGTTAGCAGGCCTGGCTTGCCGCCACCAACGCGCGGCGCCGTACTCATCGATCACCGCCCGGCGCAACGCCTGCAGCACGTAACGCGGCCTGAGCCGCCGTCAGCAGAACTGTCAAGCCATGGCGTCGATTGACCGGCGTTTCCGCTAGCAGCCGATCATCACGAACCCGGTCCAGAACTTCGAACATGGCCCGTAGTTTCGGCATGTCCGCGGCGGAGAGCAAGTGCGGTCTGCTCGTTCCCGTGCTTTGCAGCAGGCATTTTGTGATCAGGTTCTCTAACCCAACGAGTCGCGAGTCGTAGCGATCATCGTCCCATTGCTTGGCGAGCAACAGCGGTTCGCGTTCGCCCGCAGCCAGCGCGATCGCATCAGCCTCCAGTTCCCCGGCCTGCTGCAGCGCGGTTGCGAGTTCTGACTCGCAGACCGTGGTCGGGCAGTTACCCGTTATCGACAACACCCGTTGCCAGGATTCGGGCTTGCCACCGCATCTTTGACTGAGCCATTGCGCAGAATCGGCGGGCGCAGCCAGCGGTAAATCGATTTTCAGGCAGCGACTGCGAATCGTCGCGGGCAACCGTGAAGGTGACGAGGCTGCTAACACCAGCAAGCTGCCGGCCGGGGGTTCCTCGAGCATTTTCAGAAATGAATTGGCCGCGCTGCGGTTCAGACGCTCGGCTGGAAAGACCAGTGCGGTGCGCTGGCGCCCGCCGTGACCGGTCATCGCCAACTGATTCAGAAGCTCGCGCACCTGATCGATACGAATTTCCCGGGAGTCCTCGCCCGGTGTCAGCAGATAGTGGTCGGGGTGATTGCCTTGGGCATTCCAGACGCATGATTTGCAAACGCCACAGGGCGCGCGTGCTGCGTCCGAGCAATGCCGCAGGGCGATCAACCAGTCGGCGAATAGCTTGAGTCCTGCGCCCGGCTGGCCGGTCACCAGCAATGAATGCGGCGCGCGTTCACCAGCGAGCGCCGCGCGCACTCGGGCCATGGGTTGCTGCAACCAGGGCAATTCCGTCGCCGACAGGACCGCAGCCACGCTCATGGGCGGAGCCGCTCCTGCAAAGCTTTCCAGGCGGCATCAAAGAGTGCGTCGGCGCCAAGTTCGGACGCCGGCAAGACTACGAAACGCGCGGGCTCCCGGGCCGCCAAGCCCAGATAGTGCGCACGCACGCGCGCAAAAAATGCCAGGGTTTCAGATTCGATACGGTCTGTTCCGGTGCCCCGGGCGCGGGAGCGCTGCAACCCCAATTCCGGTGGCAGATCTAACAAAAATGTCAGGTCCGGGGTCAGATCGCCGTGCACGAGGTTCGCGAGCGACTCGATCAACTCGCCGGACACGCCGCGGCCTGCTCCCTGGTAACTACGGGTCGCATCCGTGAAGCGGTCGCATACAACCCAGTCGCCACGCAGCACCGCTGGCCGTATCAGGTTATCAACGTGGATGGCACGCGCGGCAAACATCAACAGCGTCTCACTCGCGGGCGAAATCTGTTCCCTGCCGCGCTCTAACACCGCGCTGCGAATCTTTTCCGCGAGCGGCGTGCCGCCGGGTTCCCGGGTCAACAGCACCTGCCGCCCGCCTGCGCCGAGCCGCTCGCGCAGCCGCAACCCGAGCGTTGACTTGCCGGCGCCTTCAATGCCCTCGAGCGTAATGAAGATGCCTCTCATGGCCCGGCGCTCCGGGCGGCTTGCCGCTGGCTGCGCAGCATGTCGGCCACGGCGCGCTCATGCGCAGCGTAGACTTTGTTGAACACGTGGCGCCCGTCACCGCGTCCGGTGGCTACAAAGAACAGCGCGTCGCTGGCCGCCGGCCGCAGTGCCGCCGCGATCGCGCCGGCGCCCGGCAGAGCGATGGGTGTCGGTGGCAGGCCGTTGCGGGTGTAGGTGTTATAGACGGTATCCGTGCGCAGGTCCGCGGTGCGAATGTTGCCATCGTAGGCGCTGCCAAGACCATAGATCACAGTCGGATCCGACTGCAATCGCATGCCCTGGCGCAGTCGGTTGACAAACACTGCCGCAATTTGCGGCCTTTCATCGGGCACGCCACTCTCTTTTTCGATGATAGATGCTAACACCAGGGCCTGATCTTTGTTAGCAAACGGCAAATCGGCGGCGCGCGTTTCCCAGGCGCTGTCGAGCAGCTCCTGCATCCGGGCGAACGCCTGGCGATAGATCTGCAGGTCGCGGGTGCCGGCCGCGAAGCGGTAAGTATCGGGAAACAACCGCCCTTCAGCGGGCAGCTGCGCGGCGCCCAGCGCCTGCATGACGGCAGCGTCGGGCTTGCCGCGAAGGCTCGCATCGATTGCCGGATGCCTCTCGACCGCTGCCCGGGCCTCGGCAAAGGTCCAGCCTTCCGGGATCGTGAGGCTGGCGAGCTCAACCTGGCCCGAAGCCAGCAACCGCGCCATCTGCTGCAAGCTCGCGCGGGCCGGCAGGCGATAGCGCCCGGCCTTGAAAATGGGATCCTGGCCCGCGGCTCGCAGTGCCAGTTCAGCAGCGCGTGCATCGTCGACGGCGCCGTTTCTTTCGAGCAGCATCAGGACCTGCCGGCGGCTCGCCCCGGCCGGCACCTCGACCAGCGTCTCCTCAGCCAGAGGACCCGGTCGTGTTAGCTCCGAGCTCAGATAACGAAACAGCCACAAACCAGCGGCCAGCAGTACCGCGCCAGCGACCAGCACCACGATCCGGGCTCTGCGCGAGCGAGCAGGCGCCGCGGCTGAATTGTCCTGTTCCGGACGCATCAGGTGTCCAAAGCGCTTATCCGGGCCGCCAGCTGCATGGTGCAGCGGCCAGGTTCTGGCCATGCCTGGTGCGCACTGCCGAGCGCGAAATGCAGCACGCTGACCGGCAGCACCTGCCAGCGAATATTGGTCATGAAGATTTCTTCGGCATGCAACAGCGAGTCCATGTCGGCAATCGTTTCGGTCACCGCAAAGCCTAGCGCATCTGCCTCACGCATTACCATGCGCCGCATGACGCCGGCCACGCCACAGCGGTCAAGCTGCGGGGTGAAAAGCTGCGTGCCGCTGCGCCAGAAAACATTGCTGCAGGTGCCGCTAACAAGCGCGCCGCTGCTGGAAGACAAAAGCCCTTCGTGCAATGCAAGATCGTGCGCCGCCCCGGCACGTTGCCATTCATCGGTCGCCAGGACTTGCTCCAGCCGATTCAGCGTTTTGATGCCCGCGAGCGACGGGTTTTCACCGAGGCGCATCGTGCAGTGCCAGATTGCCAGACTGTCCGGCAAGCTGGCGGGTCCGTCCGGGTACCCCAACAACAGGCGACGCGGGTTGTTCAATCCAGCAGGCGAATAACCACGCTGCACCGCGTCGCCGCGCGTCAACATGAACTTCAGCACGCCAGCGGTGAGTTGCGCCGCCGCCGACTGCCATTCGCTGCGCAACTGCTCGCGCAGCGGCGGGCTCAGGCCGAGGCGCGTTGCCCCGGAATACAATCGGTCGAGGTGCATTTCGATGAATCGGATCTGGCCGCCACGGACCCGCATGGATTCGAACAGGCCGTCGCCATATTGCAGGCCACGGTCGATGGCCGGCACCGAGGCGGCCGGCGTTCCGTCGACCCAGCTGAATGCCGCTTGACTCATGTGGATCCGGCCAGCGCTGCTAACAGGCCACGCGCTTTGGCACGGGTTTCCTCGAGCTCGTGCCGGGCATCCGAGTCGGCAACGATGCCCGCGCCAGTTCGAAAGCGAAGCTCCGATTCGCCGACGACCAGCGTCCTGATCAGGATATTGAAATCACATTGACCATTGAGTCCCAGATAACCCAGAGAGCCGGTGTAGGCGCCCCGCCCCTGGCCTTCGAGCTGCGCGATCAATTGCATGCACCGTATTTTGGGGACTCCGGTGATAGTGCCGCCCGGAAAAACCGCGCGCAACGCATCGATCATCGTCAGTCCGGCGCGCAGGCGGCCGCGCACGCTGGAAACAATGTGGTGCACGTGCTGGTAGCTCTCGACCGTCAGGAATTCATCAACTTCAACACTGCCGCCTTCGCACACGCGCCCCAGATCGTTACGCTCAAGGTCGATCAACATGATGTGCTCGGCACGTTCCTTGGGGTGGGCTATCAGGGCAGCGATCTCGGCCGCATCCGCATCAGCACGGCGACTGCGCGGACGCGTACCGGCAATCGGCCGCGTCGCTACCGAGCGTCCTGACACCTGGATCAGCCTTTCAGGCGAAGAACTCAGTACCGCAAAGTATTCAGTCTGCAACAGCGCGGCAAAAGGACCCGGATTGGCGTGGCGCAGGCGCGGATAGAGCTCGCGGATCGCGGCCGCGCGCGGCACCGGCAACGGTGCACGCCAGCCGCGGGACAGATTCGCCTGGTAGATGTCGCCTGCGGCAATGTGCTGCTGGGCGCGATGCACCGCGCCCAGAAATTGCTCTGCCGGGTCTTCCTGCACCTCATAGCGGGCGGCTGGCACCGCGGTGTTCGGGCTGCTGCGAGCGACCGCCTTCAGGTCGGCGATGCAGGTGTCCAGCAACGCCTGGCTGCCTGCTTCGCCGCTGATCACAACCGACTGGGTTCCGACGTCGGCCGCGAGCTGCACCGGACAATACGCGGCGTAGGCGCTCAGGGGATCGACCGAAGGTGGCAGGCGCAAGGTCGATTCAACCTCAGCAGCGCACTCGTATCCCAGGTAAACAACCCAGCCGCCCAGCCAGTCCTGCGAAAGGCCGCGCTGGCCTTGTTCCTGATACCAGGCCTGCAGCGCGTCCAGGAAACCGATCCGCTCACCGGCATGGTTGCCAGTAAGCCTGCCGGCAGCGTCACGACGCAGAATTGCGCCGTTGCTGCGAAACAGCAGGTGGCGGTTTGCCAGCGGTCCGGCGCCGGCGCTGTCGAGAAACACCGGATAGCGATCGGGGTAGCTCAGGGCGAGCTGCAGCAAGTCCTCGGGCCGGGCAGAGACTTCGACGCGCAGCCCCGCGGGGCGTGTCATATCAGGCACTAAATCGTCGGAACACGACAGTGCCATTGGTGCCGCCAAAACCGAAGGAGTTGGACACAGCGACGTCAATCGCCATGCGGCGTGCGGTATGCGGCACGTAGTCGAGGTCACAGTCCGGATCCGGTGAATCCAGATTGATGGTTGGCGGCGCAACCTGGTCGCGGATCGCCAGTATTGAAAAAATCGCTTCCACCACCCCGGCTGCGCCTAACAAGTGGCCGGTCATGGACTTGGTCGAGCTGACCGCAAGCTTGCCGGCGTGCGCACCGAAAGCGCGTTTGATGGCCGTGGTCTCGGCCTTGTCGCCGAGCGGCGTTGAAGTGGCGTGGGCATTGAGGTACTGCACAGCGTCGGCGTTGATGCCGGCGTCGCGCAGTGCATTGCGCATCGCGATGCGGGCACCGTCACCGTCTTCCGGGGGTGCGGTCATGTGAAACGCGTCGCCGCTCATACCAAACCCGACCATTTCGGCATAAATGCGCGCATCGCGTGCCCGGGCGTGTTCGAGTTCTTCCAGCACGATCGCTCCGCCGCCGTCGCTCGCAACAAAGCCATCGCGATCCTTGTCCCAGGGACGGGACGCCTTGGCCGGCGCGTCATTGCGCGTCGAAAGTGCCTTGGCCTGGCCGAAGCCGCCGATTCCTAACACGGTCATCGCCATCTCAGCGCCGCCCGCGATGATGACATCCGCGTCACCGTACTGGATGGTGCGTGCGCCCAGGCCGATGGCGTGCGTCGAAGTCGTGCAGGCCGTGACGATGCCGAGGTTCGGCCCCTTGAAGCCGTAACGGATCGACAGGTGGCCCGCGATCATGTTGATGATCGACGATGGAATAAAGAACGGCGATATCTTGCGCGGCGACTTGGCGCCAAGATACGCGTCGTATTCGTTCTGGATCGTCTCGAGACCGCCGATGCCGGCCCCGGCGATGGCGCCGACCCGTTCCTTGTCGACGCGCTCGAAATCGAGACCGCTGTCGCTGATCGCCTGGATGCCGGCCGCGACGCCGTACTGCAGGAACTGATCCATGCGCCGCGCTTCCTTGGGCTGGATGTACTGCGACACATCGAAGTCCCTGACCTCGCCGCCAAAGCGCGTCGGAAACTGGCTGGCGTCAAAGCGCGTAATGGGACCAATGCCGCTTTCGCCGCGCAGGACCGCCCCCCAGGCAGCATCCACTGTACTGCCGACAGGCGACACGATCCCCAGGCCGGTGACCACGACTCGACGTTTGCTCACCGGTCTTCCCCCTGGTTGTTAGGCTTGTGAGCCGGGGGCATTAAATACGTATCAGGATGCTTTGCGGCGCTCAGAGACGTAATCGATGGCCTGCTGGACAGTCGTGATCTTCTCGGCATCTTCATCCGGAATCTCGGTCTCGAATTCTTCTTCGAGAGCCATGACGAGTTCGACGGTGTCCAGCGAATCGGCGCCCAAATCGTCGACAAAAGAGGCGGTGTTGGTGACCTGCTCAGGCTTGACGCCCAACTGTTCGGCCACGATTGCTTTGACTTGCTGTTCAACTGTGCTCATCGATTTGATGTCCTAAGTGGTACCCCCCAAAAGGGCGCGGTATTGTATGGGATGCCCCGCTCAACTGCTACTCAGAGCGTTTATGTCTCGCCTGAGTCCTTGTTTTTTAAGGGTTTTTACTGTGGTATTTTTGCTACATCGGCTCGTCAGGCCAGATACATCCCGCCGTTCACATGCAGCGTTTGCCCAGTGATATAGCCCGCCTGCGGCGACGCCAGGAAGAGTACCGTGGCCGCCACATCTTCGACTGTACCGAGGCGGCCCGCCGGAATCTGGCTCAACAGCTGCTGGCGCTGCTGGTCGTTCAGCCCGCGAGTCATGTCGGTGTCGATAAAGCCTGGCGCCACCGCATTGACTGTCACGTTGCGCGAGGCCAGTTCTTTGGCCAGCGATTTTGTGAAGCCGATGATTCCCGCCTTGGCGGCCGCATAGTTCGTCTGGCCGGCGTTGCCGGTGACCCCTACCACTGACGTCAGGTTGATGATGCGGCCCCTGCGCTCCTTCACCATGCGCCTCAGGCAGGCCTTGGACAGGCGGAAGACCGACGACAGGTTGGTATTGATGACTGCGTCCCAGTCCTCCTCCTTCATGCGCATCAGCAAGCCGTCGCGGGTAATGGCGGCGTTGTTGACCAGGATCGTCGGCATGCCCTCGCCTTGATCGAGCTCCTTGAGCAAGGCGTCGATACTGGCGGCGTCCGAGACATTGAGCACCGCGCCCCGGCCCTGTAGCCCAAAAGGCGCCAGCGCTGCGGTAATGCCTGCCGCCCCTTCCGCGGTTGTGGCCGTGCCGATCACCCGGGCACCCGCCGCCGAGAGCCCGACTGCGATCGCCGCGCCAATGCCGCGTGACGCGCCGGTTACCAGGACCAGGTCATTCTCAAACATGTGTGTTAGCTCCGTCAGCTGGCAAGGGCGGCCGCGAGAGTGGCCGGATCGTCCATGGTCAGGTAGGCGATGTCGGCGCGTTTTTCCACGCGCCTGGTCATCGGTGTCAGCACGCGTCCGGGCCCGCATTCTATGAAGCGGGTAACCCCTGCTGCTAACAACGCGCGCACCACTGTAGTCCAGAGTACCGGCTGTGCGGGCTGTCGCGCGAGACATGCGCGGATCGATTCGGGATCCTGGTGTTCCTGCCCATCCACGCCTGAGAAATAGCGCATCTGCGGCGCGGCGATCAAAGTGCCCTGCAGTCGCTCATGCATTCGTTCCGCGGCCGGCTGCATCAGACTGCTGTGTGCAGGAACACTCATGGGCAGCATGACTGCCCGCTTGGCGCCGCGCACCTTGCAGGCCTCAATAGCGCGTTGCACGGCGCCGATTTCGCCGGCGATGACGACCTGCCCCGGGGCATTGAAATTGACGGGCTCTACCACTCTGCCCTGCGCAGCCTCCAGGCATGCAGATTCCACGGCCGCTTCGTCAATTCCGAGGATGGCAGCTATGCCACCCTCGCCCACCGGCACGGCGTCCTGCATCGCACGCCCACGAAACTGCGTTAGCTTCAGGGCATCGGCAAAATCCAGGGCTTCAGCCGCTACCAGCGCCGTGTATTCCCCCAGGCTGTGGCCGCTAACAAATTGAGGTCGCGGCCCGCCACTTTCACACCAGACGCGCCAGGCGGCGATGCCTGCTGCGAGCATCGCAGGCTGGGTGTAAGCGGTGCGGTCCAGTTGTTCCCTGGGGCCCTCCGCCACCAGCGTCCAAAGGTCAAATCCCAGGGCCTCGCCTGCTTCAATAAAGGTATTGGCCACCGTAGCGCTATTGGCCGCGAGCTCTGCAAGCATGCCAACCGATTGCGATCCTTGTCCGGGGAATATCATTGCGGTCGCCATACGCCACCCGTATGTGAATTGGCTCACGATTATAGCGGCCCGGGCGGCCCGAAACGGTCATCGTGCGGTGCTATGATCTGTGTCATGTCGCTTGCAAACTTGCCCCGGTCGCGTGGTTTCACGCTGATCGAAATCATGGTGGTCGTGGTAATCATCGGCCTCCTGGCCGCATTCGTAGTGCCTCGCGTAGTCGGTCAGGTGGACCAGGCGCGTATGGTCAAGGCGCAGGGCGATATCCAGAAAATTGAAGCTGCGCTGGCAATGTACCGGCTCGACACGTCGCGTTACCCGACCACGGATCAGGGTTTGAAAGCCCTGGTCGCGCAGCCCGAGAATGTGCGCAACTGGCGTCCCGGCGGCTATCTGAGCAAGGCCAGCATGGACCCCTGGGGAGCGCCCTATCTGTACCGGTCTCCGGGTCTTGGCGGCGCGGCCGACTATGACGTCTATTCCGTGGGCCCGGATGGTGAAGAAGGCACGCCTGACAAGGATGCCGACAACATCACCAATCACGGCGTCGAAGCCGCGACACCCTAGGGCCTGTGAACACGATGAACGACACTGCGTTGTACCCAGAAGCATTTCAGGCAAGGCGCGAGGCCCGATGCATGGTTATTCCATGTGAGGGCCGAGCAACGCAGCCTCAGATGCGTCTGGGCGCAACCCCGGCGCGCCCGTTGACGCCGAAGCATTGCGATGGCGCTAACTGCGCGCCGCCATGCGCAAGGCACGTGCTGTGGGGGCGCGCCTCTTGGGACGGGGCCCGCGCCGCGCAGCGCGGCGTTGGTCCTCGTTCCAGTACATTCAGTACAGTTCACTCGTCCCGCCTTGCGCTGCACGGCGGGGGCCACCGTCGCTGCGCCGTTCATCGTGTTCACAGGCCCTAGGCGCGAGTGAGCCAATGCGTGCAGCGCGCGGCTTCACGCTGATCGAAATCATGGTGGTTGTGGTCATCATGGGCGTGATGATAGCTGGCGGCGTGCTCGCGCTCGGCCTGGCCGATGGCGGTAACCGGGCCCTGACACGCACCCGGGAACGCCTGATTGAACTTGCCAATTACGCCCGCGAACGCGCCGAAGTCGAGGGCCGCGACTACGCGCTGGCAGCAGCACCGCAGGAGTGTCAGTTTCTGGCCTGGGATGTGCGCTCCCGAGAGTGGGTTCAGGCCGACGATGACTTGTTAGGTAAGCCTGTGAGCCTGCCGGACGGCCTGCGTTTCAGCGCGCGGGTCGAGGGCCGACCGGTGCTGCTAAAACCCTTGCGCGACCCGGATGCGAAGGACGGGCCGCGCCCGGTCGCAATATTTTATGCCGGTGGCGACATGAGCGAGTTTGAGTTGTTGTTGGGCGATGAGTCGCGGGCGGACAAGCTGATCCTGCGCGCCAACAACGCGCCCAAGGATGTCAGCGCCAGCCGCTCACAATCGATTCCGCAACCGCGCATCGACGTGCTGGTCGACGGCCAGCCGGTGGACTGACGCCATGGGACGCGCACGCGGTTTCACTTTGATCGAGGTCCTGGTCGCGCTGATTATCGTTGCGTTGGCCGCCGCCGCCTCGATGGAGGCCGTGTCCGGCGCGGCGGATACAGTGGCCGTGCTGCGCGAGCGCAGCTTTGCGCAGTGGATTGCGCTCAATCGGATTACCGAACAGCGTGTCGCCGCGACACCACCGTCTGACGGTGCCAGTGATGGCGTGGTGGAGTTCGCCGGCCGGCGCTGGGAGTGGCGTCAGAATATCGAGCGACTGGCGTTACCCGGCCTGCGACGCATCGACGTCAGCGTGCGTCTGGCGCCGGAAGCTGGCCCGGCAGGCACGGTAGGCAGCGCCGGCAAGAACTACCTGGTCACCGCGACCAGCGTGTTAGGTACGGCGGTTGCCGTGCCACGCGGCGACACGCCTGACTGGGAGCCGCTCGGCGGCCCGCCCGGCCCAGGCAATCCAAATGCGCCTCTGTCGCCCTCGCCACCCGCCACCGGAACCTGACGATCCCGTGCCAGTGATCACAAACAGATTGCGCGGCTTCACGCTGATCGAGATCCTGGTCGCGATCTTCGTGTTCGCGATCATGTTTGCGATCGGCTACGGCGCGGTCAGTGCAGCGGCGCAGCACAAGGCAGGCATAGCGACTGCCGAAACCCGCCTGCGCGACATACAGAACACCATGCGCTGGCTGAGCCTGGATTTCACGCAGCTGGTGTCGCGGCCGGTTCGCGACCTGCCCGGCTCCGGCGAAGAAGCCGCGCTGCGCATCGATCCGCGTAGCAATGTGCTGGCAAACCTGACGCGCGGGGGCTGGCGCAACAGCGCCGGCATCGCGCGCAGCAGCCTGCAGCGAGTGCAGTACCTGTTAGATGACGGGCAACTCGTGCGCCTCGAGTGGCCGGTGTTAGATGCTGCCCAGAGTGCGATACCGCGCCGGCGCGCGTTGCTGGGCAAGGTGCGCAGCGTGACCGTGCGCGCCATGAACATGGGACGGCAGTGGACCGACAGCTGGCCACCCGCCGCGGTCCCGGCCAACTCGGCCAACCTGCGCTTGCGCCCGCTGGCGGTGGAAATAATCCTCGAAACCGAGGACTTTGGCACGCTGCGCCGTGTCGTCGAGGTGCCGGGATGAGGCGCGAGCGCGGCGTCGCGTTGTTAGCGGCGATCGTGATATTTGCCATCGCGGCCGCGATTGCCGTCGGCATCCAGTTTCGCAGTGCGCTGGCGCTGCGGCGCGCAGCCGGCAATGCTTCGCTCGACCAGGCATTGCAGGCGCAGGCCGGTGCCGAGGCGGTCGGCGCCTGGATCCTGGCGGATGACACCAACCAGACCGATGACTTCACCGAAAAATGGCACCTGCCGCAGGGCCCGGTTGAACTGATTGACGGTGTTAGCATTGCCGGCCAGATCACGGACCTCGACGGGCGCTTCAATTTGAACAGCCTGGTCGATGATCAGGGTGCAAAGGACCCGGTTGCAGTGGAAATCTTCAGGCGCCTCCTGAGGACACTCGACATCCCGGAACAGAAGGCTGACCTGGTCGTCGATTACATTGACTCGGACCAGCAGACTGAACCCAATGGTGCCGAAGACAGTTTCTATACTTCGCAGCAACCGTCGAACCGGCCGCCTAACCGGCCCATGTTGCAGGTATCCGAGCTACTGGCTGTGCCGCAGATCGGATTGGAGGCGTACCTGCGGCTCGTGCCGCATGTCACCGCGCTGCCAAGAGACCGGCGCGAGATCAATCTGTGCACGGCCAGCGGCGTGTTGTTGGATGCCCTGGTCGATCAGCGGCTCTGGTCGGCGAATGCCAGTACGCTGGAGACCCAGAGAAAGTCGGGCTGCTATCCGAACGTCCTGCAGTTCGAGCAGCTTTTCAGCGCCAACCCCGCCGAATACCCGAAAATCAAGAACCGGGTTAAGGTGCAATCTAACTTCTTCGAACTGCGCAGCTTGGTTACAATCGGTACCCAGCCTTTCGACCTGCAAAGCTTGTTGATGCGTAATACTGGCGCGACCGGAAAACCCGAGGTGCGGGTGTTGACACGGACCATGGCAGAATGAACCGTTATTTGTTAGTCCGGCTGTCGCGTGGCGCGGGTGGCACCCTTGCGGCGAGCTGGCTGGGCTGCGATGCGCGCGGCGCGGTCACTGCGCCTCCGCTGGCGGGTTCGCTTGCTGAAGCCGCAGGCATCGCGGCCAACGCCGAAGTCATCGTGCTGGTACCTTCCGACGACGTCGTCAATCTGTACACCGATCTGCCGGCGCGCACCACCGGTCGCTGGCAGCTGGCCGTGCCCTATGCGATCGAGGAACAGCTGGCGGATAACATCGAGGACATGCATGTCGCGGTCGGCGAACGGCCTGCGGATGGCAGCCGCGTTCCGGTCAGCGTGATCGCGCGCGACCGGCTGCAACAATACCTTGCCGCGCTCGAGGCGGCCGGCATCCGCGCCGCCGCCCTGTACCCGGAATCCGCGTTGATGCCGGTCAACCCGGGGCAGATCGTCGGCTTGTTGTTAGGTGACTCGGTGCTGGTGCGCCTGCAGGACGGCACGCACTGCACCGTGCCCGCCGATCCGCTGGGCGCGGCATTTGATATCGCCTGCGGCGGCGATCCGGCACACCGCTCGCTGCTGCTGTATGCGGCGCCGGCCGAGTGGCAGTCCCGCAGCAACCAGGTCGACGCTTTGCGCGAGCGTTTCGTCACCGTGAAAGTGCAGCTGCTGGCGCAGGGGCCGCTGCCGCTGTTTGCGCTGCAATTGCCGCAAGCGCGGCCCATCAATCTGCTGCAAGGCGACTATCCTTCGTCCGTCAACAGCGGCGCGGGCTGGCAGGAATGGCGGGTCGCGGCCGTGCTGGCGCTGGTTCTGTTAGGCCTGTTCGGCGCAAGTCAGTGGCTGAAATGGTCGCGGCTGCGAACCGCCGAGCGCCAGGTGGACGCAAGCCTTACCGAACTTGGCCGCAGCCTGTTAGCCGACGCGGCACCCGCCGACCCAGCCCTGCTGCGCAAGGCGGTCATGAGCCGCCTCAGCGGCGCCGCAGCCGGTGATGATGTCGCGCTGGCTCTGATGACGGCGCTTGCCAATGCGCGCAGCGCAGCGCCGCAGGCGCGGATCGAATCGTTACGGTTTCAGAACGGCGCGCTCGAAATCAAGGTCCGCGCCGACAACGCTGACAGCCTGGAGCGCATCAACACGCAACTGCGCGCCGGCGGCTTGCAGGCCGAACTGCTGAGCGGCGCGGCCGCGGACTCCGGCTACGATGGCCAGATCCGCATCCGTCGCGGTGGCGCGTCATGATGGCCTGGTGGCGCAGTCGCGAACCGCGCGAGCAGCTTTTCCTGGGTATTGGGGGCGCCATTGCAGCTCTTATCCTGTTGTTCGCGCTGTTAGCTCCGCTATATGGGCGCCTGAGCGCCGCCGAACAACGGCTGGCGCGCAAGCAGGATGACCTGCGCTGGCTGCAGGCCTCCGCGCCGCAGGTGATGGCGGCCGGTCCGGGACTGGCGGCGGGGCCGGCCACTCCAGAAAACGCGCTGGTAATCGTCGATCGGGTTGCGCGCGAATCCGGTCTCGGCAATTCCGTCAGCCA
Organism: Gammaproteobacteria bacterium; assembly: GCA_031414335.1. Lineage (GTDB taxonomy): Bacteria > Pseudomonadota > Gammaproteobacteria > Steroidobacterales > Steroidobacteraceae > UBA964. The sequence goes on along the minus strand of JANNVI010000048.1, from coordinate 99,552 downwards.
GGTGCAGCCCACGGGGTCCGGCCAGTTGCAGGCCAGTCTCAGGGATGCGGCGTTCGACAATATCGTTGCCTGGCTGGCGCGACTGCGTCAGCAGCACGGCATCAGCATCGTCGGACTGTCGGTCAGTCCCAGCTCGACACCCGGTGTCGTGAATGCGTCTGTGCAACTCAAAGTTGCCGGCCGTTAGTATCTGATGCGCTGGCGCGCGATTCTCAGTCTCGGCATCCTGTTCCTGGGCGTGGTGATTGCGCGCTGGCCGGCCAGCACGCTCGCGCGACAATTGCCCCCGCCCCTGGCCTGCCTGGAGGCGCGCGGCACGCTGTGGCGCGGCGCCTGCGACAACACGACGGTCGGCGGCATGACCCTCGGCCAGCTGAGCTGGCAGCTGAAGGTCTGGCCCTTGCTAACAGGCCGGGTTGCCGTGAACCTGCAGTTGCGCGGACCGGGAGTGAGTCTGGATACCGACCTGGTCGCGCGCCGCGACAAGAGCCTGCAACTGCGCGCGCTGCAGGGAGATGCGCAGCTGGCCACACTGGCGCCGATCCTGCGCGTCAGCGGTGTCCGGGTACCGGATGGATTCGGCGGCGCGGCGCGCGCTCGTGTGCAAGAGCTGCGCGTGGCCGCGAACGGTCGAATCGCGCTGGTTCGCGGCACGTTGGAGATCGACAATCTGACCCAGGCGGTTGCGCCTACGGCTCTGGGCTCCTGGCTGCTCAGCTTTGACGGCGCCCTGAGTGCCGAAAACGATCCCATCGGCAGTCTGGTCGATCGCGGCGGACCGTTTGATTTCCGCGGCACGCTGCGCCTTACATCAGCGCCCGGCTATGTATTGGAGGGCGCGCTCGCGCCACGCGCCGGCGTACCTCCGGACGTGGTCAACGCACTGCGTTACATGGGCGGCGTGGATGCCTCGGGCCGCAGACCCTTCGGGGTCGAAGGTAACTTCTGAGCGCAACCACGCGCGCTACCGGGCATCGCCGCTCAATTCCACCAGTTCGTAATTGCGCCCGTCCGAAGTCGCCATCCGTACCGGGATGCAGTCCGCGCCGAAGGCCCAGATGTGATTCACTTTCTTTTTCGCCGTCACCGTCATCGTGAAATGATCGGCCGCGTAAATACCGGACGGAGTAGTAACAGTGTCGCGCCCCGCCAGCGCGTAGACCAGGTAGTTTTCGGGCAGCAACACCAGGCCCGGGCCGGAAGCGCCGTTAGACATTGACGAACTCGTGAAGCGCGGCGCGTTGATGGGCCGCCCCCCAGCCAGTCGCAGGCGCGCAAGATTCCACGCATCGCCGTGTATCGGATGCGCGCCAAACGCGTCGGCCGGCCGCGTCAGCGGCACTCGCTGCGAGATGCGCCCGGCAACGGCATTGTAGCCTTCGACGACGATCTCGTTAGGCGCGAAGCGGTACCAGGTTGCGCCGGCGAATTGGCCCGCGATGGTCAGCTGGATAAATGCCGTCATCGGCCGCCAGCCCGCGTCCACCGTCAGCGTGACGTCACGCAACAGTTGGTCGTCGTCCAGCTCGCACCGCGCGCGCAGCGTGCGCAGCCCGTCAGGTTGCACGGTCACGAAAAAACTTTCGCGCCCGTTCTCACGCGAACCGAGCGAGTAGCGCATGACCCCTTGATAGCTGCGCTGGTTGAGCGCGGCGCTGACCGGGCCGGCCCCTGCGGCCAAGACTGCCGCCGGCACAGACTGCAGCAACTGCCGCCGCGAGATCATGGTAGTTCGTTAGGCCTGAGATCGAAGATCAGCACCTCGGCGCCGCGGCCCTGCGCAAGTTTCAGCAGTGCCTCGCCGCGCAGCCGCGCGCCGTCGCCCGCCCGCAGCTGTTCGCCGTTCAAGGCGATTTCGCCTTTTGCAACGTGCACGTAGGCGAAGCGTTCTGCCGGCAGCTTCAGCTCAGCCGATTCCGCACCGTCGAAGAGACCTGAATAGACGCGCGTGTCCTGATAAACAGAGAGCGAGCCATCGGCGCCATCGGGCGAAATTACCAGTCGCAGCCGGCCCCGCTTCCCGGCATCGGGAAATTGCTTCTGCTGGTAACGCGGCGCCACACCCTTCTTGTCAGGCACGATCCAGATCTGCAGGAAGTGCACCAGTTCCTGTTGCGAGGCATTGAATTCGCTGTGCGTGATGCCGGTGCCGGCGCTCATCATCTGCACTTCGCCGGGATGGATCGTCGAGCCCGTGCCCATGGAATCCCGATGCGCGAGCGCGCCCTCCAAGACAAAGGAAAAGATTTCCATATCGCGATGCGGGTGCGTGCCAAATCCCTGGCCCGGTTCCACCCGGTCATCGTTGATCACCAGCAGGTCCGAAAACCCCATTTGTTTCGGATCGCGATACTGGCCGAAAGAAAACGTATGCCGGGAGTGCAACCAGCCGAACTCGGCGCTGCCGCGGTCTTCAGCTCTGCGAATTTCCATTTCGGCCTGACTCCTTAACCATAGATTACGATCTGCTGCATCATCGGGAAATACAGCGCTGCGCGAACCGGCGGGCCCTGCTGGGCTAACAAACGGCAGTAGCGGTCCATCTGCGGTTGATAGCGGCGCTTTTCGTTTTCCAGGAACTCGGCAATTTTACCACCCAGGTGCTGCCCGGATTTGTAGTCGATGACCCAGCGTTGGCCGTCACGATCGACAAAGTACCGGTCCACGACTATGGCTGCCAATTCACCATCCAGCAATCCGCTGTGCGCCTGCTCGCACTGTGCTTCGGCGTGCGCAGGATCCAGGATCCAGCGGCCGGTCTCATCCTTGAGGGTCGCACGCAATGCGTTGCCGATGCGGCTCGCCGCCCTGGCAATGCGTGCCGGGGCGACGCCCAGGGCGCGTAGCTCGGCCGCCCACACGGGATCGTCGGGCAGCCCGGTCGGCAATACACTCTGCTCCCGCGCCGACACAGCGATTCGTTGCAGTGCTGCATGCAGCACGGTGCCGACATGGCGCGATTCGATGCCGGCCCAGTCGAATTCCGGCTCCTGCTCGGGGCGCGTCGCGCCCGCGGCACGCACCTGGGTATCAAGCACCGCATCCCCCGCCGGCACCTGCCATTCATCGGGCAGTCGCCGCAGCCGCCTCGACTCCGGCGTTAGCCCGACCACGGCGGGCGCCGCCGTTGGGGCCGCGGCAGAAATCGTCGCCGCACGATCCAGAGAATCGCCCGTGCGCATGCGGTCGGCGAGCACCGGCCACAACAAACGCAGTGTCGAGTTCGTGGGTGGCAGCCGCCATTCGCCCGCGTCATCTTTCGCCAGGCTGGCCACCCAGTGCAGCGATTCGCGGGCCCGGGTCGCTGCGACATACATGAGTCGCAGCTTCTCCTGGGCGGCGCGCTCTCTGGCCAGTTTCATCAGGAACGCATAGACACCGTCGCTCCCGGCCGCCGCCGGATCGGGCCGCGCAGCCAACACCAGGTCGGCGGGCGCGCCGTCGACACCGGGGATTTCCCGCCAGGCTAACAGCCGGCGCGTTTCGGCCGACCACGGCACCGCGAGCCCGGTCAGAATCACATGATCGTATTCCAGTCCCTTGGCCTGATGGATTGGCAGAATTTCCAGCTTCGTGTCTGGACCGGCTTCCGCGTACAGGTCCTGCGTCAGCGTTGCCAGCGAGTGCCGCCCGCGCCAGTCGCGGCTGGCTGCCGCGATGGCCAGCCGATCAAGGTAACTCTCGGCGTCGCCCAGCCCGGCGCCGGCGCCCATGCAGGCTGGCCCGCCGAGATCCAACCAGGTCACGCTGACAGCTGCGGCAATGCCATCCCGCGTAACGGCGGCCAGTCCTGCTAACAAACATGCCGCCACTGACCGCAACCGTGCAGCGGCGCCGACCGGCCAGGCGTCATGATCCAGGGCATGTTGCAGCGCCGGCGCAATCGCGCCCGGTCCGGCAGAGCGCGCCAGCTCCTCGAGCACATCCAGCGACGCCGCGCACCAGGGCGCCCGCAAAACTGCCAGCCAGGCGATCCGGTCCAGCGGATCCAGCAACGCCTGCGTCAGCGAATTAAGATCCTGGATGGCCGGCAGATCCGCCAGCGCGACCATCTTGACGCCGCGAACCGGCCAACCGCGATCGCGCAGCATTTCGGTGAGTCCGGCGACGCTATTGCGCGTCTGTGTCAGGATCGCAACGCTGCCCTGCGGCGACGCCTGTCGGAGCTCCGCGACCAGGGCCAGTATCCGCTCCGCCTCGAGGTCGCGTGCGGCCTGGCCGGCGCCCCTTGCTAACAAATGAAACCGCACTTCCCCGGGCGCGCCATCGGTTCGCACTGCGACCGCGCCCGAGTAGACCGCCTGCCCGGCCTGCAAGTCATCCTGCTGCGGCATCAGGGGCGCGAAACTGTGGTTCACAAACTCGACGATGTTCGCCTGGCTGCGAAAGTTGCGGTGCAGTTCCAGGTACTTCAATTTCAACTCGCCCAGCCCCTCACACCGTGCGCGCAGGAACAGCGCCACTTCCGCGTCGCGAAAACCATAGATCGACTGCATCGGATCGCCGACCAGCAGGACGCTGCGGCCATCGCCGTCAGCCCAACCCAAGGTGAGTTTCTGCAGCAATTCAAACTGGTCGATCGACGTGTCCTGGTATTCATCCACCAGGATGTGTTGCAGAGACTCACCGAGGCGCAGCGCGAACTCCGTGGGTTCGGAATCGCTGGACAACGCCTGGCGCGCGCGACCGGCGACCGCGACCAGGTCGCGCAGGCCCTGAGCCGTCATCAGCTCCTCCAGGGCCGCCGCCGCCAGCGGCAACAGCGCACGCAGTGCCTGCAGTGCGCTGCGGCTGTCCGGCGACAGCTCCGCATGCGGCAGCTCCTTGAGCGCCGCCAGCACCTCGCGCGCTCCCGGCCGCAATTTCAGCTCATCCGCCAGTTCCCTGAGCGGTCCCTTGTGCTGCTCCGCAACGCCGGGCAGGCCGTTAGCCGATGGAAAGCGGCTACGCAATTCGTTCTTTTCTGTCAGGAAAAACCGACCTAACAGTCGCCACATCGGCAGCAGCTCCGGCAACGGTTGCAGTCGCCGCGGCGTTCCCCACGCCACCCAGTCCGGGTCATTGTCGCCGCGCGCAATGCGCTCGCGAGCCGTATCCTGCAGCACGCGCGCGGCGCGTTCCAGAATATCCGCCCCGAGCGCATGCTGCGCCCGCTGTTGGGCTGCGACCGACAGGCGCTCAAGGCAGCGTGCGATTTCGTCGCATTGCTGATCGAATGACATCTTGCCGAGGTGCCGCCACCAGCGATGACGCTGCGCGAGCAGTTCGGCTATTTCTTCCTCGAGGGAATTCCAGCGGTTATCGACCAGGAGCAGCAAACGCGCCAGTTGCTCACGCAGCGCCGGATCGTGAGCCGCGAGGTCCAGCGCCTGGCGCGCGGCGTCGCGGTAAACGCCGAGCGGCTGCTCGACGATATCGCCATCGCCCGTGCCGGCGCTCGCTGGCAGCTGTGTGGCAATCCAGTGATTCAGAGATTCGATGGTCTGGATACGCAATTGCGCCGGGTTCTGCATCAGATCCCAGCCCTGGCGGGTTGCATGACGCAGGGTTTCCTGCGCCAGCGCGATAGTGCGGCGCAAGCTGTCGTTAGCAGCCAATGGCACCGGCTGCGCGCCATTGGCAATCGCCAGCGCAGCCAGCACCCGTTCACGCATTTCCGCGGCGGCCTTGCGGGTAAAGGTAATCGCCAGCACCTGTTCCGGTCTGCCGACCCTTGTTAGCAACACCAGCAGCCGCTGTACCAGCACGGTGGTCTTGCCACTGCCGGCCGGCGCGCGCAGCAGGATCGAGTCGACCGACTCGACCGCTTCGCGCCGCACGTCGCTGTCATCCAGCATCGCCACCGTCAGCTCCGTTGTTATCCATATCGGCGCCACCATCATCGTCGACGCCGGCCGGCCCCAGACGTTCATCGCGCCGGCAAAGGCCGCGCAGGTCGCAGTACTGGCAGGCGCCTTTCAGGGGATTCAGCCTGGCATCACCCTGCCAGAGCCGGGCCGCCAGCTCATGCACGCGCCAGCTCCAGCCAGGTTCAGCTGCCGACCAGTTCACCGCCTGCTGGCGCGGCGCCAAAGGCGGAAACAACGCCAGCTCGGTCGCCGCGGCACCGCCGGCCGTGAGTTTGCTCGACAGCAGGTGCCAGGTCAGGAGGCCCGCCACTGAAGTCCCGGCAGCTAACAGGGCTTCGCGATAGATGAGCAATTGAAGTTCCCGCGGTGGGTCATCCCACCAGCGCGGCTTGCCGGACTTCCCGGTCTTGTAATCAATCACCAGCGTCTGATCGCCAATGCGATCGACGCGATCGAGTCGTACCCGAAAGTTTACGCCTTCCAGTGTCAGCGGCAGCGTGGCTTCGAGATTCTCGATGACAAACGATTCCCGAATGCGCTCCGCGTTCAACAACGCCGAGATCCGTTCCGTCAGGCGCCGTTCCTCGACCGCGAGCGCAGCGCGGCGCGCGGCCGCAGAATTCTCGCCCTGCGTCAACTGCTCGCGTACCAGGCCCGCAACGATGTTAGCCACGAAGTCCGCGGTCTCCGTCTCCGGAATTTTCGCGAGGCCCGCGGACCCGCCGAGCTGGTCCCAGACGCGCTGCAGTGCCAGGTGCAACAGCGACCCGCTTTGCAGCGCTTCAAAACCCGGGACCGCATCATCCTTTCGCACCAGCGCCAGGCGCAGTTGCGCCGCACCGCGAAATGCGCATTCGTTGAAGAGATTCAAAGCCGGCGCCCCGCTGCGTATCTCGCCCTGGATCAGCCGCGAGTAGGAATCGTCGGCGAATTGCATCAGTACAGGCGCTGCCGCCTGCACCTGGGCCGCACGGCTGAGTCGCGCCGGGGCCGCGGCCGCCGCGGCAGTCTCCCTGAGGCCCAGCTCCAGCAGCAACGGGCTGACACTGGCGCCGTGCTCATCCAGCAATGCCGGATAACTCAGATGCAGATCGCCGCTCGCGCAGCGCCACGCTATCAGCTCGCTGCGCGCTTGCTGCAGGCGGCCGGCCGCACTCGCAGCTGCTAGTCCAGATTCCGTTTGCAGTGGCTTAGGGACCCAGGGATCCGGTTGCGGAGCCAGCGGCCACTGGGCGGCCGCGAGCCCGCAGACCCAGATCCCGTCGTATTGCAGGACTGGGTCCTGGGTCGAACGCGCGATATGCAGGCGACTGTCGGAGCGTCGCTCGGGCCATGGCGATCGCGCCGCGCGCGCCGTCAGCAATGCCAGCGCTCGTTGCAGGGAATCCGGATTGCCGAGCGCCACCAGCTGGTTGCACTCGATCAGCAGTTCCTGCCAGGCCTGTTGCAAACGGAAATCCTGCTCCGGATTGCCAGTGCTCCACGCCAGTGGCAATAACCTGCTGGCGGCCGCCAGTCGATCGGGCCAGTCGCCACCCTGCTGCTTGTTAGCTAAGAGCGCGTCATGCGCCGGCTGCAATTGTGCGAGCCAGTGCTGCGCCGCCTCGAGAGCCGTGCCGTCCGCGGTGCGCAATAGCGCTGCGATGCGCGCCAGACTCACCTCGCCCGTGGCCTGCGTTGCTAACAAATGCGCCAGTTGCGCCCGCGCGACCTGCTCCGCCAGCCCGGCGCCACCATCACGCAGGCCGGCGCAACATTCCGCGACTGGCAGCGCTCCGGCCAGCAGTCGCAGCAGGAACAACTGCTGGCGCACGGGCGGCGCATCCACGAGACGTCGTTGCCGATCAAGAAAAATGGCCTCGTCACGACCCGCATCGAGCCGCACGGACGCTGCCAGTGCGCGCTGCAACGCTGGCTCGTACGCGCGGCCCTGCGGCACGACCACCAGCAGCCGCGCAGTGGCATTCTGATCCAGCTTGTGGCGGGCCCAGCTCAGCGCCGCTGCGACCTCGTCCGCCGGTGTCGGCGCGACGTGAAGTTCGACGGCATTGCTGGCCGCCACAGACCTGGGCGCAGCGTTGTTCGGCCATTCCACCCAATTCCGATAGGCGCGCGGCAGCACGGCGAACCCCAGCGCGACACAGTGCGTGGGTGCCGCGAAATCGCCGGGTCTGACAAGCGCTGGCGCAGCGATACCCCAGGTTCGCGCGCGCTCGCGCAGGTGCGTGATGGCCGCCAGCAAATCTGCCGTTTCCGGTGTGGCGAAGGCTGCAAGCGCGGCCGGCGCAATGTCCTGGTCCCGCAGCAATTGCAGGCTGCGCTGCCAGGCATCGGCCAGCCCGTTAGCAGACGCGCCTCCGCCCGAGCCGGCATCCTGGGCCAGCGCGAATTCGCGCAACAGCATCCATTCGGTCGCGCGACTCATCAGCGGTTGCCGGGCTTCCGCGGCCATTCGCGCCAGCATCGCCGCGGGCGTAGCGATATCCGGGGTCGACCACACCGCGCGACCAGCCTTGAGTTGCTGGTCCGCGTAGGCGAGACGAATAATGGCCGCGCGTGCCGGATCCGGTACCAGAATGCCGTGCCCAGCCGCGAGCGCCGAGCGGACTTCCGGTGGCAGACTCATGAGCAGAGTCTATTGGAAACGGGAACTATTTGAAGCGGGCGCGCGCCTCAAGCACATTCGACGGACCGCCGCGCGTGGCGGCGTAGTCCGACAACAATTCCTCGGTGCGCGTGAAGACCACTTTCAGGGTCGCGACATCGGGCAGGTTGGTGATGCGGAAACTGTTGCGGTAGGGAACATTGAAACTGGTGCCGGGCGCAACCAGCACATGCTTGCGCTCCAGCAGGTCGAGTGCGAATTGCTGGTCGTCGATGTCCGGCAATTCACTCGCCTTGATGCGCGGGAAGGCGTAGATAGCGCCCGCGGCGGTCCCCGGCAATTCGAGGTACTTGCTGGCCGCCACGCCGTCGACAATAGCCCGGCGCGACTCGTACAGCCTGCCCCCGGGCGCGACCAGGTCCTTGATGCTCTGGTAGCCACCTAACGCGGTCTGCACCGCCCACTGGCTCGGTACGTTGCTGCACAGGCGCAGGGAAGCTAACAATTCGAGCGCCTCCATGTAATCCGCCGCCGCCGACAGCTTGCCGGACATGACCGCCCAGCCGACCCGCAGGCCGCAAGCGCGATAGACCTTGGAAATACCCGACATGGTGACGCACAGCGTGTCATGCACCAGCGTCGCCATCGGAATGAACTGCGCGCCGTCATACAGGATCTGGTCGTAGATCTCATCCGAAAAGACCACCATCGAGTGCCGTTCGGCCAGCCCAGCCAGCTGTTCCAGCACCGTGCGCGGATACACCGCGCCGGTCGGGTTGTTAGGATTGACGATGACGACGGCCCGCGTGCGCGGCGTAATGAGGCGCGCAATCTCTTCCGGATCCGGGACGTAGCCCGCTTCGGGACGGCAGGGATAGTGCACCGCCTTGCCACCGTTCAACGTGACCGCCGCGGTCCAGAGCGGATAGTCCGGGCTCGGCACCAGCACTTCATCACCCGGATTCAGCAGTGCGCGCAGCCCGAGATCGATGAGCTCGCTGACACCGTTGCCGATGAACACATCTTCCGCGCTGACGCCGGTGACACCGCGCGCCTGTTGCTGCATGACCACGGCTTCACGCGCCGGGAAGATTCCCTTCTGATGACAGTAGCCCTCGGACTCGCCCAGGTTTTCAATCATCGCCAGACGCATGGTCTCGGGCGTCCGGAAGCCAAACAGCGCCGGATTGCCGATATTCAGCGACAGGATTTCATAGCCCTGGCGGGCCAATTCGAGCGCCCGGCGCGCCAGACGGCCGCGAATCTCGTATTTGACGCCGCGCAGGCTGTTACTGGTGGCAATGGTGGATCCGGATTTCATCTCGAAAGCATACCCAGACCCGGGCGTAAACCCAAGTATTCAAAGCAGATATTGGTCACAGCTTGAGCGCCGGCCAGCTGCCAGACCCCTGCCTCAGCCGGTAGCAGCGCCGGCGAGAGGTGCGCGCGCCCTGTCCAGCTGGCGCGCCGGACCGAAAACCGCCAGACCGCACAGGATCAGTCCCACCGTCGACACGAGTATCAGCAAAGCGTAGTTGTCCTGGCCAAGCAGCAAAGCAGCCAGCGCGGGGCCCGAAGCCAGGCCCATCTTGGAAAAGAACCCGGCCACGGTCGCGGTCTGGCCTGCCGGATCGAATTCGGCGCACATCCCGAAAAAGTAAGGAATCAGAAACGACCACGCGATCGCCGTTACGACATTGGCCGCAATGAATACCAGTTGAAGGTTGCTGACAATAAAGGCCGCTGTCCCAGCGATGGACAACAGCATCACGATGACGATTGGCAGGGCACGACTGTATCTCCCCGCCAGCCAGATCACAGCGATCGATCCGAGCGCCCCGATCCAGTTCGCCACGCCAATCGTCGTGCTAATGAACGTATCGGCTAGTCCATAGTGCCTGGCCAGCGGAATAATGAACGCGCTCAGCCCCATGTTAGCGGCCTGGAACAGGAACACCGCCACCAGCGTCTTTAACAGCGGCCAACGCCTAACGCTTGCGGCGGCGCGGTCGGCCGCGTCGGTCTCCGCGCTATTTTTCGTTGCACGCGGCGGGTACTCGGCCAGAAATGGCAGCATCGCCATCGTGATCAAAGTGAACCCCGCAAGTGCCAGGAACAACACCTTGGGACCGAATCGATGCGCGAGCCCGGGCAACAGCATAATGCCGAGGCCACCTGCTCCGTACTGGACGGTCAACAGCATGCCAAATGCCCGGTCGGGTATCGCCGTCCGCGCCATCACCGCGAGTCCGGTACCCACCGAAATTCCACCAACAATGCCGTGCACGAATCGCAGGCCTATCAGCGGCGTCGCGCTCGTGATCTGGGTCGAGATCAGATCAATGACTAACAGCAGCGTCAGCGCGACGACTTCCACGCGACGCCACGGCAGGCGGCGCACCAGAAACACGGCGACCAATGCTCCGCAAGCGGCACCATAAACATTCGCCGAACCGACAAAGCCCGCCTGGCGATTCGTAAATCCGAGGCCATCGATCAGACCCGCCACCAGCGCTGGCATGATATTTACGTAGAACAGTCCGGCGGTTGCCAGAAACGCGAGCAGCACGCAGGCGAGCAGCCCTTCTGGAGCCGCCCGCGGCAGACGATTGTTAGCTGTCAACTGCAATTGACCCCGCCATCTCGAAGCGCATGTGCCAGTGGCTGCAGCTCGGTGTGATAGCTGCGCCAGCGCTCCACGGAGCTGCGATAAATGGGCTGGCGAACCTGCGCGGCGCTTGCGGTCGCTGCGGCCGATTCATTGTTATAGAACTCGAGACACCGCGGTTGCCACTCGAGACCACAGTGCGCAACCACCTGGCGACTAACAGTTTCCTGATCCGCCACCAGCCGTTCGTAATCGACATCGAGAAAACGACCGGGAAGCACCCGGTGCCAATGGTCCATGAGCTTTTCGCGCGCCAGGTAATACGTCGCCAGATCGCCAAGATCGTAGGAAAACGGGGCGCCGTTGCGGAACAAGGTCTTGTACATCGCATAACAGCTGTCAAGCGGATTGCGCCGCAGGTGCAGGATGCGCGCCTGTGGCAATGCCAGAGCGATCAGTCCTATATAGAGGTAGTTATGTGGCGTCTTGTCGATGAAGTAGCGCGCGCTGCGCTCGTAGCCCGCGACGCTTTCGATGTAGCTGCGCCCGATCTGTGCTGCATCCACACTCGCGGAGCGGCGGATCAGGTCGAACTTCCCCGGACTTCTCCCGACAATGCGCATCACGGCCAGTGGCAGATCGCTCAGTTCACCGAGACTTTCGACCGCAGTGTGCGAACTGATGATGCGATCTACCAGCGTGGTCCCGCTCCGCGGCAGGCCTAACACGAATATCGGGATCGGCGCATCTGCTGCGTCTGCCTGCAGCGGGACCACCTTTGCGAGCCGCGCGGCATCAAATACCCGCGCGATTTCCGCCATCGCCTCGACATCGCTCGCAACCTGATACGAGAGACGGCTGCGGCGCAGATCGGCGCCGCGCTTGAGGAACACGAAGGACTCGCGGTACTCGCCCATATCCTCGAGCTCCTTGGCTAACGCGTAGCAAAGTTGCACTTCACCGGCAGGATTACCGCCCTCGGCGGCAAGCACCCGGCGCAGCTCATCGACATGATTCAAGTCCCGTGTCTGGGTGCGTAAAGCCGAACGGTTTACGTAGGCGTCGAAATCCCGGGGCTCACGCGCTATGACGTCTGTGAACAATTGTTCAGCGCGTCCAAGTTCGCCCGTCAGTGTCGCTGACGCAGCCAGGTTGTACATGGAACGCGGGTTATGTGGATCCAGATCGAGTGCGCGTTGGTAGCAACGGTAGGCATCACGTTGGTGCATCAGGTCGTTGTACAGCGCACCCACCTGTTGCAGCGTGGAGGCATCGTTCCACACGGACTTCTCGACCGCCGCCAGTTCCTGCAGTGAACCCCGCGTGCGGCCTGTCCAGGCTCGAGCTTCCAGCCGCCGCAGGCTCGCGCCGACATGACCCGGTACAGCGGCGACCGCTTCCTCGGCAAATTCCAATGCCGCGCGGAAATCGCCTGCCTGCTGCGCCTTGCGACTGAGCATCAGCAACGAGTCAATCGATCTTTGTGCGGCCACCTGCACCTTTAGAAACGGTAATCGATAGTCAATCCTAGCGTACGCGGAAGCGACAGGAACTGCCGCGAATTGTTGCCGTTAAAACCGACCGATGGGAGCGTGCCAGCATAGACTTCCGTGAAAGCGCCGGTCACGCCGCGCTCAGCGAACAGATTCTTGGCATACAGCGTCGCGGTCCATTTGTCGGTTCCCAACGATGTCGACAAGCCCCAGATCTGGAAACCATCGATTCTCGTGTTGAAGCGTGGTGATAGTTCGACCGAGTTCTGGGTGCTGGACTGATAGTAGCCATTCACGCGCGTAACCCAGCGCATGCCGTTCGACAGCTGGTTCGTATAGCCAGCGCTGGCGCTGAGTGTGTTCTGAGCGGTTCCCGGCAATGGCGCCCCGGACAGCGCCAGCAATCGCGTGGGATTATCGAGCCGCGCAACATTGTTACGCAGCTCAGCCTTTACATACGTGTAGGCGATACTGAGGTGCAGGCTATCGGTGGGGTTCGCATCGATTTCCGCCTCGAGTCCCTGGGTCTTCGCTTTGCCGCCGTTCTGGGCCGCAAAAAAACCGCCGACCGGCGTGCCGATGTTGATCTGCACGTCTTTCCAGTCGTCAAAGAACACCGCCGCCGAGTAGGTGAAGTTCGCAGCCACACCCTTGACGCCAATTTCGTAATTGATGATCGAATCGGAGTCGTAGAACCGGTATGCGGGATTTTCTGCGAACGGTCCGGTGGTCGGCACCGCGTTGGCGCCGCCACGTCGATAACCTTGTGACACGGTGGCGTACAGCAATTGCTTGCCAGCAAACTCCCACGAGGCGTTGAGTTTGCCCAGCACGCCACTATCGCTGTTATTGAAGTTCTGTGTCGTCGATGGGAACAGGCCTGTATACGCAGGCAGGCCGAGGATCGAGTCGTTCTTGAAGCGGTAATCATAGTAGCGCAGACCGCCGGTTACTTTGACCGCTCCGCTCGGATGCCAGGTCAGCTCTCCATAGACCGCTTTTTCCGTATAGTTTTGCTGGCGACTGTAGTTGAAATCATTATCGGTTGTGACGGCGCCGGCAGTCGTTGGGAAGCGCGCCTGGTACCAGCGCTTGAAGCCGAGGACATAGTTGTTAGCTACCGACGCCAGGTCCTGGTCTTCGTAAAACATTCCCGCGACGTAGTCGAACGCGCCGCCCGTCTTGGAAGCGAGGCGCAGTTCCTGCACAAAAGCCTGGTCACCGAAACTGCGAATCGCGATATCGTTCGGACGCGGGAAGTTATAGTACGAGGCGTAAAAACCAGCCTTGGCGTAGAAACCACTGTTGTCGGCGACGATGTCGCCCTTATGATCGTAGTACGACGAACTGGAGGTCAGCGTCGCAAATCCGAAATCAAAATTCGCTTCGAGGCTGACCAGGTTGACGTCGCGTGAAGACGGCTCAAGAAACAAAGCGCCCTGCTCGTACTCTTTGTAAGGCACACCGAAACCATCAACTCCGCCGACACCGTTCAGTGGTTGCGTGTCCTGGCGCCGCCCACCGACGTCATCGGACTGCCAAGCGTATGTCAGCGTTACATCAGTCTTATCGGAAGGCCGCCACAGGAAAGTGGCGCGTGCGAAAGATATCTCAACTGTGTCCGCGTCCTTCTTGCTCGTGTACTGCGCCACTGGCGAGAGCACTCCGCCAGGGGCGGCTGGCAGCCCCGAACTGTCGAGCACATAGAGGTTACGATAATCAACGATACCGGGCAGGTCGATTCGCGAACCCGTGACGCGCAACGCAGCTGTCTCCCCGATCGGAATATTGAGCGTCGCGTCGGCGGACCAGCCCTCGCTGTCGGAACCCTCGGTCGAGGACAGCGTCGCGCTGACCGAACCGGAAAATGTCCCGAGCTCAGGTGCGTGCGTAATGTACCGCACCGTGCCGCCTAACGAGCCGGAGCCATACAGCGTCCCCTGCGGTCCGCGCAGCACTTCGACGCGTTCGAGGTCCTTCATCAGGAAATTTGCGAACACCGGTGTGTTGTTGACGTACGTCGACACGGTCGGCACTGCCGACAACTGGTAGTCACCGAGTGCGGATCCATTGGTATTGAGACCGCGAATAATGATCGGATTGATCGAGCCCGAGTTGCGATAGCCGCGATCGACGGTAGAGACGCCGGCGAGGGTGCGCATCAGTTCGGCCGTGTCGGTGATTTGCGCCTTTGCAATCGTATCGCCACTTACAGCTGAGATGTTGTAAGGCACTTCCAGCACAGTCTGCCGACGCCCCTGCGCCGTGACGATCACTTCCTCAAGCGCATTGTTGTCAGTAGCTTCTTCTGCGCGCGCGGCAGTTGAGCCGCCGGCAAGAATTGTGGACACTGCAATAGCGATGGCTGATTTCTGGCCACTGCGGAACTGTTTCATAACGAATTTTCTCCGGACTTATTGAACTGAAACGCCACTGCGCGCCGCCGGTCATTCACGATCGGGGAGTTGCAGTGGTCCGAGCGCCCTGAGCGCATCGAATTCTCGCTGACGATCACCACAAACGGGGAAATCCACCGCACGATCGCGGAAGCTCTTTAAAACCTGGCCAACGCCCTGCCAGCCGCGGCTGCGAACGCGCCGCACGTAGTCGAGGTCGACGACGATCGGCATCACTTCGCGGACTCGACCTGCCTGATGAATAATCTCGCCTCCAGGACCGCAGATAATCGATTGCCCGAAACCGAGCGGGCCCGCCACGTTGATGTCAAAGAAATAACATTGGTTGGTGGCGGCATTAGCCCTCGCGATCGCCAACTCGACATCGCGATCGATCGTGTTAGTCATTGACGGGTGCAGGACGACTTCGGCACCCATCGCCGCGAGCGTGCGCGTGGTTTCCGGAAACCACATGTCATAGCAGTTGGAAATACCGAATTTGCCAACGGCGGCCACGTCGAACACGATGAAATCCGTCCCCGATGCAACACCAGTTTCATACGGCAGGAACGGAAACATCTTGCGATGACGCGCGACCACGTTACCGGCGGGATTGATCACCGGCGTAACGTTGAATACCGAACCGCCTTCGCGGACATAGAAGGATCCCGGCACCAGCCAGATTCCCAACGCCCGCGCAATTCCGCAGAAATGGCTTTCGGTGACGCCGGCGGGAGGCTCTGCCCTTGCCGTGCCCGAGCCGTATGCGGAGAGTTCGCCCAGAACAACCATTTGCACCCATGGGAACCGTGCGATGACCGATTCAATCTCCGTACGCAGGTAGGCAAGATTGTCGCCCCGCGCGATTTCAAGCTGCAATCCAGCGATGGAGAACGTCGGCATATAACGATGAGAAGCGCAGCCAATGGGTTTGGGGGATAGGTTCGGGTGCTATTCTTCGCGAAATTCCAGCGTGGACAATATGGCGATAGGCGTAGACGGGGATCCGAATCAAGTTGCGGGGGCGACCTGGCTGGCGCTGTTGCAGGACAAACTGCCGCAGGTCGCGGATAGCATTGGCACTGAGCTGTTCGCGCAGCGCCTGGTTGATGCGTTGCATCACGTACTGCAATTTGACTGGTGGATGGTGATGATCTACAGGGCGCAGGCTAACCCGGAAATGTTGTGCGAAAACTTCTCCGGCAGCTGGCGCGACAAAGGTTTGACGACGTATGTTGGAGCGTACTACCTGTTAGACCCCTTCTACGTCATGAGCCTTTCGATTGACCGTCCCGAAGTTTGCCGCCTCGGTGACATAGCGCCCGATGGGTTTCTTGAAAGCGAATACCATCGCGCTCACTACGCATCAGGGCGTATCGGCGACGAAATCAACTGCCTGTGGCCGTTGGACGCCGGAGTCACACTCGCGGTGAGCCTCGAGCGTTCCGAGCACTGTGCAGGCTTCAGTGATAGCGAGGTGAGGGATCTTGAAGCCGTGCAACACCTGCTGTCTGCGCTGGCGCGGAAGCACTGGGTTGCGCAAAACTCGCGAGTGACAGCGTCTCGCGGTCCGCAGCTCGGACGACTGGTTCAGGAGGCGGCGGCCAGTTTCGGCAGCAGAGTCCTGACGCCGCGTGAATGCGAGGTCGTCAAGCTGGTGTTGCGCGGTTACTCTACCAAGTCGATTTCGCAGTCGCTCGGCATATCTCCAGGAACCGTCAAAGTCCACCGCGAGAATATCTACAGCAAGCTGGCGGTTTCCTCGCAGGCCGAGCTGTTCAACATGTTCATCGCGTCAGTCACGGCATCGACCCCACCTGACGCCTCAGCGTGAAATTTGTGACTGTTAGCTTGCCGAACAAGGGCTGCAAACCCGGGGGCTAACTCAACGCAACAGCCGGCACAGGTCGATCCGGCGCCCCTTGCCGGTCAGCGGCTGGGCGGAATCGCCCTGCTCGTCGATGGCGGCTTGCCAACTGCCGTCCAGCAGCCAGAGCCCCCTGCCGCCAGGGTTGCTCGCCGACTCTTCGGAAAAGTAGTAAACGTGCCCCCGGGTTTCGATGAGCGTGTCGGCAGACGCCAGAGTCCATAGCTCCAGCCGACCGCCGGCCTGGCTGGAGTACGTTTTGGTGGGATCGAGCTGATTGGTGATCGTGTTGCCGATGCTAGGCGCCATTGAGATATAGCGGCCTTCCTTGGTGACGAATTCCTGCAGTTCTCCGGCAGCGCTGAACTCAATCGGAAAATCGCAGACCTGCCCCGCTTCGAAGACCAGATAGTCGTTGTAAGGCACAGCCGCAACCAGACTGCCCGATTGGGCGCTGGCCACGGCGAGCGCCAGGCCGAGAGCTATCGAGCACTTGAAACGCAGATTCATAACGCCAACAGGCAGCCTATTTCCGCCGCCGCTTCTTCTTGTGCTTGTGCTCGACGGTGCCGTCGCCATGGTGGTGCGGCATGTCGCCGTGCGCGTGCCCATGGTCGAACTCAAAGTCGACCGGGTGGTTATGCCCCTGAGTGTTAACCCACTTGTACAGATCGGGCTTCCACTGCTGCATGCGGCTCGCCGCACGTTCGCGGTTTTCCTCGACGTTAGTCCAGGGATTGAAGTGGAAGTGGTTGTACAACTGCGTGTCGGTGCGGCCGATCGCAAGGATGCCGAGCTTGGAAGCGAACGCGCCGTGGTTGATATACGGCGGCCGGTAAAAATAACCGCCGGTGGGCAGATCACCAAATTGCATCATCCAGGACGTGCCCCAGATGTGATAGGCCTCCTCGCAACAATCGTGGTAGGAAATGTTGTCCTGCCAGAAATTCGGCGTCATGCAATAGAGGAAGGTGAAGCCCTGTGTGCGTTGATCAAACTTCAGGATCTTGACCAGGCAGCCGGGCGCGGTGGCCGGATAGAAATTGGTCGAGGTCCACTGCATGTTTTCGTAGGAATTCACCGCGGCGAAACGATGCCGCTCCGCTTTCGCATGATCGGTGTCGGATTCCACGAACGACGGTTCGCCGTAGTTGAAGAACAACAAAGCCGTGGCGCCGCGCGGCGAACTCATCGCCTCCATGGTAACGCCAGCTGGCACCATGAAGTAGCTGCCGGGACCCCAGGTCTTGCTGCCGACGGTGATTGAACCGGACTGAATGAAAAGTTCGTATTCGGCATAGCTCATGCCGGGGGGCTGCTTGTAGCCGGGTTCGTACAGCACCGTCATCGTGCAGGCGCCGTCATCCGTATCCAGCGACAGCATCTTGTATTGCATGCCCTTCGGGAAGCCCGGCAGGGTCATTTTCTTGAAGGAGACGTCGCGATCGACGAACGGTTCGATATGTGGGCGTGCCATGTATTAGCTCCGTCTAGAAAACAACTCTGAACTTGCGCTTCGGCTTGCTCGGGATCTCGTCCGGCCGCACTTTGCGCATCTGGTCGAAGTGCACGTGCACGCCGCGGGTCTGGATCCGCTCAAGGAAATCCGCAATCCATCGATCGCGCTTCGGCGCTAACGCGTCCTGCTCGCGCACAATTTTCTTGTAACGCTTGGTCTGTTCCAGCGTCTCCTTGCGCAGCCAGATTTCCGTTTCACGGCTGCGTCGATGCGGTATCAATTTCATGCAGGTCAACCTCCGGTCGATTCTTCAGGAAAACTTATAACAGGGCGCTAGTACCCAAGCAACATGGCCAGGCCGCAGCAGGCGAGCGTGCTGCCGGCGGCGATGTGACCGAACTTCGCAGGCTGCCAGCCAGCGCGCCGTATCACGCGATCAAAACCGCGTGTCAGCGCGAACACGGCCGCGACCATGGTCAAAAGTGTCACAACCACGAAGACCGCTGCCACGGCCAGCGTCTTGGCCGCATCGCGTTGCGATGCCGGCACCATGACGAGCGGAATCAGCGGTTCGCAGGGCCCCAGCACGAATACGACAAACAAGCTCCAGGCGATCAGGCTGCGTCGCGACGCGCCGGCACTGGAATCGGCCTCGGCCACGTGCGGGTGGAGATGCTGCTCGTGGTGATCGTGGCCGTGGTCATGCACCGTACCATCGCCATGCGCATGCGCATGACTGTGCCCGGGCACCGCGCGGCGCGAGAGCTGCTTCATGCCCCAGACCGTGTACGCGACCCCGAAACCGATAAACAGCCAGGCCGCGACGTTACCGCGCAGTCCTTCCCATCCCGTGACGCTGGCCACTGACCAGCTGCCGATGGCGACGCCCAGGCCTAACAACAGGCTGCTGCCGACGTGGCCCAGCCCGCACGCCACCGTGGTCCACAGCGTCCGGGTCATGGTCCAGCCGCGCGATCGGCCCAGCACCACAAACGGCAGATAGTGATCCGGCCCCAGCAGTGTATGCAGTAAGGCGATGCCCGCTGCGGACCAGATGATCGGATCTGCGAACAATTCAATTACCCCGGTTAGGAGACGCCCGATTATCGCGTAGTCGGCCTGCCCGGACCGATTTCTTAGAGCCGCAGGCCCGCTGCGTGGCCGTCCGACGTGGCGGCCAGCACCGACCGCGGCATCAGGCAGTCACCGATCCGGTCGACCGGCAGGCCAAGTTCACGCAGCGGCACTTCGAGGGCCAGGCGCGGGCGACGCGGGGTGGCGTAGGTCAGCAACGCAACTTCGTCGATGCGGGTGAGATCGCCGTTATAGATGTTGCGGCAAGCGATCTCTCCCTGCTCCCAGTTGGAGGCGGGATCAATTTCATGAAATGGGAGGATGCGAATCCGGAGCTGGTTGAAGCGGCGCCAGATCCTGAGCTGGGTCACCAGGGGCACCTCCTGCGCCACGCGCTCACGCGGCGTCACCACGACGACTTCGTCGAAACGGCTCGCGAAGTGTTCCGCCGCGGCGTACGTGCCTTCGGTCGCATCCATGTCGAATATCAGAGCGCGGCCGCCAATCCAGCCGGACTGCACCGCTAACATACGCACCGAATCGCGCAGGTCGACAATCGCACCGGAGACATGCAACTCCTGCGGCCAGCTGCGCGGCCAGGCGCAATCACTGCCGGTTGCCAGCAGCACCTGGTCCGGCCTGAGCGACAGGATGTCGGAAACCGCTGCCCTGATTCCCAGCTCCAGGGTCACGCCGGCGCGTTTCGCGGCGAGGACCTGATAGTCATAGATGCTCGACAGGTGCTCGCCACCCGGCAACAGCGCATGCAAGCGAGTCGCACCGCCCGGCTCGACGCCAGAACCTAACACCGTAACCTTGTGACCGCGCGCCGCCGCAACCCAGGCGGCTTCGAGACCGGCGATGCCGGCGCCGACCACGACCACGCGCTTCTGCTGCGGCGCTTTCGCCGGCCAGTAGTCCACTTCGTCAGGCTGTGCGACGCGCGGATTGTTGTCGCAGGCGAGCGGCTTGTTCTCGACGATGGTGCCCCAGCAGGTATTGCAGGAGACGCAATAACGGATTTGCGCCTCGCGGCCGCTCTGCGCCTTGAGCGGCCAGGCCGGATCAGTGACCAGCGGGCGCCCTAACGCGATGAGGTCGGCATCGTCGCGCTGCAGGATGCCTTCCGCTTCGGCCGGATCGGTAATCAGGCCCAGCGCCATGACCGGTACGCCATGGCAGTGCGCCCGCAGCGCCCGCGTCAGCGGCACAAAGGGAGCGCGCGGGCCCGTTAGATCCGGGATATGCATGCCCAGGCTGTTGGCATGCCCGCCCCAGGTGAAGGCGACGCAGTCTATTGCGCCGGGGTCAACGAGGTACCCGGCAATCTCCGCCGCCTCGCGCGGACCGATGCTGCCGGGTATGCCGTCATCGCCCGGCAACTTGAGTCCGAGCAAAAACCGCCTGGAACACGCCGAGCGGATCGCGCTGACAGTGTCGCGCACCAGCTTCATCCGGCCGCCGAAATCGCCGCCGTAGTCGTCCTCGCGTTCGTTCGACCAGGACGACATGAACTGGTGAAAGATATGGCCATGACCGCAGGACAATTCCACACCAGCAAAGCCACAACGCTCCAGTCGGGCGGCCGATTCGGCGAAGTCGGCGACAAGGTTCTGAATTTCCGCTCTTGTCAGCGCGCGCGGTATGGTCCACGACAGGTCGTCCGGCAAAGGCGACGGCCCTATGGCATCCGGCGTACGTCCCTTCTCGTGGCGTCCCCGGCCCGGGTCCTGGATCTGTCCTAACAAACGGCAATCGTGACGGCTGACGGCCTCCGCCCAGCGCTTCAGGCCGTCATTGCCGTCATCGTCCCAGACCCGCACTTTATGAGCTAACACCTGGTTGCGTGCGACGTTCATGGACTCGGTGACCACCAGCGCCGCGCCGCCCGCAGCGCGATTGGCGTAGTACTGGATCAGCCGCGGTGTGACGCGCTGGCCGGCCGCCATGCGGGTGGTCATCGACGCGTGAATCACGCGGTTGCGCAGCTGCAGGCGCCCTCGCTCAAAGGGCTGGAACAACAACGGGTAGGGATTGATCCCGGTCATCGTGTCAGCGCTTGCCCTGGTGCAATTGCTGCCGGCCGAAAAACGCTTCGCGCGTGGCCTTGTCAGGATTGCCGATCTTTTCGTCCGCTTTCAGCAAGGCAACTCCACGCTGTACCGCGGGTCGCACCGCAATTTTCTCGTACCATTTCCTGACCCTGGGGAACTCCTTGATCTCGATCTTGTGCAACCAGCGCACATCCACCCAGGGCCAGGTTGCCATGTCGGCAATGGAATAATCGCCGGCGAGGAACGGCACTTTGCGCAGCCGCTTATCCATCACGCCATAGAGTCGCAGCGTTTCGTTGCCGTAGCGGTGGATGGCGTACGGAATCCTGCGCGGCGCGTAGCCCAGGAAATGACCGCACTGACCGAACATCGGGCCAACGCCGCCAACCTGAAACATCAGCCATTGCAGCACGACGTATCGCGCCCGCATTTCGCGCGGCATGAACTGCCCGCTCTTTTCCGCCAGGTACTGCAGGATCGCGCCGGACTCGAAAATCGCAATCGGCTTGCCGCCGGGGCCATCGCGATCGACGATGGCGGGGATCTTGTTATTCGGATTGATCCTGAGAAAGGCCGGCTTGAACTGCTCGCCACGCAGAATATTGACGGGCTTGAGCCGATAGCCAAGGCCCGTCTCTTCCAGCATGATCGCCACCTTGTGGCCATTGGGTGTGGGCCAATAATAAAAATCGATCATCTTTGGGAAGATAGCATAGGCCCAATCGGGAGACAGACATGCTGAGCGCCATCATTGCCGTCACGCTGACCGCGCCTGATCTGCGCACTACCGAGGAAGCCTATACGCGCTTCCTGGAATTCAGGCTGGTGGAACGCGGCGAAGTGTCGCGCGACCTTGCGGCCGCCTGGGGCGCACCGCTGGCCGAGGGCCGCAAGTATTCGCTGTTGCAGAGTGCCAGCGGCGCCGAAGTATATCTGCGTATCGTGCAGAGCCCGCCAACGTCCGGCTACGAAGTCATGAAGACGCACGGCTGGAATGCCAACGAAATCCTCTGCCAGGACCCGGACGCGCTGGCACTGCGTCTCGCCAATTCGCCGTTTCGCATCATCGGTGCGCCACGGCCGCTGGGCAGCAATTCCAAGGTGCGGGCCATGCAGGCCGTGGGCCCGGCCGGCGAGCTCGTGTACCTAACAAGAATCCCGCCGGAAGGAGGCGTCGCCATCAAGACACCGGCGCAGTCTTTTGTCGATCGTACGTTCATTGTCGTGTTAGGCGGTCCCGACATGGCGACGATGCGCGCGTACTACGCGAACCAGCTGGGGATGAAAGTGACTGAGCCGTATGCGTCTCCCATCAATGTCATCAACGACGCCTGGAAACTGGGAGCCGACTACGCGACTCCGCTGGCCTTGGTGCTGGTCAGCCCGGGCTTCGCCGTTGAACTGGACCAGTATCCTGCCGCCGCCACACCGCGACCGGTGCGACCTAACGATTTGCCGCCGGGAATCGCGATGATCACGTTCGCGACCAACAACCTCGATGCGAAGGCGCTGGACTGGCGCGTGCCGTTAGCTGCCCGCAAGGGCGCGCCCTACGCGGGCCGGCGCAGCGGCATGTTGCTGGGCGCCGCCGGCGAATGGATTGAACTGATCGAAGCGGCGAAGCCCTAGGGCGAAGGCCGCAAGCTGAAGTAGCGATTGATGTGCACACCGCGGGCGTTGTCGGTCCAGCCAACGACGCGCCTGGAAATTAGGCGCCGGCTTACGTAGTAGTACAGCGGTATCAGCGGCTGGTCGGCAATTGCCAGGCGCTCGGCCTCGTTCATCAGCTGCGCGCGCTTCACGAGGTCCGCACTCTGGTCAGCCTGGTCTAACAAAGCCTCGAAGCGCGGATTGGTGTAGCGCGAAACGTTGATGCCCACCGCGCGTGAATCCAGCAGCTCGAGAAACGACGCCGGGTCCTTGTCTTCGGCGTACCAGGCGGCGCGCGCGACATCGTAGTCGCCCTGCTGCTGCGCCGACTGGTGCACCTTGAGCTCGGTGCTGATGATCGCGGCCTGGATTCCGGCCGCGCGCCACATCGCCTGGATCGTGACCGCGATCTTGCGCTGCGAATCATTGTTATTGACGCGCAGCGACAGGGTTAGCGGCTTGGCCGCGGAGAATCCGGCCTGTGCCAGCAGCTGGCGCGCCAGCTGCAGCCGCGCCGCCATGGTCGCAGGCAATGCGCCCGGCGCCAGGCATTGCTGCGGCGTGTAATTGACAACACCCGGCGGCACCACGCAGTACGCGGGCCTTTCGCCGGCGCGCAGCACCAGGCGCGTCAGCGTG
Source organism: Gammaproteobacteria bacterium (assembly GCA_031414335.1). Lineage (GTDB taxonomy): Bacteria > Pseudomonadota > Gammaproteobacteria > Steroidobacterales > Steroidobacteraceae > UBA964. The sequence continues at coordinate 75,858 of JANNVI010000048.1, read as the reverse complement.
TCACGATCGATGGCCAGCGACAGCGCGCGACGCACGCGCGGATCATTGAACGGCGCGCGTTTGGTGTTGATGACGTAGTACTCGAGCCCGATCTGCTGGAACAGATGCAGTTCCTGCGGAAAGTCGCGCCGCGCATCGTCGATTTTCTCCGACGGCAGCGACACCACGATATCGAGCTCGCCGGAGCGAAATCGCGTCAGCGCGGTGTTCGGGTCTTCGATCGGGATGTGATAGACGGCATCGAGTTTGACCGTCGCCGCTTCATGGAACAGCGGGTTACGCACCAGTTTCACATAGGCGTTAGGCCGCCATTCCGCTAGCTTGAAGGCGCCGTTGGAAACGTGATTGCCCGGCTTGGTCCAGTCACGGCCGAATTTCTCGATGACGTGCCGCGGCACCGGGAAGGCGCGATGCACCAGGATATCCGTGAAATACGGCGCCGGGTGTTCCAGCTCGATGATGACCGTGCGCGCATCCGGCGTGCGCACGCCGAGCTTGTCCACCGGCATTTTTCCGGTGTTGATCGCGCGGGCATTGCGAATCACATAGAGCAGCGAGGCGGATGGCGCGGCAGTCTTCGGATCAAACAGGCGATGAAATGACCAGAGAAAGTCCTCGCTGTCGAGCTTGTGGCCGTCCGACCAGCGCAACCCGGGACGCAGGCGAAACGCGTAGGTCTTGCCGTCCGCACTCATCTGCCAGGATTCCGCCTGCCCGGGCACCGTGTTAGCACCGGGGTCGACCGTGGTCAGGCTCTGGAACAGGTCTTGTGCAAGATTGCCGTCCTGCCCATAAACCCACAGCTGCGGATCCAGCGTCTGCGGATCGCCGAGGCTCTGGCGACGCAATGCAACTTCGGCCCCGGCCGCGAACGGCATCAAAGCCAGCGCCGCCCAGGCCAGTGACGCCAGCAATCTGTCAGGGCTTGGCGGCAATGCGTTCGTACTCGGTCAGTTCATAACGCGTCATCATGTAACCCGTGACCCAGGCGCGCAAAAACACATAGTCGCCATCGTCGGTGCACCAGACGTCATACGGCGGGTGCTTGCCCGGCTCATTGCGCGTGTCAGTTCCGTCATCGGTGGTTTCGGAGTAGCGGAAATGCAGTGCATCGAATGTGCCAGCCGCGACCGTGATGCGTTCCCGGCCCTTGAAGGCCAGGTGCACGCCCTTCGGATGGGTCATCAACATAGGCCCCGTCGCACCCCGGTGGTCGAGCGAACACATCAGGACATCCTGATAGGCGTGGTTGTTAGGACCGTTGCTGACGTCAACCATGCTGGTTAGGAACGCATCGCCCTGGATTGGATGCGTGCCAAATCCGACCAAGGGGCGATCGAGCGCATAGCGCTGCGAAATCCGGCCCTCGGCAACGGTGAAACCTTCGCATTCGGCCCCAGTGGCCGTGAACCGGAACCAGCTCGAGCCCATGAATTTGTCGCCGACCGACAGGCGCACGAAGCAGTCGGTGGGTTTCCAGTCGGCGCCGACGCTCAGCGTGACATCGCGCATCACATTGGGTGCGTCGTCGATCTCGACGTAGGCACGCAGCGTGCGCCGGCCATCAGCATGCCTGGTGATCGTGAAGTATTCGCGGCCGCGTTCCTGGCCCTTGCGGTCAGGCTTGTCCGATGTGTAGTAAATTTTTCCGCGGATGCGGACGTGTGGGATGGGCATTCAGACCTCCTTGATCAGGGGTTCACGAAACAGTTTCTTGCGCGCCATGGACTTGAACCAGGCAGCTAACGCCGGCCGGCCCGCGGTGAAATCAAAGCGCGGATCAAGACCCACGGCAGCCTGCCCGGCTGCGGGCATCTTGAGCTTGATGAATTGCAGTGCCCCGACGGTACGCATCTGTGCCAGGTCGATCCTGCCGTACCCCGGAACATCACGTTCGATCTGATCGAGAATCGCAATGACCTTGGACCAGCAACGCTGGATATAGGCCGGGCGCTGCTGTTCCTGCGGCAACCATGACTCGATCAGGATCATTACAAACGTATCGAACAGGCCATCGGCCATCCACGCCTGGCGCAAGCAGCGAAATCGCTCGATGCCTCGCGCGGGGATCAGTTTGCGACGACGATGCAGGCTGTCGAGATATTCGTACACGACGGGACCGCCGGCGAGGTACTCGCCGCTCTCGAGGACCAGCGTGGGTACCTTGCCTAACGGATTGATGCCCGGCAACGGTGTGTCGGCATCGAAAGGCCTGGTTGGCACCGGTTCGATTTTGTCGCGCAGCTCCGCGAAGTTGATGACGGCCTCGACCGTGTGCACGTAGCCCTTGATCGGAGTATATAAAAGTTTCATCCCGGCTCCCTCCAGCGCAGACAGGCGATGCTGCGATTACTGTTGTCAACGGTCTCAAGCACTGGTACCTGCTGCGCACACGCGTCGACAGCGCGCGGGCAGCGGGTACGAAATACGCAGCCCGATGGCGGCGACAGCGGCGATGGTAACTCGCCGGCGAGCGCCGAGCGCAATCGTTGTGGTTGCCGCGCCGGGTCCGGTATGGGAATGGCCGCCAGCAGGCCGCGCGTGTAAGGGTGCAGGGGCGAGTCGAACAGCTCCTGCACCGTGGCCAGTTCCATGACCTTGCCCAGGTACAGCACCGCGACCCGATCGCACAGCCGGCGCACCACGGCCAGGTTGTGGCTAACAAACAGGATGGTCATTTTCTGGTCGCGGCGCAGATCGCGCAGCAGATTGATGATCTGGGCCTGGATGGAAACGTCCAGCGCGCTGACCGGCTCGTCGCAGATCAGCAATTTCGGATTCAGCACCATCGCGCGTGCGATACCGATGCGCTGGCACTGGCCGCCGCTGAACTCATGCGGATAACGGTTGATGTCGTCGGGACTCAGGCCGACGCGGGTCAGCATGGCGGCAACAGCGGCGCGGCGGCCTGCACGATCCATGTCAGGACGGTGCACCCGCAGCGGTTCCGCGACTGTTTCGCCCACGGTCATGCGTGGATCGAGACTCGCGAGCGGGTCCTGGAAAATGATCTGCAGGTCGCGGCGCAGCGGCCGCAGTTCACGGTCACGCAGATGCTCGATGGGCCGGCCAAGCCACACGACGGTACCCGAAGCCGGCCGGATCAGTTGCAGCACCGCGCGCGCCAGCGTCGACTTTCCGCAACCCGATTCACCGACCAGTCCCAGGGCCTCGCCGGCCCGCACCACCAGGCTAACATCGTCAATCGCCCGTAATTGCGCTTTGCGTCCCAGCCAGCGCTGGCGGACCGCAAACGACACCTTCAGGCGGTCGATCTTCAGAAAATCTGTCAGCTCGCTCATCCGGCCACCGCACGCAAGGGATGATGGCAGGCCACGCGGTTGGCCGCGCCCTGCTCCAATGGCGGCCGCTGCTCGGCGCAGCGGCCGGATGCAAAATCGCAGCGCGGATGAAAAGCGCAGCCGGAAGGCAGGCGGCGTGGATTCGGCGGCTGGCCGCGAATTGTCGTCAATGGGCGGTCGAGCGCGTCGTCGATCCGCGGCATCGAGTCGAGCAAGGCCTGGGTATAGGGATGACGCGGTGTTGTCAGCAGCTGCCCCACCGGTCCCGACTCGACCATGCGACCGCCGTACATGACGACGACCTTGTCGGCGAGGCCCGCGACCACCCCCAGGTCGTGGGTGATCAGCGCCAAGGCCATGCCCTGCTCGCGTTTCAGCTCGGCTAACAAAGTCAGGATCTGCGCCTGGATCGTGACATCCAGCGCCGTGGTTGGCTCGTCGGCGATCAGCATCGCCGGGTTGCAGGCCAGTGCGATGGCAATCATGACGCGCTGGCGCATGCCGCCCGACAACTCGTGTGGGTATTGCGTGAGCCGGCCCGCGGCGTCGGTTACGTGCACGCGCTCGAGCAGCTCGAGCGCCCGCTGGCGGGCGCTGCGCCAGTCCATGCCCTTGTGTTCGACCAGCGGCTCGGCAATCTGATCGCCGACCTTCAGATGCGGTGTCAGCGAGGTCATCGGGTCCTGGAAGATCATACCGAGCTGCGAGCCGCGCACGCTGCGCAGCGTTTTGGCGCTGCCGCCCAGCAGGTTCACGCCGCCGAAATGCGCCGTGCCAGTGGCCTGCGCGTTAGGAGCCAGCAGGCCCATGACCGCCATGAACGCCTGGCTCTTGCCGGCGCCGGACTCGCCGACGATGCCGACGCACTCGCCGGCGGAAAAATCACAGCTGAATTCGCTGACCGCCGCAACCTCACCATCGGGCGTCGCGAAGCGCACGTTCATATCGCGGATTTCGAGCAGCGCGCCCAAGGCTCAGCGTTCCCGCGGGTCAAGCGCGTCGCGCAACCCGTCGCCTAACAAGTTGAAGCAGACCAGCAGCGACACCAGAAAAAATCCCGGCACCAGCAACATCCAGGCCGCCGACTCGATTTCCTTCGCTCCTTCGGTGATGAGGCTGCCCAGGCTGGCCGCCGGTTCCTGCACGCCAAGGCCCAGAAACGACAGCAGGCTCTCGAACAGAATCATCTGCGGGATGGTCAGGGTTGCATAGACGATCACCGGACCCAGTACGTTGGGCATGATGTGCCGCGCCACGATCTGCGGCGTGCTGACGCCAATGGCGCGTGCAGCTTCGATGAATTCACGGTTGCGCAGCGACAGCGTCTGGCCGCGCACGATACGCGCCATCGTCAGCCAGCCGACCGCGCCGATCGCGGCAAAGAGTGCGAAAATATTGGCACGGTCGATGAAGGTTGACAGGATGATGACGATGAATATGTACGGCATCGAATACAGCACATCGACGAATCGCATCATCATGTCGTCGAGGCGCCCACCGACAAAACCGGCAATCGCGCCGTAGGTGATGCCGATCACGAAACTGACGATGGTGGCCAGCAGCGCGATCTGCAGCGACAACTGCACGCCGGACATGGTGCGGACAAACAGGTCCCGCCCCAGGCGGTCAGTCCCCAGCCAGTGGTTGTTAGGCCCGCCGAGCCCGACTGTCATGTTTTCCCAATCGAGTGTGTCGAACGCGTGCGGACTCAGGTGCGGACCCAAGAACGCGAACAGCGTCAGCAACAGAATGAAGCACGCTGCAAACAGGGACGCGCGATTACGCCGCAGGCGCCGCCAGGCGTCGGCCCACAGGCCGCGGGTTGCGACTTCAGTCATAACGCACCCGCGGATCGAGCCAGCCATAGAGCAAATCGGCGATCAGGTTGCAGATCACGATCAACGTTCCATACACGACGATCATGCCCATCACCAGCGAGTAATCCCGGTTGATGGCGCCCTGCACCAGGTACCGGCCCGATCCCGGCAAGCCGAACACGGTCTCCACGACCAGCGAACCCGTGACCACAAATGCGAACGCCGGACCCAGCCAGCTGACGACCGGCAACAGCGCCGGGCGCAGCGCGTGCCGCCAGACCACCAGGTATTCCGGCAAGCCCTTGGCGCGCGCCGTGCGCACGTAGTTGCTGCGCAGAACCTCGAGCATGCTGCCGCGAGTCAGCCGGCCGACGTAGGCGATGATGCCAAAGGACAGCGCCGCCACCGGCAACACCAGATAACGGATCTCACCGGACTCCCAACCCGCCACCGGCAGCAAGCGCCACTTGAGCCCGAAGAGAATCTGCAATAACGGCGCAACCACGAAATTCGGCACCGAAATACCCAGGCCGACGATCGCCATGGTGGTGTAGTCGGCAGCGGTGTTCTGTTTCAGGGCCGCGAAAGTACCGAGCGGCACCCCAAGCAGCATTCCTAACAAGACGGCCGACAGGCCGATGCTGAGGCTGATCGGCAATCCCTGCGCGATCAGCTCGGTGACCGAGAAATCCTTGAACTTGAATGACGGCCCGAAGTCGCCATGCGCCAGACCATCGAGGTAGCGCAGGTACTGTTTCCAGATGGGCTGGTCCAGGCCGTAGGCGGCTTCCAGATTGGCCTTGATCTCGGGCGGCAAGGCCTGCTCTTCGTCGAAGGGACCACCCGGCGCAAGACGGATGACAAAGAAAGCCAGCGTGATGATGATGAACAGGGTCGGGATGATCCCCAGAATGCGTCCGATGGCGTAGCGCAGCATGAACGTGTCAGATCTTATTCAACTTGAGCAAGCTTACGCAGAGCATGGCTAACGCGACCAGCCCGGTCGTCACGAGAAATCCGTTCTGATAATTTCCGGAACGGTCTGACAGCGCGGCGGTGATCCACGGACCCAGCGCGCCTCCGCCGGCGTCCAGCACAGTAACTGCGCCCATCACCCGGCCTAACGAACGCGCACCGAACAGGTCGCCGGTCGCCGCCTGCAATAACGTGTAGTTAGCCCCCCAACCCAGACCCAGGATAATCACCGCGGGCGCGAGCCACGAAACCTGCAGTGCCGCGAGCGTCAATGCCCCTGTCAACATGAGCGCCAGACATACGATCCATATCGTCTTGCGGCCCAATAAGTCACTCAGCCAACCCGCGAGCACCTTACCGCACAGTCCGGCGAGAAACAGCGGAATCAACATGGCCGCGCTGGTGGACTGCTGCAATCCGAGCTGCATCATGTGCAGGATCAAATTGTTGTTGATGCCGAGAAAAGAATAAAATGTGCAAAACGCCGCGATTGCCAGCAACCAGAACTCGCGCCGGCAGATGATTTGCAGATAGCTCAATTCCTCGCCCATGGCCCGGGACTCGGTAGCGGCGGACGCTGCGCCCAAAGCTTTCAGACCAATCGATGCCGGCCACTCGCGCATCAGACCCCACACCAGCAAAGGCACGACCGCCAGCAGTACCAGGGTAAACAGGCTCGCCCCGCGCCAGCCGTAGGAACTGATCAGCGCAGTGAATATCGAGGGCATGAGGCCATTGCCGAAACTGGTGCCAGCTAACACGATGCCAAGCGCAAGGCCGCGGGACGCAACGAACCAGCGCGACACAGCCACCATGCACACCGCCATGCCGGCGCAGGCAAGACCCAGACCCATCCATGCGCGCGACCAGTAATAGTCCTGGATACTTGCGACCTGCCCGAGTGAATAGAAGCCCCAAAGCAAGGAAGCTACACCTACCAGCATTACGCCGCGGTATCCGTAGCGATCGACCAGCTGGCCTGTGACCAGCGTAAGTGACGATGCAACGCCGAGTTGGATGGCGTCGCCGACTTTGATCGCGCCGCGGGTCACGCCCAGCTGGGCGATCAGGGCGGGATCGAATGCGGCGATGGCACCGACCGTCAGGCCATTGGTAACGAGGATGATGATGAACGCGGCGGGCACTATGGCCCACCAGCCGTAATAAATGCCACCCGGCGCAGACGGCGCTGCAGCGATGTTCACAGCGACTGGGTCACTATGAACTGTGGGTTGTCCGCCATGGTCGCAAACGTGCTAACAATCTTCTGCATGGTGGGCGACTGCACGTCCTTGCCGAGCTGCTCCAGGTTCTGCACACGCAGGATTTCGATGTACTGGTAGGGGCTGGCTCCACCGCCCATCAGTCCCTGGCATTTCAGGACCTCGAAGCCGGCCACGGAAGGCAGTCGATTCACCTCCGGCAGATCCAGCTCACGCGCGAATTTTTCGTAATCGGCCACGGCTACGCCGGGCTTGAGGTTAAAAAGTACAACCACGGTGGTCATTGTCACATCCTGTCGTTATTGTCCTGTCGTCGGGCTGGCAGTCTAGGAAGACAGGCCCGTGTACTGCAAGCAGCAACGGAGCCACTCATGTCCTCAGCCTGGCTGATCAGCACCGACGAACTCGCCCAAAACCTCGCGAACCCCCGCCTGCGCCTGTTCGACACCCATGTGTTTCTCACGCCAAAACCGGGTGGTGGCTATGAGGTGCAATCGGGCCAGGATTCCTGGCAGCAGGCGCATATCCCCGGCGCGAGTTTCATCGACGTGCAGGCGGACCTTTCCGATCCGGATCACAGGCTACGCTACATGATGCCGCCGGATGATTTTTTCGTCGCCGCGATGTCGCGGCTCGGTGTCGGCCCTGCTGATCAGGTCGTGCTCTACAACCGCGGCGCCACGTGGTGGGCAACGCGGGTTTTTTTCATGTTGCGCGCGCACGGATTCGACGCCGTACGCGTGCTCGACGGTGGCTTTGATAAATGGCAGCAGGAAGACCGGCCATTGCAGAGCGGTGCAACCTGGTACCCGCCGGCGACCTTCAGGAGCGGCCCCCGGCGCGCGATCTTTGTCGGCAAAGAGGCCGTGCTGCAGGCGGTACGCAGCGGCGAGCAGGTCCTGGTCAATGCGCTGGCGCCGGAAATTTTCTCCGGCAAGATCTCGAGCTACGGCCGGCCAGGCCGCATTGCCGGCAGCTGTAATCTTCCCGCCAGGGATCTGCTGGATCAGGTGACCCAGGCGTTTCTGCCGCCTGAACAACTGCGCGCCAAACTGGGCGCGACCGGCTTGTTAGGCGAAAAGCCGGTGATCAGCTACTGCGGCGGGGGAATTTCCGCGACTACGGATGCCTTCGCGCTGCTGATGTCAGGGCGCGAAGACGTGACAATCTACGACGCGTCGATGAACGAATGGGGGCCGGACCCGGCTCTGCCGATGGAAACCGGCTAGCCCGCGGGGTCAAAAACCGAAAGTGAACCCGAGGCGCGTGCGCATATTGCGTTTTTCGAGATCGTCGCCCTCGACCTCATCGTTTGCGCTGACATCCAGGTTGCGATTGGTTTCGTTACGCAGAATCACCAGCATGTCAGTCGTCTGGTCGATGGCGAACGGAAATTCATGCCAGGTGCCGATATGCATCATGAAGCCTGCCTGGCCATCGAAAAATATTGCCCGCACATCGGCAGGGTCCGGGGCCGGACCCGAAGTCGGCGCACCTAACACCATGACAAACGGGCGGCCGCCGAGCGACACAAAAGTCTGCGTATGCTTGAAATGGCGTTCCATCCACACAACTTCACAGGGCCGGGGATGAACTCGCGCGACCGACAGGCAGGTGTCGGCGTCGGACACAAAACGGTCCTGGGCCCAGAGCTCGACCGCATCGCCATAGAAAACGCCGGTCCTGGGCGAGCGCGCCGGATCGGCAGCCACCAAAGTTCCAAAGGGCGCCACCGACTTGGGCGTGGCTGATTCAACAGGAAGCCGGCGGATCATTGTTGTACTGTACCAGCATGAACTCCTACGCCCTGTGGCAGTATTTCCACATCCTGCTGTTCGTCTACTGGTTGGGCGCCGACCTCGGGGTTTTTCTGGCCTCACGTTATGTTGCCCGTGCGGACCTGCCGACGCCCGAACGCCTGCGGTTTCTGGAGATGCTGCTGAAGGTCGACATGGGCCCGCGCACTGCGTTGATTCTGATGGTGCCCGTTGGCTTCACGCTTGCAACCCAGCTCGGCCTGACACCTTTCGCAGTGGGTCTGTTGCCGGCCATCTGGGGCATCGCCGTGCTCTGGCTGATGCTCGCGTGGCGTTTGTTCCTGATGGGCCGTGATCCGCGCGCGCAGTCCCTGGCGAAGCTCGATCACTGGATCCGTGTCACGGTAGCCGCGCTGTTTCTCAGCCTGGGAGCCTTGTCGCTGGTCGAGGGCACACCCGTGACCGCGCGTTGGCTGGCCTTGAAGATGCTGCTCTTCGCGGTCGTGGTGATCATCGGCCTGTTGCTGCGGCAGGTCATCCGCGACTGGGCGCAGGGATTTGGCGTGCTGAATACACCGGACGCAACTGCCGAGGCCATCAAAGGCGCTAACGCGACCATATTCAGCGCCTATCGCCGCGCGACCCGGCTGGCGCACACGCTGTGGCTGCTGGTTGCGCTGATCGCGTTGTTAGGCGTGACCAAACCGGCATGGAACTGAAGCAGCCCCGGCTGGCCTCGCCGACGGAGCACTACCCGCGGCTGCTCAGTCCGCTGCGCCTGGGTCCGATCGAAGTTTCCCATCGCGCCTTCATGTCGGCGCACGGCATGGGTCTTGGCGGCACCGGCCCGGGCGTCAGCGAACGCTACCACCAGTACCTGTTAGCTCGCGCGCACGGCGGCGCGGCGCTGCTCGGGATCGAATCCGCACCGGTGCATCACACGACCTACAGCCGCAGCCTGGTGATCCGGCTCGATCAGGACGACTGCATCCCGAGTCTCGCGCGTCTCGCCGCTGCGGCCCACGAAGCTGGCACGATGGTCGCCATCACGCTCTGGCACGGCGGACACAAGGACGGCGCGCTGCGGGGCGCCTATCCCGTGGCGCCGTCGGCAGTGCCGGGCATGGATGGCACCGTTCCGCACGTGCTCAGTGTCGCCGAGATTGAGGAGATCGTGCGTGCGTATGGCGCAGCCGCGGCGCGCTGCCGCGCCGCGGGACTCGATGTACTCGAAGTGCAGACGGCCACCGACTACTTGTTAGGATCTTTCCTGTCGCCGGCCCTCAACCACCGCGATGACGCCTACGGCGGCAGCCGCGAACGGCGCTTGCGCATCGTGCGCGAGGTGCTCGAGGCGGTGCGCAAGGCGGCCGGCGACCAGATCGCCGTCGGCGTGCGCTGCTCCGCACGCCACGATATCCCGGGCGCCAGCGAGGATTACACGCTGGAAGAATCGCTGGCGGTGATGAGTCAGCTCGATCGCGATGGGCTGGTTGACTACGTGAGTGTGATGTCCGGCTCCGGTTGGGCCGAGGGTGTATCCATTCCCGCCCTGCACCATCCGCGCGCGCTGCTGACAGAGGAAGGGCACGCCTTCAAACGCGTGCTGCGCGTGCCCGTCACGCTGGCCGGTCGCATACGCACCGCGGCCGAAGCCGAAGAACTGATCGCCAGCGGCGCGGCCGATGCCATCGCGATGGCCCGCAGCTGGATCGCGGATCCCGACTGGGGCCGCAAGCTGTTGTCGGGCAACGAGCGCCAGATCCGGCCCTGCATGTCCTGTAATCAGGGCTGCGTCGGCATGGTGTTCCGTGGCGTGCCGGGCACCTGCGTGCTCAATCCGCGCGCCGGCCGCGAATTTGAAGTTGCTGACCCCGGGCAGGCGCCGCGCGCGCCACGATTGGCAGCCACGGGACAGCCACTGCGCGTGGTCGTCATCGGCGGTGGACCGGCGGGTCTCGAATCAGCACGGCTGGCGGCGCTGCAGGGATTTTCAGTCGAGCTGCACGAGGCCGGCGCCGAGCTCGGCGGTCAATGGCGGCTCGCGGGCTTGACTCCCGGGCGCCATGAATTGCTGCTGTCGTTAGCATGGTGGCGCAGTGAACTACTGCGTCTCGGGGTGACGGTGCACCTGAATTCGCGCATCGATGTGGGCCAACCCCCTGCGGCGGATCACATCATTTACGCGATCGGCGCGCTGCCGGCGCAGACAGCGGTCCTGCGACTGCGTCCCCATCTGCGCGCCGGTATTCCTGGCTCGCATGGCGTTGCTTATAGCCGCGACTACCTTAGCGGCCGTGTCAGCGTGCGCGGGCGCGTGGCGCTGATCGATGAGGAACATGGCTGGTCCAGCCTGTCCGCAGTAGCGCAGTTACTCGACGACCCAATGGTTATTGAACTCACGGTGGTGACCACCGAAACCAATTTTGGCGCTGCTGCCGTGGGGCCAACATTTGAGGCTGGTGCTCTGTCTGCAATCCATGCCCGCGGCGGTGCTCGTCTAAGAATTTACGCGAGTAAAACAGTACAAGCTATTGATAAAGAAACGATTATATTTACAGATGGAGTATCTGTACCGGGTTTCGACACGGTCTTGCTCGCCACCGGCACGGCGGCGCGGCGCATTCCTGATCGGGCGCTTGCCGCGGGCGACTGCCTCGCACCGCGCGGCATCTGGTCCGCCACGCGTGATGCCGAGCGCGTGGTCGCGCACCTGGCCAGCTAGCCGGGCAAACCACCCGGGCTGGCTGTTAGCAACGCTTTCAGCGGTTGGGTTTCATCGGCCAGCCGCTCTGGACTCGCCTTTATCCGACCGGCTACGAGTTTCTTCACGGTCAGGAATTCACCCGGACGCGAAATCGCGTCGGCTGCAATCACTTGTCCGCCGCGCAGGTAAAGGGCCATGAAGGATCGCGCCTGCGGATCGCCGCGCAGCACCAGCTGGTCGTAGCCCTGGGACAACCCCACCATTTGGAGTTTCAAGTCGTATTGATCCGACCAGAACCACGGAGCGGCCTCGTAGGGTCGCGGCTTGCCGGCGATTGCGGCCGCCGCCACCCGCGCCTGCTCGATCGCATTGGGCACGGACTCGATCCGTATGCGGGTGCCCGACCAGATATTCGGATGCGCGGCGCAATCGCCAACCGCAAAGACCCAGGGATGCCGGGTGCGCATTTCGGCATCGACCACGATGCCGTTGTCGGTGTCCAGGCCAGCCTGTGCAGCGACTGCCGTGTTAGGCACCAGCCCGACACCAACGATGTAGAGATCAGCCTCGATCCGGCCGGCCGAGGTCAGGAGCGCCGCCACGCGATCGCCTGCGACCTCGACGCCCTGGACCGCCACACCGGTGCGCAGATCGACACCGGCTTCGCGGTGCACGCGTTCATAAAATGCCGAAACCTCGGGCGCGGTCACGCGCGCCAATACCCGCGGCAAGCCCTCGAGCACCGTGGGTCTGAGCCCGGACTTGATGGCCGATGATGCAACCTCGAGTCCGATGTAGCCGCCACCGACAATCGCAACGCGTGCGCCAGCCAGCCACTGGGGTTTGAGTTTTTCCAGGTCGGCGATGTTGCGCAGCGTATGCCAGTTGCCGGCGCCCGCAGCCCGGGCGGCGCCGTCGACGCTCAACTGGCGGGCGTGGCCGCCGGTCGCGAACACCAGCGACTCGAAAGCTAACAATCGGTTATCGTCGAGCTGCACACGCTGCGCGTCCAGATCCGCCGCGACCACACGGCGGCCCAGATGCGGCGTCACTCCGTTGCGCTCATAGAAATCCGCCTTGCGCAGCAGCAGGCTGTCGGGCGCCAGCTCGCCCACCAGACTCGCCTTTGACAGCGGCGGTCGCTGATACGGCAGCCAGGGCTCATCGCCGACCAGCGTTATCGGCCCCTGATAGCCTTCCTGGCGCAAGCCCGCCACCAGTTCGGCCGCGGCCTGCCCGGCCCCCACCACGCAGACCCCGGCGGAATTACCGGCGGACATGGGCGCGACATGGACTGGGTTTCATACCGGCAGAGTATATTGTTAGACTTCGCCATGGCCTACGACCCCAATAATATATTCGCGAAAATACTGCGTGGCGAACTGCCGTGCGTGAAGCTGGCGGAAAACGCGCATACCCTGGCGTTCATGGACGTGATGCCGCAGGCTGCCGGCCATGCGCTCATCGTATGCCGTGAATCTGCCGAAACCCTGCTGGACGTGTCGCCCGCAGGAGCAGCGGAATGCATACGCATGACGCAGCGAATCGCCAAGGCGATCAAGCTGGCGCTTGACGTGCCGGGGCTGCGCGTCATGCAGTTCACCGGCAGCGCCGCCGGGCAGACCGTGCCGCACCTGCATTTTCATGTTATCCCGATCCGCCCCGGCGAATCGCTACGCAGGCATGCGGCGCAGATGACGCCGGCGGCGGAGCTCGAGCCGATCGCGGCCCGGATCCGGGCCGCGCTGGCCGAGACCGACAAGACCTAACAAGTCAGAGCGGCGAATAACCCATCAGGCTGACCGGGATATCGTCCGGGTCGAAGAAAATCGCTTCGCTGTAACGGCCCGGTGGCGTCGCATCGCCGGGCGTGGTTTTCACATACTCGGTGGGTTCGGTCAGGAACTTCATCCCGAGCGCACGCAGCCTGGCGACAATTTCCGGCATGCGATCCGTGGTAATGACCACTGTGGCCTGCCCGTAGCGCGGAAATCCGCCGGGGCTCGGCAGCGCGGGCACCGCAAGTGGTTTGGCGTCGCGAATTTCATATAGCCCCACCCAGCCATGGGTGGAGCCCGGATAACCGAGATGCACGATACGCAGCGTCGCCTCGTCGAGGCCGACCATGCGTCCAATCGCGCTGCCGGATACCTGCTTGTCCTCCAGGACGCTGAAACCCAGCGCATCGCGATACACGCGCAGTGACTTCTCGGCGTCACGCACCCACAGGGTCACGCGCTTGACCGGCCCTGCCGCGCTCATGGCGCCAGCCCCAGGCTGCCGGGATTCATGCGGCCCTGCGGATCCAGCATCTTTTTCAGCGAACCTAACAAGTGCGCGGCGGTCGGATCCAGGCCCTGCTGGTAGGGATAGAACTTGCCGAGCTGGAAGCTGACTGCGCCATGCCTCATGAAACAGTTCGCAAGATCGCTACGCAGGTTGTCCACGGCGGCAAAGGCGGCCGGATTCGCCGGGTGGCTTGGCAATTTGGCGAGGTAGTCAGCCGCCAGGACCCGTTCGTGAAAGCTGTTGCGTGCATCCGGCCAGTACATGACCGGCTCCAGCAGGGTCCCGGCGCCGCCGACCGTGGCGCAAAGATAGCCGTGATCGATATCGAACTTCGCGCACTCGGCGCCATGGGCGGCAAACACTTTTTCGCAGGCTTCGAACATGCTCGCGGCCTGCGAGAACGCCACGATGCCGTGCACCGGTACCCAGCGCTCGCCGTTAGGACCGAGCATGCTGTTGACCTCGGCGAACGGACTTGCGCGCATGACCTTGGGGACGGTGTTTTCCACCTCGCGCCCCTTGGCGGTCATGATCTGCCGAACTCGGGCGGCCTTCGCGTCCGCGTCTGCCGCATCGCGTCCATCCAGCGAAATATGCACCGAGAACGCACCCTCCTTCAGGAAACTGCGCCCCGCAAGTACCACGCTGGCCCCTTCTTTCAGCGCCTTCAGCCCGCCACCGGCGGCCTGCATTACCTTGCCGAGTGACTTGACGTCCGCAGCGAGGCTGCTGCGCTTCATGCGCTGCGCCTGCAACCCGGGATCGAAGGCAAATTGTTCGGCCACCAGGTCCTGGCGCGCCACTTCGGCCATCGCCGCGAACAAGTCGGCGTGGCGATCAAAGGAAAAGGACAGGAACCGCGCTTCGGGATCGGGACGAATCAGCCGCAGGGTTGCGGCCGTCTTGATGCCCAGCGCACCCGTGTCCGACAGGAACAGTCCTAACAAGTCCGGTCCCGACTGGCGAAAGAATGGCGTGCCGTTCTTGTTGGTGTGCGCGCCAAGATGCAGCACCGTGCCGTCGACCAGCACGACATCCAGGCCAATGACGCTTTCCGCCGCCGGGCCATATTGACCGGATCCCAGGAACATGCTGCCCTGCGACAGGGCCCCGCCAATGCTGGACTTGAGGCCGGACAACGGCCCCCAATACGGGGTCCGGACGCCCCGCGGTTGCAGCGCGTCGTGCAGGGACTTCCAGGTCGCGCCGCATTCCACAGTGACATGGCAGTCATCCGCATTGATGTCGCGGACACGATCCATGCGCAGCATGTCGACCATGATGGAATCGGGCCTGGTTGGCAGGTAACCGTCCGTGTACGACATGCCACCACCGCGCGGGACAATGGCCAGTCCGGATGGCGTGATGGCCTGCAGCGCCCTGCCCAGCTCCTCGGTGCTGCCGGGCCGGATGACGGCTAACGGTCGCGCACCGCTGCGATACACATCGGTGGAGAAAAAATCGAGCTCAGCCGGGTCGATCACCACATGCTGGGAACCCAGCACACGGTTTAGCTCGGCGAGTACGGTTGCGTGATTCATAAGCGGCATGTCCATTTGCAGGACTATGCGAATACGCGGGCCGACTCGCAAGCGTGGCGCGCTGCTAAGCTCTACAAATGGCCATTATCAGAAAGGAACGCAGCGATTTCAGCGAGCGCGTCGGGGTCGCTATCATCGGCGGCGGCGCCTGCGGACTGACCGCTGCGACCGCAGCGGCCGCGGCCGGCGCGGAGGTGCTGGTTCTCGAGCAGGACCAGCGGCTGGCCGGCAGCACGGCCATGTCCCTGGGCGCCGCCTGTGCGGCTGCGAGCAAGGAACATCAGCGTTACGGCATCGCGGACAGCCCCGAGCATTTCTACAACGACGTGATGGCGAGAACCAGGGGCCGCGCCGACCCGGAGCTAACAAAACTGATTGCACATGAATCGGGACCGACGGTCGACTGGCTGACCGAGCGCCACGATGTCGAGCTGCGCCTGGACTTCAAGTGGACCAGTCTCGGTCACAGTCACCCACGCCTGCACATGACACCGGGCCGCAATGGCGCTGAGCTGGTCGCGTTGCTGGAGCGCGCCGCTCAGCGTGCGGGTGCGTCCATCATGACCGAGGCGCGGGTGGTCGACCTGTGCGTCGATCGCCAGGGAGCCATCTCCGGCGTGGGTCTGCAGCGACCCGACGGGTCGCGCGAGTGGCTGGCCGTCGAGGCGCTGGTGTTAGCCAGTTGCGGCTTTGGCGGTAATCCGCAGCTCATACGCGAGCATATTCCCGAGATGGCTAACGGCCGCTACTTCGGCCACGAAGGCAATCATGGCGATGCAATCGTCTGGGGCAAGGCGCTGGACGCAGCGCTCGCGGACCTGACGGCGTATCAGGGGCTTGGCACGCTGGCCGATCCGCAGGCAATGGTGGTCCCGCACCCGCTCATTCTCGAGGGCGGCTGGATGGTCAACCAGCGCGGTGAGCGCTTCACGCACGAAAACGAAAACATTTCCGGCCTGTGCGTGCCGGTGAACCAACAGTCCGAGAGCCGCGCCTGGGTGGTGTTCGATGAAACTCGTCACCAGGCCTGCCTCGGCCACTCGCTCGAGCAGCGCGAGCTTGCGGCCATCGGCGCGATCCGGCGCGGCGCGACGCTCGCCGAGCTTGCCAGCAAGTGCGGCCTGCCTCCGGGCGCGCTGGAGCGGGAAGCAGCGGCGATCAACACCTGCCGCAGCCAGGGTCAACCGGATCGATTCGGCCGCCGCTTCGATGGCATCGCAGCGCTGGCGCCGGAATTCTGCGCGCTGCGCGTCACAGGTGCGTTGTTCCACACCCAGGGTGGGCTGGTGGTCGATGCACACGCCCGCGTGCAACGGCGATTAGGTGGCGCGTTTTCCAACCTTTTCGCCGGTGGCGGCGCCGCGCGCGGCATTTCGGGTCCGGACGTCACCGGCTACCTGCCGGGCGCGGGCATCTGCATGGCGATAACGTTAGGACGGATCGCGGGACAATCCGCGGCAAGGATCGCAAATGCACAACCGACGTGATTTTTTGTTAGCTGCGGCAGCCACCGCAGCAGCGACCGGACTGTCGAACGCCGCAGGCCCCACCAACGTCGTGGTGCGCGACATCGATCTCGCCACCGCGGACCCGGCACGCGCGCTGCCGGTGCGGCTATTCATGCCACCGACCGGTCGACATTTGCCGCTGGTGCTGTTCTCGCATGGCGCCTATTCCTCCGGCCATCTTTACGACCCCATCCTGCGGCACTGGGCTGCGGCTGGCTTCGCCGTCCTCGCGCCGACGCATCGGGATTCCGTGTCGCTGGGCGTCAAGCGTGGCAGCAATGATCCGCGCTATTTCAGCTGGCGACTCGAGGACATGGAATTTCTGGTTGCATCACTGGACGAAGTCCGGCGTCAGGCACCGGAGTTCAGCGGCCGAGTCGACGCCACTCGGCTCGCGGCCACCGGACATTCGTTTGGCGGACTGGTAGCGCAGACACTGGCGGGTGCGAGCTATTTCGATCCCGCGTCAGGAAATACCATCCATCGCAAGGTAAAAAATGTGCGCGCGGCGATCGTCTTCAGTGGCGCCGGCCGTTTTGCGCCGCTGCTGCGCAGCGAGGATTTTGCGGCCCTCAAAATTCCACTGCTGGTGACGGTCGGCACTGAAGATCTGCAGCAGGCGCCCGGCATGACCGGCTATCAGTGGCGACGCGAACCTTTTGACCTCGCCGCCAGCAAATCGAAGTACCTGCTGACACTGCAAGGCGCGGACCATTACCTCGGCGGATTGGTAGGACGCGACGATCTGCCGCAGGCCGCGCAGGGTCTCGCCTGGCTAACAACGTTCAACCGGACCTGTGAGTATTTTCTACGGCGCCATGTCGCGGGCAAGTGGGTGACCATACCCGACATCGCGGACGGAACCGGTCATTTGGAACGCGCCTGATCCGGCAGGTGCGCAATGCAGTTGACGCGCCGGGCCACCCAGGGCGCCGCCGCGTTGATTTCAGTCACCGAGGTATTGAACCAGGACCTGGGAACAGTACCGACTGAGGTTGGCTCGACATACTTCGAAACCAGGGCCTTGCAGACCAGTCCGTGAGTGACGACCAGCAGGTTGCCGGGCGTATCCGCGACCAGACCCGTAATCAGGTCCCACGCCTGGGCCATGCGGCCAAAAAACACGTCCGGACCCTCGCCGTTAGGCGGCGCGAAGTCGAGCGGCAAGGGACTGGACGGGAATGAGTCATAGGACAGGCCGATCAGATCGCCGAAATCGCGCTCGCGTAACAGGACATCATGATCGACGGCAACGCCGGTGCGCTGGCTGACCACGGCCGCAGTATCGGCGGCGCGCGGAAAATCGCTGCTGACAATCCGTGTGATGCCTGCATCCGTGAGTCTGTTAGCCAGCAACGCGGCCTGACTGCGCCCTTGCGCCGACAAGGCCGCGGTTGGCATCTGAATCACCCGCGCGGCGTTGAAATCCGTTTCGGCGTGGCGAACGAGTAGCAGCAACTTATCGCCTGCAGGGGTCATGGTGATCATTTTTAGTCGATGTACACGCTGCCCGGCGGGTCAAACTGCGGGCCGCAGTTGCGGATCGCCGCGCAGTTGCGCGATGGCGAGATCGACAAACGCGCGGACTTTGCCGGTCGCACGCCGCCCCTCACGATGCACCACATGGATTGGCAGTGGCGCCGGTTCGAATTCCCGGAGCACGACCCGCAGATGACCGGCCGCGATATCGGCGGCAACCTGATAGGACAGCAGACGCGTCACGCCAAATCCCGACAATGCCGCGGTCCGGGCCGCATCGTTAGTGGTGGTCGTCATGCGCGGGCGCAACCTGATCGACCGCATGGCGTTGCCAATCCTGAATTGCCAGTCACCATGCGGCGTGACGCCGCTCGCGGCGATGAGCGTGTGTTTTGTCAGGCTGTCGGGCGCACGCGGCGTACCGTGCGCCTTGAGGTATGCAGGCGACGCGCACACGATCCGGCGCACTTCGCCGACGCGGACCGCCTGCAGGCTGGAATCGGGTAACTCGCCGATTCGAATCGCCACATCCAGGCCCTCCTCGACCAGATTGACGACGCGATCCAGAAACCAGCAACCCACCTGAGTGTCGGCGTTGGCGCGCAGGTACTGGGTAACAATGGGTGTCACGAACATGTTCCCGAACAGCACCGGTGCGGTAATGGCCAGCGGGCCGCGCGCGGCAGCATGCACGCCCATCGCTGCCTCATCGGCCTCATCGAGATCGGCGAGGATACGCCGGCAGTCCGCCGCATAGCGCGCGCCTGCTTCCGTCACGCGCACTACGCGCGTCGTCCTGTGCAACAGCGCCAGGCCGAGCCGCTGCTCGAGGTCCGCGATCGCGCGGGTGATCACCGGCGGGGATACCTTCAGGCGGCGCGCAGCGCGCGCAAAACCACCCTCATCGACGACGGCTACCAGACTCGCCATGGTTTGGATCCGATCCATATTCTTGCCTATGTCGTAATAATTAAATTCAATGATAGTCTATTCTTTCCTGATCTGGAATCCGGCAAGCTGCTCCGCATTGGCCCTACCACCCGCCCAGGAGATCAACATGAGCCGCAACGATCCTAAGGCCGACCTGAAGCTGGCAGCCTGACATGTCACGTGCGTTCTCTGACATTGCGTTCACGCCCACGGTCCGCGACCTGCAGACCCGGATGGGAAGCCGCAAGAACTACGCGGCGCTCGATCGCAGCAGCGATCGCCGCGACCGGCTGACCGACAAGGAGATCGCTTTCATTGCCGCGCGCGACAGTTTTTACCAGGCGACCGTCAGCGAAACCGGCTGGCCCTACGTGCAATTTCGCGGCGGGCCGGCCGGCTTTCTCAAGGCCCGCGACGACAAGACCCTGGCCTACGCTGATTTTCGCGGCAACGTGCAGTACATCAGCGTCGGCAACCTGCTAACGAACGAGCGGATCTCGATCATCCTGATGGATTATCCGAACCAGCGGCGCTTGAAGCTGCTCGGCCGGGTGCGGCTGGTGCAGGCCAGCGAGGATCCGCAACTGATGCAGGAGCTGCACCATCCGGACTACACGGCCACGGTCGAGCGCGCGTTCGTGATATCGATCGAAGGCTATGACTGGAATTGTCCGCAACACATCACGCCGCGCTTCACTGAAGCCGAAGTCACGGCGGCGGTTGCGCCCCTGCACGAGCGCATCCGCGCGCTGGAGGCGGAAATCGCCGGACTCCGCCAGAAAAGCTAACGGGTGTTGCGACGCTGGAGACGGCGCGGGCTCAGGAAGCCCGCGCTTTTGCAACTTCGGCGATGACTTCTTCGGCGACGTTGCGCGGCACCTGGTCGTAGTGCGAGAACTCCATCGTGTACGAGGCACGACCGCTGGTCATGCTGCGCAGCTGGCCGATGTAGCCAAACATCTCGGACAACGGCACCAGCGCCACGACCGCGATGTTAGTACTGCGTTCCAGCTGATCCTGGATCGTGCCGCGGCGGCGATTCAGGTCGCCGATCACGTCACCGAGGTGATCGCCCGGGGTCACGGTTTCAACCCTCATCACCGGCTCCAGCAGGACTGGTGCCGCCTTGCGGATCGCTTCGCGGAAGCAGGCTTTCGCCGCGATTTCGAACGTCAGCGCGTTCGAGTCGACATCGTGGTAACTGCCATCGGTCAGGGTCGCCTTGAAATCCACGGTTGGAAAATGCGCCAGGACGCCATCTTCCAACTGGATACGCAGACCTTTTTCCACGGCCGGCACGAACTCGCGCGGCACGGAGCCGCCAGTCGTTTCGTCGACAAACTCGAAACCTGCGCCGCGCTCGCGCGGCTCAAACGTGATCCACACTTCCGCAAACTGGCCGGAACCGCCAGTCTGCTTCTTGTGCACGTATTGCTCGTCGATTTTTCTGGTGAAGGTTTCGCGATAGGCAACCTGTGGTTCGCCCATCGTGCCTTCGACATTGAATTCCGTGCGCATGCGATCAAGCGTGACTTCGAGATGCAGCTCGCCCATGCCGCGCAGAATCGTCTGCCCGGTGTCGCGATCGGTCTCGAGCCGCAACGAGGGATCGGCACGCACCATCTTGCCAAGCGCTGCGCCGAACTTCTCCTGCTCGGTCTTGGTCTTGGACTGCACCGAAACGCTGATGACCGGTTCCGGGAAGCGCATGCGCTCCAGCACCACCGGGTTGTTAGCATCGCAGAGCGTGTCACCGGTCTCGGTATCGGCCAGGGAGACCAGCGCAATGATGTCGCCGGCGCGCGCGTCCTCGATCGGGTTGGCTTCCTTGGCGAACATTTCGACCATGCGGCCGATCTTCTCGCGCTTGCCGCGCGTAGTGTTCTGGATCGATGCGCCGCGCGACAGCACGCCGGAGTAGACACGCACGAAGGTGAGCGCGCCGTAGATGTCGTTGATGACCTTGAAAGCCAGGGCCGCAAACGGCTCGTCGTCCGAGCACTTGCGTTCGCCGACCGGTTTACCATCCGCGTCCACGGTGGCGATGGCGGAGACGTCGGTCGGGGCCG
The DNA here is from genome assembly GCA_031414335.1 of Gammaproteobacteria bacterium. Lineage (GTDB taxonomy): Bacteria > Pseudomonadota > Gammaproteobacteria > Steroidobacterales > Steroidobacteraceae > UBA964. The sequence goes on along the minus strand of JANNVI010000048.1, from coordinate 54,261 downwards.
GAAGATAGTCGACGACCGCATCCAGTACCTGCTGCACGCCTTTGTTCTTGTACGACGAACCGCAGAGTACCGCGGTGAAGGCGCCGGTGATCGTGCCCTTGCGAACGCATTTGCGCAGCGTATCGGCGGACGGGATCGTGCCATCGCCGATGTAAGCTTCCATCGCGGCATCGTCCTGCTCGAGGCAGGTGTCGACCAGTTCAGTGCGGTATTTTTGAACATCGGCCAGGATCTTGCGATCGCTCGGCACCACGATGCCGAGTTTGTCGGCCAGGTCCGGCGTCACGTCGAGACTCTGCCACTCGGCATCCTTGTCGTCCGAATCCCAGACCAGCGCCTTCATCTCGACCAGATCGATCATGCCCTTGAAGTTATCTTCCGAACCGATCGGAATCTGCACCGCGAGCGGCCGCGCACCGAGGCGCTTCTTGATCATCTCCATGCAGCGCACGAAATTGGCGCCGCTGCGGTCCATCTTGTTGACGTAGCACATGCGCGGCACGTTGTAGTTGTCGGCCAGGCGCCAGTTGGTCTCGGACTGCGGCTCGACACCTGCGACACCGTCGAACACGACCACCGCGCCGTCCAGTACGCGCAGGCTGCGATTGACCTCGATCGTGAAGTCGACGTGTCCCGGCGTGTCGATCAGGTTGATCTTCTTGTCGCGCCAGAAGGCCGACACCGCGGCGCTCTGGATCGTGATACCGCGCTTCTGCTCCTGCTCGAGGTAATCCGTGGTCGTCGACGTCTTCATATCCTTGGTGTCATGGATATCGATGATCGTGTGTTTGCGACCCGTGTAATAGAGGATGCGCTCGGTGGTCGTGGTCTTACCGGCGTCGACGTGGGCGATGATGCCAATGTTGCGGATGTCGGACAGGGCTGTAGTACGGGGCATTGCGAGCTTCCAATTAACGGGGTCTATTTGAGGGCGCGAAGGATAGTGGAAATGCTCGGATTTTTCGATTTTCCGGAGGGTGTTTTTGTGAAATTGACCCGGTTTGGGTCGCGCGACCCCCAAAAGCGCCCCGAAGGGGCCATTTCGGGAGGCCAAACGCCCCCACTCAGCTAGAATCGCGCCCCCTTTGCGCGCCTCCCTATGCTGTCCACCAACAATCTCACCATCCAGTTTGAAGCCAAGCCCCTCTTTGAGAACGTCTCGGTCAAGTTTGCCGACGGTAACCGCTATGGCCTGATCGGCGCCAACGGTTGCGGCAAAACCACGCTGATGAAGATCCTGGGCGGCGAGCTGGAACAGAGCGGCGGCGATGTCATGCTGCAGAACGGCCTGCGGCTCGGCAAGCTGCGGCAGAACCAGTTCGGTTACGAAGACCAGCGGGTGCTCGATGTGGTGATGCAGGGCCATGCCGAGATGTGGCAGGCCATGCAGGAGCGCGACCGCATCTACGCCAGCCCCGACGCGAGCGAGGCCGATTACATGCATGCGGCGGAACTTGAGAACAAGTTCGCCGAGTACGGCGGCTATACGGCCGAAGCCCGTGCCGCGAGCATCCTGGTCGACGCCGGTATCCAGCAGGAGCAACACAACGGGCCGATGCGCGAACTGCCGCCGGGTCTCAAGCTGCGCGTGTTGTTAGCACAGGCGCTGTTTTCCAGTCCCGACGTGCTGTTGCTGGATGAACCGACTAACAACCTCGACATCCACTCGATCGGCTGGCTCGAGCGGATCCTCAACGACTACAACGCGACCATGATCATCATCAGCCACGATCGGCACTTCCTCAACCAGGTATGCACGCATATCGCCGACCTGGATTTCCAGCAACTGAAGGTCTACCCGGGGAATTACGACGACTTCATGCTGGCCTCGACCCAGGCACGTGCGCGGGTTGAGTCTGCTAACGCCAAGGCCAAGGACAGGATCTCCGACCTGCAGGAATTCGTGCGGCGGTTTTCGGCGAACGCCTCCAAGGCACGCCAGGCAACCTCGCGCAAGCGGCAGATCGAAAAGATCAAGATCGAGGAGATCCGGCCGTCCTCGCGGCAGAATCCCTACATCCGCTTTGAACAGAAAGTGAAGCTGCATCGCTCGGCGGTTACCGTCGAAGGCCTGAGTTTCCGTTATCCGGGCACCGATGCCGATGTGCTCACGAATCTCAATTTCACGATCGCCGCCGGCCAACGGGTGGCGATCATCGGACCTAACGGCATTGGCAAGACGACCCTGATGCGCTGCCTCGCCGGCGAACTGCATCCAACCAAGGGACGCATCACCTGGGTCGAGAATGCGCAACCGGGTTACATGCCGCAGGACCCGCAGGCCGAGTTCGAGGCGCGGATTGATCTTTTCACCTGGATGTCGCAGTGGTCCGGCAAGGCCGACGACGACCAGCTGGTGCGCGCCACACTCGGCCGCCTGCTGTTCTCGGGCGATGAAACCAAGAAGCCGGTCACCGTGCTCTCGGGCGGTGAAAAAGGCCGCATGATTTACGGCAAGCTGATTCTGACCAAGCCTAACGTCATGCTGATGGACGAGCCGACCAACCACATGGACATGGAAACCATCGAGTCTTTGCAGATTGGGCTGGAAAAATACCCGGGCACGATCATGTTCGTGTCGCATGACCGCGAATTTGTCGGCAGCCTCGCCAATCGCATCATCGAAATCCTGCCGGGCGGGAGTATCGAAGACTTCCGCGGCACCTATGACGAGTACCTTGAGACGACTCGGCGCCCTGGCTAGGCGGCCTTGGCGATCGGCGCTTGTCGCGCTATCACACCGGCCAGCATCATCAACTCCTCGGCCAGCAGTCCGAGCAAATCATCCAGCGTCACGATTCCCACCAGTGCCCCACTACGATCGATCACCGGTGCGCGGCGCACACCGCGCGCACGCATGCGGCTCAACACATCAACGACCAGCTCATGCGCTTCAAAACAGAGCGGATTCGGTGTCATCGCTTCCGCGACACTGAGGCAATAGAGATCCGCCGCCCGCTTCAGCTGCGTCCTGACGATGTCGCGATCCGTGACGATACCGATCGGTTTCAGTACCTGGCCCTGTTTTTCGACCACGACTGCCGAACCCACATTGTTACTGACCATTGCATGCGCCGCCTCGCCCAGAGTATCGCTGGCTTTGACGACCGTCACTTTCCGATTGCAGATACGACCAACAGTCATAATAAATCTCCAGTTCCACAAATCACATCGGCAGTAGATCACTCCTGTTAGCGCAACGCCATGCGTACAGGTCGCTGGGCTATCCGTGTCAGGCGAATCTGTTTAGGTATATTCCGCCAACCTTGCTGGAAAGTACGGATGGCACGGTGCGGCGCGGCTTGCTGACAATTTCCGACTGCCAGTTATTACGTCAGGTGGAGTAACAAAGCCTGGAATAGGCTCAGATCTGCGATAATCGACCGCGATGGAAATGCCAGACCTGACAGCGTGGCGGATGGAGTGCCGCAGCCGCGATGGAGCTGGCTTTCTGGTGCGGCCCATCCAGCCGGATGACATTGACCGTGAGCGCAGCTTCATCACCGGCCTGTCGGAGGAGTCGCGGTACCTGCGGCTGCTCTACGTGATGCGTGAGCCGTCGCCCGAATTTGTCGCGCAGATGGTAACTGTCGATTACCAACGCACGATGGCGTTCGTAGCCATCACACGCGATACCGGACAAGAACAATTCATCGCGGTTGCGCGCTACGCAAGCGATGCCCGTGGCGCAGCGGCCGAATTTGCGATCGTCGTGGCGGACGCCTGGCAAGGACGCGGGGTCGGTTCGCAGGTCGCTGCAATACTTTTTGACTACGCGGCCAACCGCGGCCTCGAAACCTTGTACGGCGACATCAGTGCCACCAACCAGCGCATGCTGGAGCTGGTGCGCAAGCTCGGCTTGGTGACGCAACCACACCCCGAGGATGCAAGGATTGCGCGTGCGACGCTGGACCTGCGCGGTCGGCGCGTTGATCGCGTGGGGAAATGAGCCGCTGCTGTCGCGAGCGGATCGAAATCACTCAGCTAACGGCGAGCTGCGCGGCGCACTCGGGCTCGCGGCCGCCGGATGCCGCCATGTCTGCACATAATGCGTATGGTAAAAAAAGGCTAACGGGAGGAAATTGTTACTGGCGGGTTTGCACCGCCGCAGATGAGGAGTGGACCATGAACACTGCCACCCGACTCATGAAGACTGCCGAACCCGGGGTTCTCCGGGCCAAACTAGCTGCTGAAGTGCCGGACTTGGAGACGGACTCCGTGGTCACTCGCGACGGCACCTATACCGAACCCGAGGATCGTCTGGAGATGATCGCGGAGGCCGCCTACTACCGCGCCGAAAAACGCGGCGATGAACCGCAATTCCCGGGCAGGTCGTAAGGCAGGCGCAAATTCAGCCGAGGCGGCATAATGTAACCATGGGCGAGAGTGTGATTCGGATGTGCGCTGTTCGGCAAGGTACAGAGCCATGAGCGCGCCGGTGGAAGCGGGCAGCGATCCGCTGCACCAGAGTGCAGCCGCGTGGCAGGATATTGTCAGTCGCTTTCAGCAGCCTTCGACACTGCGCGCGAGCTGGCAAATCGTGAACACGTTCATTCCCTACGTGCTGTGCTGGGTTGTCATGTCGCGCACGATCGAGATCTCGTACTGGATTACATTGCCCATCGCGATTCTGGCTGCCGGCCTGCTGGTCAGAATTTTCATCATTTTTCACGACTGCGGTCACGGGTCTTTCTTCAAATCCCGCCTGGCCAATAAGATTACCGGCTTCATTTCCGGAATATTGACCTTCACACCCTACTACCATTGGCGCTGGGAGCACGCGATCCATCATCGCACCGCCGGCCAGCTGGATCGCCGCGGCGTTGGTGACGTCTGGACCCTGACTGTGCGGGAGTACCTCGAGTCTTCACGCTGGCGCCGTTTTGCCTATCGCCTGTCACGCAATCCTGTGGTCCTGTTCGTGCTCGCGCCGCTCTATGTGTTCGTCGTGCGGCAGCGATTCCCCTCGTCTTCTGCTCAAGCGCGCGAACGACACTCGGCCTACTGGATGAACCTGGCCATTTTCGTGATGGCCGCCGGCCTCAGTGCCGTGCTTGGCATCGAGAATTATCTGCTGATTCAGCTAACAGTGACCAGCATATCGGGTGGAGCCGGCATCTGGCTGTTCTACGTCCAGCACCAGTTTGAAGAAACCTACTGGGAGCGTGGCGACGACTGGAGTTATATCCAGACCGCGCTCAAGGGCAGTTCATTCTATAAGTTGCCGCGCGTGTTGCAGTGGTTCTCCGGCAACATCGGCTTCCACCACATCCATCACCTGAGCCCACGCATCCCCAACTACAACCTGCAGCGCTGCCACGATGCCGATCCGGTGTTTCAGACCGTGCAGCCGATGACTTTTTTTTCGAGCCTCAAGTCAATGCCGACGCACCTGTGGGATGAGCAACGCAAGAAGCTGGTCGGCTTTCGTCATCTCCGGCAACAGCGCAAACTGCTCAAGCGCAAGAACCGCGATACCCGGGCGTGATGCGAAATCCCAGCAGTTGCAGGTCGCGCGTCAGGTAGTGCGGCTTGCATTCCTCGTCGCTACACAGATCCGTAGACAGATATTTCTTGTTGTCGTCGCAGAACACTGTCGCGACACAGGAATCCACGCCCTGGGCCTCGGCCACAGTTAACGCGCCGAGGAAATTGGCGCCGGAACTGATGCCGACGGCGATACCGAGTTCGCTCGCGAGGTGCTGTGCCATCACGATCGCATCGCCATCCCAGACATCGACGATGCCTCCCAATCGGCCGAGATCGACGATCGGTGGCACGAATTCGTCGCTGATGCCCTGGATGCGATGCCGCCCGACCTTGTGGCCGGTGCGCAGCGTGGGCGAATTGGCGGGCTCGAGCGGATGCGCGGGCACATCGCCGAATTTTTCCCGCAGGTAGCGCCCGACGCCCATGACCGTACCGCCCGTGCCAACGCCGGCCACGAAGGCCGTGGGCCTGCGATCCAGGTTCGCCAGCTGCGCGACCAGTTCCGGACCTGTGGTCTCGAAATGCGCGTCGACGTTAGCGGAGTTGTCGAACTGGTGCGGTCGAAAGACATCGGCGCGTTGCCTGGCGAATTCGTTAGCCATGTGAATGGCGCCCACAAAACCGCCCTGCTCGTGCGACACCGGTATCACGACGGCGCCCAGGCTCTGGATCACCAGCACCCGCTCCCGGCTCATCCAGTCGGGCATGTAGATACGCACCGGGTGTCCGAGCGCCCGGCCCAGCGCGGCAAACGAAATACCGGTGTTGCCGCTGGTCGCCTCGACGATGGTGTCCCCAGGGCGGATTTCCCCCTGCTGGTAGGCGCGCCGCAGGATGAAAAGCGCCATGCGGTCCTTGATGCTGCCGGAAAAATTGAACGCCTCGTATTTCGCATAGATGCGATATTCCCGCGCACGAAACCGGCAGTGGATTTCAATCAGCGGCGTTTGCCCCACGACATGCTGCAGCGACTCGATTTTTGCCAGGTACATCGCGCCTTGTCCTTGTTAGCAGGCTATTGTCCCGTGCGCGGTGGCCAACCAGCATACGTACATACCGACGCGGAGCCGCCCGCTGTCAGCGCAGCAGGTATTGCCCGCAGCCTGCGAGTGGCGTACAAGAGCAGCATTGCTGGTCCGGCGCCATCAGGTGGCTCTGGAAACGAGCTTGATTAAGTTAAAACGAAGCCGTACCGGTTCGCGCAGGCGCGCCGTTTGGCTACAACAAAACAGCTGGAGAAAATTCCCATGAAATTTACAAGAACAGGACTCCTGGCGACTACCGTTGGCGCACTGCTCAGCGTGTTTGCGCTCGCGGTACCAGCAACGGCCGACGCCGCCGGCAATCGGTTTCGCGCGACCATTCCCGATGGCGGCCAGGGTGAGGCTGGCGAGCTGCGCACACCTCTGCAGTTTGAGGAAGAAGCCGCGAACAATCCGCTGGCTGGATCGCAGGTCTTGTTTTCGCGCTGTCGCAAAGCGCCTTTCAACGCCACGGGTCTCTACGGTGTGATAACCGCGCCGGAACATGACGCGATCGTCTTCGATACGGCCTTCTCTTTCGCGGACGGCACCAGCTGTTATAACCCGCAGAACGAGCAGAACATCGTCATCAACCCGGTTGACAGCCTGAACGTAGTGACCTCGGCGAACGAATACCGCTTCGATGCGCACGCAGTTTATTACTCCAAGAATGGTGGCCAGACCTGGAGCAACGTGGCGCTTCCCGGTTGGACGCCCTCAACGGGGGGCGCGGGACAGTTCTCGCACCTGAACTCCTGTGGCGATCCGGTCCTCGCGTTTTCCCGCGATGGCAGCCGTTTGTACTACACCGGCCTGGTCTGCAACTTCGACAAGTTCCCGCGCACCATGTCGGGCGTTGCGATTGCTGTCTCGACCGACGGCGGCGCGTCATGGTCGCAGCCGACCATGGTCGACTACCGCGCCAGCGGCGATTTCTTCAGCGACAAGGAATGGATCACGACCGGCCCTGGCAACACCGTGTATCTGACCTGGACCAAGTTCTACCAGGGCCCGCGCGGGCTTGGCTACCTGCGGTCGCCGATCGTGATGTCGAGTTCCCGAGACGGTGGTAAGACCTGGTCGTCGGTCAAGGAAGTGTCGGACGCCGCGCATCCTTACAACCAGGGTTCGCAGGTAGTCGTCAGCGGCAATGGTACGGTCTACGTTGCGTATGAAGGAGCGGATCCGACTACGGGCTACTCACAGGATCAGCTGGTTGTCGCGCGCTCGGTGGATGGCGGCACGTCGTTTACTAACAGCCAGATTGCGCGTGTTTATGATGACCTGGACTGCTATCCATTTCAGCGTCCAGGTGCGCAGGGGCGGCAGACGCTCAGCTTCGAGCAGTTCCGCATCAACAGCTTCCCGTCGATGGCAATCGACCCGACCAACGACAAACTGGTGATTGTCTGGGCCGACAACCAGGGTTCGGGAAACTGCGGCAATGGCGGCTTCGGCTTTGCCGGGACGACGTCCAACCAGGTCAAACTGGTCACCTCGACAGATGGGTTGACGTGGACAGCACCGCGAACCCTCAAGTCGGGTGCGGCTGATGTGGCTGACAAGGTCTACCCGTCGGTGGGTGCTAACGCCGGTCGCATAGTCGTCGGTTATTACACACGCGCCTATTCCCCCACGCCAACGGTCGCAGATCGCCGCTGCGGAATCATGGAGCTCGATACCGTGACCGGAAGCGTCGTCGCACCGACGAGTGGCGCACGAGCGACGGCGGCGGTGTGCCTCGACTGGGCCCTTCGTTCCTCGACGGACAACTTCGCCGCGGAAACACGCGCAACCAGCGAGTCGTCGAACCCTTACATCCTGTTCGCCGGATCGTTCATTGGTGATTACACCGGAACCGCTGTAGCGGCGAATGGCAAGTCCGTGACGGTCTGGACCGACTTCCGCGGCAATCCGGTTTTGACGTCGCCCAACCAGGATGCCGTCGTCCGGACAGAGCCCTAACAAGTCTGCACGTAGGCGCCACGCCCGGCCGGTGTGGCGCCTGCAGGCGGGACTCCCAGCGCGGGTTTTCAGCGGCCATGCGGACGCCACGCTGGAAGCCGCGGCCCAATGTGGGGCGGCGCAAGTCGACAACGGCTGCGCGCGCTCCAACGTCTTGATCTCTAATAAACTTTAATATTAAATTGTAAAATATTGTTTTTAATCATAATTATTCGATACAAAACAAGCTGCTATTGGCGCGCCCGCGCCGGCGAGGCGCAATGGCCCCGCGCTGGGCTTGTTAGGTCGGCAAGGCCCGGTCATGTAATCGCCGTGGCAAACATGACGGAATTCATCACGCTGACCTCGCTATGATGTAACTCCTCTTTTTCCAGATGGGCCAACTTCGGGCATGAACAGTTTGCGCGCCGTCGATCGCATGGTGCCCTCTTGAGGCCCGGTGGTAAGACCCGACGTTCCGCCGGCGGTCGCTTGGCGCAGCTGCCGTGGACAACGGTCAGCAATCCCTATGCGCCGATGGAGGTATTGTCCGCCGATCAGGTCGAGGCAATCCATCTGACGTCGCTGCGCATACTCGAGGAAATCGGCATCGAACTGATGTCGCCCGCCGCACGTGCCACGATGCGCGCTGTCGGCGCCCGGGTCGATGAAGCCAGTGGCACGGTGCGACTCGACCGCGCGATCGTCGATCGAGCGCTGGCCACCGCGCCCGCATCGTTTACGCTAACCTCGCGCAATCCGGCCAAGCAGCTGGTGTTAGGTGGCAGGAACATCGCGTTCGGGCTGGTTGCCGGCCCGCCCTTTGTGCACGACTGTGAACGCGGGCGTCGTTCCGGCAATTACCGCGACTATTGCGACTTCATCCGCCTGGCGCAGTATTTCAATGCAATCCACGTGATTGGCAACCAGGTGTGCGCGCCGGTGGAACTGCCAGCCAACTCGCGCCACCTGGACGCGTACCGGGCCAACCTGCTGTACACGGATCTGGCCTATCACTGCACCGCCATCGGCGCGGGCCGCGCCCGCGACGGCATCGAGATGATGGCGATCTCGCGCGGGATTTCAGTCGAACAAATGGCCGGCAGTCCCGGCGTCATCACTATCATCTCGGTCAACAGCCCGCGCCGCTTTGATGAAGCCATGGCGGATGGACTCATGACAATGGCGCAACACGGTCAACCGGTGGTGGTCACGCCGTTTACGCTGATGGGTGCCATGGCGCCCGTGTCGCTGGCCGCCGCGCTCGCCCAGCAAAACGCGGAAATCCTTTTTGGCCTGACACTCGCACAGGCCGTGCGGCCCGGGACGCCGGTCATGTACGGCGCGTTCACGTCTAACGTCGACATGCGCTCCGGCGCGCCGGCTTTCGGCACGCCCGAGAATGCCAAGGCGAATGTGGCCAGCGGCCAGCTGGCGCGGCGCTACCGCCTGCCCTACCGTACCTCTAACGCCAGCGCCTCCAACGCCGCCGACGCCCAAGGCGTTTATGAGACCGAAATGTCCTTGTGGGGCGCGATTCTCGGGCACGGCAATCTCGTTTACCACGCGGCCGGCTGGCAGGAAGGCGGCCTGACAGCGTCGTTCGAAAAACTGGTGCTCGATGTCGAGATGCTGCAGCTGATGATCGAATTCCTGAAACCGATTGTGGTCAACGAAGCGGAGCTGGGTTTTGAGGCGCAACAGCAGGTGGCGCCCGGTGGACACTTCTTCGGTGCCGCGCACACCATGGAACGCTATGAACATGCGTTCTATCAGCCCCTGGTGTCAAACTGGCAGAATTACGAGAACTGGCAGCTGGGCGGCGGCAAGGACGCCACCCAGCGTGCAACGGATATCTGGAAACGTGCCTTGAACGAATACGAACAGCCGCCCCTTGGCCCCGCCATCGCCGAAGCGCTGGACGCATTCGTTGCGCGACGGCGCGAAGCGATTGGCGGCGGCGAACCCTAGAGCCATTTTTCAGGCATGCGTTATTCGTTTTTCAGACTGCTGGCGGAGGCGGCCCGCGGCAATCGACACTGGCAACCGACCTGGCGCGACGCCGAGCCGCGCAACGCCTACGATGCCGTTATCGTGGGAGGTGGAGGCCACGGGCTTGCGACGGCCTACTACCTCGCCAAGGTTCACGGCCTGACAAACATCGCAGTCCTGGAGAAAGGCTTGATCGGCAGCGGCAATGTCGGTCGCAACACAACCATCATCCGCTCCAACTATCTGCTGCCTGGCAACACACCCTTTTACGAGTGGTCGCTGAAACTCTGGGAAGGCCTGGAGCAGGACATCAACTACAACGCCATGGTCAGCCAGCGCGGCGTGCTGAACCTCATTCACAGCGATGCGCAGCGCGATGCCGATGCGCGCCGCGGCAATGCCATGCGGCTGAACGGCGTCGATGCCGAACTCCTCGATGTGGCCGGCGTACACCGGATCGCGCCCTTTCTCGATTTCGACAATGCGCGTTTTCCGATCAAGGGCGGCCTGCTGCAGCGGCGTGGCGGCACGGTGCGCCACGACGCCGTGGCCTGGGGCTATGCGCGTGCGGCCGACAAGCTGGGCGTCGACATCGTGCAGAACTGCGAAGTCACCGGCATTCGTCGCGAACGCGGTGCCGTCACAGGTGTTGAAACCACCCGCGGTTTCATCGCTGCGCGCAAGGTGGGTCTCGCCTGCGCGGGAAATTCCTCCCGGGTCGCAGCGTTAGCCGGACTGCGGTTGCCCATCGAGAGCCATGTGCTGCAGGCCTTTGTGACCGAGGGCCTGAAACCGGTGCTGCCCGGCGTCATCACCTTTGGCGCCGGACATTTCTATGTCAGCCAGTCCGACAAGGGCGGCCTGGTGTTCGGTGGTGACATCGACGGCTATAACACCTACGCGCAACGCGGCAACCTCCCCACGGTGGAGGACGTCTGCGAAGGCGGCATGGCGCTCATGCCGATGCTGGGGCGCGTGCGCCTGCTGCGCTCCTGGGGCGGCCTGATGGACATGTCGATGGATGGCTCGCCGATCATCGATCGCACGCCGGTCGATGGGCTGTATCTGAACGCCGGCTGGTGCTATGGCGGCTTCAAGGCGACGCCCGCCTCAGGCTGGTGCTTCGCTCACCTGTTAGCTCAGGACGAGTCGCATCCGTTCGCCGCCGCCTACCGGCTCGACCGGTTCCGCAACGGGCGCCTGATCGATGAGAAGGGTCGCGGCCCGTACCCTAACAAGCACTGACCGGCATGCGCATCCACTGCCCCCACTGCGGCCCGCGCGGCCATGACGAATTCACCTACGGCGGCGACGCCACGCGCCGGCGGCCGGATCCGGCGGCGCCCGATGCCGAAGCCGCGTTCTGTGACTATGTCTATCTGCGTGACAATCCGGATGGCGCGCATCGTGAACTTTGGTTCCACGCCTCCGGCTGCCACGCTTGGTTGATTGTCGAACGCGATACCCGCACCCAGGTCATTGGCGCAGTCGTTCCGGCGCGGAGTTGGGCGTGACCACGCTCAACCCAGCCGGACAACCGGCGCGACTGGCTCGCGGTGGCCTCGTCGATCGCAGCCAGCCGCTGCGCTTTTCCTTCGACGGCCGGGAACTCTCGGGCTGTGCGGGGGACACTCTGGCCTCGGCGCTGCTGGCTAACGAGATTCGCCTGGTCGGACGCTCGTTCAAATATCACCGGCCGCGCGGCATCCTCTCGGCCGGATCCGAAGAGCCCAATGCGCTGGTCGAGCTGCGCAACGGCGCGCGCCGCGAAGCTAACACCCGGGCCACGGTCACGGAACTCTATGACGGTCTCGAGGCGCGCAGCCAGAACCGCTGGCCGTCGCTGCGTTTCGATGCACGGGCAGTGAATGGCCTGTTCGCACCCCTGCTGTCGGCGGGGTTTTACTACAAGACCTTCATGTGGCCGGCGGCATTCTGGGAGAAAGTCTATGAACCGCTGATCCGGCGCTCAGCGGGTCTCGGCAGCATGGCAGCCGCGCCCGATCCCGACAGTTACGAAAAATCCTCGACGTTCTGCGACCTGCTGGTAATCGGCGCCGGACCTGCAGGGCTGATGGCGGCGCTTACGGCGGCGCGCAGCGGCGCGCGCGTGCTGCTGGCGGACGAGGATTTTCACTTCGGCGGCCGGTGCCTCAGCGAGCAGCGTGAGATCGGCGACCTGCCGGCACATGCCTGGGCCGCGAGCGTTATCGCTGAACTGGCGTCGAACCCTGACGTGCGGCTCATGCCGCGCACCACGGTATTCGGCAGCTACGATCACGGTGTTTTCGCCGCATTGGAGCGCGTCAACGATCATCTGCCAGTGCCGCCCCCGTTCGAGCCGCGTCAGCGACTGTGGCGCATCGTCGCGCGGCGCACGGTGCTTGCCGCCGGCGCAATCGAAAGACCGCTGGTATTCGGCGACAACGACCGGCCGGGAATCATGCTGGCCGGCGCGGTGCGCAGCTACATCAATCGATTCGCGGTCAGTCCGGGCCGGCACGCCGTGGTATTCACGGACAACGACGATGCCTGGTCGACCGTGGCTGATCTGCAGGGCGCCGGCGCCGAGGTTGTCGCCGTGGTCGATTCCCGGGACGGCGTGATGGACGCCAACCGGCTGCGTTCTGTTAGCAGTACCTCGGTTCGCAACACCGAAGCGATCAGCGGCGTCGTTCGTCGCGCTTTGGGCGGCCGTGCCCTTCAGGCCGTCGAGATTGTTTCCAGCGGAGGCCAGCTGCGGCGCATCGAATGCGACCTGCTGGCGGTATCGGGCGGCTGGTCGCCGACAGTGCACCTGACCTCGCATCTGGGAGCGCGGCCGCGCTGGGACGCCGATCGTGCGATCTTTGTGCCGGACCAGTTGCCGGCGGGCATGGCAGTCGCCGGCGCCGCTAACGGTGAATTCACCACACGCGCAGCGCTTAGCGCCGGTTACCGTGAGGGCCAGGCGGCGGCGCAGGCGCTCGGTCTGTCGCCCTTGCAGTTGGCAGTGCCGTCCACGCCGGATGAACCGGAGGCGCGGCAGGCGCTGTGGCGTGTGCCCAGTACCCGCGGCAAGTGTTTCGTCGATTTTCAGAATGACGTGACTGCGACCGACATCGAGCTGGCGCAGCGCGAAGGGTTCAGTTCCGCCGAACACCTGAAGCGCTACACGACCCTGGGCATGGCGACTGATCAGGGCAAGACGTCGGCGGTCACCGGGCTTGCCTTGTTAGCTGCGCAGACGTCCAGGCCCATCGGCAGCGTTGGCAGCACCACGTTTCGCCCGCCCTACACGCCGGTCGCGATTGGTGCGCTCGCGGGCCACCATCGTGGCCAGGAGTTCCGGCCAGTGCGATTGCCGCCCTCGCATGCCTGGGCTAAGGAACAGCACGCAGTCTTTGCGGAAACAGGCGCCTGGCTGCGGGCGCAGTATTTTCCGCGGGCCGGGGAAAACGACTGGTTGCAGACAACTATCCGCGAAGTGACGGCAGTCCGATCGACCGTCGGCATTTGCGATGTGTCGACGCTGGGCAAGATCGAGTTGCAGGGGCCGGACACATTGCAGTTCCTGGAGCGCCTGTATGCCAACGGCTGGCAGACGCTGGCCATGGGTCGCGCGCGTTACGGGCTGATGCTGCGCGAAGACGGCATCGTGATGGACGACGGTACGGTCGCGCGCCTCGCCGACCAGCACTATGTCCTGACGACAACAACTGCGAACGCCGTCGATGTCTATCAGCACATGCAGTATTGCCACCAGATCCTGTGGCCGGATCTCGATGTGCAGTTCGTCTCGGTATCGGAACAATGGGCGCAGTTCGCGATCGCCGGCCCGCGTGCGCGCGCCTTGCTGCAGAAGATCCTGGACCCCGGGCAGGATATTTCAAACTCGGCGTTCCCCTACCTCGCCGCTGCTAACGTGAAAATGGCTGACGGACAGCACGCGCGACTGTTCCGGATATCGTTCTCCGGCGAGCTGGCCTACGAGCTGGCGGTGCCGGCGCGCTCGGGAGATGCGGTGATACGGCAGTTGTTCGCAGCCGGCGCCGATCTGGGCGTGGTCGCCTACGGACTCGAGGCACTCGGGGTGATGCGCATCGAGAAAGGTCATGTCGCAGGCAATGAACTGAACGGCCGCACGACGGCGCAGCAGCTCGGCCTGGGGCGCATGCTGTCCACGAAGAAGGACTATATCGGCGCGGTGATGTCGCGCCGTTCAAACCTGCAGGGCCCGGCGGGCCCGCAGCTGGTCGGGCTGAAACCTGTCGACCGCGCGTTCCGGCTTGCAAGTGGCGCGCATTTCCTGCCGGTCGGCAGTGCCGTTACCGCTGCTAACGAACAGGGCTATGTGACTTCGGCCGCCTATTCGCCCTCACTGGGTCACTGGATCGGACTGGGTTTTCTGGCTAACGGCAGCCAGCGGCACGGAGAACGCTTGCGCATCTGCGATCCGCTGCGAAATCGCGAGACCCTGGTCGACATTTGCGACCCGGTGTTTGTCGACCCACAGGGAGAGCGGCTGCGTGGCTGATGCAGACGCGTTTGCCTTCGCCCCGGGCCTCATCGGCAGACTCGACGGCCCGCCAGGCCTGGCGGTGCGCGAGCATACCCCTGGACTGCTCGCCAGCATGATTGCGCGGCCCGGTCAGACCACGACCTTGTCCGCCGCCGCTGAGCGCGCGTTCGGCGCCCCGCTGCCGCTGGCGCCGCGCGTCGCCTCCGGCGCCGGCGTTAGCATTATCTGGTCAGGACCCGGGCACTGGCTGGTGGAGTCCAGCTCCGCCGCCATCAACATGAACTTTTTGCTAACAAGCTGCGCCGGCCTGGCGTCCGTATTCGAACAGACCGACAGCCGCATGGTGCTGGAGGTCAGCGGCCCCAGGGTCCGTGACGTGCTGGCCAAGGGCCTGCCGGTCGACCTGCACCCGGCCAGTTTCCAGGTGGGCTACGTTGCGCTGACGTCCGCCAGTCACGTCGGGGTGCACCTGTGGCAGACGGCGGCCGACCCGGTCTACAGAATTGTCGTCGCCCGCAGTTTTTTCGAGAGCTTCTGGCACTGGCTGGCGTCATCGGCCAGCGAGTATGGATGTGAGATCATCACTCCCGGATAAACACAGCACAGAAGAGCTGGTACACGCGACCGGTCGTGTATCTGCTTGAATAAACCCACGTAAGGCGCTGTATCTAACAGAGAAAGTGGTGGGCCCTGCGCGATTCGAACGCGCGACCAACTGGTTAAAAGCCAGCTGCTCTACCGGCTGAGCTAAGGGCCCGTGTTGCGGGTGCCCGACGAGGGCCGCGCATTCTACCTGAAAGCGTTCTGGCGTGAACCGGATCGATAGCGTGTCGGGTCCGGCACGCCGGCCGTGGCAAAGCCAGCTGCGCGGATCCGGCAGGAATCGCAGTGGCCACAGGCCTCGCCCGCCGCGTCGGCCTGATAGCAGGAGACGGTCAATGAATAGTCGACGCCGAGACTCGTGCCCAGTCGGATAATGTCGGCCTTCGCGAGTTGCTGCAACGGCGCATGGACGCTGAGATCCCCGCCTTCCACGCCGCGCCGGGTCGCGAGGCGCGCCAGCTCCTGAAACCTGGCGATGAACTCCGGTCGGCAATCCGGATAACCCGAATAATCGACGGCGTTGATGCCGATAAACACATGCCCTGCGCCTAACACTTCGGCGTTCGCCATCGCGAGCGCAAGCAACACGGTGTTGCGCGCCGGCACGTAAGTAACTGGAATGCCCGGCGCGACCGGTGCGTCGGCGGTTGATGCCACAGGCACGGCAATCGCGTGATCAGTCAGCGCCGAGCCACCGATGGACCCGAGGTCCACCTGGACCACGCGATGCGAGGCCGCGCCCAGCGTGGTTGCAACGCGCGCCGCTGCCGCCAGTTCGGCCGCGTGCCGCTGCCCGTACGCCACCGCCAGGCTGTGGCATTCATAGCCCTGCTTGCGGGCAAGCGCGAGCACGGTAGCCGAGTCCAACCCGCCCGACAGCAGCACAACCGCTTTTTTGTTAGCAACGCTCATTTTCCGGGCACGTTGCCCCACAGGATCTTGTGCAGCTGCAGCTGGAACCGTACCGGCAGGCGGTCCGCCAGGATCCAGTCCGCGAGCTCCCGGCCGGACAATTGCTCGGCGCTGGGCGAAAACAGCACCGTGCAGCGCGTCGCCAGATGGTGCTGCTGCAGCTGCTCACGGCTCCACTCATAGTCGGCCCGGTCGCAGATGACGAATTTCACCTGATCAGCTTGGCGCAACAGCGCGAGATTTTCATACCGATTGCGCGCGACCTCACCCGACGCCGGCGTCTTGAGATCGACCACGCGCGAGACGCGCGGATCAACCTCGTCGATCGCCAGCGCGCCGCTGGTCTCGAGTGACACCTCGAATCCGGCATCGCACAGGCTGCTCAGCAGCGGCAGGCAGTTCTTCTGCGCGAGGGGTTCGCCGCCGGTCACACAGACATGGCGTGCGCCTTCGTCCCTGGCAGCGGCAACCAGCTCGGCGACCGTGCGCCATTCGCCGCCATGGAACGCGTACGCAGTATCGCAATACTGGCAGCGCAGCGGGCAACCTGTCAGGCGGATAAACGTCGTGGGAAACCCCACGGCGTTCGCCTCGCCCTGCAGCGAGCGGAACACCTCGGTGATTTTGAGACGGGGTGAACCCGGCTCTGTCGACTCAGCGTGCATCCGCGGCAATGCGCTTCAAGCGTTCGGCGGCGAGTCGCGCCGCCTCAGTGTCCGGAAAACGCTTGATGAGGTCGTTGAGAATGTTGCGCGCGTCAGCCAGTCGCTTCAACTCGAATAGCGAAAAACCCTGCTTGACCAGCGCGTCCGGCAACTTGCGCGAATCGGGCCACTCCTTGCTGACACGCGTGAACGCGGCCAGCGCCTGGTCGTAATCGCGCGTGACATAGAACGCTTCACCGAGCCAGTATTGCGCATTGTAGGACAGCGCACCACGCGGGTAGCTGACCAGGAACGCCTGAAATCCCTTGATGGCCTGCGGATACTGCCCGGCCTTTAGCGCATCAAACGCGCGGCCGTAAGCCTGCTGCGCGGCAGCGGATGTCGCATCGCCGGCTGCGGCGGGCGTTGCAGCCAAGGCACTGAGGCGACTTTCGAGATCAGCGTACAGGTCACGCTGTTGCTTGCGCAGCGCGGTGTTGGAGTTTTCCAGCTCTTCGACCTGGCCGCGCAACTGGCGTACCTCGTTCTGCAGTGCATCGAGGCGCTGCGTCAGCTCAATCAGGCTCTGGTTGTTGACGACGCGCTCGACCTGCCCGACGCGACGATCAACATCATCGAGCTTGACCTGCACCGGATCGGGCTCGGCAGGCGTCAGCGAACAACCCGCGAGCGGCAGGACTGCTAACAAAGCCAGGACGATGGTTCGAGCCATCGTCATGGAGCGTAAACCAGTTCCACGCGGCGGTTCTGTGCAAACGCGGTTTCGTCGTCACCCTCGACCGCGGGGCGCTCTTCGCCAAAACTGACGGTCAGAATCTGCGAATCGGCCGCGCCCTGCACCATCAGCAGGCGGCGCACCGCCTGATCGCGTCGCTCGCCGAGACCGATGTTGTATTCACGCGTGCCGCGCGCATCGGTGTGTCCTTCAAGGCGGATCTTCTGCTGCGGATTTGCAGCGAGATAACGCGCGTGGGCATTGATGAGGTCCATGTCCTGGGCGCGCACCTCGGACTTGTCAAAGTCAAAATAGATGATGCGCTTGTCCAGCAGGCCGCCGCTGGGTCCGGCGCTGGCCGGCGCAGCCGCGGGTTGTGCCGCGGGGACGACACCATTGTCAGCGGGCGCTGTGCTGCTCGTCGGAGGCGTGGTGCTGGCAGCGTCAGGCGCGGTCGCCGGCTTGCGGGTCGCGCAGGCGCTCAGTAGCAGGGTCATCACCACGCTCGCCACCAGAAAATGCTTTGCCGTCATAAATCCTCCGAATACAAATGCTAACGCAAGGTCAATTCAACCGCGGCCCGAAAACCGGCTCACGAACCTGGCCGCGATCGGCCTTGAGTCTTTGGGTGATCTGGCCATCAACGGACACAGTCGCCAATATATCCCGCCCGTTCTCGTGCCCGGCGTATATCAGCGTCGAGCTGTTGGACGCGAACGCCGGAGACTCGTCAAAACGGCCGCGGGTCACGATGCGGCCTGCCCCGCCCGCCAGATCCTGCAATGCGATCCGGTAGCCGCCGTTGTCCAGAGTCACCATCGCAAGCAACTTGCCATCGGGCGAAATTCGCGGCCGCGCATTATAGGGACTGCCGAAACTGAGGCGTTTCGGCTGTTCGCCGCCGCCCAATTGCTGACGATAGATCTGCGGACCACCAGAACGATCCGAGGTGAAATACAGGGCCTGGCCGTCAATGGACCAGACCGCCTCGGTATCGATACCCGGATCGTCGGTGATACGGGTCAGATCCTGGGTGGCCAGGTCCAGCACAAAAACATCGAGATTTCCCGCAGAGCCCGACAACGTCAGCGCCAACTTGCGACCGTCCGGCGACCAGCTGGGCGCTCCATTGACACCACGGCGCGCCGAGACCCGGCGGCGTTCACCAGTCGCGAGTTTCTGCACATAGATCGCCGCCACGCGCGCTTCAAAGGACACGTAGGCGAGCCAGAGCCCGTCAGGCGAAAACGCCGGCGACATGATCGGCTGCTCCGATTCCAGGACCGGCTTTGGTGTTTCGCCGTCCGAATCGGCGACGATCAGTTGAAAACGCTGGCGCGGCGCGCGCCCGTCGACCGACACATAGGCGATACGCGAGGCAAAGGCGCCGGGGACGCCCAGCACCTTCTGGTACACCCAGTCCGCCACCTTGTGACCTAACAACCTGAGATTTCCGCTGGTTCCGTTCAGGGTCTCGGTGCCGACGGGCTGGTTGGTGGCGACATTGAGCAGCGTCACCGCGGCCCGCACGGTGCCGTCGCTGCCCACGCGATTGTCGAGCTCGAGGACAAAATCCGCGCCACTGTTGCGCGCCGATGCGGCCATCGGCACAGGCTTGATCCGGCCGCTGCTGGCCAGATCCGATTGCGCCACCGTCGCAACCAGGGCTGCCGCCGGATCGCCCTTCTCGTTGATGGCCACCGGCACCGGATCATTGACCCCGGACGTGATTTCAATGCGCAGTTGGGCGCCTGCGAGGCACGGCGCCAAAAGCAATGCGCAGAGACTCCATCGGGCTAACAATTGCACAGGCATACCAGGGCTTAGTCCTTCGGTTCGAACACGAGTTCCAGGCGGCGCTCAAATAGCGCAGGATCTGGCGGCAGCGGCAATGGCGATGCACGGAATACTGCCGCCTCTATGGACTGGCGAACCGCATCGTCGCCGTTGCATTCGCTGATGCGCGCGTTGACCACTTCGCCGCCGGGAACCTGATCCACTAACACCACGCAGCGGATCCCGGCTTTGGCGGTCACCGGGCGGCGCCACTGGCGCTCGATATGGGCGCGCAGAGCATCGTACCAGCTTGCGGCCTGTGCGCTGCCGCGCAGCGCAGTCGCGCGTTCTTCAGCGGCGAGGCTGGTCTTGAGCGCTGCCTCGCGTTCCCTGGCTTCAGTCGCGGCACGAGCCTCCCGCGCAGCCTTTTCGCGCGCCACCCGGTCGTCCACGGGCGCAGGTTTCGCTGCGGGAATTGGTTTCTCCGCCTTTGGCACCAGTGTCGTTAGCACCCGCGGAGTGGCAGGCTGCGGTGGCACGGGAGTGACCGGTTTTTCCGGTGAAATTGGCGCGGGTTCTGCCCTGGGCGCCGGCGCGGGTTCCTGTGGCGGCGCGCGCCGCGGCTGTGCAACGACCAGCGTCGCCTCGAGCGCCAACCCCGACAGCGGCGGCGCTGCCAGTTTCCAGCGCGCCCACCCAGTCAGGACGATGGCGATGACCAGACCATGCAGCAACACCGCGCCAAGCCAGCCGACCGCGGCGTCGCGCTGGGAGTCCATCGTCGCCGTCGTCATGGCGATTGTGAACCGCGCGTCTCTCCGGGCGGCAGCGGATCGGTAAGAAATCCGACTTTGCGCGCGCCCGCTTTTTGCAGCATCGCCATCGCTTCGATGACGCGGCCGTAAGGCACGCGGGTATCGCCCTTGACCAGCACCTGGATGTCGGGATAGCGGCGCAACAACGCCGTGGCGCGCGCCGCTGCGGTTTTCTCGTCCAGCGGCTGCCCCGGGGTCCGGCCGACGCTCAGAAACCAGCGTCCACGTGCATCGATCGACATTACCAGCGGCGGCTGTTCTTTCACCGACACGGTCGGAATCGGCTCCGCTGACGCTTCCGGCAGGCGAACTTTGATCCCAACGGTCAGCAGCGGCGCGGTGATCATGAAGATCACCAGCAGCACCAGCATCACGTCGATGTAGGGAACGACGTTGATCTCACCGATCAGCTTGCGCCTGCGACTGCTACGCTCCATTCGTTTCAGCTCGCGGCGCGCGCGGCGTGCCGCTGCAGTATCGCCGAGAATTCTTCGACGAACGCATCGCAGCGCAGCTCCAGCCGGCTCGCCTGGTCGGCGAAACGGTTGTAGGCAATCACCGCGGGAATGGCAGCTAACAAACCAATGGCCGTTGCCACCAGCGCCTCGGCGATGCCTGGCGCCACCATCTGCAGGGTCGCCTGCTGCACACTGCCGAGACCCACAAACGCATGCAGGATGCCCCATACCGTGCCGAACAGGCCGATGTATGGGCTGATCGAACCGATGGTGGCCAGCGTCGCAAGCTGATCTTCGAGTCGCTCTGTTTCCTTCAGTTGCGCCGCCTTCATCGCGCGCCGCGGACCTTCGTACAGTGCATCACCGCTGGTCACGCCCTGCTGCTTGAGCCGCGCGAACTCACGGAAACCCATTTCAAACAGCGTTTCCATGCCGCTGGTCGCACCACGCTCGCCCAGCGCCTTGTACAGCGTCGTCAGATCGCCACCCGACCAGAACTCGGCTTCAAACCGCATCGCGCTGCTGCGCGCCCGTCGCAGCAGCGACACCTTACGAAAGATAATGCTCCAGGACCACAGCGACGCCAGCACCAGCACGACCAGCACCAGCTGCACGCCGAGACTCGCCTGACTAACAAGACCAACCAACGAAATCTGATCCATGCGCTCCGTTCCCTCAGCCGCCGGCGCCGGCAATAGCAATACGCATCGCGTCCGGTATGCGCCTGGGCCGGAGGTTTCCGCTCGCAACACAGGCAACGCGAATATTGCCCTCGGCCAGCAATTCGCCATCCAGCGAATCGCGGCACACGCGCTGCCGGAATGCCAGGCTGACCCGCCCTTCTAGCGCTGGTTCACAACTGACCGCCAGGGCGTCTTCAAGTTTCGCGGGCGACAGATATTTCACCTGCGCCTCGACCACGGTGAACAGTACGCCGGGATCCACGGCCAGCGCGGCCTGCGAAAAACCCAGCGATCGCACCCACTCGGTACGTGCGCGCTCCATGTAGCGCAGATAATTGGCGTAATAGACGATGCCGCCGCCGTCAGTGTCTTCCCAATAGATGCGCACCTGCCAGCTGAACACCGGCTTCATTTGCCGTCCTCGAACAACGGCAGGTTGCCGGCGAACCGCTCCGGGAGCTTCAAGCCAAAATGCTGGTAGGTCAGCCGCGTCACCATGCGGCCACGGCCGGTGCGTTGCAGATAACCCTGTTGAATGAGAAACGGCTCGATCACATCCTCGAGCGTGCCGCGTTCCTCGCCCAGCGCCGCTGCCAGGCTGTCGGCGCCGACCGGTCCGCCGTCAAATCGCTCGATGATCATGCCTAACAAACGGCGATCCAGCGAATCGAAGCCTAGCGGATCCACCTGCAGCAGATCGAGCGCTGAGGCTGCGATCGCGGCATCGATCTTGCCGGCAGCGCGCACTTCGGCGTAGTCACGCACACGGCGCAACAGGCGATTGGCGATGCGCGGCGTGCCGCGGGCGCGGCTGGCAATGCAGCGCGCGCCGTCGGCGTCGATTTCGGTCTGCAGGATGCCCGCCGACCGCGTCACGATCCGCGTCAGGTCATCCACGTCATAAAACTCCAGCCGCTGGACGATGCCGAAACGATCGCGCAACGGCGAGGTCAGAAGCCCGGCGCGTGTCGTGGCGCCAACCAGCGTGAACGGCGGCAGGTTCAGCTTGATGGAGCGCGCCGCTGGGCCCTCGCCGATCATGATGTCGAGTTGATAATCCTCCATCGCGGGATAGAGGATTTCCTCGATCACCGGCGCGAGCCGATGGATCTCGTCGATGAACAGCACATCGCGCGGCTGCAGGTTGGTGAGAATTGCCGCCAGGTCCCCCGCGCGTTCCAGCACCGGCCCCGACGTCTGCCGCAGGCTAACACCCAGTTCGGCTGCAATGATGTGCGCGAGCGTCGTCTTGCCCAGGCCCGGGGGACCGAACACCAGCACATGATCCAGCGCTTCACCGCGATTGCGTGCGGCGCTGACAAAGATCTCGAGCTGCGCCTTGACCTGCTTCTGGCCCACATAGTCCGCGAGCCGCTTGGGGCGAATGGCGCGGTCCACGGCTTCATCTTCGGGGGCTGCTGCCGCTGTAATCAGGCGTTCCTCGCTCATGTGCGCACCGCACTCTGCAGCGCCTGGCGGATCAGGTCCTCGGTGCTGTGACCGTCGCCCTCCGCGCCCTTGAGGAGACGCGTGGCTTCGACCGGCTTGTAGCCCAGGGCCACCAGTGCGCTGAAGGCCTCGCCGCGCGCGCCGCTGCCGGGCAGCACCGCGCCTGCATCCGTGAGGGGCATTTTGTTAGCCGCGAAGTCAGCAACCCGGTCGCGCATTTCAATGACCAGACGCTCAGCAGTCTTGCGGCCGATACCGGGGATCTTGGTGAGTGCTCCGGCATCGCCCGCGCGCACACAATCGGCGAACGCGTCGACGCTGACTGCGGATAACACGCCTAACGCGATCCTCGGCCCGACCCCCGACACCTTGAGCAGCGCGCGAAACAGGGCGCGCTCGTCGGCGGTCGCGAAACCATAGAGAATGTGCGCGTCCTCCCGCACCACCAGGTGCGTCAGCAGGCGGACGTCCTGGCCAACGGCCGGCAGCACATAGAACGTGGACAACGGCGCTTCAAGCTCATAACCGACGCCGGCGACATCGATCAGCAACTGGGGTGGCGCCTTTTGCAGCAACTGCCCACGCAATGCGCCGATCATGCCTGCCCCGCTGCAATCCATTGCGTCAGGCGGCGCGCATTCGCATGGCACAGCGCCACCGCGAGCGCGTCGGCCGCATCTGCCTTGGCGATGCCCTGCGCGATCCCCAGCAGGCGCGCAACCATGTGCGCGACCTGGGATTTGTCCGCGGCGCCGAACCCAACTGTCGCCTGCTTGATCGCGCGTGGCGCGTATTCGAACACGTCGGCGCCTTCCGGCAGCGCCGCGAGCGCCGCGCCGCGCGCCTGCGCGAGTTTCAACGCGCTGTCGGCGTTGCGATACATGAAGGCCCGTTCCACCGCAACCTCCAGCGGCAGGAACGGCGGCGCCGGCGCGACCAGGGCCGTGACTTCCACATGGATCTGGCGCAGGCGGCGCGCGAATTCGTCGCCGCGGACGTCGATGACACCGTGGGCGATATGGCGCAACTCGGCGCCTTCGATTTCAATGAGGCCAAATCCGGTGCGCAGCGAACCGGGGTCCAGGCCCAGGATGCGGATGCGCCCGGCGGACGTAACCAGGGCGCGCGGGCTCGCCGCAGGCCGGACCGAGGGGTCAGGTTGGTAGCTTCGCCAGGATGAGGCACGGGTTCGGCGCATGAAGTTCGCCGCTATGATACCGGCACACCGTGGAGATCGCGACCAAAGTACCGCCGGAAGTTGAGGCTGCGCTCGGCGCTGCCGCCGACTGGCTGCGCGCGCAGACGGTCGACGAGGCAGCGCTGGCGCGCGGTCTCAGCATCGCGCGTGTCTGCGCCGAATTGACCGAGAACTGCGATCTCAGCCTCGCGACGTTAGTCCACGAAGCCGGCGCTGACAACGCCGCACTCGACGCCAAACTGGAGTCTGGCATTGGCGCTGAAGGCGCGACCGCCGCGCGCGGGCTTGCGGCGCTGGGGGATTTTCGATTGCCCGCGGACTGGCAGCCGGACCAGCGCCTGGGCGGCGGCCAGTCCGAGTCGCTGCGACGCATGCTGCTGGCCTCAGCGCAGGACCCACGCCTGATTGTCGCGCGCCTGGCCGCCGTGTTAGTCGATCTGCGTGCGGCCAAGACCGCAAGCGACAGCCAACGCCGGCAGCAGGCACTGGCGGCGCGCGTCGTCTACGGCCCGCTCGCCAACCGGCTGGGCATCTGGCAGGTCAAATGGGAGCTGGAAGACCTGGCGTTCCGTTACCTCGAGTCCGAGGCCTACCAGCGCATCGCCGGCGCGCTCGCCGAGCGCCGCCAGGATCGCGAGAACTATATCGCTGCGATGGTCGCGGCACTGAGGACGGAACTGGCGCGCGCCGGTGTCCAGGCCGAAATCTACGGCCGGCCGAAACACATCTTCAGCATCTGGCGCAAGATGCAGCGCAAGCAGCTTGCCTTTGAGCAGATTTTCGATGTCCGGGCCCTCCGTATCGTCTGCGCCACGGTGCCCGACTGTTATGCGGCGTTAGGTGTCGTGCACGGCCTCTATGCCTTCATACCGGGCGAGTTCGACGACTACATTGCGACGCCCAAAGACAACAACTACCGGTCGATACACACGGCGGTCATCGGCCCGCAGGATCGGGCGGTTGAAATCCAGATCCGTACCCAGGAGATGCACGCGCAGGCGGAACTCGGCCTGGCCGCGCATTGGCGCTACAAGGAAGGCGGCAGCCGCGACAAGCGCAACGAACAGCGTATCGAGTGGCTGCGTAGCGTGTTAGGAACCGAGGAAAAGATTGCCCCGGCAGACAGCGACTACCTCGATCAGGTGCGTCGCGACCTGTTTGCCGACCGTGTTTACGCGCTGACACCCAAGGGCGAGGTCGCGGACCTGCCCCAGGGCTCGACGCCGCTGGATTTTGCCTACCAGGTGCATACCGGCCTCGGACACCGCTGCCGCGGGGCGAAAGTGAATGGCCGGATCGTGCCTTTGGCGACGCCGCTGGTCAGCGGCCAGGTAGTCGAGATCATCACCGGCAAAGAAGAATCGCCGAGCCGCGACTGGTTGATCGAAGACGAAGGTTATCTGGCGTCGCCGCGCAGCCGCGCGAAAGTGCGCGCCTGGTTTCGCAAGCTTGACGCCAACGACAACATCGCCGCCGGACGAAGCATTGCCGAGCGCGAACTGCAGCCGCTCGGCGTCGGACCGGAATTGCTGTCGGCACTGGTCGGCGACCTCAAGTGCGACAACGCCGAACAAATGTACCGGTTGTTAGGCGAAGGCGAGCTTTCGGTGCGGCAATTGTCGCAGGCGGCGGCGCGCCGCCTGGGAACCGCTGCCGCGCCACGCGCGACCGTCGCCGCGGCGGCTGCCAGGCGCCGTGACGCTGGCAAGGCGGCCAGCAGCAACCCGATCGAAGTCGAAGGTGTCGGGGATCTTCCCATCACGCTGGCGCGCTGCTGTGCGCCGATGCGCCCTGAACCGATCGTCGGCTACCTGACACTCGGCCGCGGTCTCACCGTGCACGCCGCCCGTTGCCGCAGCTTCGCGCGCATGCGGGCCGGCCGTCCGGAACGCAGCGTCGTGGTGAACTGGCGTGCCAGCGCGAACAGCCTGTTGCCGGTGGAGCTGACTGTCACCAGCTACGACCGGCGCGGCCTGGTTCGGGACCTGTCGGAGGCCATTGCCGCCGAAAACATCAGTATCGATGCCATGAATACCAGCACCGACCACAGTGCCGGCACCGCGCACACGGTATTACGGTTCGGGGTTCAGGATCAGACGCAACTGGCACGGCTGCAGCGGGCGCTGCAGCGCGTGCCTAACGTGGTGAACGTCCGCCGCAGCAATTGACTCAGGCTAGTGCCAGGCGCCGAGGATGGCGCCCATGACCGTAAAATTCAGGGTCTGATAGCCGGCATTGACCAGCCACAACTTCAGTGAGCGGTGCTCGAACAGGTAAGTCACGCCCAGCGCCATCGACACGAAGGTGAAACCCGACATGAAGCCCGCAAACAGGCCGAAGTTGAGGTCGCCCTTGCCGATGAACATGGCCAGGCTGAATGATGCAACCAGGTTCAGCAGCAAGGTGGTGCCGTAAGTCTTTGCCAGATTGCCTGATTTCACGTTTTCTTCGGTCATGCCGGATTCCTGCATCCAGACCTTGCCAAACAAGGGTCCGTACCAGAGGCCGCCGATCGCAAAACCGGCTAGCGCCGCTACGATGACCGCCAGCCAATTGAGAGTCGCCATTGGATCGCCACCCATAAGTCCCCCGGTTGCTGTTAGAAAAAGGGCGGCACGACACTAGCGATGTTCGCGGTCCGTCGCAACAACGATGGGACGAAGCGTGCTTTTAGCGATTCGGAAAGTCGATGGCGCGCTTGTCGGCCGCCAAAGCCGCTTCATGCAGGGCTTCCGACAGCGTCGGGTGCGCATGAATGGTGCGCTGCAGGTCCTCGCTGCTGGCCCGGTATTCCATCGCCAGTACCGCCTCGGCGATCAATTCGCCGGCCATGGGCCCGATGATATGCACGCCGAGGATTTCGTCGTTGTCCATGGCGGCGACCACCTTGGCAAAGCCGTTGGCGGCCTCCATGGCCCGGGCGCGCCCGCTCGCCAGAAACGGAAAGCTGCCGGTCTTGTAGGCGCGGCCGCTGGCCTTGACCTGCTCTTCTGTCTGGCCCACCCAGGCGATCTCTGGAGCGGTGTAGATAACCGACGGGATCACCTGGTAGTTGACCTCGGCGTAACGCCCGGCAATTCGGTCCGCGACTGCAACGCCCTCTTCCTTGCCTTTGTGGGCCAGCATCGGGCCGCGTACGCAATCACCGATCGCCCATACGCCCTCGGCGCCGGTGCCGCACTCGTGGTTGACCTTGATGAAACCGCGCGCATCGAGCTCGACGCCGGTGCCGTCGCCTAACAAGCCAGCGCTGTAGGGACGCCGCCCGATCGCAACTACCAGCTTGTCAACGGTGGCTTTGGCGGCGTTGCCGGCGGCGTCGGTGTAACTGACATCGACCGCGCCGTTAGCCAGCGTGGCGCCGGTCACTTTGGCGCCGAGCCGGATATCCAGACCCTGCTTCTTGAAGTGCTTCGCCGCTTCTTTTGCGACCGCCTGGTCGGCCATCGGCAGGAATTGCTCCAGCGCTTCCAGCACGACCACCTCGGCACCGAGCCGCCGCCAGACGCTGCCCAGTTCCAGGCCGATGACGCCGGCGCCGATGACGCCCAGTCGTTTCGGCACCGCCGTAAAGTCCAGCGCACCCCAGGAATCGACGATGCTGGCGCCATCGAAGGGCGCAGTCTTCAACTCCATGGGCGCCGAGCCACTGGCCAGCACCACATGCTTCGCGGCTAACAGCCGCTTGCTGCCATCGGCCGCGGTGACTTCGACCTTGCGGCCGGCCAGCAGTTTGCCGTGGCCGTTGATCGGCGTGACGCCCGCTGCCTTGAGCAGGCCCAGTATGCCGCCGGTCATACCTTTGACGATACCAGCCTTGCGCTTCTGCATCGCCGTGACGTCCATCCCGACCGCGCCCACCGTGATGCCGTGCGCGGCAAATTCGCTTTGCGCGCGGTGGAATAATTCCGTCGATTCCAGCAGGGCCTTGGACGGAATGCAGCCCGCATTGAGGCAGGTGCCGCCAAAGGCGTACGAGCCGTCGCGGTTGCGCCATTCGTCGATGCAGGCCACCTTCAGCTTGTTTTGTCCGGCGCGAATGGCGGCCGGGTAGCCGGCAGGTCCGCCGCCGATCACGACGACATCGAATTCCGCCACGTTGTCCGTGCCCATGGCCGTGCTGCCTACATGCCTAACAACATGCGGCCCGGGTCCTCGAGGCATTCCTTGATGGCCACGAGGAAGTGCACCGCTTCGCGGCCGTCGATGATGCGATGGTCATAGGTCACAGCCAGATACATCATCGGCCGGATCACCACCGCGCCATTGACCGCCATCGGCCGATCCTGGGTCTTGTGCATGCCGAGAATTGCGGATTGCGGCGCATTGAGGATGGGCGTCGACAGCAGGGAGCCGAATACTCCGCCATTGGTGATGGTAAACGTTCCACCCGTGAGTTCTTCGATGCCCAAAGTGCCGGCACGCGCGCGCGTGGCAAAATCGACGATGGACTTCTCGATGTCGCCAAAAGACTTGTTAGTTGCGTCGCGCAGCACCGGGACCACGAGTCCGCGGTCCGTGGAGACGGCGACGCCGATATCGTAGTACTCGTGGTAAATGACGTCCGTACCGTCCACCGAGGCATTCAGCACGGGATACTTTTTCAGGGCCTCGACGGTCGCCTTGACGAAGAAGGACATGAAGCCGAGCTTTACGCCCTGCTCTTTTTCAAACCGCTCTTTGTGACGGTTGCGCAAGTCCATGACCGCCGTCAGATCCACCTCGTTGAAGGTGGTCAGCATCGCGGCGTTCTGTTGCGCCTGCAGCAGCCGCTCGGCGATGCGCTGACGCAGTCGTGTCATGGGAACACGCTGCTCTCCCCGGCCGCCAGCGGCAGGCACAGGGCCCGTTTTCGGCACGGCCGGTGGCGCCACCGGTTTTTGCGTGGCTGGCGCTACCGCCTTCGCCAGATGATCGACGACATCGGACTTGGTCACCCGGCCGTCACGGCCGGAACCCGCAATGTCAGCCGGATTCAGCGCATTCTCCTGCACCAAGCGCCGTGCCGCCGGGCCGAGCTTGTCGGCGTCCGCAGCCGCGGCTGCCGGCCTGGCGGCGGGTGCCACAGCCGGTGCTGCCGCTGGCGCGGCACTCGCAGCGGCGCCCGCCAGCACGATTGCTAACAAATCATCCGAATGGACGACGCTGCCAGCCGGCATCCTGATTTCCTGCAGCACCCCGTTAGCCGGTGACGGAACTTCCAGCACCACCTTGTCGGTTTCGAGATCCGCCAGGTTTTCGTCGCGACTCACGGCGTCGCCCGGCTTCTTGCGCCAGGCCACCAGCGTTGCATCGGCAACGGATTCCGGCAATTTCGGTACGCGAATCTCCATACTCATGAAAGCTTCCTTTTTTGTTCCACGCGGGCGCGTGCCGGAGCGGTCAATGCCGCCTCGATCAAGCGCGCCTGCTCGGCGTCGTGAACCTTACCGATACCGGTTGCGGGCGCGGCCGCGTGGGCACGGCCGGCATACAGCAGGTCAAGCCCCATCTCGACCAGCGGCCGCTCCAGGCGGTGACGGATCTGATACCAGGCACCCTGGTTCTGCGGTTCTTCCTGGCACCAGACAACTTCCCTGGCGTTCGGATAGCGCCGAAGTACGTCTTCGTATTCTGCCGCCGCGAACGGATAGAGCTGCTCAACCCGCACCAGCACGACCGCAGTGTTAGCCGTCGCACGCCGCGCCTTGAGCAGGTCGAAATACACCTTTCCGCTGCACAGCACGATGCGGGTCACGCCCGCCGGGTCGAGCACGTCGGCTTCGTCAATGATGTTGGCGAACGAACCGTAGGTCAGGTCCTGCAGCGGGCTCACCGACAGCTCGTGGCGCAGCAGGCTCTTGGGAGTCATGACGATCAATGGCTTGCGGAACGGCCGCAGCATCTGCCGCCGCAGCATGTGGTACATCTGCGCCGGTGTCGATGGCACGCAGACCTGCATGTTGCTCTCGGCGCAGAGTTGCAGGAAACGCTCGAGACGCGCCGAAGAATGTTCCGGGCCCTGACCTTCGTAGCCGTGCGGCAGGAACAGCGTGAGACCGCAGTAACGCGCCCATTTCGCCTCGCCCGAGGCAATGAACTGGTCGATGATGACCTGGGCGCCGTTGGCGAAATCACCGAACTGACCTTCCCAGATGACCAGCGTGCCCGGGTCGGTGGTGGCGAAACCGTATTCGAAGCCCATGACGGCCTCTTCCGACAGCACCGAATCAATGACCTGGAAGCGCGGCTGGCGCTCAGCGACGTGCTGCAGCGGAATATACGGCGCAGCGCCATTCTGGTCGTGCCACACCGCATGCCGATGGAAGAACGTGCCGCGCCCGACGTCCTGGCCGGACAGTCGCACGGCATAGCCATCCTCTAACAAGGACGCGTAGGCCAGTGTTTCAGCGCAGCCCCAGTCCAGCGGCTGCTCGCCGGCTAACATCTTGATGCGGTTGTTGACGACCTGCTGCACGCGCGGGTGCAGTGTGATGCCGGCGGGCACGGTGGTAAGCGTCTTGCCCAGGGCAGCGAGCCGCTCGCGCGACACTCCACCATCGACATTGGTGGTCCAGTCCACGGTGAGGTACTTCGACCAGTCGATGGTGTACTTGTTGCCGACCATGCCTAACGACGCGTGCGCCTGTGGCGCACCGGCATCGAGGCCGGCGCGGTATTTCTCGACGTAGCCGTCAACCTCGGCCTGGGTCATCACGCCGTCGGCAGCCAGCCGGTCGGCGTACAGCTTGCGGGTGGTCGGGTGCTGGCGGATCGCCGCGTACATGACCGGTTGGGTTGCGGCTGGCTCATCCGCTTCGTTATGGCCGAGCCGGCGATAACAGACCAGGTCAATGACCACATCCTTATGGAAGCGCTGCCGGTAAGCTAACGCGAGGCGCGTGGTAAAGACCACTGCCTCCGGGTCATCGCCATTGACGTGGAAGATCGGCGCTTCCAGCATCTTGGCGATGTCCGAGCAATACATCGTCGAGCGGGTGTCGCGGGTGTCGTGAGTGGTGAAACCGACCTGGTTGTTGATCGCTATGTGGATGGTGCCGCCGGTGAAATAGCCACGCGCCTGCGACAACTGCAGGGTTTCCATTACCACGCCCTGGCCTGCGAAGGCCGAATCGCCGTGAATCAGGATCGGCACGACCCGCGTCCCCAGCTGGTCGCCACGACGCTCCTGCCGCGCGCGCACCGAACCTTCGACCACCGGGTTCACGACCTCGAGGTGCGACGGGTTGAACGCCAGCGCCACATGCACATTGCCGCCCGGGGTGCGCAGATCAGCCGAGAATCCCTTGTGATACTTGACGTCGCCCGAACCCTGCATCTTCGAGATGTCGTACTTGCCCTCGAATTCCGAGAACAGGACGCTCGGTGCCTTGCCTAACAGGTTCACCAGCACATTGAGACGGCCACGGTGCGCCATGCCAATGACGCATTCCTCGACGCCCTGCTGACCGCCGCTCTGGATGAGATCATCGAGCAGCGGAATCATCGAGTCGCCGCCTTCCAGCGAGAAGCGCTTCTGGCCGACGTATTTGGTGTGCAGGTAACGCTCCAGGCCCTCGGCCGCTGTCAGCTGCCAGAGGATGCTCTTGCGTTCCTCAGCCGAAAACTTCTGCGTCAGTCGCCCTGACTGGAACTGTTCCTGCAACCACAATCGTTCATCCGTGTCGGACACGTGCGCAAATTCGGCGCCGATGCTGCCGCAGTAAATCTGCTTGAGTTGCGCCAGGATGCCCCGCAGCCGCTCGCGCGGCGGTACCGGGCCGCTGCGGCTGCCGGTATAAAACTCGGTGTCAAGATCAGCGTCGGACAAGCCGAAATATTCAAGATCCAACACCCGCGGTCGCGGACGTTGCATCAGGCCAAGTGGGTCGAGTTGCGCGACCAGATGGCCGCGATTTGCATAGACCTGGATCAGGCGTGAGACCGCGCCTTGTTTGGCCGTGGCATCGTTGGCAGGTTGGGACGTTGCCGCGCCCGCGATCACCGTGCCCAGTCTGGCTCGCGCCGCGATGCCGGCCTGCACCACGCGGTGCGAGGTGTCGGGTGCAGCCGCCGCCGGAAGGCGCGCGAAATACTCCTGCCACATGGGCGGGACCGATGCAGGCGCTGCCAACCAGGCCTCAAAAAGAGCCTCGAGATAATCGGCATTGCCCGCATACAGCGGAGCGCTCTGCAGCAACTCCGTGCGGGACACGGAACGAATGGGGGGCATAACTGGATTAAGTTTAACGGATCACAGCGGCATCAGGGCTGTCAGGTGCTGGACCAGCCAAAGTTCATACCCCACCAGCACGGTGTGGATAGCCAGGATGATGTACAGCAGCCAGCCGATAGGGAATCCCCCTAGCGTGCGCATCCGGGCCATGATCGTCAGGAAGATCAGCCCGAACGACGTCATGCCCAGCTTCCACGCCGCAAAGCTATGCCCACTGCCGGTGACCAGCGGCTGCATGAACGGGTTGATTTCCTCAGC
Source organism: Gammaproteobacteria bacterium (assembly GCA_031414335.1). GTDB lineage: Bacteria > Pseudomonadota > Gammaproteobacteria > Steroidobacterales > Steroidobacteraceae > UBA964. The sequence continues at coordinate 21,565 of JANNVI010000048.1, read as the reverse complement.
CCCCAGGTTGATCACGGTCAACGTCAGCAGCGCGTCGGCGATCGACAGGAACAGGATAGCCAGCACGACAACCAGCCATTGCGGGTGATGCCAGTCGACGGCCGTTACGCTGCGATCATCGCCGCGGCGCGGGTGCCGGCGACGCGCCATGAAACTGCCGGTCCACAAGGCGCGCAAATGGCTCTTGCGACGGTCAGGACCGCCCACGCGACGCGATGGCGGTGGATTGAAAGTTTGATCCAAAATACAGCTCGTTTGTTAGCCAGGAACCACGGACTCAGGTACCTTGGATTATCGCCCAGCCGCAGCCTCAACCTTGGCGCCAAACGTGATGGCAGTCACAGGTTCCGCGAAAGTCCGGGGGAGTTCGAGGCGGGCTGCTACTGAAACAGGCGGCGCACGAAGATCATGGCCTCGACCCGGTCGTACTGGAAAAGGCTCACATTGGAACGATTGTCCGTGAAGCGAATTTGCGGCGACACAGTCCAGTTCTTGACGGGCCAGTTTTCCGCATCGAAGCCGACGAAAGCCAGAAACTGCTGGTCGTGGCGCTGCACTCCAAAAAACCCGAGACCATCGAATCGCGTGTCGAGGTACAGTAGCTCGCCATACAAGGTGCTGCGCGGACGCAGCGAAATTCCCGCGAACAGCCGCGCACCGAATTTATCGTTGCTGTATGGCGACCCGAGGCGCCGCGCTTCATCCCGCCCTGCTAACAACGCGCCACCCAGGCGCGCGGTGCCGTTGCGCAGGCCGTAACGCGTCAGCCCCACGCCGCCGAGATACCGATCGACGTCAAGGACCTGGTACGCCGGTTGATCGTATGCGAGCACCCCGCCGCGCACCAGGGCCGACAGCTCCAGTTTTTCGGACAGGAACCTGCTGACACCAAATTCAACATTGCCCGAGTTCTGCTGCTGCGCGCCATCCAGCCAGCCATTGAAGCCATTGACGCCGATCGTCGCGCGCGTTTCGCCGAGCTTGAAGACGTAGGACGCGCCCGCAAAGGCGACCGTCTGATCGACGAAACTGGCGTCGGTGTTAGCACGATGCGTGACACGGCCATACAGGTTGACGGCTGAATTCGCGGTTACCGGTTTATCCCAGACAAAACCCAGGCCGAGTTCGACAAAAGGCGACGCCGTCTCGACGTACTGGCTGTTCAACGCAAAGCCCAGAAAGGTCGTGTCGCTGGTCGAGCCATTGGCATTCGAGTCGTAACCGCTGCCGACATCCACGAACCAGGAGCGCCGCGTGGCAGCCACGGCCAGCGGCGCGTTTCGGTCGATGGCAGCGAGGTAACGATTGATGACTGTGCGACTGGTCGCTGACGGGTTGTCACGCAACATGACCTGAAATTGCTCTCGCGCTGCAGTCGCGTCGCCTTTTTCATAGTGCGCACGTGCCAGCTCCATGCGCACACCGGCAAAATCCGGCTGCATCGCGACCACCCGCTTTAGCGGCGGTATCGCGACCGCCGGCTGATGAGCATCCAGCGCCGCCAGCCCTAACAAATAGTCGAAGCGGGGATTGCCCGCGAACTCTGGTTCGCGCGCCTGCATGGCCGCCAGCGCCTCTGCCGGTTTACCCTCGGCCATCAGGGCTTCGACCTTGTCCATGAACTGCGGGTCGGGCGGCGCACAGATGCCAGCCACCGGGCATGCGAGCACGGCGGCGGCGGCCATGGCTCGGATCAGGGCAGGCAAGCGGACGTTCATATGTTAATTAGACCGCAACAATGCGCGCGCCGCAATGCGGTGTTGCCGCAACGCAACGAAACCGCGCTTTGGCAACCTAACGGCTAGCTGCCGCTGCCGCCCGCCCGGCGGGCCGCGCCTTTTCCTGTCTTGCCGCGTGCAAACGGCTTGCCATAGGGCTTGTTGGTTCGGGGCCTAGGTGCACGCTCGGCCCCGCCCTCGGCGCGTTCGCCACCCCCCGGTTCGGCCAGCGTGATCGCTAACAGCTGGCCCTTGACCCGGACCTTGCCCAGCCTGGCGATCGTTTCCGCCGACAGACCTTCGGGCAGGCGCACAAACGTATGGGTCCGCTGGATGTCAATGCCGTTGATGTGCGAGCCACTGAGCCCGGCTTCGTTAGCGATCGCGCCGACGATATTGCCGGGTTGCACGCCATGATCGAGCCCAACCTCGAGACGATACAGTTGCTGTGGATCGTGGCGCCGTCCGCGGGGCCGCGTCTCGCCCTGGTCTTCCGATGCGCGCCAATCCGGACGCCGGTCCGAGCCTCGTTCCGGCCGGCCTTCATGATGCGCAGGCCGCTCGCCCTGCCCGGCCGCGCGCGAAGCTAACAAAAGCGGCGTCTTGCCTTGCACCATGCTGGCGAGCGCAGCGGCCAGATCCGCAGCGTCCACGCTACCTCCTGCGAGAATCTCATCGATCATGCCGCGATACGGCGTGGCATCACCACGTGCCAGCACCTCGGTGACCCGCTCCTTGAACTTCGCGACACGCCGGGCGTTGACGTCACCCTGGGTCGGCAACTTCAGCGGTTCGAGCTCCTGGCGGGTGTGCCGCTCGATAAGTCGCAGCATATTGCGCTCGCGGGGCGCGACAAACAGAATCGCCTCGCCGCTGCGGCCGGCGCGACCGGTACGTCCTATGCGATGGATGTAGGACTCGATGTCATAAGGCATGTCGAAGTTGACGACGTGCCCGATGCGATCAACATCCAGTCCGCGGGCGGCCACGTCTGTCGCCACCAGGATATCGATCTTGCCCGCCTTCAGTTGCGCCACGGTGCGTTCGCGCTGCGCCTGTTGCATGTCGCCATTGAGCGCCGCAGCCGCAAATCCCCTAGATTCGAGGCGCTCCGCCAGGTCCACCGTTGACTGCTTGGTGCGTGCAAACACCAGCATCGCGTCAAACGGTTCCGCCTCGAGTATGCGAGTCAGGGCGTCGAGTTTATGCAGGCCGTCCACCAGCCAATAACGTTGCCGCGTGTTAGCTACGGTGGTGGTCTTGTTGCGTATCGTGATCTCGCGCGGCTCGCGCAGGTGCTTTTGTGCGATACGACGAATCGGTGGCGCCATGGTCGCCGAGAACAGCGCCACCTGCCGCTCCTTGGGCACCTGGCCCAGGATCTGGTCGATCGCATCGATGAAGCCCATCGCCAGCATTTCGTCGGCTTCATCGAGCACCACGCAACGCACCTGATCGAGCTTCAGCGTCTTGCGGTCGAGGTGATCCATCACCCGCCCCGGCGTACCAACGATCACGTGCACGCCGCGCTGCAACGCCGACAGCTGCGGCGTGTAGCTCTGGCCGCCGTAAATCGGCAGTACATGGAAACCGCGCAGGTGTGCCGCGTACTTTTGAAACGCCTCGGCCACCTGGATTGCGAGCTCACGGGTCGGGACTAACACCAGTACCTGCGGCACGCGCTTCGCGAGGTCGAGTTGCGACAGGGCCGGCAGGGCAAAGGCGGCGGTCTTGCCGGTACCGGTCTGCGCCTGCCCCATGATATCCGCCCCGGTGAGCAACGCTGGGATCGTGGCAGCCTGGATAGGTGATGGGGATTCGTAGCCGATCTCGGCAAGTGCCTGCACCAGCGGCGGTGCCAGGCCCAAATCGGCAAAGGTCACGCCCGGCTCGGCGGCGGAAGTGGTCATGGCAGGTCCTGGCACGGATACGGGGCGGGCATGCTACCTGAAATACGGGTCAGAGGCGCCAGATCAGGCGGGCGCGCAAGCTATGATTAATGCCTCTAACGCACTGCGGTGGCGACCACACTGGGATATGCATGATTGACGTGTATTACTGGCCGACGCCGAATGGCTGGAAAATCAGCATCATGCTGCTCGAGTGCGGCCTGCCGTTCAGGGCCATCCCGGTCAACATCATGGCCGGCGAGCAGTTCACGCCCGAGTTCCTGGCCATCAGTCCTAACAATCGCATGCCGGCAATCGTGGACCACGATCCATCCGGCGGCGGGCCGCCGCTCAGCGTGTTCGAGAGCGGCGCAATCCTGTTGTATCTCGCTGACAAGTCCAGCCGGTTTCTGCCACGCGAACCGCAGGGCCGCGCCAGGGTCACGGAATGGCTGATGTGGCAGATGGGCGGCCTGGGACCAATGTTAGGCCAGCATGGGCATTTCAAGCTGTATGCGCCCGAGAAGATCCCCTACGCAATCGAACGTTACGAACGCGAAGCGAACCGCCTGTACGCGGTACTCGATGCCCAGCTCGGCAAGACCGGCGACTGCGTCGCGGGCGAGTATTCGATTGCCGACATGGCGATTTTTCCATGGGTCGTCCCTCACAAGGCGCAAGGAATCGCGATCGCTAACTATCCAAACGTGCAGCGCTGGTTCACGAAACTGCGGGCGCGTCCTGGCGTCAAGGCCGGCATGGATCTGTTAGCTGAGCTGCGGCGCGGCGCCCCGCCACCGGATGCAAAGGCGCGCGAACTGCTGTTCGGCATCCGACCCGCCGCTGACAAGCCGGCATAGGGAGCAAGGACATGGCCCGCGTCGAGTTCTTCTTCGACCTCACCAGCCCCTGGACCTACCTGGGCTTCATCAACATCCAGAAAGTCCTTGCGCGTACCGGCGCGGACATTGTCTATCGCCCTATTCTCGTGGGCGGCGTATTCAATGCGGTCAACCAGGCGGTTTACGCAACACGCGAGAACAAGGACACGCCGCGCATGCGCCATACCGCGCAGGTCCTGCACGACTGGGCGGCCTGGACCGGCGTGAAACTTAAATTTCCAACGCCCTTCCATCCCGGGAAAGGCGTCCATGCCATGCGCATGGCCACGGCGCTTGAAGACAATCAACTGCAACTGATCGAGTTTGCGCGCGCGGCCTTCGAGAGTTACTTCCTGCGCGGCGAAAATATCGATGATCCGGAGCAGCTGGTCGCGGTTGCCGACAGCGCCGGCCTGGATGGCGCGGCGCTGCGCGCAGCCTCGCAAACCGACCCGATCAAGCTGCGGCTGCGCACCAGCACCGACGAACTGATTGCGCGCGGCGGATTTGGCTCACCGACTGTGTTCGTGGATCGCGACCAGATGTTTTTTGGGAATGACGAATTGCCGCTGGTGGAGTTCGCGCTGAATCTGACCGCAGGTTGAACTACCGTCCACGAGGCACGGATAGCATGGCGCCCCCGACAGGAGTTGAACCCGTTACCTTGGCTGGACGCGCCGGACGAAGGCGGGTGAGGTGTTGGCGCCCCCGGCCGGAGTTGAACCGACGACCTACCGCTTAGGAGGCGGTCGCTCTATCCACTGAGCTACGGGGGCCCGCGTCTATCGTAACCGAGGTGGCGGCAAGCAAAAATTTTTGTCATTCAGAACAAATTTTCAAGGCCTGAGCGCCCGGGTTCTGATGCCGAAAGGAGATTCGGCAATGCCTGCCTGCGATACGTTGACTTGACCGATAGCCAACCGAATACTCCCACAGCGCCGAGCGACCCTGCCCTGCGCTTTCGCAGGAGACGCTCCCGATGGACATCAAGGATTTCGCGCTCGAGTTCTTTTCGCTCAAGGGCAAGAACGCCATCGTCACGGGTGGCAATACCGGCCTCGGCCAGGCCTTCACGCTCGCACTTGCCAAGGCGGGCGCTAACGTTTTCGTGCCCAGCGTGATGGATGACGACGGCAAGACCGGCCCGATGGTCACAGCGGCAGGCGTCCGCTACGAATACCTCAAGAGTGATATCACGGCGCCCGGCGCCCCGGCGAAGATCATCGACGCCTGCGTGCAGCGTTTCGGCTCGCTCGACATCCTGGTCAACAGCGCGGGCATCTGCCCGATGGCCGAAGTGCTGGAGTTCGGCCGGCCGCAATGGGATGCGACGGTCGCCGTCAACCTGACGGCAGCGTTCGAGATGAGTTACGAAGCCGCGAAGCGCATGATTCCGCAGCGCAGCGGCAAGATCATCAATATCTGTTCACTGTTTTCCTTTCTCGGCGGTCGCTGGTCGTCTGCCTACGCGGCCACCAAACACGGCATCGCGGGTTTCACCAAGGCCTATTGCGATGAACTCGCGATGCATAACATCCAGGTCAACGGCATCGCGCCCGGCTACTACGCGACCGAAATCACGCGCAAGACCCGCAGCGATCCCGTCACCAACCAGCGCGTGCTGGATCACATCCCGGCCGAACGCTGGGGCGAGCCCGTTGACCTGATGGGCACGCTGGTGTTCCTCGCGAGCCGTGCGTCGAACTACGTCAACGGCCATGTGCTGGTGGTTGACGGCGGCTACCTCGTTCGTTAGGCCGATTCGTTAGCATGACAGGCAGGTACTACATCGGCATCGACAACGGCTCGCAGAGCTCCAAGGTCGTGATCTACGATCTTGCCGGCAACGCGGTCGCCGAAGGCCGGCAGACCCTGCTACCGACCTACCGCCCGAGACCGGGCATCGTGCTGCATCCCGATGATGATCTCTGGGATTCGATCGGCGTCGCAAGCCGCCAGGCGCTGGCGGCGTTCAAAGGCAACCCACAAGACATCATCGGTGTCGGCCTGTGCACGATCCGCTGTTGCAAGGCGTTCCTGAGAAAAGACGGTTCGCTGGTAGAGCCGGTGATGAGCTGGATGGACAGCCGCGCCTACCAGCCCTACCTGCCGGACGACCCCGCGCTCGCCTATGCGACCACCTCGTCGGGTTACATCACCCATCGCTTCACCGGACAGTTCCGTGACACGGCAGCTAACAGCATCCTGATGCAGTGGCCGATCGATACCGACACCTGGCAGTGGAGCAAGGATCCGGGGCTCCTCAAGCAGTTCAATCTGCGCCGCGAGATGCTGTTTGAACTGGTGATGCCCGGCGCAATCGTGGGCCAGGTCACGGCGGCCGCTGCGGCTGCCACGGGAGTCCCGGCCGGCATTCCCGTGGTTGCGACGGCCAACGACAAGGCGGTCGAGGCGCTGGGATCCGGATCGCTCGATGCAAACACTGCGCTGGTGTCGCTCGGAACCTATATCGCCGCGATGGTGCACGGACGGGAAAACCGCAAGACATCGACCGAATTCTGGACCAACTTTGGCTGTATGCCCGGGCAGTACCTGTACGAGAGCCATGGCATCCGCCGCGGCATGTGGACGCTGACCTGGTTCATGGATCTGTTAGGCCCGGAGTTCGCAGCCAGCGTTTCCGCGCGCGGCATCACGCGCGAGCAGGTGCTGGAGCAAGAGGCGCAAGCAGTTCCGCCGGGCAGCGATGGCCTGATGACCGTGCTCGACTGGCTGGCGCCGGGCGACAAGCCGTTTCGCAAAGGCGTGATGCTCGGATTCGATGCGCGCCAGACGCGCGGCCACATCTACCGCTCGATCCTCGAGGCGATCGCCATCACGATGAAGAACCGCGTCGACGCGATGTGCGCCGAGCTGGGCACCAGCCTCTCCGAGATCGTGATCTCGGGCGGCGGCGCGAGCAGCCCGCTGTTCATGCAGATTTTCGCCGACGCGTTCGGCATCCCGGCTTCGCGCGCGATGGCCACAGGCGGCGCGAGCCTCGGCGCCGCAATCTGCGCGGCGGTAGCGACCGGCGTCTACCCGGATTTCAGGACCGCGGCGGCCCGCATGGAAAAGCCGCGCGAATCATTTGCGCCGCGACCTGCTAACGTTGCCGTGTACCGGCGCATGAACTCCGAGGTCTACCAGGGCATCCGCGCTGCGACCGACCCGGTGCTGGAACGGTCTTTTCCGATTTTTCACTAGAAGGACAGCCATCATGGCATTGAGCAGAAAAGCGATCGTCGAAGGCCTGACCAAAATCGTGGGTGCATCCAACGTCGTCACCGACGAGCAGACGCTGAAAGAAAGCAGTATCGACCGGCTGCGCCTGTACGAAGGCGTGCACGGTGTCTATACCAGGCCAATGCCGGCTGCGGTGGTGATGGCGCGCAGCACAGAGCACATTGCGGATGTGCTCAGGTTTGCTAACGAACACCGCATCAACGTGGTCGCCCGCACCGGCCGCACCGCGACCGAGGGCGGCCTCGAAACATCCGTGCCCGACTCGATCGTGCTCGATGGCTCGGGAATGGACAAGATCCTCAAGATCGACACCTACAACATGCAGGCCACCGGGCAATGCGGCGTGCCGTTGCAGGTGCTGGAAGATCTTGCCCGCGCCCAGGGCTGCACCACCGGTCATTCGCCGCAGTCGAAACCGATCGCACAGCTCGGCGGTCTCGTGGCGACCCGCAGCATCGGCCAGTTCTCGACACTCTATGGCGGTATCGAGGATATGGTGGTCGGTATCGAGGCAGTTTTTGCCGACGGCACCGTCACCCGAATCAAGAACGTGCCGCGCCGGGCGGTCGGACCGGATATCCGCCATGTCGTGATCGGCAATGAAGGCGCGCTCTGCTACATCACCGAAGTGACGGTGAAGCTGTTCCCGTACCTGCCCGCTAACAACAAGTTCGTCGGCTACACGCTCAAGAACATGCGCACCGGCTTCGAAGCGCTGCGTGAAGTCATGGTGGCCGGTTACCGGCCGTCGGTGGCGCGACTCTACGATCCGCCGGATGCGGCGTTTCATTTCACGAAGTTTGCTGCCAAGGACGACTGCGTGCTGCTGTTCATGGCCGAAGGTCCGGCTGGCGTCGTCAACGAGACCGTCAAGGGCATCGAGGCGCTGGTTGCGAAACATCCGGAGTGCCGCAAAGTCGACCCGCAGCATATTGCCAACTGGTTTGCCGACCTCAACTGGGGCGCGGACAAGCTGGCGCGTGAACGCGAAGAAATCATCTCGACCAAGACCATGGGCCGCACGACGGAGGTCTCCTCCGACTGGAGCACCATCTGCGATATCTATGAAGCCGCGCTCAAGCGACTGAAAAAAGAAATTCCGGACATCACAATGGCCGGCGGACATTCATCGCACAGCTACATCAATGGCACGAACATGTATTTCGTCTATTACTACGACGTGAAGTGCCCTCCCGATCAGGAAGTCACGAAGTACCGCACGCCGATCAACCGCGTCATCTGTGAAGAGACGCTGCGCCTCGGCGGCTCGGTGGTGCACCATCACGGCATGGGCAAGGCACGCACACTGTGGGTCAAGGAGGAGTACGGTTCCTCGTATTACATCCTCGAGGGCCTGAAGCGGGTCTACGACCCTAACGACATCATGAACAAAGGGACGATCATTCCTTCGTAATGAGGTCGGCGGCCTTTTCGGCCACCATGATGACCGCCGCGTTGATATTGCCCGACGTGATGGTCGGGAATATCGACGCATCGACTACGCGCAAGCCGGGGATGCCATGCACGCGTAGCGCCCCATCGACCACGGCGCTGCGCGGGTCCGGACCCATCGCGCAGCTTCCGCAGGGGTGGTAGACCGATCCCGATCGCTTGCGGAAGTCGTCGATCAGCTCGTCGCGTGTCTGAACCTGCGCGCCCGGGTGCAACTCCGACTCCATGATCTCCGCCAGCGGCGCCGCGCTGGCAATGCGGCGCATCAGCTGCGCACCCTCAAACGCGTCTTCGACATCGAGCTCGGTCGACAGTGAATTCGGCTGGATCGCCGGCGCCACGGTCGGGTCAGGAGACACTATCGAGATCGAACCACGACTGGTCGGGCGGCAACTGTTGAAGCCCAGCAAGTAACCCGGAAATGGATCCGGCTGCATCAGCTTGCGTTCCAGTCCCGTGGCCGCGGTATAACTCAGCGGATTGAAGTACACCTGCATGTTAGGTCGCGCCAGTCCCGGCCGCGTGCGGACGAAGGCGCCCGCATGGTTCACGCTCATCGCAAATATTCCGTGCCGCCCAAAGGCGTACTGCAGCGCCGACTTGATCTTGCCGCTGAGCGGATAGATCTCGTTGTTGAGCGTCGGCACGCGCGATTTGTAGAGGTAGGAAATGCCCAGGTGGTCCTGCATCCGTTGCCCGACCGCCGGCGCGTCCAGTTGGACCGTGATCCCGAGACTGCGCAGCAGCGATGTATCGCCAACGCCGGATAGCTGCAGCAACTGCGGCGTATTCACCGCGCCGGCGCTCAGGATGACCTCGCGCCGCGCCTGCGCCCTGTGCAATGCGCCACCCCGGGAATACTCGACGCCGTTGGCGCGCGCACCGGCAAAGCTAACGCGCGTAACCAGCGCGCGTGTAATCACGCTCAGGTTCGAGCGCCGCATGGCTGGCCGCAGAAACGCGTTGGACGCCGATTCGCGCCAGCCGTCGCGGATGGTCATCTGCCAGGTGCCGGCGCCTTCCATCTGCGCCGCATTGAAGTCCGGACTTGCCGGGATGCCGAGCGCGCCGCAGCTTGCGAGGAAGCGCTGGCAAATCGGATGCACGGCGGTCGTAAATTCGCTGACCCGCATCGGGCCGTCGCTGCCGTGGTAATCCGATGCACCCCAGACGTGGTCCTCGGACTTCCTGAAGTACGGCAGCACATCGCGGTACGCCCAGCCCGGATTCCCCGCCACAGCCCAGTCATCGAAATCGCCCGCGTGACCGCGCACATACAGCATCGCATTGATGGAGCTGGAGCCGCCCAGCACCTTGCCGCGCGGCCAGTAGGTCTTGCGATTCCCGAGCCCCGGATCGGGCTCGGCGAAATACTTCCAGTTGAAGCGCGGATCCGTGAAAGTTTTGCCGTAGCCGATCGGCACCTGGATCCAGGGGCTGCGATCCGAGCCGCCCGCTTCCAGCAGCAGGACCGAGTAGCGACCACTCTCGGTCAGCCTGTTGGCCAGCACGCAGCCGGCCGAGCCTGCGCCTACGATGATGTAATCAAATTCGGCCACGGATTCGCCTAAATCTCGTCAGGCAGACAAGAAAATGGTGGAGCGGAAGGGGATCGAACCCTCGACCTTCGCATTGCGAACGCGACGCTCTCCCAACTGAGCTACCGCCCCACGATAAAACCTGCGCCTCGAAACGGCGCGCGATTCTAGCAGGCACGCCCATGCCCGCAAGCGCAATGGCGCTAGAATAGCCAAACTATGCTAGCCACTGGCACCCAGGCACCTGATTTTGCCCTGCTCGACGATGAGGACCACCTCTGCAAATTACAGGACGTGCTGAAGAAAGGTCCGCTAATTCTCTATTTTTACCCGGCGGATTTCACGCCCGGCTGTACCCGCGAGGCCTGCTCGCTGCGGGACCTGCACGACGACCTGGTGGCCACCGGGCTCACGGTTCTCGGCGTCAGTCCACAGTCCACGGAGAGCCACCGGCGCTTCCGTGCGAAACACAAACTGCCGTTTAACCTGCTGTCCGACCCCGACAAGACTGCAATTAAAGCCTATGACAGCGACGGACCGCTGGGTATCGGCGTACGCCGTACCAGCTACCTGATTGGCAAGGATGGCCGCATCGTTGACGGAATTCTGGCGAACTTCATGGTCGCAGAACACACGAAGTTCTTCCAGCAAGCGATTGATTTAAAAAGATAAAAATTATCCAAATCGAAGCCACGGGCTGCTCCGACCGCGCGGACAGGGTTCCTTACTCCGGCAATCTTCAGAATCGCAGCTGCGCCAGCCCCGCGGGTCCAAAGCTCGGGCGGCTAACAATCCAGGCCTGGCCGTAGTCGTTGTCGCCGATCGCGACCTGCACTCGCCCCTGGGTCAGTTCCGCAATCAAGGCAGGCACGGTGTTGCTGTGGCCAACCACCATGACCACCCGGCCGCGCTGCTGTTCGAGGATTTCATGAGCCAACGTGGCCGCATCTTTGGCATCGCGCACGATGGGCGTGAGTCCTAGCAGCTGCGCCAACGGCGCCGCGGTATCGCGGGATCGACGGGTGTCGCTCACATAGATGGCCTCGATCGTTCCGCCGGATTTGGCGCCGCCAAACATCCTTGCCAGCGACTCGGCGCGCGCCGCCCCTTCCGGCGACAACGGCGCATCAGCAATCGCTCCCAATTGTTTTTCCGCATGTCGCAGCACGATGACCGTGGTCGTCGCCTGCCCCCGCCAGATGTTGAGCGCCATCGCCCCAATAACCACCATGCCGAGCAAAGTCAGCCAGACCGGTGCCAGAAACGCCCGCCGGCCGCGCGCCACTCCAGGCGCCAGAATCGGGTTTTGAGAACTGCCAGTCACGTCACGATAATAGCAGCAGCCTCCGGTGTTAGAGTAAACGCATGAGCACCCCCCTTGCGGGCACCGAATCCCTGGTGCGTCTTGTTGACTCTGCGCTGGGCGCGGGCAGCGTCGAGCAGATCGTCGACCGCCTGCGCGGCGGCCTGTGCGAACTCGTTAGCTTTGGCGGCGTCGAACTCCCGGCGGAACTGACCAGCTGCTGCGGCGACCACTACGCGCGGCGCCTGGTGCACGAGGATCTGGAGCGCGGCTATTCGATCATTGCGATGACCTGGGGCCCGCATCAGGGCACGAGCCTGCATGACCACGCCGGCCTCTGGTGCGTCGAGAGCGTCTGGCGCGGCAACATCGAAGTGCTGCAATATGAATTGATGGAGCAGCGCGACGCCCTGTTCCGGTTCGAGAAACGCGGCAGCATGCAAGCGGGCGTGGGCAGCGCCGGCTGCCTGATCCCGCCGCATGAATACCATGTGATCCGCAATCCGACCGACCGGCCGGCGGTGTCGGTGCACATCTACGGCGGTCGCATGGAAGCCTGCAATGTGTTCGAAGACACCGGCGGCGGCTGGCATCGCCGCAACCTGAAACCCCTGAGCCTGGACTGACAGTTACACAGACTGACTCGAGTTGCGGAACCAGTACGCCTTCAGCGTCTCCAGCAGCAGCAGATTCAGCACCGCCGCGCCGAGGCAGACCCCAACCGCCGACCAGTGCAAGTGACTGAAGCGGAACAGCAACTGCGCGGGGTGCCAGTAGACAGCAATCAGAATCAGTGCCGAGGCGCTGATCAACAACACCCAGAGTGATTTGTTAGGCCTGGCGAAGGCCTGCTGCAGCGATGACTGGAAAGTGCGGTTCACGAGAATCAGCCCCAGGTTCACCAGCACCAGCGAAGTGAACACCAGCGCGCGCAATTCTCCATCCGGGCTGTCCAGGCCCGCCGCCGCGAGGAAAACACCCGCGAGCAACACTAACGCGATCGCGCCCTGCAATACCGCCCACTGAATTCGCCGCGGTTCCAGCAATGGACTGCCCGGCCGGCGCGGCGGCCTGCGCATGACGTCGTCCTCCTCCGGTTCCGCCTCAAGCACGACCGAACAGGCGGGGTCAATCACCATCTCGAGAAACGCAATCAGTATCGGCGTGAGTAACAGTGGCAACCCGAGCAACAGCGGCAGCAACGCGAGACCCGCAATCGGTATATGTACCGCGACAATGAACTCGATGGCTTTGCGCAGATTGTCGTAGATGCGCCGGCCCAGCCGGATCGTCGCCACGATCGAGCCGAAATCGTCGTCCAGCAGCACAATGTCCGAAGCCTCGCGCGCAACATCGGTGCCGCGGGCACCCATCGCGATGCCGATGTGCGCCGACTTGATCGCCGGCGCATCGTTGACGCCATCACCTGTCATCGCAACGACTTCGCCGTTTCTTTTGAGACTGTCGACGATGCGCAGCTTCTGAGTCGGCTGTATGCGCGCATATATATCGACGGTCCTGACCACGGTCGCCAGCTGCTCATCGGTCATGGAGGCGATCTCCGCACCGCTGACAACCTCGGTGGATCGCAGTCCCGCCTGGCGGGCGATCGCATGCGCGGTCGTCGGATAATCGCCAGTGATCATCAGCACACGAATACCCGCACTCTGGCATTCGGCAACGGCACCCGGGACATTGGCGCGGACCGGATCGGAGAAGCCGATCAGCCCGACAAATTCCAGCGCCAGACCGCGTACCGAGTCGGGAAATTGCGCGCCCTGCGCAACTGCGCCCCTGGCGACGCCCAGTACGCGAATTCCCTCGCCGGCCAGGATATCGGTTTGCACACGGATCCTCGCAAGCCGGTGCTCGGGCAGTTCGCACAGCTGGGCCAACGCCTCCGGTGCGCCCTTGGCATAGGCCATACACTGTCCGTCGCTGCCATGGGTGAAGACGTTAGCCATGACGGGCAGGTCTGGCTGCAGGCCGTAAGCGCGGATCAGGCGCCGCTCGCCCAATATGCCAACCACCGGGCCCGACTGGTCGGCGGCGAGCCGGTGCACGGCTCTGTCCATGGGATCGGTCGGCTCGGCCGGACATGCTAACAGCGCGGTTTCGAGCACCGCTGCTGCGTCACCCGGCGGCGCCGCGGCACTCTGGCGCGTCCATTGCGCTGTCTCGGTCTGAATGGCAACCAGCGCCATGCGATTTTCGGTGAGGGTACCGGTCTTGTCGGTACACAACACGGTGGTGGCGCCCAGCGTCTCGATGGCGGCTGCGCGGCGCGTCAGTACTCGCGCCTGCGATATTCGCCAGGCGCCCATTGCCATGAAGACCGCCATGACCAGCGGGAACTCCTCGGGCAGGAGTGACATGCCGATCGCAATACCCCCTAACATCGCCTCCAGCCATGAGCCCCGCAGCCAGCCGTATAACAAGACGGTCAGCAAACCCGCGACTGCACCGACAATTGCAAAATTACGCACCAGGATGCTCAGCTGGCGTTGCAGGTGCGGCTGTTCGCTGTCGATCGTGCGCAAGGCCTGACCGATCTTGCCGATTTCACTACGCGGGCCGGTCGCGCGCACCTGCGCCTTGCCGTTGCCGCGTGCCACCAGCGTTCCAGCGAACACGAATGGCAGGTCGTCGCCACCCGGAACGACCGCTGCCACTGGACTGTGTGAGCGCTGCTGCGCAGTCGCGCAGGACTTGCGCACCGGAACCGATTCGCCGGTCAGCAGTGATTCATCGAGCATCAGGTCCTGGGCGGCCAGCAGCGTGGCGTCCGCTGCTACCCGGTCACCTTCCGCGATGAATAGAATATCGCCCCGGACGACCTCGCGGCCGGCGATATAGAGCAGCTGGCCGTCGCGCAAGACGTGTGCGCGCGGGCTGGCCAGATTGCGCAGGGATTCCAGCACGCGTTCGCTGCGCGATTCCTGGACGATGGTGATGGTCACCGACAGCGATGCGAACAGCAGCAATACCAGCGCGTCGAGCCGGTCGCCGAGCAGCAGATACACGACGCCGCCACCCAACAACAACAAGGCCATGGGCTGACGCACGACCTCAGCGAGTATTCGCAGCATGTTGCGCCGCTCGTGATCGGGCAGTTCGTTGAATCCATCCTGCCGCAGGCGGTTCGCCGCCTCCGCTGAACTCAGCCCAGTCGCTGGTACCAGGTCCTCGACGGCTTCAGGCATTGTGGCGACCTGTGCTACGAGGCCGCCTTGGCGCGGGCTGCTTTCCAGCGCGCCAGCGATTCTGGCGGCCACACGATTCGCGGGTCATAGAACTCTGCAAAAACCTGCGCGTCGGGCGGCAACACGACCCAGGGCTGTTTGGTGCTGGTGAAGATGTGTGCAGCGGGTGGGAAACCGGCCGGGTTGTCGAGCGTTCCGACCCGCACGAAGCTGATGAAGTCACCGCCGCCGGCATAGTGACTCCAAAGTGCGACACGGCAGCGCGGACACCTAACAATCTTCTGGCCCTTGCCACTCGCCGACGGTGTTAGTACGGTCTCGGGCGTACCGAGAAGCACCGTGACCCGATCCTTTTCGATCATCGCATTGACGGCAAAAGCGCTGCCGGTTTCGCGCTGACACCAGCTGCAATGACAGCAATTGACGAAATACGGCGCCGACTCGAGCCGGTACCGGACCGCACCACAGGCGCAGCCGCCCTCCATTAAATTCGCAGATCCCATATCCGGATCATAATAGAGTTAAAATGCGCTCCTATCAGGAGGAGACCTTATGGATACCAAACGTCGCGAATGGCTCAAGCGGGCCGGGACTTCAGCGCTGGCATTACCTTTTGCGGGAGTAGCCCCGGTATTTGCAGCTGCGAAGCGCGAGCCTTACCAGGACGAGGAGATCTACCGCGAGGCCAAGGACTTCTTCGACACCGGCGCCAAGGAACTGTCCGACGTGCTCGGAAAGGTTTTGAAGGATAAGGGCGCACCGACGGCCATCATCAAGGGCACCGAGGCCGGTGGCGCGATCGGAGTGGGTGTTCGCTATGGCAATGGCCAGTTCGGTTATCGCGGTGCCGGGGGCCGCAGGGTGTACTGGCAAGGCCCATCTATCGGCTTTGACGCGGGCGCCAATGTCGTCAAAGTCTTCGCGCTGGTGTATGGACTGTCTAACATCAACGAACTCTTTCAACGCTTCCCGGGGGTTGAAGGCAGCCTGTACTTCGTCGGCGGCTTCGGCATGAACTACGTGCAGTCGGGCAACATCACGATCGCGCCGGTGCGATTTGGCGTTGGCTGGCGCCAGGGGCTCAGCATCAGCTACATGAACTTCTCGCCCAAGAAGCGCTTAAATCCCTTCTAAGGTGATGTGGCCTACTAAACAGCAGCAGCGCGCCGGCACCAAATGTGACGGCCGTCTGCTTTTCCTTACATACCGGAGATATGTCGCATTAGCGCTGGTTAAGATCCGACCTGGGACCACTCGACGCGCGGTCCGCGCGCATTAGATTGCCCCTACCGTTGAGAATTCTGGCTACTCGGTACCGTTAGAGGTCTGTTTCACAGTGATTCGAATCGCCATCGTCAACACCAAAGGCGGATCAGGCAAGACAACGCTCACCGTAAGTCTCGCCAGCTGGCTCGCGGCCCGCGGCAAACGCGTCGCCATCGTCGACTATGACCCGCAAGGCTCGTCGCTCGCCTGGCTCGCGCGCCGCCCCGCCACTGCGCCGAAGATCATTGGCGTCAAAGCCCACGACATCGATTTCCGTATCAACCGCAGCTACCGCCTGGTCGATGGACAGGAGGTCAGCTACCTGCTTATGGATACGCCGGCTGCGATTGCGCGCCAGAACCTGATCTATTTCTGCCGCGACGCGCATCGCGTGCTGGTCCCCGTGCTGCCCTCGGCCATCGACACGCATGCCTGTGCACGCCTGATACAGAACCTGCTGCTCAACGGCGGCTTGCGCCATGACCAGGCGCGGCTTGCCGTCGTCGCCAGCCGGGCACGGCATAACACGCTGGCCTACACCGCGCTGCAGCGTTTCCTGGCCACCATGAACCTGCCGATCATTGCGACCGTGCGCGATTCGCAGAACTACGTGAAGTCGGCCGAACTCGGTCTCGGCGTCCCTGAAATGCCGGTCAAGCAGGTCGAGAAAGATCTCGCCACCTGGAACACCCTGGGCGAATGGCTCGAGGCGGTTCCAACCGATGTCCAGGCGTTCCAGGAAAGCAAGCGCCCCACGTCAGTCGCCGGCACGTTTCGCGCCGCCGGAGTCGTTGGCGCGGCCAATCAGGGTAGTTTCGTCAAAGAACCGCCCGCTATTCCGGCGATGCTCCGCGCCGAATAATCATGCGCTGCGCTGCTAACGGATGACCGCATCCGTGAGGGTGACGTCCGCCTGGCTCCACGCTGCCGTAAACCGGCGATGTGCCTCTGCTGCCCCCGCCTCGTTACCAATGGCCCGCTGGCTGCGCTCCAGCCCAAACAGCGCCCAGCCATTCTCGGGATGCCGTGCCAGATCACCGCGAAACGCGAGTTCCGCATTCGCCGGCTGGCCGGCCTCGAGGTAGGCAGTGCCTAACAGCAACCGGGCCGGATTGTTCCAGTCCTCTGGCTCGTTGTAGCCCAGAGCGTCCTCGTTGACGACTGCCTGCCGCAGCGCTGCAATTGCCGCATCGTATTGCCGTTCGCGCAGCAGCAGATCTCCGGCCAGATAACGCTCGCCCACCGCGAGTATTCCCTTGGCCGTATTGCGCACCGACACGTAGGCGTTAGCCAGGTCCGGATTGGCCAGGATCTTCTGCAACGCCGCGAGCTCGGCCCTGGCTGCAACGCCATCGCCGCGCGCCGAGAGCGCCAGGCCGCGCGCAAAATGCGCCAGGCCGGCCGCGTAGTCACCCGCTTGTGAGGGCGCCGGCGTTGCCAACACCTTGTCCCACAGCCCGAGGCGCGCCGCCGTCATCATCGGGATCATGTCGAAATGCTGGACCGTCAGTCCCATCACCGGGTCACCGTAGGCCTTGCCGTGCATGAGGTGTCCGGTCTTCTCGGCACCTAACATCGCCTGTCCGCGGTTGCCGAGCAGGCTGGCCGACACCGCGACGAAGTGCCAGTTGTGCGGGTGATAGCCAATCGCGTAGAAACCCTGCACCTGGCACTGATTGATGTACGACTCATCGGCCTTGCCGGCCTCGATGTTGATCTTCAGCGAATCCGCATAACGTCCGACGCGCAGGTAGATATGCCCCGGCATGTGCACCAGATGCCCGGCGTCGGGCACCAGACCGCGTAGCGCATCGGCGGCAGCGACACCATCCTCGGGCTTGACCTCTTCCATCAGGTGAATCATGAAATGCAGCGCGCCCGGATGACGGGCCTGCAGCGCAATCGCCTGCTGGATCGCGCCAATGGCCTCAGTGGTTTCGGCGCGGGCCACGCCGCCTGCTTCCCAGTAGTTCCAGGGATAAAGGTCCATTAGCGACTCGGCAAACAAGGCCAGTACATCGGGGTCTTTGGGGAAATCGTGTGCCACCCGCCGCATCGCATCGGCATAGGCCCGATCCAGCGCGCTGCGGTCCGACGTCCACTGCGATTGATACCGAACCGTCAACGCCTGAATCAGGGCGCGCTCGACCGCGCTTGCGCCGGCTGCGAGCCGTTGCGATTCCTGCGCCATCCGATAAGCCTCGGCATTATCGGTTTCCTGCATCGCCAGGTTGATGTTGGGTCCCAGCACCAGGCCAGCGCCCCAGGCGCACATCGCGCAGTTCGGGTCGAGGCTTAGCGCGGCCAGAAACGACCGTTTGGCTTCGGCATGATTGAACCCGTAGGTCAGGATCAAGCCCTGGCTGAAATAGCGTTGCGCCAGCGAATTGCGCGTCGAGACGGGCCGCGTATACGCACCCAGATGCTCGAACAACGGCGCAGGCCGCGGTTGCGCTGAGGGTGTCTTCAGACTGGGGCTCGAGGTCGAGCACGCAGCCAACAAGGTCGCCAAAAAAACCAGATACAAGCCACGCATAGACCCTCCAGCTCGCCCTCGGAATTTTTCTGCGAGGGCTGCGATTCTAGCTCGCACTTCTAAGTTGTGTAGTCCGGGAAACGGCTGCTGCGCAACAGGCCGCGAAAGATATTGGTCGGGACGCCGAGATTTGAACTCGGGACCCCTTGCACCCCATGTAAAAACTGCCCGTATTGACGTGAAATTCCGTGAAATGAAATGACGCGCCAAGTACCTTGATATATAGGCTTTCCGCTTCATCATGTCATTGCGTGTCATTTCACCCTATTTCGGGTAAAGTGACCACGAAGTGACCACAAAACCAGCGCAACCTACCCGACAAGGGGCCCCGAGGATGGTGACCACAAAGGTGACCACACTCCCTGTCGGCGACCATACTGATCCGGCCGTCAAAGGCCTGCAACTTCGCGTCCTGAAGAAGAGGGACGGCACCTCGCGCACCTGGCTGTTGCGGTACAAATGGCGTGGCGGCACGGTGCGAATTGTCCTGGGTCACGCCGAAACCATGTCGTTGAGCGAGGCGCGTTCCGCGGCCCTCGCGTTTCGCAAGAATCTGGACGACGGTATTGATCCGCGCCGAGCGGCTCCCCGGCGCCGCGCTGTTGCGCCGGCCACCACAGGCACGGTCGCTGCTGCCAACGTCGATGGCAAGCACACGGTCGCCGCGCTGGCGGCCGAGTTCATGGACCGGCATATCAGGGCAACCCGCAAGCGCCCGGAGTACGTGGAGAAGATTCTAGAAAACGACGTGCTGCCAGCCTGGGGTCAGCGAGATGCCCGCACGATCAAGCCCCGCGAAGTCATCGAATTGCTTGACGGCGTTGTCGCTCGTGGTTCCGCGGTAATGGCGAACCGCGTGGCTGCAGTGCTCGGGCAGATGTTCAAGTTTGGAATTCACCGGGCCATTGTCCAATCGACCCCAGTCCAACTTTTGTTTCGTCCTGGCGGCAAGGAAAAGCCACGCGAACGCACCCTCAACGATGCCGAACTAACGGCCTACCTGGCCGATCCGCGCGCCTGCACGCGATTTGAGCGGCTTGAGCACGTCGTCCTGATACTGCTGCTTACCGGCCAGCGCCGCGGCGAACTCGCCCTCGCCCGCTGGGCCGATATCGCCTTCAAAGCCAAGACCTGGACCATACCGGCAGAGCACAGCAAGAACGGCCGGCAGCATGTGGTGCCGTTGTCGGCGTGGGCGGTGGATGAATTCCGAACACTCAAAACAATGACCGATGCGTCGCCTTGGGTACTGCCCTCGCCCGATCCTGGACTGCCCGTTGACGCCCACCAGCTAACGCGCAGCCTTGCGAAGTGCCGCGCCAGATTTAAGAAACGCGGTATTGAAGCATTCACCTTGCATGACTTGCGTCGTACATGTCGCACTGGTCTGGGCAAGCTGAAAATCGCGCCGCACATTGCCGAGCGCGTGGTCAATCACTCCCAGGGCAAGATGGTTGAGACCTATGATGTCGGCGACTACATGGACGAAAAGCGCGCCGCGTTAGACAAATGGGCGCGGCATCTGCGGAGTTTGCAGCCGTGAAAAAGAAAAAGCTGCCGCCAGCTACGGCGCAAATTGCCGCAGGTCATTGGCACGTTTCCGACCCCCAACCAGCGATCATTGACAAGCTCGTCCAAGTTTTGAACATCCTAAGAACCGCAAACGAGGACGGCTCCATAGTCAAGGAGCAGCGACTTGCACTGCTTGCGCTGGTTAAGCCGATTGTCCGCGCCTGGGATGCACATGAAGATATTGCAGAACTAACGAGTCTTTTGGGCTTGGCTCCGCCGCGGGGTCGTCGCCGGACCCAGCGAACCGTGCGTTTTGAGTATGCGCTGGCGTTCGCAGCAGCGGAGCAAAAGGCACGCGGCGCAGGCCGACCATATGAGGTGGTTGCCACAGAGCAAAACGTAGACCCTAAGACCGTTCGCCGCGCAGTTGCCAAGTGGCCAATTGCGGCGACGACTGTCAACAATATTCGAGACCATTTTCCAAACCAACCAATCGACTACCGCGGCATGTTCAGGTCGCCGGACACAAAATAGCTATTTCTCGTTCCCTACGGCCACTCATAAGCAACTAAGTTCTCTCGCATCGATTCAGGTTATGCGAGGAATTATCAATGAGGACGGACACAACGACGAAACGGCGCGCCGCCCCGCGTCGCGGCACTGACGTTGTTTGGCCAAAGGGCCTGGAGGAGCGATACGGCATTTCAGCGCCCACACGATGGCGCTGGGAAAAGTCCGGCCGATTGCCCGCCCGCGATTTCAATTTGGGCGGCAAGACCGGCTGGCGTCCCGAAACCCTGGCCGCTGCGGAAACCCGCGCGGCCTAACAAACAATCGCCCGTGCATCTCGGCCACGAAAAAGGCCGGGGCGTTTACGAGACGCGCACCGGCCAGGATCAACGAATGCGCAAAGTACTCCATCTGCCTGACGTCAACTACTTTGGCCGCCCGACGACAACTATGTTGGCCGGTGCGGTGGGGATGATATGTGTTAGTTGACTGGCTTTGTCTTCTCCTGCCG
>JANNVI010000047.1:0-69386 GCA_031414335.1 Gammaproteobacteria bacterium | reverse complement strand
GCTGGCCGGGCATCGTGCTTCCCCTCGTCGTTCGTTCGAGGAAACACGCCAAACCCCACCAAAACAAGCGCTCCCGGCGGTCGCGCTCAACCGGCCATGATAGTTGTCGTCAACCGGTCAAGATAATTGTCGCTGGCCACTCCATCCGACCCGCGTCCGCAATTATCGACTTAAGCGTGCTTGGCACCAGGTCACGCAAGGGGCGCGGTTGTGAGTTCTGACCCGTCTGCACCTGAGCCCGAGCGCGTCAAGATCACAACCTGGCGTAACGCGATTCGGCATCCGCTCGGGCCCGCCACACCGACTCGGCGCCACGTTCTTCTGACGCTCTCGACGTTCTCAAGTCGAAAGGACGATTCCATGTGGCCCGGCATCGAGACGCTTAGTTCGGCGACCGGACTTCATCGAGAAACGGTTCGCCGGGCACTAGACGATTGCGCGCGCGATGGATGGGTTCTCCGGTGCCCAAGAAAAAAGATTACCGGAAATTCGATTTCCGACGCTCGGCTCGCCGGCTACATCTACTTCGCAACGGTGCCGGCGGGGTGGATCGACGCGAATGGTGGCGCCGCCTTCAATCAATGGCGCGATGAACGGCAATATGTTTCGGAGCGCGCGAAACGTCCCCGCAATCAACAGGGACACGTCCCCACCGTAGACAGGGACGCACCATCTACCGACGTCCCTGTCCTGAGTGGCGATGTCCCTGTCGTGCGCTGCGGTGTCCCTGTCCTGAGTGGCGATGTCCCCGCACAGGACAGCATGAACTCTTATCTGAACATACCCATAACAAATTCTGAACAGGAAGCGCGCGCGCCAGCCGGCGACCCAAGGGGCCGCAGGCGCGCGGAGCCACTAGACATACGTGCACGCATTAACGCGATGCAGAAATCTGGCGAACTCGGCCGGCTGCATGCATCGGTAACGCGAGGGCGGCCCTGATGCGCTGCAAATATTCTCACGGGTCCTTCCCAGCCCTTTCGATGTGGGTGGCCATAGGCGCGCAAAATGTCGGTAGATTTAGAATCGTTCTAGGGTTCGTTTGTTTTGCGCTCGGGCGGGCATTTTGATGCCTGATCCCGCCGAAACCGGCGCGCGGGTGCTGTCGGCACTTGCCGAAGGCCGGGCTCGCGCACATGCCCAGGCAGCCGCCCGTGTCGAACGAACTCGCCGCCTCGTCGGCGAGCACCTGGCGCGCGACATTTTGGCCGGTCATCCGTCCTGGGGACGCGCTGGCCGAATCGAACGAAACTTGCGACGGGCGGGCCACCGATTTTCCAGGAGAACCATTGCAAGAATCTTGGCCGCCATTGTTCTGGCTGGCCAATTTAGACAGCCAAGCTAGGCGCAATAGTTTTGGAGGTTGAATGGAACAATTCAGTCTGGCGCGAGCGATTTCGTTGATGGCTTCGGAGCAATGGAGCCACGTTGGATCCACCGAAAAAGACGTCCATCAAAAGTTGGTCGAACGGCATGGACCAACCAGCCGGCAAGGAATATACATTCCAGGCCACGCGCTGCGCGACCTAACGGCGGCTGGGTCCGGCGCTGGCCTTGTTGCTACGGGTATTCCAGCTAGCCTCGGCTACCTCCAAGCGTTGAAAGCGCGATCTGTTGCGTTGAGTTTGGGCGCGACCGTGGTCCCTGTTGGAAAGGGTAATGTAGTTGTTCCGAAAGGCACGGGCGCCGCCGTCGCCAATTGGCTTTCGGACGAAAACGCGCCAATCACGGAAAGCCAGCCGACGCTTCAACAGGCCTCTGCGACACCCAAAGTTTTGGCCGTCCTGGTTGATGTTAGCCGGCAACTTCTGACGCAAAGCAACGCCGAGGCCGTCGTTCGGGCGGAAATTTCATCGGCAGCCGCGGCCGAACTGGATCGAGTTGTCATTCAAGGATCGGGCGCTGCCGGTCAGCCGCTCGGCATTGTGAACACCAGCGGAATTGGCACGTTCACCGGCGCGGCTCTGAACCAGGCAGCGCTGAGAAATGCGCAGGCCGATGTAGCCAATGCAAATGCAGTGCTGAATTCCGCCACCTGCGGCTATGCCACGACACCGGCAGTGGCCGAATTGTTAGCCACTCGTCAACGATTTACAGGCTCAGACCGTACCTTGCTGGAAGGGTTGTTAGCAGACGGCATCGTTGAAGGCGCGCGCTGTATTGCGAGCACAAACGTGCCCGCCGCGACCGCCATTTTTGGCGACTTTTCATCAATTGCCGTGCTTCAGTGGGACGGTGGCGCGCAAATCGCTGTCGATCCGTTTACGAAATTCAATTCCGGGATTGTTAGCGTTCGTCTTCTTCTCCTGGCCGACGTCGTTTTGACGAGACCGACCAGCTTCTCCGTCGCAACGAGCGTGACCTAACAATGACCATGTTTTCAGATTTATCGAATCGCCCACCGGCATACCGCGAACCGCGGTGGCCATCGATCAAAGTGCGGACCCTAAAGCCGCTGCATTTCGATGGTCAGCGACGCGAGATTGGCTACGAAATCTGCTTGCCGCAACCCATCGCGCACGAATTGTTGAATCGTGGCGCTGCAGAACGAATTTAACCCGCCGAGATTTCGGCGGGCGTGGGTGACTCGGATCGAGCCCACTATCCAGCAAAATCGGCCGAGTGCTCGCACGCGCCTCTCACTCCATTGCGCGGTGGCGGGTCGCGGAAGCCGGCGAGACGGCATCGGCCGGCATATGACGGCGACAACCCTCGACCCGACGCCGGCCGCAATCGTGCAGCATGACGGCAGCGGAGCACGGGCAACTGAGTAGAGCGGAGTCGCAACAATGCAAATGTCTGAATCTATCAACGAGCTGGCGGCCGCCCTGGCGAAGGCGCAGGGCCAAATCACCGGTGCCTTGAAGGAAAGCGCTAACCCGTTTTTCAAAAGCCGCTACGCCGATCTTTCGTCGTGCTGGGACGCCTGCCGCAAGCAGCTATCCGAGAACGGCCTGGCGGTCGTACAGACAACAGTAAATTCGGAGCTGGGCACTGAGCTGATAACCGTGCTCGCCCACGCCAGCGGCCAATGGATTCGCGGCAGCCTGTTAGTCCGCGCGAAGGACGACTCCGCCCAGGCGCAAGGCAGCGGCCTGACCTACGCTCGGAGATATGCACTCGCTGCGATTGTTGGCCTGGCGCAGATTGATGATGACGGCGAAGCCGCACAGCCTCGGCCATCACAGGTGCGATCCACGGAGAGCAAGAAAGCGAAATCACATGCCGCACGAATTGTTGATGCCGTGGCCGCGAGCAAGGACGCCCTGGTCCTAGAACTGTGGGACGAAGCCGCGCAGAACCACGAATTCGCCGCATCCGTCTGGGCTGGGTTACCCAGAACAGTCAAACACAAAATCCAGGACTTGCGGAAAACGCCGTGAGCAGACAGCAGACCCCGACGCGCCTTGCTAGCCGCATCGACGACCATGCGACCCCGCTGCCACGGCATTTGAACAGTGAATGCCTGGCAAAGCGACTTACTTACCAAGAGAAAAAGCGGCCCGCCCAATTGGGCGGGCCGCTGTCTCAACCGCAGACGATAGCTTAGCGCCCGATCTTGGGCGGAAGACCCAGCGTGTAGCGGATGAGGTTTGCGACCGCGGGTGCAATCTCGTTGTGTTTTACGCCAAAACGGACCCGATTTCCGTCAACAGTTGCGAATTCGCCCTTGGCCTTAGCACGATCCTTCGGCAGATAGGGGGTGATCCCCTTGAAGGACTTCTCCGGCTCGTCGAGCAACCAGACACTCCACAGCCGATTGCTATGACGCCAGTCGATGCTGCCGATGCCAAGCAGCACCTTGTTCATCGCAGCAAGCCTCTCAGCATCCGATGCGGACTTCTTGCCCTTCGATTTGCGCACGCCGAACTCGTTTACAAGCAAAGCCAATCCCTTCTGAACGACAGGCTGCGCGAGGATGACCGCCTTCTTGGAGCCTGGCGCGCCCATGCCCGGCACCTTGATGATCTCTTTCCAGAAGCGCTCGGCAACCTTGGTCGTGTCCGGGGTAACGTGCTTCGGTTCCGCTGTCTTCACGGACGTTTTGCGCAAGAAGAGGAAGGCATTGACAGCGGCAAGGTCCTTGCGTGCGAATTTACCCTCGTCAACGTCCCAGTTCGTTGCGTCCTTATTTACGATCTTTCCAACACCACCGAGGACGTTCGGAATCAATTCGCGTTTCATCCACAAATTGATGGGATTTGATTCATCAAATGCGAACGCCAAGCTATCGTCAACGCGCTTACCCAGGTTATTCAGGTCGTGGAAAAGCTGTCGTTCCTGTGCAATATCCAGCGTCGTGAAAATGCTCACCGGCGTATCACACTGGGAGAATTGATACTCAACCAACCGCCACGCCTGGCCAGCGGCGTCGGTCCGCGGGGTCGAGGAGTCGGCGAATAAATAGTGGCCATCGGTATTCCCGATAGCCACGCTCGGGTAGAAATTTGACACCTGCAGTTCATACAGGAAGTCACGGAAGGCGCGAATCGCGTGCACCCTGTGCTGACCATCGATGACCCACAATTTGCTCTTGTTGGGGACTGTTAGAACTTCAAAATTGTCGGTCCGCTGAACCTGCAGATCATTGTGATCCTGAGGGCGGATGGATACGACGAAGGGCTGCAGTGCGAATACGGGCTGGCCACCAATTGATTGGTGAATGGACCGAAGCGCTGTCAACACGTTTTCGTCTGTCGTCTTGTCCTTTTCCGCGGCGCGAAGCGCTGCCGCAACCATCGCCCGCTGCAAGTACCTGGCAAGGCGGAAGCTGTGGTTAGGATCCAGGGGGCGCTGAGTTACCCCCCCAGGAATGCCGACCCGCGCCTCGTTGGCAACATCGGCCATCTGAGCGAACTGCTCCATTGGGACAGTGGCTACCCAGGACACCGTACTCAGGTTGTTTACCGGGAGGCTTGGGAAATGGCTGAATCCTCGATGGAACGTCCGAATTGCTTGAATTACTGTGCTCATTAGATTCTCCTGGCCCAATTGTTATGATCCTGGTAACTCACAGTTCACCCCTGGGGATATATTATTATCCCCTGGATCGTTTTGTCAATCGCCTGGAGCATGTTTTTTTTATCCAGGCTCTTTGGCGATGTGAGCCGAGATGTTTTCCGCCATTACATTTGGGGAATCGACCTGGGTAGTCGGGCAGCATTGCGGCATGGACGACCGGGTACCTGTTTGGGGCCTTACCCCCCCCCGCGACCTAGCCGCCTGCACCCGCACCTGTGCTGGCAGGGATGACCTTACGATGTTGCTGCGGCGGCGTTAGAGTTGCTGCGGCCGGAGGTCATGGCGCGCAGGCAATAAAAGGGCCGCCCCATCAGCTGGCGGCCTTTGCTCTTTACGCAGCGTTAGTTAATTTCCCGAGCCTGTGTCCAAGGGACCGCTTAATTTGTCCATCGACGTGCCACCTTGGTAAGGTCGCTGCGGTCAATGATTCTTCGGTCCAAAGTTTCTCCAATTCTTGCATGCTCCAATTTCCCGTGGACTTCAAAGCCATGGCCGACATTACGGTCTCTATTAGCTGCTGGGTAAACCATTCATGCACCACACTGCGGACCGTTCCTTCCGCGCCAGGCACGTCGGTGTACTTAGACTGCCATCGATCCACCATATCTTCAAACACACGAAAATCTGCGTTTATTTGCAGCAAATTTTGCTGCGGGCTGAAGGTCGCAGCACGGTTGTCAAGAAACGGAGATGATCGCGTGCCCTCTTTCTCGCTAACCCATCGAACCTCCGGCTCGACTAACGAATCCACAGGGTCGGCAGGCCGCCCTCCAGATTCTGCAAAAAGCGCGTAAATATCGCCAGCACGCCCGCCCTTGCCGCCTTGAGGAGAATTGCCTTCCCTTTGAGTACTTGCGGGCGCTGCTTGCCCGCCTTGAATATTGCTTTCCCTATCGATGGTCACTGATCCTCGACTCGACGGCCGAAATCTCTTAAAACGAAGCAAATCGCGGATCTGTTTTAGTCTCTCTTGAATAGCTTTCTTGTAGTCTTGTTCACCGGATTTGGAACCAATTTCTTCCTGGAGCTGTACAAGCTCGTCCGGCATTTTCTCGCGGAATTCCGACGCCCATTCAGCCCAGGGCAATGGCTCTTTGTCTAGAAGCAATTGTGTTCTTGCAGTGTTAGCAGCTAGAACATGATTTTCGCCCGTGTCGGGTTCAACGTAGATAACGACTCTGTCATAGCCAAAAATGATACCGAACGCTTGCAACCGCCCAATTGCTGAACGTGACAACACCATTTCATACAGTTCGTCTTGATAGAGCGCCGCGACATGCGGCACCGGGGCCGTGTGCCCAGAGTTCGTATCAACATCTGTCTTAATGATCCACCAATGCGCAGTGGCATCTGTCAATCTAACGCGTCCGCAGCTGCTCTTGTTTTCAGAGAGCCAGTCACCTTGACCGCGCACTTCACGGAGGAAATTGTGCTTGCCGCCGATTTCCTTTTCCCATCCCTCACGGGCCGAGACGGTTACCCCTTTCGGAAACTTGAAATATCTTGCATTCAAGTAGCGCAATACCCAGCGCGATGGCATTGGTGTTGAAGGCGGCGGCTCCATCGTGTTGTTGTTGTCTGATTCGCCCAGCAAAGTCACTATTGTGCCGTGCTGATCGATTTGTTCAGGTTTCAAATCGTCGCTAACGCCAGTCCAGAATTCTCCATCGTTCTGCGGCCATCGCTTGAGCCCGTACACGCGCTCGACCGGATCGAACCACAAATGGATCATTGATCCAACGCCATTCTTCCAACTCATGTAGACCAACCCGTGCGGGTTTCTCGGCGCCGCGGATATCTTTGCGCCAACACCGAAATTTGAATCTTCGCCCTGCACATGAATCGACGACGAAAGCTTATTGATGTAGTTGACCATTTCTGCGCCGGTCATCCCAATGCCCGTATCAATACAACACAGCTTAAACACGTCCGACAGTTGCCAGTATTTCCAGTCAACATCCCACACGACAAGACGTTTGTTGTCAGCATTCGCTTCGCACGATTCAAGGGCGTTCTGCGTTAGCTCTCTTATGAACTGCAGAGGTGCGCATTCATTGCCAAGCTTATTGACCAGAAAGGTCATGTTGGCTACCGACATAGGCATTGTGTCACGCGCTGGCGTGACGAGTGAGCGGTCGCTCATTGGGAACTCCTGTCAAAGTTTAGAGGAAGGTTTTACGGCCTCTGGACCATGAGAGGGGTCAAACTCAAGTCGGTCAGTAGGGCCATTTCTGGCGCGACCTTCCACCCTTGCTTCAGACCACTTTCGGAGACAAGACTAAGGTCACAAGTGCAAACGGTCAAGGCACCCTGCCTTTGGACACGTTGCAAGTAACCGTAGAACCTGGTCAGCCGAATAATCTTATCGAGTTCACTTACAGACCTACCGCGCTAGGAACCGCTTGAAACTAACGGCGTGGAACAGGTCATTTGGAAAGTGACCACAGAGGTGACCACAGGGCATTTGAAAAACGTTAAATTGGATTGGTCGGGACGCCGAGATTTGAACTCGGGACCCCTTGCACCCCATGCAAGTGCGCTACCAGACTGCGCCACGTCCCGACCGAGGACGAAATGATACCGCAGCGGCCTGCGGCGGGCTCATGAATCTAACGGCGCAATAACTTGACGACGTCTTCCAGCTCGGCGCGCAACTGGCGCACGATCTGCTGGCTCTGCGAGGTGTCGGTGCGCGCTACTTCGCCGGTGAGCTTGTTGCGCGCGCCGCCAATGGTGAAGCCTTCTTCGTATAACAAACTGCGGATCTGGCGAATGACCAGCACGTCCTGGCGCTGATAGTAGCGGCGGTTGCCGCGGCGCTTCACGGGCTTGAGCTGCGGGAACTCCTGCTCCCAGTAGCGCAGCACATGCGGCTTTACCGCGCAAAGCTCACTGACTTCACCGATGGTGAAATAGCGCTTGCCCGGAATCGGCGGCAGCTCGTCGTTATTCTTGGCTTCCAACATACGCTTCAACCCGCGCTTTTAATTTTTGTCCCGGCCGGAAAGTCACCACACGGCGCGCCGTGATGGGGATTTCCTCGCCGGTCTTGGGATTTCGCCCAGGACGCGTGTTCTTGTCGCGCAAATCGAAGTTACCAAAGCCCGAGAGCTTCACCTGTTCCCCGTTCGACAGCGCTTCACGCATTTCTTCGAACATGAGATCGACCAGCTCGCGCGCTTCGCGCTTGTTGAGGCCCAGCTGATTGAACAGCGCCTCAGCCATTTCTGCCTTAGTCAAAGCCATGAGCTGAAATCTCTTTTTATTCTCGAATTTTTGCGTTGAGACTCGCGCCCAAGTCCGAGCGAATGGCAGCCATCAATCGGTCTGCGTCCTCGTCGGTCAAGGTCTTCAAATTATCCTGAAAAATCAAGCCTAAAGCGATACTTTTTCGACCAGATTCTACTCCCGCTCCCCGGTAGACGTCGAAACAGCGCAAATCCCGCAATAGCCCCGAAGCGACCGAGGTTACACGTTCGCGAAGCTGGCCGAAAGTGACCCTTTCATCGACCACCAATGCCAGATCACGGCGCACCTGCGGCTGCCGCGAGATCTCGCCTATCCGTGGCACTTGGGGCGCCAGCGCCCCGCGCTGCAGCTCGAACACCTGCGGGGCATATGTCAAATCCAGCGCCGCCACCTGATCGGGGTGCAGCTCACCCAGGAACCCCACCGCTACCCCCGCTTTCAGGATGGTCGCGCTGCGCCCGGGATGCAGGCAGGCCGGTCCTCCCGGCCGGAATTCAAAGGCGGCGAGATCGCCACTGATCGACAGCAATGCCGACACGTCGGCGCGTAAATCATAGAAGTCCGCGACAACTTTTGCCTCGTCGCGCGCGCTGCCCCATTGCTCGGCATGGCGCGGCCCGGCGTTCACGCCCGCGACCATCTCGGTCTCAGTCCCGCTGCCATCGAAGACGCTGCCAAGCTCGAATAAGCGCACGCGGTCCTGCTGGCGCCGGAAATTGTCGGCGGTGGCCTGCAGCAGACCGGGCCACAAAGACACGCGCATGACGGCAAGATTTTCCGCAATGGGATTGGCAAGCCGCACGGTGGCCGCCGCCGGAAAAAGTCTCTGTTGCAGGGCCGGGTCGACAAACGCGAAGTGGATGGCCTCCTGGTAACCGCGGGCTGCGAGCAGATCGAGAATCCGGGATTCGCCCGCCTGCGCTTCGGGCATCGGCGCAAAAACCTGCCGGGCGCGCGGTGCGGACTCGGGAATGGCGGCAAGGCCGATCTCGCGCCCGACCTCCTCGACCAGGTCGGCCTCAATCACAATGTCGAAGCGATGCGCGGGCGGCGTCACACGCCAGCCGTCGGCAGTCGCATCCACCTGCATTCCTAACGCAGTCAATTTCGCGGCAACGACGCCCTTGTCCGGTTGCAGACCTAACAAACGCGCCAGCTGACTGCGGCGCAGCGCAACCGCCGGGCGTGCCGGCAGCGGATCCTGGCTGCGATGCACGGCCAGCGGACCTGCCTCGCCACCCGCGATCTGCAGCAGCAGCTGGGTCGCGCGCTCCATGGCCCGCCCCTGCAGTCCGGGATCCACACCCCGCTCATAGCGTTGACTGGCGTCGGTGGCAAGGCCTAGCCGCCGCGCGCGACCGGCGATTGCCTGCGGCTCAAACCACGCAACTTCAAAAAAGACATCGGCCGTGCCGGCGCTGACGGCAGTGCGCTCGCCGCCCATTACGCCGGCAAGACCCACGGCGCCGCCCTCATCCGCAATCACCAGCATGTCGTCCGTGAGGCTGACCGCCTTGCCGTCGAGCAGCGTCAGCGATTCCTGCGGCCTGGCCTTGCGCACGGTGATGCCGCCCTGCAATTTGGCCGCATCGTAGGCATGCATGGGCTGGCCGAGTTCCTGCAGCACATAGTTGGTCACATCGACAACCGGCGAAATACTGCGCAGCCCCGCACGGCGCAGGCGTTCACGCAGCCACAGCGGCGTCGGCGCGCTGTTATTCACGCCGCGGATCAGCCGAGCCGCGAATTTGGGGCAGCCCGCGCCGTTGACCAGCGCCACCGGCACGTTGGCCTGATGCTGCGCACTGGCGGTGGCCGGCGCCGGCCCGCGCAGCGTCGTGCCGGCCAGGGCCGCGACTTCCCGCGCCAGGCCTAACACCGACATCGCATCGCCGCGATTGGGTGTTACGGCGATTTCCAGGATCTCGTCATCCAGCCCCATGGTCACGCGGATATCCGCGCCTAACGCCATAGCAGCAGGCAACTCGACGATACCGTCCGAAGCTTCGGCGAGGCCCAGCTCTTTCGCCGAACACAACATGCCCGCCGAGTCGACGCCGCGCAATTGGGCGGCCTTGATCCTGAGATCGCCCGGCAGCACCGCACCAACGTTAGCCAGCGCGGTGCGCAGGCCTGCACGCGCGTTCCTGGCGCCGCAGACGATCTGCAGCAGCGGCCCGGAGCCTGTCGAGACCTGGCAGACCTGTAACTTATCGGCCTGCGGATGTTTCTCGCAGCTGACAATCTCGGCCACCACGACACCGCTGAACGGCGGCGCCGCCAGCGTCACACCTTCGAGTTCGAAGCCCGCCATGGTAAGGCGTTCGCCCAGCTCGCGTCCGCCCCAGGGGCAGTCGACGAAGTCCTTGAGCCATTGCAATGACAGTTTCATGGCTATACCGCCTGAAACTGCCGCAGAAAGCGCAGGTCGCTGTCGAAGAACAGGCGCAGGTCATTGACGCCGTAGCGCAGCATGGTGAGGCGCTCGATACCCATGCCAAAGGCGTAGCCCGTGTATTTTTCGGCATCGATGCCGCAGGCCGTGAATACGTTAGGGTGCACCATGCCGCAGCCGGAGATTTCCAGCCAGCCGGTGTGTTTGCAGACACGGCAGCCAGCCCCGGCGCAGAAAACGCAGGAGATATCGACTTCGGCCGAGGGTTCGGTGAACGGAAAATAGGAAGGCCTGAGCCGCATCCTGAGATCGCGCTCGAAAAACGCCTCGAGAAATCCGTGCAGGACGGCTTTCATGTCGCCAAAGCTGACATTCTCATCGACGAACAAACCCTCGACCTGGTGAAACATCGGCGAATGGGTCTGGTCGTAGTCGCAGCGATACACGCGGCCCGGCGCGATGATCGCGAGCGGCAGGTTGTTAGCCCTGGCGGCGGCCTGCATGCTGCGGATCTGCACCGGCGAGGTGTGCGTCCGCAGCAACCTGCCGTCGGGGAAATAGAACGTGTCGTGCATCGCCCGCGCGGGGTGATCGGCAGGAATATTGAGCGCGGTGAAGTTGTGAAAATCGTCTTCGATCTCGGGCCCGGTGGCGACACTGAAACCTGCGCGCCGGAACAGCTCCTCGATGCGCAGTCTCACCTTGGTCACCGGATGCAGGCCGCCGCGGGGCTCGCCTCGGCCAGGCAAAGTCACGTCGATGGTCTCCGACGCTAACCTGGCCGAAACGGCTGAAGCTGTCAGCTCGGTCTTGCGTGACTCGAGGGCCGCCGCCACTTTTTCCTTGGCGACGTTGATCAGCGCGCCTGCGGCCGGACGCTCGGCCGCAGGCAGCCTGCCCAGCGACTTGAGCTCTTCCGTCAGCGTGCCTTTCTTGCCAAGCACGGCCACGCGGATCGCTTCCAGCGCGGACAGGTCCGTGCAGGAAGCGATCTCGGCGAGGGCCGTCGATGTCAGCGAGTCAAGGTTGGCCACAAGGGACTACCTTCCGGCGTTAGCCGAACCCGTCAGGTCTTGGGAAGCGCTGCCTTGGCTTGTTCCACCAACTTGCCAAATGCCGCCGGATCATTCATTGCCAGGTCCGCCAGCATCTTGCGGTCGATTTCGATCATCGCCAGCTTCAGGCCATTCATCAGGCGGCTGTAGGACAGTTCATACAGGCGCGCTGCGGCGTTAATGCGCTGGATCCAGAGCGCACGGAAATCGCGCTTCTTCAGGCGGCGACCGACATAGGCGTATTGCCCTGCCTTGATAACCGCCTGCTTGGCGGCGCGGAATACCTTGCGCCGCGCGTTGTAGTAACCCTTGGCTTTGCCAAGGACCTTCTTATGGCGACGACCTGCGGTCACACCACGTTTTACTCTTGCCATGGTTCAGCTCCTCAGGTGTTAGGCATTAACCGGTCGATCCGGTGGGTATCGCTCTTATGGACGAGCGAGGAACCTCCGGAACGGAGCTGGCGCTTGGTTTTACGCGGCTTGTGGCCGAGATTGTGGCGGCGGCCGGCTGAATAAGCCTTCCAGCTTTTCGCAGTCTTGCGAAAACGCTTGGCCGCTGCCCGGTTGGTCTTCAACTTGGGCATCGTCGTCTCCTTGTTAGCTCCGGTCACAAGGCATCGCACAATTGCGATGCCCGCTACGGGCATGCACTGACTCGCGTCAGCGCACTTTCTTTGGCGCAAATACCATTACCATCTGCCGCCCTTCCATCAGCGGGTTCTGCTCCACCGTCGCATGCGCGGCGAGGTCCAGAGCCAACCGATCGAGAAGTTTGCGGCCTACTTCCTGGTGCGCCATCTCACGGCCGCGGAAACGTAAAGTTACCTTGGCCTTATCACCCTCGGTCAGGAAGCGAATGAGATTACGCAGTTTGACCTGGTAATCGTTCTCATCCGTTCCGGGGCGAAACTTAACTTCTTTGACTTGCTGCTGCTTTTGCTTGCGCTGCGCGTTGTGGGTTTTCTTCTTCTGTTCGAAGAGGTACTTCCCGAAGTCCATGATGCGCACCACCGGCGGTTCCGCCGTGGGCGAGACTTCCACGAGATCCAGTTCGCTGACTTGGGCGAGGCTCAGTGCCTCAAAGCGGGTCATGATGCCTGCCTGGCCGCCGTCGGCCCCGATAACTCGCACCTGCGGTGCAGTAATTTCGTCATTGCGCCGGACGCGCTTGATTGCAGTCGAGATAAGTCAATCCTCCAACGCACGGCGCCCGTAGCTGTCGAGTTCAGGACGCAACCGGCTAACAAAGTCGGCTGGCGTCATGGACCCGAGGTCCTTGCCGCTACGGGTTCGCACAGAAACAAAACGGCCGGCAACTTCTTTGTCGCCGGCCACCAGTAAATACGGCACACGAACAAGCGTGTGCTCGCGAATCTTAAAGCCGACCTTCTCGTTTCGCAAGTCGGACTCGACCCGAAGCCCCTGATTTTTAAGGAATTCGGTCACTTCGCGGCAATAGCCGTCCTGCTTGTCGGTGATATTCATGACCACGGCCTGGACCGGAGCCAGCCAGGTCGGCAGCTTGCCGGCGTGATGTTCGAGCAAAATGCCGAAAAACCGCTCCAGGGAGCCAAAAATGGCCCGGTGGAGCATGACCGGGGTCTGCCTGGCGCTGTGCTCGTCGATATAGGTGGCCCCCAGCCGGCCGGGCATGTTCAGGTCGACCTGCAGGGTCCCGCACTGCCAGTCCCGGCCAATGGCATCCCTGAGCACGAACTCCAGCTTCGGGCCGTAGAACGCCCCCTCGCCCGGGTTTAACGATGTCTCGATGCCTGCCGCGGCGGTGGCCGCCTTGAGGGCGGCTTCGGCCTTGTCCCAGACCGCATCCGACCCGACGCGTTTTTCCGGCCGGTCCGAGAACTTGATGCGGACGTCTTCGAAGCCGAAGTCCTTGTAGATGTCGAGGATCAGCCGCGTGACCGCGACCGACTCGGCCGTGATCTGGTTTTCGCTGACAAAGATATGCGCATCGTCCTGCGTGAACGCCCGCACCCGCATCAGGCCATGCAGCGCGCCGCTGGGTTCGTAGCGATGCACCTTGCCGAATTCGGCAAAGCGGATCGGCAGGTCCTTATAACTGCGAATGCCCTGCTTGAAGATCTGTACGTGCCCGGGGCAATTCATCGGCTTGATCGCATAGACGCGTTCATCGGGCGTCTGGGTCGTGAACATGTTTTCGCCGAACTGCGCCCAGTGGCCAGACGCTTCCCACAGGCTGCGGTCAAGAATTTCCGGGGCATTCACCTCATCAAAACCCGCGGCACCCTGCTTGGTGCGCATGTAGCCGATGAGCTGCTGGAAAATTGTCCAGCCTTTGGGGTGCCAGAACACCGCGCCCGGCGCTTCTTCCTGCATGTGGAAAAGGTCGAGCTCGCGGCCGATCTTGCGGTGATCGCGCTTTTCCGCTTCTTCGAGCCGGTGCAGGTATTCCTTGAGATCCTTGTCGTTCAGCCACGCGGTGCCGTAGATCCGCTGCAGCATTTCGTTGCGCGAATTGCCGCGCCAGTAGGCGCCGGCCACTTTCATCAGCTTGAAAGCCTTCAATTTACCGGTCGACGGCACGTGCGGGCCGCGGCACAGGTCCACCCAGCCGCCCTGGCCATAGAGCGAGATCGGCTCGTTAGATGGGATGCTGGCGATGATCTCGGCCTTGTAATGCTCGCCGAGTCCCTTGAAAAAGCTAACAGCCTCATCTCGCGGCATTTCGCGACGGGTGACCGCGAGATCCGCCTGCGCGATTTCCAGCATCCTGGCTTCGATGGCGGTCAGATCGTCGGTCGTAAACGGCCGCTTGTAGGCGAAGTCGTAGTAGAAGCCGTCATCGATCACCGGACCGATCGTGACCTGCGCGTCCGGGAACAGCGACTGCACCGCCTGGGCTAACAAATGCGCGGTGGAATGGCGGATGATCTCGAGCGCCGCTGGATCTTTTTCGGTGACGATCGCGAGGCTGGCGTCCGCCTGGATCAAAAACGAGGTATCGACCAGCTTGCCGTCAACGCGGCCGGCAATCGCGGCCTTGGCGAGGCCCGGGCCAATGGCTTTCGCCACATCCGCCACACTGACCGGCTGCTCGAATTTTCGCTGGCTGCCATCGGGCAGCGTGATCACCGGCATCGCTGCCACACCTCAAGGAAATTGGTAGGCGCGAGTGGGATCGAACCACCGACCACCACCATGTCAAGGTGATGCTCTACCACTGAGCTACGCGCCTATTGGGGCGCGAACAATACCGGAGCCGGTCCGCCCGGGCAACCTGCGACAGCACGCGGGTCCCGGAGCGCTGTTTCCTAGCCCGCCTGCGACCGTCCGACCCCGAATTCCCGCCGTTTCAGGGTCTCGATCTGGTCCCGCAGCCGCCCCGCTTCCTCGAATTCGAGGTTGCGCGCGCGCCGGAACATCTCAGCCTCCAGCTGCTTGATCTTGCGGATGCGCTGTTCGGGCGTCAGATTCGCCATTGTTAGCGGGCTGGCATCGATCCCGCCAACACCCTTGTTAGTATCGGCGCCGCGCTTGCCCTTGGCACGGCCCGCCGTTCCGGCCTCGGAGCGCGCGCCCTCCATGACGTCCGCCACGGCTTTAATGATGCCGCGCGGCGTGATGCCGTGCTCAAGGTTGTAAGCAACCTGGCGCGTTCGGCGCCGGTCAGTTTCGGCGATCGCGCGTTGCATGGAGCCCGTGACCCGATCCGCGTACATGATCACGCGGCCATTCAAGTTGCGCGCCGCACGCCCGGTGGTCTGAATCAGCGACACCTCGGAACGCAGAAAGCCTTCCTTGTCGGCATCCAGAATAGCCACCAGTGCGACCTCCGGCATGTCCAGCCCTTCGCGCAGCAGATTGATGCCGACCAGAACATCGAACCGGCCGAGGCGCAGGTCGCGGATGATTTCGCTGCGCTCGACGGTCTCAACGTCCGCATGCAGATAACGCACGCGGACGTCGTGTTCGTCGAGGTACTCGGTCAGGTCTTCGGCCATGCGCTTGGTCAAAGTCGTGACCAACACGCGCTCGCCCTTGACGAGACATAGCCGGATCTCGGACAGCAGGTCATCGACCTGCGTGCGCACGGGGCGCACCTCGACCATCGGGTCCACCAGACCCGTGGGCCGGACCAGCTGCTCGACCAATTGGCCGGCATGGGCTTTTTCGTAGGCGGCGGGTGTGGCCGACACAAAAATCATCTGCGGCGCGCGCTTTTCCCATTCCTCGAAGCGCAGCGGCCGGTTATCGAGCGCCGAGGGCAGCCGGAACCCGTATTCGACCAGGGTCTCTTTGCGCGATCGATCGCCTTTGAACATGGCGCCAAGTTGCGGCAGGGTCTGGTGACTTTCGTCCACAATTAACAACGCATCGTCAGGCAGGTAGTCGTACAAACAGGGCGGCGCCTCGCCCGGTCCGCGGCCGGACAGATAACGCGAGTAATTTTCGATACCGGAGCAGTAACCGACTTCCTGCATCATTTCCATGTCAAACATGGTGCGCTGCTCGAGCCGCTGCGCTTCGACCAGCTTGTCTTGAGCGCGCAGCTCAGCGAGCCGTTCACGCAGCTCGTTACGGATCTGATCCACCGCTTTCAGGATTTGATCCTTGGGCGTGACGTAATGCGTGCCCGGATAGACCGTGAAGCGCGGAATCTTGCGCTTGAGTTCACCGGTCAGTGGATCGAAGAGCTGCAGATTCTCGATGGTCTCGTCGAACAGCTCGACGCGCAGTGCATCGCGTTCCGACTCGGCCGGAAAAATATCGACGACATCGCCACGCACCCGGAACGTGCCCTGCGAGAAATCGATTTCGTTGCGCGTGTACTGCATGTCGGCGAGACGGCGCAGCAGATAGCGCTGATCGAGCCGGTCGCCGCGCGACAGATGCAGCACCATCGCGAGATATGCCTGCGGATCGCCGAGGCCGTAGATCGACGACACCGTCGCCACGATGATGCTGTCGCGCCGCTCTAACAAAGCCTTGGTCGCCGACAAGCGCATTTGTTCAATATGCGCGTTGATCGAGGCGTCCTTCTCGATGTAGGTATCGCTCGAGGGCACATAGGCCTCGGGCTGGTAATAGTCGTAGTAGGAAACGAAATACTCGACCGCGTTGTGCGGAAAGTAATCGCGGAACTCGCCATACAACTGGGCGGCCAGCGTCTTGTTGTGGGCGATCACCAGCGTCGGCCGCTGCAGCCGATCGATAACGTTCGCGATGGTAAAAGTCTTACCCGACCCGGTCACGCCCAGCAGCGTTTGATGCGCCAGACCCGCTTCCAGGCCTTCGCACAGGCGTGCAATGGCCTGCGGCTGGTCGCCCGCAGGCTGGTAGTCCGAACGCAGCTGAAAAGGCGTCTTTTCCATGCTCAATGAATCCCGGAATCGACTAATATACGCCCCGTTCCCCGTTGCTACCCAACCACGCAGGGCCTTACTTTGTCTTCAGTGCTTTCGCGACGCGTCCAGCGCGTCAAAACGTCTCCGACCATGGCTGTCGCCGCGGCCGCCGCCCGCCTCAAGGCGGAAGGCAAGGACATCATCAGTCTCAGCACCGGTGAGCCCGACTTCAACACGCCGGCTTTTATCGAGCAGGCGGGCATTGAAGCGATCCAGAAACATTTCACCCGCTACACCGATGTGGGCGGTATCGCCGAACTCAAGGACGCGATCATCCAGAAGTTCGAGCGCGACAACGGCCTGAAGTACGAGCGCAACCAGATCCTGGTCTCGACCGGCGCCAAGCAAACGATTTTCAATCTCTGCCTTGCGGTCCTGGACGCCGGCGACGAGGTGATCATTCCCTCGCCCTACTGGGTGTCTTACCCGGACATGGTCATGCTCGCGGACGGCCTGCCGGTCACGCCGGATGCGGGACCTGCGCAGGGCTACAAGATTACGCCGCGCCAGCTGGACGCGGCGATCACGCCCAAGACCAAGTTGCTGCTGCTGAATTCGCCGTCGAACCCGACTGGCGCTGCCTACACCCGCGCCGAGCTGCGCGCGTTAGGCGAGGTGCTGCTCAAACATCCGCGCGTGCTCATCGGCACCGATGACATGTACGAAAAAATCTACTGGGCGCCCGAGCCCTTCTGTTCGCTGGTCACCGCCGTACCGGAACTGTACGGACGCACCGTGACCATCAACGGCCATTCCAAGTCGTACGCGATGACCGGCTGGCGCATGGGCTATTGCGGCGGCCCCAGGGAAATCGTCGCCGCGATGAGCATCATCCAGAGCCAGTCGACCAGCAACCCGTCCAGCATCGCGCAGAAAGCCGCGACCGCCGCGTTGTTAGGGGACCAGTCCTGCGTGGCCGAAATGAACGAGGCTTACAAGAAGCGCCACGATCTCGTGGTTGCCGGCCTCAATGCCATACCGGGGATCAGCTGCCTGCCGGGCGCCGGCACTTTCTACGCCTTTGCGGACGTCTCCAAGGCCATGGCCAAGCTGGGCCACAAGGACGACAACCAGTTCGCCGAGCACCTGTTGCATACCGTCGGCGTGGCGGTCGTCGCGGGTTCCAGCTTTGGTGCGCCTGGCCACATGCGGATCTCGTTTGCCACCAGCAATGAGCTGCTGGTCAAGGCGCTGGAACGCATTGCCAAGGCCTGCCAATAGGGGCCTGAAAACAGGCGATTGGCATTGCGATCCAGGCGCTTGACGCCCGGGGCCTGTTTCACCAGAATCCGCGCCTCGTTTTGATCCGTTCCCTGGTAGCTCAGTTGGTAGAGCGTCGGACTGTTAATCCGTTGGTCGTTGGTTCGAGTCCAACCCAGGGAGCCATTTAAATTCCTTATTTTTCAATATCTTAGGAATTTTTCCTAAAGTATATTCCTGTTAGCAAGCCCAGCAGCGGCAGCGAACCGTTTAGTTCTTCGGTGCAACCGCCTGCATTTTCTTGCGTTCCGCGGCGATGACTTCGAACGGCGCAAACAGTTGCGGCTGCGCCGGCTTCGACAGCACCACGAAGGGCGATGGCTTGGGCTTCAGCCAGATGCGCCAGATTTCCTCTTGCGGGGTGACGGTTTCAATCCAGCGCTCTTCGGTAGCGCCGCACTTCTGGACGGTCTTGAAGTACACACGCTCGCCTTCCTTGTTAGGAAAGTTGGTGACGAAATTGAACAGGCCAGCCTGGTCCGAGGGCAATGACCCGCCCTTCCAGATCACTTCATCGAGGACTTCGGTAATCTCGCGATTGCCGACCTTGATCGGTGCCGGCAACTTGCGCTTGGTGATTTCGAGGGTCCAGCCCGCTTTGGCCTCGGGCAGTATGGTGTTGACGTTTTCCGGAACCTTGATGCGGACTTCCGTGGTTGCTGCCGGTCCGCAACCATGCGGGACCAGCAGGGTCAGCACCGCGCCTTCCCAGCCGGCAGGCTGATTCATCTGGGTGATGACGACGTGCGCCTGCGCTGCCATCGGCAGCGCCAGCATCGAAGCTGCTAACAACAGCGGCAGTTTTCCCGGTATTCTCTTCATGCGATCTCCCCTTGCAATTGGTAAATAACTTCCGCTCATATCGTGACTCGCGCCGCGACGCTCGCGAGCCAGGGCTGCTGTTCGCGCGGCAGACCGGCAGGCCGGTAGTAATGCTCAAGCTCGGCGAACCCGGCGGCCTCCAGGAATTGCAGCCATTTTTCGTGATCATGATAAGCGCCATAGCGCCCGCGATTCCAGCCTTCCTGGTTATTGCCATGCGGATTCGATGAGAACAACACGCCCCCGGGTCGCAACGCCGCATGCAATTGCCGCAGGACCCGCGGCAGTTCCTGGGACGGAACGTGAAACAGGCTGGCGTTAGCAAAGATGCCATCGAAGCGCTGCGGTGGCAGCTCCAGATTCAGGAAATCCTGCTGCCACACTTCGCGACCGCTGAACTCGCGGGCCATGGCCGCAAATACGCTGGCTCCCTCGAGACCGATGGCCCGATGACCCATTGCAGCAAGAGTCTTAAGATCGCGTCCCGGACCGCAACCGAAATCGAGAATCGTAAAGGGGGGCGCGCCTTTGATATGACCCAACAGCGCTGCGATGTTCTGGCTCACGTCGTGGCCCAGGGTGCCATCGCGAAACTCCGCGGCACGCTGTTCGTAATGCGCGAGCGTCCCGGCCGCGATACTGCTCAACTCCTGAGCCTTGAGCAGCGGGTCCTGCGGCGATTTATC
Organism: Gammaproteobacteria bacterium; assembly: GCA_031414335.1. Taxonomy (GTDB): domain Bacteria; phylum Pseudomonadota; class Gammaproteobacteria; order Steroidobacterales; family Steroidobacteraceae; genus UBA964. Next base: position 49,511 of record JANNVI010000047.1, on the reverse strand, counting down.
CACTGCGCGCCTCGTGAAACATGAAACCAGTGTATCCGGCCGCCACCACTTCGTCGCATTTGCGCAGATACGCGGGAACTCCGCCCGCGTACGGCATGAAGACCCGCGGTCGCCCCGGGATGTTAGCCCCGACATACCACGAATCCTCCGTGGCGCGCATCGAGCGGGCCACGACCTCCCGGCAATGCCCCGTCCAGGCATCCTCGGCCGCCGGATCCGCCTCGCAGACCGCGAATCCACTTTTGTGCATGTGCGCCAGGCATCCGGAAATCAGGTCGACGTGCTGCTCGATGCTCTGCACCATGTTGGACAGCACCGAAGGACTGCCCGGCCCGTTGATCATGAACAGGTTCGGAAAGCCAGCCACCGCCAGCCCCAGGTAGGAACTGGGTTGCTCGCGCCAGTGATCGCTGAGCCGCCGCTCCGCCCGGCCGCGCAGATCGATGCGCAACAAGGACCCGATGACGGCATCGAAACCCGTGGCGAAAACCACGGCATCGAAAACAAATTCTCGCCCGCCGGCGACCAGGCCGCTGGCGGTAAACCGTTCGAGCGGCTGTTGCCGGATATCCACCAGGCTGACGTTAGGCCGGTTGAAAGTCTCGTAGTAGTTACTCTCGACGCACAGGCGTTTGGAACCGATCACGCCCCGCGGCACGAGCTTGTCGGCCAGCACGTGATCCTGGATCCTGGCGCGAATCTTCTCTTGCACGAAGCGCGCGGCAGTCTCGTTAGCCTGCGGGTTGACCAGCAGATCGCCGAATGCCCCCAGGAACTTGAGCCCGCCCAGCCGCCAGAATTTTTCGTATTGGGCGTTGCGCTCGTCCGCAGTGACTGAAAGCGCAGGCCGCTCATCGAACGGAAACACATAGCCCGTCGGTCGCCGTTTGGCCAGGGCCCGCAGCGCGGCGTAGTCCGCCTTGACCTGACGGTCGGCCTCGTCATTCAGCGGCCCGTTCCAGGCCGGCACCGCGTAATTGGGCGTACGCTGGAAAACTGTCAGCTGGCTCGCCTGTGCGGCGATCATCGGGATGCACTGGATACCCGACGATCCCGTGCCGATCACCGCGACGCGCTGCCCGGAAAAATCCACGGGCGTTTGCGGCCAGTGACCCGTGTGGTAAGTCTTGCCTTGGAACTCTTTGAATCTGGCAATCTCCGGCTGATTGGCGCTCGACAGGCAGCCCACCGCCAGCACCAGATAGCGCGTGCTCAGTCGCTCGCCCTGTGTCGTCGAGACGTTCCAGCACGCGCCTGCCTCGTCGAACACCGCCCTGCTGACACGCCGACCGAAACGGATATCGCGGCGCAGGTCAAAGCGGTCGGCGACGTGCTCGATGTAGCGCAGGATCTCGGCCTGGGTCGCGTATTTTTCGCTCCAGCGCCACTCTTGCTGCAACTCGGGAGAAAACTGATACGAGTACTGCAGGCTTTCGACATCGCAGCGCGCACCGGGATAGCGATTCCAGTACCAGGTGCCGCCGACACCATCGCCCGCTTCCAGCACTAGCGCGCGCAGCCCCACCCCGCGCGCCCGGTGCAACATGTACAGGCCGGCGAATCCGGCGCCGACGATCAGCACATCGACGTCGGTCTGTTTTTTGGCGCGCGATGGCACCGCGGCAATCTAACCGGCCGGCAGCGCCGCGTCGAACCATTCCACGAAGGTGACCGGCTAAGGGTAGTCAGCGCTGAACTGCACCCAAAGCTTGCGCGTGTCCCGCGCAAATCCGGCGCTGCGGTAATTCGCGGCTTTCAGCAGCAACTCGAAATGCGGCGAAAACTTGCGACTGACTGAGACGTCCCATTCGTCGCCGTAGCGTTGCGAGGTCGCTTCGGCGCTGAAGTCATGCCATACCACGGCCGCATCCAGCCCCCAGCGGTGCCCACTGAGATCGACATAGAAGTCCTTTACACCCTGCGGCGGCGTGGTCAGGAACTTGTCCGCCCAGCCCTGCAATGCATGCAACGTGGCGAGTGGCGTCTGGAATCGATGCTCAACGCGCGTGGCGTCGCCGCCCAGAACCTCAAGGCCCGCCCGGATCCCGAATTCCTTGCGCATCGCACCGAGCTCCAGTCTGTAGTAATCGGCCGTGTAGTCCGTCGGGTTGCGACCCGCGTCCTGTTGCTGTACCGCCGACAGTGCCCAGGGCATCGACCAGGTCTTGTTAGCTGCATAACTGCCGGTCCACAGGAATCCGACATTCTGGTGTGCCAAAGCGGGCGTCGTCCGGATATCCAGAGACTGCCCGAACACACTGAGCTTGCCGGCCTTCTTCAGGTCGATCAGCGCTCCCAGCAAATGGCTCTGCAGGTGCAGGTCGGGCGGCGGGTTGCCGGCGTCGGGCCCGAATACGCGATTGACATTGTCGAGGTACGAGTAGCTGAGCAGGGTGCGCGGCAGACGCCTGGTCCTGAGGGTCAGCGCGTCAAAAGTCTGCTCATTCTGGCGCCACGCCGAGCCGCCGATCAGGCGATGGTTATCCAGCGCGATACGCTGCCGGCCCAACACCCAATCATCCTTTGGCGTCGTTATCTTCAGTGCCGCCTGGTTGAGATCGGTTGCCCGCGGGTCCGGGACCTGCGGACGATCGGTGCGGCCGTTGCGGGTGCTGTTGTACGCCTCGCCACCCCAGGTGCCGAGGTGATCCACTTCCAGCAGCAGGCTGCTGTGATGCCAGCTCAGGGTCTCGTAGTTGAAGCGCGCGCGAAAGGTTGGCGCGGACGCCGAGCGCGCCAGCGCATCGTCGCGGACCTCTTCGATTCGCATGCGCAGATTCAGTTTGGGTTTGCCGCCGAGCAATGCAGCCGATAGATCCGGCTCCGCGGCAGGAGAGACCGCCGTCATCCCTAACAAAACGACCCAGGCTAAAGAACGCTTCACAAAACCACCCTACTTTCCCTGCTGCAACGCGCCGCGAATCGCCGCCACGAACTGCGGATCAGGTTTGGCGCCCAACAGTTCGGTGCGCGCCAGCATCCGCCCCTGCCCGTCGAGCAGGATCAGCACGCTGGTGTGATTGAATTCGCCACCTTCAAGCTGGCGGTAGCGAATATCGAACACGGCAGCCAGGCGCCGCACAACCGCCGTATCGGTACGAGCCAGCGTCCAGCGGGTCGTATCGAGGCGGTGGGCGCGCACCACTTCGGCCAGCGCCGCGGGCGTATCGCGTTTTGGATCGAGGCTGACCAGCAGCACTCGCAAACGATTGCGCTGCGCCGGCTCAAGCGAATTCATGACCGCGGTGCTGGTCTCTATCAGCAGCGGGCATACCGACTGGCAGTTGGCGTAAAACATGCTGATCAGTTGCGGCTGCCCACGCCGGGTGGCGAGCGCAAAGCGCCGCGAGGCCTGATCGACGAACACACCTGGCAGTTGCAGCACGGAATCGCCCGGCAACGGTGGCTGCCCGGCCAGCGCCATGGTTGCAACGCTCAACAGGCCACACAGCCACAACGCCGGGCGGGCCGAACGGCTAACAGATTTCATCTGAGGCTCCGTGCGCAGCGAAAACCGAGGCTGCTGGTGCTGTCCGCGCCGCGCAGCGACGACAGCAGGGCCACGCGCATCATCACCGGATAGTTCTCGCGGTCGTCGACCGCCAGCGCACCAGCGCCGCAGAATCGCGCCCGGTCCGCCTCGGACTGGCTGCGGTTGTCCGCCGACACCAGCATGGCCGAATAGTCCTCGGTCCATTCCCAGACCAGGCCGTGCAGCTCCTGGACGCCGTAGACGTTAGCCGGTGTCCTGCCGACGACGCCAAGTCCTGTGCCGGCGCTCTGTGCATACCAGGCGAGAATACGTTCGCGCCAGGCGCGGTCCTGGCGCGCATCGCGGTGCGTTTCGTCGGCTGCTGCCACGTACTCCCATTCACTCCAGGTTGGCAATCGCGCGCCCTGCGCCTCGCAATAGGCAGTGGCGGCGAACCAGCTGACGCGCGTCACCGGCTGCTGGGATGAAACGTTAGCTCCGAGGGCCGTTGACGTCTGCCAGTGAGACAGGTAGGCGCTGGGCTCCGCGTACAGGGGCAACGCGCGCCCGCGCTGCCATTCCCGGTGCGACTTGACGAATTTCAGGAATTCGCCATTGGTCACCGGTTGCGTCATCAGCTCATAGGCGGCGACCGCGCGATTGCCCTTCAAGTCCTCGTACTTCAGGACCGAGCGATATTCTCCGGCCGGGATCCGCTGGTAGCCGCTGCCCTGAGCGGCGGCCACCAGCAATCCCAGAGCTAACACCGCGGGACGCATGGCGCTAGTTCGCCGCGCCCTTCGGCCGGGCGGTCGTGCCACGAACCTTGGCGACCTGTGCCGCACTGACCTGCCCGCCCGGGTTGCCCCAGTTGTTCAGCACGTAGGTGAGAATGTGCGCGACTTCGTCGTCGTTGAGCTGACTCATCGGCGGCATCACCGAGTTGAAGTCCTTGCCATTCACTTTGATTGCACCGGTGCGGCCATTGAGCACCGTGGTGATCGCGCGATCGATATCCGCCTTGAGGTAATCGGACTTCGCGAGCGGTGGGAACACCGCGGGCATGCCTTCGCCGTTAGCCTGGTGGCAGACCGAACAGGTGCCGTTGAACAGAGCGCCACCGGCAGCGATCTGCTGCTTGACCGTCAGGGCGCCGCTGGCGCTGGCTGTTGCAGCCTCGGCGACCGGAGTCGCACTGACCGCCTTGTCGCCCAGGTACACGCTGTCGACTTCCTTGCCCGAATACACTGCCTTGTTATCCGGCCCTTCGGTCTTGATCATGCCCAGAGCGCCCTTGTTGAACGCGCGGAACAGCGCATGATCGACCAGGATGCTGGTGCCCGGCACCTCCATGTGGAACTCGACCATGGTCGAGCCGCCGGCCGGTACCAGCGTCGTCTGGACGTTCTCCTGGTATCGCGTGCCACCTTCGGTGTAGACGCGATCAAAGATCTCGCCGATCACATGGAAATTGGAACTCAGGTTCGGGCCGCCATTGCCCACATAAAGGCGAACTGTCTCGCCAACCTTGGCCTTCAACGCCTTGTCGCCGAGCATCGAACCTTCCGAGCCGTTGAACAGCACATAGGTCGCATTTTCGTCGATCGCTTTCTGCATATCGAAGGGCTGCACGCCTTTTTCACGATATTTGCCGACCGTGTAGAAATCGCCCTGCACGACGTAGTACTCGCGATCCACCTTGCGCAGACCTTCCGACGGCTCGACCAGGATCAGGCCGTACATGCCGTTAGCCACGTGCATGCCGACCGGCGCGGTCGCGCAGTGATAAATATAAAGGCCCGCATTCAAGGCCTTGAAGGTGAACTGCGATTGATGCCCAGGCGCGGTGAAGCTGGACGTGGCGCCACCGCCGGGTCCGGTTACCGCGTGCAGGTCGATGTTATGCGGCATCTTGGAATCGGGGTGATTCTTGAGATGAAACTCCACCGTGTCGCCCTGGCGCACGCGAATGAAGCTGCCGGGTACCGTGCCGCCGAAAGTCCAGAACGTGTACTTCACGCCCTCGGAGATCTCCTTCTCGACTTCGCGCACTTCCAGTTCGACGATCACCTTCGCGGGCGCCGTCCGGTTGGTGGGTGGCGGCACGTTAGGCGGGCTGGTGAGGATGGCCTTGACCGGCTCGCCCTGCGGCGGTCCGAAGTCTCCGGCGGCCGACCCGCCCGTATCCGCGGCCACGACCGGCGCCTGCGATCCGCCCTGACAGCCGATCAGCAACAATGCCGAACCCAACGCCACTAACAATCCTGCTTGCCGTTTCATAACCGTCGCCCCTCTCGTGCTGAAGACCCAGTGGCCACAGGTTACGAGGCGCGGTCGCTCCACGCCTTGACCTGAGTCAAGTCAAAATCCGCGCGCAGTCAGTAAGACAACGTATGGAAAATTCCGAGCGCATGATGTGCCCGGGCGACGCTGATCATGTAGAGGTAGGCGACACCAGCCGCTGCGTAACAGTGCGCCTGCAGGCGGGTGAAACTGGTTTGGCGCAGCGCGAAAGTGCCGAGACCAATGTAAACCATGACCAGCAGCAGCTTGACCGTGAGCCAGTCCTGGACGAAAGGATAATGGTGCAACATAGTGATGAGCATCAGCGCCGCCGTCAGCAGCGCGCAGTCGATGGCATATGCCAGCCAGCGCAACACGACGTGGCTCGCGTACCGCCAACCCACCAGCGTCAGCACACCGCGAATCAAAAACAAGCCGCCCGACATCAGCACGACACAGATGTGGAACAGCCTGATCGCGGGGTAGAACTCCAGCACGCGGCGTCAGGATCCCGAGCCGGCATCCTTGCGTGGTGCAATCCACAACCGCAGCACAAACCACGCGAGGATCAGCGCGCCGACCGAGAATATGGTGTCGCCAGGGACGCGCATCCAGACCAGCAGGTGCATCAACGGACGGCCCATGAACTCGGCCGAACGCGCAAACCAGTAGCCATTCTCGAGTGCCGCCTGCAACTGCAGTACGCCCATGGGCAGCAAAGCTAACAATGCCATCAGCCCGAGACCAATGTTGAGCGACAGGAACGACGCACGCAGTGACCCGTCCCGCCATGCAAGTTCAGGTTTGAGGCCGCGCAGGCAAAAGAGCATCAACCCGATGCCCAGCATGCCGTAGACGCCGAACAAGGCGGTGTGGCCATGCAGCGGCGTGAGATTCAGGCCCTGCATGTAATACAACGCGAGCGGCGTGTTGATCAGGAATCCGAACAAGCCAGCACCGACCAGGTTCCAGAATGACACGGCCAGGAAAAACAGTATCGGCCAGCGATAGCGTGTCATCCAGGGTGTCGCACGACTGTGCGACCAGGTGTCATAGGCTTCGAGGCCAATAAGCGCCAGCGGAACCACTTCCAGTGCCGAGAACGACGCGCCCAGCGCCAGGATCGCAATCGGCGTGCCCGCCCAGTACAGATGATGGAAGGTACCTAGCACGCCACCCGCCATGAAGACGATGGTGGCGAACAGCACATTGACCGTCGCAGTGCGCGCCCGCACCAGGCCCAGCTTGACGAATATGAAGCTGATGACTGCGACGGCAAAGACTTCAAAGAATCCTTCGACCCACAGGTGCACCACCCACCAGCGCCAGTATTCGACCACCGACAGATGCGTCTTCTCGCCCCACATCAGGCCGGCGCCGTAAAACATGCCGATCGCAACGGTCGACAGGAACAGCAGCCCGACGATGGACGCCATGTCGTCCTTACGACGCAGCGCCGGCCACAGCGCCCTGCCCACGAGTGTCAGCCAGATTATCAGCCCCAGAAACAGGAATATCTGCCAGAAACGGCCGAGGTCGACGTATTCCCAGCCCTGGTGGCCAAACCAGAAGTTGTTAGCCAACCCGAGCTTCTGCATCACCGCGAACCACTGGCCCGTAAAGGCGCCAACCACGATGATCAGCAAGCATACGAACAGCACATTGACACCGAGCCACTGAAAACGCGGCTCGTGGCCGGATATGGCCGGCGCTATATAAAGACCGGTCGCCAGCCAGGCTGTGGCAATCCACAGCACCGCGAGTTCGGTATGCCAGCTGCGCGTAATCGAATACGGCAGGAACTGGGAGATCTGGAAACCGTAGAACTCGCGCTCGACCTGGTAGTGCGCCGTAATCGCGCCGAGCAGAATCTGCACCAGGAACAGCGCCATGACTACCCAGAAGTACTTGGCGGTGGCGCGCATGGACGGCGTGATCACCAAACCCTGCAGCGGATCGGACGCCGGCGGCACCAGCCGCGGCTCCCTGCCGTGATAAGCAGCGTAATGCCAGGCTAACAAGCCAATGCCCGCAATCATGAAAATGATGCTGAACACCGTCCACAGGAAGGTGCCGGCGGTCGGCGTGTTGCCGACGGTCGGATCGTAGGGCCAGTTGCTGGTGTAGCTGGCCCTGGAGCCGGGCCGATCGGTGACCGCCGACCACGAGGTCCAGAAGAAGAATCCGGTCAGAGCGCGACGATGCTCGAGTGAGTCGACCGTATTGTCGCGCATCGCATAGGTTTCGCGCAGCTTGTCGGTCGCTGGATCATTGCTGAACAGGCTTTCGTAGTGGGCAACCACTGCACTGATCGCCTGCGCGCGATCATCAGAGACGGTAATCGTCCGGGTGCCCTCGTCAAAGGTGTTAGGCCGGAGGGCCTCGCGCAGCCGCAGCTTGAGTACTTCCTGATCGGCCGGGCGCAACGTGGCGAATATACCGCCGAATTCGCGCTGTGCCCAGACGTTGAGCAATGCGTCGGCTTCGCGGTGCAGCCAGTCCGCACTCCAGTCTGGCGCAACCAGCGCGCCATGGCCCCAGATCGAGCCAAGCTGCTGGCCACCGAACGACTGCCAGACCTGGCGGCCGGTTTCGATGTCGTCGCGGGTGTAAAGAACCCGACCGCTTGCAGTAGCAACACGCTCCGGCATCGGCGGCGCCGCGCGATACACCTCGCCTCCCATCCACAACAGCACCGAAAAGGTGATGCCCAACAGCAGGCCGAGACCGATCCACAGACGTTTGGTTTCCGACATCGCTTTCTCCCACGGGTATCCGCTGACAGGGATCGTAGGCAGCGGCCCGGCGAGTCGCCCTGATCTGGATCAAGCGCCGTGCGGGTATGCGGAAACTACGAATGCAGGACGTTGCGGGCCAGGGCGCGCAGCGCAGCCGCATCGACAAACTCGATGTCGCGACTCTCGACCCGGATCAGTTGCTGATCCTGGAAGCGCCGCAGTACGCGGCTAACAGTCTCGGCCGCCAGGCGCAGATAATTGGCGATATCCGCGCGTGGCATCGACAGCCGAAAGGCCGTGGCGGAGAAGCCGCGCGCAGCGTAGCGATCCGCCAACGCCACCAGAAAGGCGGCCATGCGTTCTTCGGCGCTGAAATCGCCGGCCAGCAGGGATGCCGTGCCGATGTCCTTGCTCAGCAGCCGAAACAGCTGTTGCTGAATTCCCGGTATCCGCGCCGCCAGGGTTGCGAGCGCCGGAAATGAAAAGCGGCAGAGATAGACGGAGTCCAGCGCTATGGCATCGCAGGGATAGTGGTCCGGGTGAATGGCGTTCAGGCCAACCATCTCGCCGGGCAGGTAAAATCCAAGGACCTGCTCACGCCCAAGGGTATCAACCACGCTGGTTTTGACCGTGCCGCCGCGCACCGCGAAGATCGCGCCGAACGGGTCGTTAGCACGAAACAGGTACTCGCCTTCCCGGAACGGCCCGACATGCTCAACCAGGCAATGCAGTGCCTGCAGCGTGGGCTTGTCGTAACCGTCCGGCATGCACACCGCACCGAAAGCACAGGTCGAGCAGAACTTGATGTCGCTGCCGTCATCGGCGAAGGCTGCACTGGTTGTCGCTGTGGTGCGCAAGCGACCATGATACGAGGTTATGCGCGTTGATTCGAGTTCGTTAGCATCTCGACAATCGGCAGGCGCCCCTGGTCGAGCGTTCTGCAGTAGGCAACGGGGTCCGTCGCATTCAGTGCCAGGCGGTCCCCGAATCGACTCGCGGCGCCAGGCCCCAGGCCGAGCACATCGCAACCTTCAAAGTCGCCAGCGTCGGGCGCCAGCGCGTTAGGAACCAGCGAGAAATGCTGTGCCAGGGACCGCAGCAAGTCAGCGCGCTCCGACGCATCCAGCTGCGCCAGTCCGTCGCCTTCAAAAACCAGCCGCACGACTGCGCGGTCGCGCGCCAGCAAGGGCGCGAGAATCTCCACTTCCCGATACAGGCGCTGCAGAACGGCCTTGGCGCTCTGTTCCGCCAGACACACCTGCAACACTATGTCGCGCGGAATCGGGTCCTGATTACTGGCCTGAATTGCGTGCCGGAAGTCCGCCTCGCCCATGTTTCCACCTCCGAAACATCAAGCTAGGCCAGGTCCGACCGATTCGCATTGACCGGGATCAATCTGATGAGCAATAGTAATGGCGGTGCCGTTCAAGGCATCGGCGAAAGGGGTACTCATGATGGATGTCGCGACACAGAGCCCGGCCACCACTGTGCAGAAGGAAACCTGGGAGTCGGGAGCGAAGTTCTTCCTGGTGATGAGTGCGATCTCCGCCGGCATAATCTTTCTCGGTTTTTCGCCGTCGTTCTACCTCAAATCGGTCATTCACGCGCCGCCACCGTTGTCGCCCATGTCGATCACGCATGGCGTGGTATTCACCGCCTGGACTCTGCTGTTCCTCACGCAGGCGGCATTGATCGCCTACGGGAAACCAGCGCCGCATCGCCAGCTCGGCATCCTCGGCGTCATCCTGTTTGGCGTAGTGCTGACCCTGGGCTACGCGACCGGTATCAACGCCGGACATCTTGGTCATGCCCCGCCGGGCTCGCCGCCGCCGCTGGCATTCATGGCGTTGCCGCTGATCGGCATTACGGGGACTCTGGTGATCTTCAGCCTCGCGGTCTGGAACCGGCGCCGCAGCGACTGGCACAAGAGACTGATGCTGGTAACACTGTTTACTTTCACGCCTCCGGCCGTTGGCCGACTCACGATTCCCGCGGGCTATGGCGAACATGCGACCACAATTGCCTTGACCGTGGCCGAGCTGCTGCTGGTCGCAGCCATGGTCTATGACTACCGCACTAACAAGCGCGTTCACCCCGCTTACTGGTTCAGCGCCATCGTCTTGCTGACAGTTCAGCTCAGCGTCTACTGGGCGTACAGCAGCCCGACGTGGATGGCATTTGCCAAGGCCATCACCCAGGGCTGATCGACTCAGGCAAATCCGTGTTTGGCCAGCGGCAGCGACCGCACTCGCTGTTGCGTCAAAGCGAAGATGCCGTTGCAGATGGCCGGCGCGATCAACGCGGTCGCCGGCTCGCCGATACCGCCGGGATCGGCGTTGCTGTCGAGAATATAGGTCGAAATCCTGGGGATTTCCGGCATGCGCAGCAGACGATAGCGATCGAAATTGGTCTGTTGTACGCGCCCACGCTTGAGATCGATCTGGCCCCACAACGCGGCGGTCAATCCAAACAGCAAGGCGCTTTCCACCTGCGATTCGACAATCTTCGGGTTGATGACCTGCCCGCAATCGAGCGCACAGTGCACGTGATGCACTTTCAGCTTGCCGTCAAGCGTCGACACCTCGGCGACCTGTGCCATGTAAGTCCCGTAGCCTTCCATCAGCGCCACGCCGAATCGACGGCCCTTCGCGGGCCTTGAGTATTGAGCTTCGTCGGTCGCCGTCTTCAGCACCGCGGCAAATCGCGGCTGTTTGGCCAGCAGTGACAGGCGATACGCGACCGGGTCCGCGCCCGCGGCGAACGCGAGTTCGTCCATGAAAGATTCCGCGACAAAACAATTGAGCCCGTGGCTGACCGACCGCCAGTAGCCTACATTGATGCCGATTTCATGGCGCTGATAGCTGACCCGCACGTTAGGAACTTCATAGGGGTAATTGGCCGCGGCCTCGATCGCAAACGGGTCGACCGCTTTCTCCACAACCCCGGGAAACATGCGCGCCGTAATCGACGGACTGGTCAGGTGAATATGCCAGGCCGTGGGCTTGCCATCCTTGCCTAACGATGCCGCGACCTGATCAAACGCCGGCGGCCGGTAGGCGTCATGGGTCATGTCGTCTTCGCGCGTCCAGAGTATCTTCACCGGCTTGCCCGTCGCCTTGCTGGCTTCAACCGCCGCCGGAATGAAATCCACCTCCAGCCGCCGGCCAAATCCGCCGCCCAAAAACGTGGTGTGCACGCGCACCTGCTCAGGTTTCAGCCCCGCAGCGCTGGCCGCGGTTGCCTGGGCAACCTGCTGGATCTGCGTGGGCACGTACAGATCGCAACCATCTGCGGTGACGCTCGCCGTGCAGTTCTGCGGCTCGAGAGTCGCATGCGCGAGCAACGGGAGTTCATAGTCCGCGCGCAGCACTTTCGCGCCTGACTTGGCGCCGTCGGCCAGCGCCTTGAGCGCATCGCCATCGTTGCGAGCTTCCTGGCCGGCACCCGCCGCTGCGGCGCGCAGGCCCTGCCACATCTTTGCCGTGTCGAGGCCCTTGTTAGCACCGCCGTCCCACTCAATGCTGAGCGTGTCGCGGGCGCGTCGCGCGCGCCACCAGCTGTCCGCCAGCACCACCACGCCGGTCGACGTCAGGATGACATCCTTGACGCCCGGCATGGCCTTGGCCTTGGTGGCATCGAAACCCTTCGCCTTGCCGCCTAACACGGGTGATTGGGCCAGTGCGCCATAGAGCATGCCGTCGAGCCGCACGTCGATGCCGAATTGCGCGCTGCCATCGACCTTGGCCGGTGTATCAAGGCGCGCATGCGGCTTGCCGATGACCCGAAAATCCTGCGCCTTGCGCAGCGGCACGTCTTTGGGAACCGGCAGCTTGCCGGCCGCCTCGGCCACCGCGCCAAAACTGAGGCGTTGTCCGCGCGGCGAGACCACCTGGCCGTCTTCTGCGCGACACCCGGTCGTGGCAATCCCCCATTCATTGCAGGCCGCCGCGATCAGCATCTCGCGCGCCTGCGCACCCGCCAGCCGCAATTTTGGCCAGCCCTCCCGAACGCTGGTGCTGCCACCCGTAATCTGCGTTCCCAGAAAGGTGTTCACAAACGGCGCGCCCGCGGGCGCGATCTCGACCTTGATCCGGTCGACCGCGACGCCCAGCTCTTCCGCCAGCAACATCGGCAGCGCGGTGTAGACACCCTGCCCCATTTCCGACTTGTCGCAATAGAAGCGAATCGACTCGTCGCTGCCGATCTGCAGCCAGGCGCTGAAATCCGACTGCACCAGCGCACCACCCGGTTTGCTGCCGGACTTGCGCCCGCAGCCCGGGATGCTGATCGCAAGAACCAATCCACCGGACAAAATGGCGCCCTTTTGCAGGAAATCGCGCCGACTGACTGCACTATTCATGAGACACCTCGCGCGCTGCGGCGCAGTGTGAAGCTAACAAAATCAGGAGCCCTTGATTTCCGCTGCGCGGTGAATCGCCGCGCGAATTCGCTGATAGGTTCCGCAGCGGCACAAGTTACCGGCCATCGCGGCATCGATATCGGCGTCCGTTGGCTTCGGTGTCTTGGCGAGCAGCGCAACCGCCGACATGATCTGGCCCGACTGACAGTAGCCGCATTGCGGCACATCGAGTTCGATCCAGGCTTTCTGCACCGGGTGACTGCGATCGGCCGACAGGCCCTCGATGGTCGTTATTTTCTGGCCGGCGGTCAGCGCGCTGACAGGCGTAACGCAGGAGCGAATCGGCTCACCGTCGAGGTGCACCGTGCACGCGCCGCACAGCGCCATGCCACACCCATACTTGGTGCCCGTCATCCCCAGGGTATCGCGCAGAGCCCACAGCAGCGGCGTGTCGGCCTCGACGTCCACTTCAAGGGTCTTGCCATTGACATTCAGTGTGTACATTGCAGCGGATCCTCCCGAGGGATTCTGATTGGAGCCAAGATTGTGCTCCTCCGCCGCTGCCGCAACAAGCCGCCTTTGACCTCTGCCTGAGGCTGATAATCCCAGGCTGTAAACTTGCGGTTTGGGTTGGCAGTGTTCACCAGCAACCGATATTCAGGACCGACACCGTGCATACCATCGGAAAACTCGAGACCTTCGCCAACGAGTTCGTCTGTTTCGTCAAGCTAACAACCACGGCCGGCCAGGTGGGCTGGGGGCAGACCTCAACCTACAACGCCGACATCACCGCGCAGGTATTTCACCGGCAGGTCGCGCCCTGGGCATTGGGCGCCGACGCCATGGACATTCCGGCCCTGATCGAGCGCATCGAAGCCCGCGAGCATAAATTCCCGGGCAGTTACCGCTGCCGGGCGCTCGCCGGGCTCGACACCGCACTGTGGGATCTGCACGGCAAGTTGGCTGACAAACCGGTGGTCGAACTGCTGGGCGGCAAGCCGCGGCGCCTGCGCGCCTATGCCTCGTCCATGAAGCGCGACATTACCCCGAAGGACGAGGCGGCACGGCTGCTGAGTCTGCGCGATCAATTTGGTTTCGACGCATTCAAGTGGCGCGTTGCCGCGGAATGCGGCAAGGACGTCGACGAATGGCCCGGGCGCACCGAGGAAATCATTCCGACGGTCGCCCGCGCGCTCGGGTCTGGGGTCGCAAAACTGGTCGATGCCAACAGCGGTTTCTCACCGACCCGCGCCATTGCCGTTGGCCGCATGCTCGAGGCGGAAGGCATCAGTCATTTCGAAGAGCCCTGCCCCTACTGGAAATTCGCCGAAACCAGGCAGGTCACCGAGGCACTGGATCTCGATGTTACCGGCGGCGAGCAGGACTGGGACCTCGCCACCTGGGAGCGCATGATTACGCAGCACGTGGTGGATATCGTGCAGCCGGATGTCATGTACATGGGCGGCATCTGCCGCACGCTGGAAGTGGCGCGCATGGCGGCGGCGGCCGGGCTGCCAGTCACGCCGCACAGCGCCAACCTGTCGCTGGTCACGATGTGCACCATGCATTTGTTAGGCGCGATCCCGAACGCCGGCAAGTATCTCGAATTCTCGATCGAAGGCAGCGACTACTACCCGTGGCAGGATGGCCTGTTCCTCGGCGACCCCTACAAGATAGTGGACGGCAGCGTGACGATTCCGTCGGCGCCCGGCTGGGGCGTCGAGATCAACCTGGACTGGCTCGCCCGCGCAAGCTACCAGCTCAGCGAGCGGCCGGCCTGATCAACACCCGTTAGCTCTTGGCGCGGGACTTGATGAAGTAGGCGATCAGCGCCACGGCGATCGAACCGGCACTGGCCCAGAACTCACTGGCCATCTTCGGATCGAGCGCCATCTTGACCAGCACCGCAGCCATCGCCGCGATCGCAAAATAGCTGGCCCACGGAAACAGCCACATCGGCAGCACCGGCGACGGCTTGCCTTCGCGTTCACGCGCACGCCGCAGGCGCACCTGCGAGATACAGATCATTATGTAGATGGCAATAATGATCGCGCCCGTGGCCTTGACCAGCCACGCGAACACCAGGCCCGGCGACAGGATCGCCGCAATCACGCCGATGAAACCGACGATGCTCGCGAGCCAGACCGAACGCGCCGGCACGAAACGGCTGTTAGTCTCGGCCAGGAATCGCGGTGCATCGCCCTTCTCCGCCAGCACGTACAGCACGCGCGAAGCGACGTAGAAAGAGGAATTCAGGCAGGACAACACCGCCGTCAGGATGATGATGCTCATCACCGTGCTGGCGAGTGGAATACCCATGAAATCCAGTGCGAGCGTAAACGGTGACTCGCCGGACTTCACCGTGTTCCAGGGCACGACGCTGACGATCAGCGCCACGGAGCCCAGGTAGAACGCGAGGATGCGCCACACGACGGTCGAGACCATGCGGGCCACCGATTTCGCGGGTTCGGTCGACTCCGCCGCCGCGATGATCACCACTTCCGCGCCCATCATCGAGAAGAACACCGGGATCGCGCCGGTCAGCACCGCGGCGAATCCAAATGGCGCAAAACCACCGTGCTCGGTCAGGTTGCCAAACGTCGGGCCCGTGGGCGAAGTCCAGCCAAATGCGTAGGCAAGGCAAGTGGTGATGAAAACAATGATGGCGGCAACCTTGATGGACGCGAACCAGAATTCGAATTCGCCGAACGAACGGGCCGACATCAAGTTGACGGCGGTCATCGCAGCCATCAGCACCGTGCCGATGACCCAGTTTTCATACGGCAACCACTGCTGCAGAATCGCTGCGCCGGCGATCGCTTCGATCGGGATCACGATCGCCCAGAAATACCAGTACAGCCAGCCGACCGAAAAACCCGCCCAGTTGCCGAGCGCCGCACGCGTAAATTCGGTAAAAGAGCGTACCTGCGGCATTTCGACCGCCATCTCGCCGAGGCAGCGCATGACCAGCAGCACCAGCAGGCCTGTGAGCGCATAGCTGAGGATGACGGCAGGCCCGACCTGCAATATGGCGACACTGCTGCCGACCAGGAGACCGGCGCCAATGATGCCGCCAATGGTGATCATGGTGACGTGACGCGGACGCAACGCGTGCGACAAGCGGTCCTTCGCCACCTGGGCGTCCAAAGCAGTGCTGTTCAATGCGCTCTCCCCGATGATTGCAATGACATCAATCGACCAAGACTAACCCGCGGCGGTGTCCGGATCGAGTCCCGCGTCAGCCGCGGCGATCGCGGCCTGCTCAGCCGCCAGGTCGAGATCGCGGCACAGGTACCAATACAACAATGCCGACACCGGCAATCCCACCAGCATCGACACATCGGCGCCACCGAGTTGGGTGGCGACGGGCCCATGGTAAATACCCGAGCTGACAAACGGGATCATCGCCACAAAGCCGACGCCATAGGACACCAGTCCACGCCAGTTCCAGCGGCCATACATGCCGTTCGGGTTGAAAATCTCACGGATCGAGTAGTGGCCGCGCCTGACGACGTAAAAATCGATCAGGTTGATCGCGGTCCACGGAGTGAAGAGATACAGCAGCACAGCTAACAAATCGTCGAAGCGGTGCACGAAATCCTTGGACGCGACCAGAGCGAGCCCGATCGACACGATCGTCAGCAACAAGAGACTGACGAGCCGCTTGGTGACTGTCGGCGGACTCGGATGGATCGAATCGGCGATGCTCAGCAATGCGAGTGAAGCGCCGTAGAAATTGAGGCTGGTAATGGTGACCAGTCCGAGCAGCCCCGACGTGAGCAACGGCGCACCCAGCCCGGGAATCACGGAATCCGCGGCCATTTGCACCGCGCCCGCGACTTCGGCGGCCGGAAACAACGCGGCCGCGATGGTGCCGAGCAGCATCATCCAGATGCCGCCGATGAAAGCGCCCACGTAAGTCCACCAGAAGGACTCGCGCACCGACACCTCGCGCGGCAGGTAACGCGAGTAGTCCGAGACATAGATCGACCAGCTGAGCTGGTAGGCCGCCGCGGCGAAGAACTGCACCAGGAACGGAACCGTCTTGAAATCGTCAATATTCCAATGCTCCGCCGGCAAGCGCAGCGTGAAGGCTGCCGCCACCGTAAACACGAACAGTACCGCGAGCATCAGATAGGCGAGCCAGCGTTGTGTCTTGTGAATCCAGTCATAGCCTACCGCCGCGATGGCGGCCGCCAGCACGGTGAAGATGATGATCACGGGCGGGTCGATCTCGCGCGATGCGCCGGTGAGTTGACGCACCGACTGCGCAACCAGGACTTCGTTGAAGGCGTTGTAGCCAATGTAGGCGACCAGCGCGACCACCCAGACCAGCAGCGCTCCCATGTAGCCGAACTGCGGGCGCGACTGGATCAACTGCGCCAGACCCAGTTGCGGGCCCTGGGTGGAATGGAACGACATGAAGAATGTGCCGAGCGCGCAGCCGGCGATGACCGCGATGGCGGTCCACAACAGATTGCCGCCGAGCCCGATGCCGATGACGCCCACTGCCAGCGTCGCGAGATGCGCATCGCCGCTGAACCAGATCGGCCACAGGTGCCAGACCTTGCCGTGGCGCTCAGCGAGCGGAATGTAATCGATCGAGTGTTTTTCGATTTTCATCGGTATCTCGCAGGCGCTTGGGCCTATTTATTATCGGCGTTATAATATAATTTATCGCGGACAGGTAAGCTTACCCGAGGTTGCGAACGTGAATCCCGAAGTCTTCATCACCTGCGCCATCACTGGCGACGATACCAAAGTCACCCGCAGCCCACATTGCCCGGTCGCGCCCGCGGAGATTGCGGCCTCGGCCATTGCCGCGGCTCGCGCCGGCGCCGCGATCGTACACCTGCACGTGCGGGATCCGGACACCGGCAGCTTCAGCATGGAAACCCGGCACTACCGCGAGGTCGTACGCCATATCCGCGAGAGCAAGGTTGACGTCATCGTCAACCTGACCTGCGGCATGGGCGGCTACATTGTGATCGGTAACAACGGGCTCGCCGACACGCCCGCGCCTGGCAGCGACTTCGTGACCCAGGAACAGCGCATGAAGCATGTCATCGAGCTGTGCCACGAGGGCAAGTACCGCCCCGACATCGCGACGCTGGATTGCGGCAGCCTCAATTTCGGTGACGGCAACCGCGCCTATGTGTCAACTCCCACGTACCTGCGCCAGGGCGCCCAGATCGCGCGCGACCTGGGCGTCAAGCCGGAACTCGAAATCTTCGACACCGGCAACCTGTCGTTCGCCAAGCAGATGATCAAGGAAGGCCTGCTCGATGCGCCAACCCTGATCCAGCTCTGCACCGGCATCCCCTGGGGCGTGCCCGCCGACACGGCTCATTTGTTAGCCATGGTCAATTCGCTGCCGGAGAACTGCATCTGGACCTCGTTCGCGATCAGCCGCATGCAGATGCCCTGGGTTGCGCAGTCGATCCTGCTGGGCGGCAACGTGCGTGTCGGGCTGGAAGACAACCTCTATCTCAGCAAGGGCGTCTATGCCAGCAACGAGCAGCTGGTGACGCGGGCACGAACCATCATCGAGGCGATGGGCGCGCGGCTGCTAACAGCTGCCGAGACGCGTGAGCGGCTCCGGCTCCGATAAATCCGCGCCGGCCTGGACGCCGCGCGTATTCCAGAGCCGCCTCGATCCGTCCTGGATCGATTACAACGGCCATCTGCGTGATGCGTACTACACGCTGATCGCCAGCGCCTGCATCGATGCACTGATGGACGACATCGGGATCGACGCTGCCTATCGCCTCGAGTCGCGCTGCACGCTGTATACGCTTGAGATGCATGTGCGTTACCTGCGCGAGGTCAAGGGCGACGCCACGGTGTATTCACATCAGCATCTGGTCGACTGCGATACCAAGCGCATGCGAGTGCTGCTCGCGCTGCGCACGGCCGGGAGCCCGGATCCGGCGGCCGTCGTCGACCTGATGCTGCTGCACGTGCAGCAGGGTGAAACAGTGAACAGCGCGCCTTTCCCGGCAGCGATACAGGCACGATTGGCGGCCTGGCGCAGCCTGCGGGTGCCCGAAGCCCTGATCGCTTTGGGTTCACGGCCAATGCTGTTAGGTCGCAAGCCATGAGGCCAGCAGCGCTGGCGCCGCTGCTGAATCCGCGCAGCATCGCCCTGCTCGGGTCCACCGACTGGACCGATGCGGTCGCCGCAGGTGCCGACAGGATTGGTTACCGCGGCGAGATCTGGCGGGTCCACCCGCGACGCGAGTCGACCGCGCTGAAGACCTATTACCGCTCGGTTGAGGAACTACCCGGCGTGCCGGACTGCGCGTTCCTGGCGGTACCCGCAGCGGACGCGCCAGCAGCGGCGCGCGCGCTCGCAGCACGTGGTTGCGGAGCACTGGTGGGGTTCTGCTCCGGTTTCTCTGAAACCGGCACTGCGCAAGGTGCCGCGCTCAGCGAAGAACTGCGCCGTGCCGCCGGGACACTGCCCTACCTCGGTCCCAATTGTTATGGCATGGTCAATTTTTTCGATCGTGTCGCGCTCTGGCCCGACCAGGTGGTCGGCGAATCACCGCAGCGCGGCGTGGCGCTGATCTGCCAGAGCGGCACGCTCGCGCTGACGCTGATGTTCAACGACCGGTCCCTGCCCATCGGCTATCTGATTACGGTCGGCAACCAGGAGCGGCTCGCCGCGGAAGATCTGATCGAGGCTCTGTGTGCCGATACGCGAGTCACCGCCATCGGACTGTATCTCGAAGGCGTCAAGGACATGGCGCGCTTCGCCAAGGCCGCGAAGCTGGCACGCGAGTGCCGCAAGCCGATCGCCATCATCAAGAGCGGCCGCAGTGTCGCGGCTGCCAGGACCGCGCATAGCCACACCGGCGCGATGACCGGCAGTGATGCGGTGTTCGATGCGTTTTGTCAGCAGGCCGGAATCGCCCGCTGCCACACGCTCGCCGAGTTGTGCGAGACCCTGAAGCTGCTGCATGCCGGCGGGCCGTTAGCAGGCCGGCGCGTTATCGTCATGGGATGCTCCGGCGGTGACATGGCGATGACTGCCGATCTCTCCGAAACGCTGTCGCTGGAGTTCCCGGCTTTCGATGCCGACACGGCCGTCGCGCTGCGGGCGCTGCTTGGCGATCGCGTCACCATCGCCAATCCCTTCGATATGCACACCTACACCTGGTTTGATCACGCCGCCACGCGCAGCATTTTTGGCCACGTGTTCAGCAGCGATGTCGATGCTGCGGCCTTCATGCTGGACTGTCCACCGCCGGGCCGCGCCGACGATTCAGCCTTTGTGCCGGTGATCGATGAATTCATCGCCGCAGCGGCGAATGCCGGACCGCGTGCGGCTTTGTTAGCGTCGCTGCCCGAGACCCTGAGCCACGCGATCCGCGAGCGCTGCATCGCCGGCGGCGTGGTGCCACTGCAAGGCCTGGATGAAGGACTGAAAGCGCTGCAGCATGGCGCAGCGACCGCCGCAGCCTGGCACCGGGAATTTCCGCTCATCGAACCGCCGACCCACCTGACGCGTCCGGCGCACCTGGTCGCTGAACGGGCCGCAAAAATGCGTCTGGCGGGTTTCGGCCTCAGCGTTCCGGCTGCCGAGATTGCCAGTCCCGCCGCAGCCGCGGCCGCAGCGCAAGCACTTGGATTTCCGGTGGCCATGAAGATTTCCGGCGGCGAGTTTGCGCACAAGAGCGATCGGGGCGGCGTAATACTCAACATCCGCTCGCTCGGCGAGGCCGGGCATGCGGCACAAAAGCTCGGCGCACTCGCGTCCGAGCTGCTGATCGAGAAGATGATCGAGGGCGGCGTCGCCGAGATACTGGTCGGCGTCATCTGCGATCCGCAATTTGGGCAGGTGCTGGTGCTCGGCGGCGGCGGCGTGCAAGCCGAACTGTGGAAGGACTCGGTGCGCCTGCTGCCGCCCTGGTCCCGCGGGTCCATAGAAGCGGGATTGCAAAGGCTCAAATGCTGGCCGTTGCTGAACGGCTTTCGCGGCCAGCCGCCGGCCGATATCGAAGCATTGATTGCCGCGGTGTTAGCTATCGGCAGATATGCGACCGCTCATCGTGGCACACTGCTGGAAATGGATGTCAATCCGCTGATCGTGTGTCGACGCGGGCTGGGCGCCATCGCGGTGGACGCACTGATTCGCGAGACGGATGCCGGCAGGCTATAGACCATCGATTGTTGAATACGGCGATTGGGAGGAATCCAGGATGTCGAACGGAATTCATGTGACGCGCCAGGGAGCAGTGCTCCTGATCACCATCGACCGGCCGAAAGCTAACGCCATCGATCTGGCCGCGAGCCGCGCGCTGAATGATGCGGTCGCGCAGCTGCGGGATGACCCGGCGCTGCGGGTGGGCATCATCACTGCCGCGGGCGAGCGGTTCTTTTCACCGGGCTGGGATCTCAAGGCCGCCGCGGCCGGCGAGAAGTCGGATGAAGACTGGGGGCCCGGCGGATTTGGCGGCCTCAACTATCCGCGCAATCTCAACAAGCCTGTCATCGCCGCGGTCAACGGCATCGCCTGCGGCGGCGGATTCGAGATCGTGCTGGGCTGCGACATCATCGTCATCGAAGAGCACGTGCGCTTCGCCTTGCCGGAGATCAATGTCGGCGTGCTGGCGGACGCGGGCAGCATCAAGCTGCGCCGCCGCATTCCCTACCACGTCGCGGTCGAGTTCCTGCTGACCGGGCGCTGGATGGACGCGACCGAAGCCAGGCACTGGGGCCTCGCGAATCATGTCGTGCCCAAGGGCCAGGCGCTCGCCAAGGCGCAGGAAATCGCCGCGCAGCTCGCCGCCGGGCCACCGCTGTTGTTCCCGGCCATCAAGCAGCTGCTGCGGCATACGGAAATGGTGCCTGAGCACGAAGCATTCGCGCTGCACGACTCGCTCGACTACGTGCAGCGGGTGGTGCGTTCAGACGACCTGAAGGAAGGCACGCGCGCTTTCAGCGAAAAACGCCCGCCCCGCTGGACCGGCCGCTAACAAGACCACCGCGGGCCGTTTTCAGCCGCCGAGCGGCCGCAGCAGCGCCCGCGAAATGATATGGCGCTGTATTTCGCTGGTGCCTTCCCAGATGCGCTCGATGCGCGCGTCGCGCCAGATCCGCTCCAGCGGCAGGTCCGCCATCAGGCCCATGCCGCCGTGGATCTGCAGCGCTTCGTCGGCAACCATCGCCAGCATTTCGGTGGCCTTCAGCTTGGCAATGGCCATGTCGAGATCCGTGGACTGACCCTGATCGTGTTTATAGGCCGCTTCCAGCGTCAGTAGCTCCGCCGCGCGCAGCTCTACCGCCATGTCCGCGAGCTTGAAGCTGACGCCCTGGAACTTGCCGATCGCCTGGCCGAACTGCCGGCGCTCGACCGACCATTGCTTGGCGAGATCCAGCGCGCGCTCGGCGCGGCCGAGGCAGGTCGCCGCCACCTGCAGGCGCGTCGCGCCCAGCCAGGTGTTAGCAACCTCGAAGCCCTGGTGCAACTCGCCCAGGATCGCGCTGCGCGGCACCCGGCAATCCTGGAATTCAAGAATGCCGTTGTTATAGCCGCGGTGCGACACGTTGCGATAGCCGTCGCGGACCGTGAACCCGGGATGCCCCTTGTCGATCAGGAACGCGGTCATCTGCGCCCGCGGCCCGCGCTCGCTGGCGGTGCTGCCAGTGGACGCAAACAGAATCACGTAGTCGGCGCGGTCCGTGTGACTGATGAAGTGCTTGGTGCCGTTGATGACAAAGTCGCCACCCTTTTCGACCGCCGAGGTCCGCATCGAACGCAGATCGGAACCCGCACCCGGTTCGGTCATGGCGAGACACTCGACACGCTCGCCGCGCACCGTCGGCAGCAGGTAACGTTCGCGCTGCTCGCCCACGCAGCCCAGCAGGATGTTGGACGGCCGCCCCACGCAGTTGTAATGCAGCGCATAACTGGTGCGGCCCAGCTCCTTTTCGTACAGCACCCAGCTGACCGTGTCGAGTCCTGCGCCGCCGACTTCGGTTGGCATGTTAGCCGCGTACAGGCCGGCGTCGATGGCGCGCGCTTTCAGCGTCTTGTACAGATCATCGCTGAGTTCGCCGCTGGCTTCGATGGCCATTTCGTGCGGCATCAGTTCCTTGGTGACGAAATCGCGGGTCGACTTGACGATCTGTTGCTGCTCTTCAGTCAGTGAGAAATTCATGCTCGCTCCCGTGTAACTGTCCTGTGCAGCGCGCCGCTGGATCGGCTCGCCCAATCATGCAGCAACTGCAATTGCAATGAGAGCTGCGCCACCTGCCGTTCGGCCGGCCAGTCGCCGCGGCTCGTGACCGCACTCGCAGTCAGCCCATTGATGAACGTTGTCAGCGATGCCAGCACCTCGGCGCGAACGCCCGCCGGCCAGCGCCGCCATTCTGGCCAGTGAGTGTCGATACAGCGCTCGAAGACCCGGGCGTATTCGCGGTGGACCCAGGCGTTGAGTTGTTTCGCACCGCGATCCGCGGAGACCTGCCCCCAGAACGCGGTCCAGAACGCACACTCGGTAAAGCGTGCGGCGTCTATCGGCAGTGATTCCGACAACACCGACAGCAGGTCACCACGCGGCTGGTCGCCGGGTATCAGGCGAGTCTCGATACGGCGCAGGATCAGGCGCAGGGCCGCGAGGATGATGTCCTGCTTGGTGGTGAAATAATGCGCCACCATGCCGGTGGTATAGCCCGATGCGCTCGCGATGCGCGCAACGGTCGCGCGCTCAAACCCGTACTTCGCCACCACCTGGCAGGCCGCGAACGCAATCTGTTCGCGCCGTTGGCCGTGATCGACGAGTTTGGGCACGCGTCAGGCCCCCTGGCGTTGGCCGACCGAGCGGCCTTTTTCGGCAGGATCCGGCAGTTTGGCATGGGCCGCCGCCAGCTGCGTAAGGCGCGCCCGCACCGCGGGCTCGATGGAACAGGCTTTCTTGCGCTGCGTATCGACGTGCAGATACATCTGCTCGCAGGTGGCTAACAGCGTCGACTCGGTGGCGCGGTGCAGGCGATGAAACACCTGCAGCCGCTTGTCGTCCACCGACAGCACCTGGCTCGTCAGGTACAGCGACTCGTTGACCAGCGCCTCGGCCTGGTGAGTGATGTGCGTCTCCACGGTGTAGAACATCCGCCCGGCCGCGCGGTACCCCTCGTCGATGCCAGCGCTGCGGAACAGCACATCGATCGCGTCCCCGAACACCTGCAGGTATCTCGATTCGGTCATGTGGCCGTTGTAATCGATCCACTCCGGACGGACCCGCACCGGCAGGCGCGACAGGTCGGTTGCAGACGGGCCTGCGGTCAGCTGCGCGGCCGCGCTCGCCAGCAGGCGGTTTTCCAGCGCGCGCAGCGTGGCGCCAGCGCCGATATCGTATTCGCGCAGCACCTGCTGGATCGCGACCAGGTAGTCATCGCGCAGCCGCTCCAGTTCGCGAATCGAGCGCCCCGCCGCCTGCGCCTGCGTGCCCTCGACCATCCGGTCGATCAGCTTTTCTGTTAGCTCCGGAGCCTCGAGCTTGGTCCACGGCCATTTGAGGCAGGGCCCGAACTGCGCCAGCATGTGGCGCATGCCCGCCTCGCCGCCGGCGAGGTGATAGATGAGATTGGTGCCCATCCCGGCCCAGCGCAGGCCCGGGCCGTAGATGATCGATGCGTCCAGTTCACCGGTAGTCGCGACGTCGTCGTTGACGAGATGCAGGATTTCGCGCCACAGCGCCTCCTGCAGCCGATCGGTCAGGTGTCCCGGAACTTCGCGGCGCACGCGCAGCGGATGCATGCCGATGTAGGTGAAGAATTCCGCCGCCGCTGCCAGCGTCGCTTCACTGGTTTTCGCGCCGCCCACCAGCTCCACGAGCGGCAAGAGGTACACGGGATTGAACGGATGCGCGACACACAGGCGCTCCGGATGTTGCAGCTGGGCCTGCAGGTCCGTCGGCATGAGTCCCGAGGTGCTGGAGGCGATAATGACATCGGCCCGCGCATGGCGGCTGACCTCGCCGAGGACACGCTGCTTGAGTTCCAGCTGCTCCGGGATGTTCTCCTGGATGAAGTCCGCCTGGCGCGCCATCAGGGCGAGATCGGTCGTAAACGTGAGCCGGCCTTTGTTAGGCAGCGGCGCGCTGGTGAGTCGCGCCAGCGCCGGTTCGGCATTGGCGACTGCGTCGCGCAGCGGTCGCTCCATCTCCGGACGGACATCGGCCGCTATTACGTCGATACCGAAATGCAGCGCGCGCGCCGCCCAGCCTGCGCCTATGACGCCGGTGCCCATGAGCCCGAGAGTCCGAACGGTGTGCATGCGCAGAATCCTTTTATGTAACGCTCATAATATAATAACCGCGGCAAGACGCCATGAGGAGCACTGCGCGATGCAATTTGACACCGACCACCCGCTGATTCTGACCGCGAGCTGTGACAGCCGCATGGGCACCACGGCCGCAATCACCGGCTTCCTGGCGGCGCGGCGTTTCTACATCATGGAAATGCAGCAGTTCGACGACACCATTTCGCAGCGCTTTTTTGTGCGCATCACCTTCTGCGGCGTGCGCGGCGAAACCACCGACGTCGCCGGGCTGCGCCGCGAATTCGTCAGCATTGCCGAAATCGAGCGCATGCAATGGCGCATCCACGATTCGCAGGAGCGCATGCGGGTGCTGTTGATGGTCTCGAATTTCGATCACTGCCTCGAGGACCTGCTGTACCGCCACCGCATCGGGGAGCTGAAGATGGACATCACGGCCATCGTCTCCAACCATGTGACGCTGCAGCCGACCGCGGCCCAATACCGTGTTCCGTTTTTTCACCTGCCGGTCACGCCGGCAACCAAGGCCGATCAGGAACGCAGGCTGCTGGAAATGATCGATTCCACGCGCTCGGAACTGGTGGTGCTGGCGCGTTACATGCAGATCCTGTCGAATGACCTGTGCACCAGGCTGCAGGGCCGCGCGATCAACATCCACCACTCCTTCCTGCCCGGCTTCAAGGGCGCCAAGCCCTACCACCAGGCCTTCGAACGCGGCGTCAAGGTGATCGGCGCGACCGCGCACTTCGTCACCAGCGATCTCGATGAAGGTCCGATCATCGAGCAGATCGTCGAGCGGGTCGATCATCGCGATACACCGGAGCGGCTGGTCGCGGTGGGACGGGATTCGGAACGGCGCGCCTTATCGACCGCGGTGCGCTATGCGATCGAGCACCGGATCTTTCTCAACGGCAGCCGCACCGTCGTCTTCAAATAGGCGTTTTGAGGGTCGCAGCCCGCCCGGTCCCGGTTATGATGGCGCCTGTCATGATTGAGTGGCGAGTCCGGCCTGGCGAACAAAAGGATGCCTCATAAATGAATACATCGACCGATGCACAACCAGCCGCTCCCGTAACCAGTTCGCTGGCACTGCGCTGGTACGTCCTGGTCATGATGGTGCTCGTGTACACCCTGAGCATTGCCGATCGCTACGTGATGTCGACGGTGCTGGAGCCGATCCGGCTCGAGCTGCAACTGAGCGATTCGGGTATCGCCTGGCTGACGGGCGTTTCGCTGGCGCTGTTCTACGTGTTCTTCGGCTTCCCCATTTCCTGGCTGATCGATCGCGGCAACCGACGCAACATCATCGCCGTGTCGGTGATCATCTGGTCCGCGATGACGACCTTCTGCGGTCTCGCACAAAATTACTGGCAGCTGCTGTTTTCCCGCATCGGCGTCGGCATCGGTGAAGCCGGCGGCACGCCGGGCGCCAACTCCATCCTGTCCGATTATTTCCCGGTCAACCGGCGGCCGATGGCGCTGACGATTTTTGCGCTGGGCGCATCGATCGGCGCCTGGCTGGGCGCGGATATCGCGGGCGCGATTGCCGACAAGTCCGGCTGGCGGGCGGCGTTTCTGTGGCTCGGCATTCCCGGTGCGGTTTTCGGCGTGCTGGTATTCCTGACGGTCCGCGAACCGCGCCGCGGCCAGCTCGATGGCCTGGCGCCGCGCGCCGGTGCGTCGGCATCGTTCAAGGAATCGATGCAGTATTTGTGGACCCAGCGTTCCGCAATCCATGTGATGGCCGCCAGTGCCCTGACCGCGCTCTGGGGCTGGGGTCTCGTGTGGTGGACGCCAACCTACCTGGTGCGCAACTTCTCGCTGACCGTCGGCGAAGCTGGCGCGCTCCTGGGGCCGATCCACCTGATCGGCGGCTCGGCCGCCACGATCCTGACCGGCTGGCTGTTAGCAAAGAACTGGTTCAACGATCCGCGGCGCATCGTCTGGCTGATGGGCGGCGGCGTGGGCTTTGCCACCATCGTGTCGTATTTCATCTATACGACGCATTCGCTCGCACTGGCCACGGCCCTGTCGTGGATCTTCATCCCGGCGATCTATTTCTACATCGGCCCCTGCTTCGGACTGCTGAACAACCTGTGCGAGCCGCGCATGCGGGCGCAGTTCTGCGCCGCGACACTGTTCGTGGCCAACGTCGGCAACCTGATCATTGCCCCGCAGATGGTCGGTCTCCTGAGCGATTGGTATGCGCCTGACCATGTCGCTAACGGCGAATCGCTGCGGTCCGCCATGCTGTGGCTGGTGCCGATGGGCGCCTGGGCGACCTTCCACTACTTCTGGTCCGCGCGACGGCTGGTTCAGGATCAGGAGCGGGCCACAGGCGTAAAGGTCGGCTAACGATGCCCCGGCAATCGGCGAGCTTGTTAGCACGTGGCGCCTGCCTGGCACTGCTGATGTCGACATTGGCCGCAGCTGCGCCGGGCGGTAATCCTGCCGCCGCCCCTGACGCGGTCCGCAAAACCGTGCGGCTCGCGAACGGCATGACCCTCGGCTACATCGAACTCGGCAACCCGAAGAATCCACCGCTCGTGTCGCTGCATGGTTATACCAACAGCTCGCTCGCCTATCTGCCGTTAGGCCGGCTGCTGGCGCGTGACTCGCATGTTTTTTTGCTGGACATGCGCGGTCACGGCATTTCGGACAAACCGGAATGCTGCTATTCGCGCATCGATTTCGCCTATGACATCAAGCTGTTCCTGGACCATTTCGGCCTGGACCGCGCCGACATTATCGGTCACTCGTTAGGCAGCTTCGTCGCGCAGACTTTTGCCGCGTACTGGCCGGAACGCACCCGGCACCTGGTGCTGATCGCGTCATCCGCGGGCCGGCTGACCCCGATCGAGCCAGCCAAGCCGCGCGCACCTTCAGCGCTGGGCGCCGCTGCTGACGAAGCGATCCGCAATCTCAAGGATCCGATCGACCCGGATTCACCGTTCATGATCGAGTGGTGGAATGTGCCCAGCCTCGACCAGGATATGCAGAGAATGATGCGACGCGAGTCGGCACGAATCCCCGCGAGCGTCTGGCGCGCCATCCATGAGCAGGGGCTGGCGTCAGTCGACCTGGTCGCCACGATCCACTGGATCAAGGCGCCGACCTTGTTAGTGTGCGGCGGCAAGGACGGCCTGTTTGGAGCCAGCGATCGCGACGCCTTGATGAGATACCTGCCGCAGGCCAAGCTCGCGCTGTTCCCGGAACTGGGCCATTCCCTGCCCGAAGAAAATCCGCCGCTGGTGGCTGCCAGCATCCACGACTTCCTGAGTGATTAAATGAAATCCCTGCAACACTACATCGCCGGCCGCTGGTCGGCTCCCGTCAGACCCGGCAATATCTATCCGGTCGTCAACCCGGCGAATGAAGAACAAGTCGCCGAAATCCACATGGGCTCGGAAGCCGACGTCGAGCTGGCGGTCGAGGCCGCCCATCGCGCGTTTCCGGCGTTCGCCGCCACCTCGCTGGCGCACCGCATCGAGATCCTGCGGCGCATCCACAGCATTTTCATGCGCCGTTTCGATGAGATGGCCACGGCGATCACCACCGAAATGGGCGCACCGTATGACATGTCGAGGCGCGCACAAGCCGCCTCGGGCCCGGGTCATATCGAAGGCACGATCGCGGCCGCCGAACAGCTCGACTGGGAACGGCGCATCGGCACAGCTAACATCGTGCGCGAGCCGATCGGCGTTTGCGGACTGGTCACACCGTGGAACTGGCCCATCAACCAGATCATGGCCAAGGTGGCGCCGGCGCTGGTGTCGGGTTGCACCGTGGTGCTCAAGCCGAGCGAGCAGGCCCCGTTGTCCGCGCAACTGGTCGCGGAGTTCATCGATGAAGCGCGCCTGCCGCCGGGCGTATTCAACATGGTCCATGGCAGCGGTCCGGTGGTCGGTCACGCGATGAGCGCGCATGCCAGGATCGACCTGATGTCTTTCACCGGCTCGACGCGTGCGGGTGTCGATGTCGCCAAGACCTCGGCCGACACCGTCAAGCGGGTCACCCAGGAACTTGGCGGCAAGTCGCCTAACATCGTGTTCGCCGATGTCGACCTCGAGAAGGCGATCAAGCGCGGCGTCATCTCCTGCTTCGGCAACACCGGTCAGTCCTGCAACGCGCCGACACGCATGCTGGTCGAAGATTCCGTCTACGACCGCGCGGTCGAAATTGCCGCACGCGTTGCCAGTGAAACCAAGGTCGACGACCCCAGCAAGCCGGGCCGGCATATCGGTCCGCTCGCCTCGCGCATGCAGTTCGAAAAGGTCCAGAAATGCATCGCCATGGGCATCGAGGAAGGCGCGCGGCTGGTGGCTGGCGGTCTCGGCCGGCCGGGCGGATTCAATCGCGGCTTCTACGTGCAACCGACAGTATTCGCCGACGTGCACAACCAGATGCGGATCGCACGCGAGGAAATATTCGGCCCGGTGCTCAGCATGCTGCGCTTCAAGACCCAGGCCGATGCCATCGAGATTGCTAACGACACGCCCTACGGCCTCGCCGCCTACCTGCAGACCGACGACATGCCAAAGGCGCACGCGGTCGCGCGCCAGCTGCGGGCCGGCAGCGTGCACATCAACGGCGCGTCACAGGGCTACGCCGAGCCGTTTGGCGGCTACCGCCAGTCCGGCAATGGCCGCGAATGCGGTGTCTACGGTCTGCTCGAATTCCTCGAGCTCAAGTCCATCAACGGCTACTACGAGGCCTGACGCCAGGGTCACCATGAAACTCCGCGACATCACAACCTTCGTCGTGGGCACCCCGCCGCCGCACAACGGTGGCCGCTATTTTGTCTTCGTCAAGCTGACCACCGACGGCAATGTGTGCGGGATTGGCGAGGCCTACAGCGTGCCTTTTCATCCGGACATCGTCGCGCAGATGCTGGAAGATGTTTTCGGGCGGTACCTGCACAACGAAGATCCGCACAACATCGAATCCATCTGGCGTCGCGTCTACTCGGCCGGCTTCACGCAGCGCCCGGACATTTCGATGATGGGTGTGCTGAGCGCGCTCGAGATGGCCTGCTGGGACATCATCGGCAAGGAAGCCAATCAACCGGTCTACAATTTGTTAGGCGGGCGGGTACACGAACGCCTGCGCTCCTACACCTACATCTACGCGCGGCCCGATGACAAGGTCGATGTCTACCAGGACCCGGACCTGTCGGCGCTGCGCGCGGTCGAACTGGTCAAGCAGGGTTTCACCGCCATCAAGTTCGATCCGGCCGGCCCATACACGGCGTTCGACGGCCGGCAATTGAGCCTGCCAGCGCTCGATTTATGCGAACGTTTTGTCAGACAACTGCGCGAAGCGGTCGGCTCGAAGGCGGACCTGCTTTTCGGTACGCACGGACAGATGACAGCGGCCGGCGCGATTCGCCTGGCGCGGCGCCTGGAGCCGTATGATCCGCTGTGGTTCGAGGAGCCGGTGCCACCGGACGCGCCCGAGGAAATGGCCAAGGTGGCTCGCGCGACCAGCATTCCGATCGCCGCGGGCGAGCGCCTGGCCACCAAGTACGAATTTGCGCGGCTGCTGCGGGCCGGCGCCGCGGCCATCCTGCAGATGGATCTCGGTCGCGTCGGCGGCATACTCGAGGCCAAGAAAATCGCCGCGATGGCGGAAGTGGACCACGTGCAGATCGCGCCGCACCTGTACTGCGGCCCGGTGGCGGGCGCAGCTAACATCCAGCTGGCCACCTGCACGCCGAATTTCCTGATCCTGGAAAGTATCGAGACCTGGGGCGGCTTTCACGCCGCCATCCTCAAGAAACCGATCCAGTGGTCCGAGGGCTATGTCATTCCGCCCAGCGAACCGGGACTCGGCATCGAGTTGAACGAGGAGTACATCAGCCGCTTCCCTTACAAGGGCGAGCAGCTGCATCTGGAAATGGGACAGCATCCGATCCCGTAGAACCGGCGCTCAGCTCTTGTAGGACATGCTTTCCTGGTGACCGTCGATCCCGATCACCTGGCCGGAGATCGCGGCGCCCAGGCTTGATGCCAGGAACAGGATCATCTGCGCAATGTCCTCGGCGTCGACAAAAATGCCGAGCGAGGTCTGATCCAGGTATTTCTTGCGCACGACGTTAGCATCGACGCCCATCTCCTGCGCCGCCGCGGCGATCACCCGCTCAATGCGCGGACCCTTGACGCTGCCCGGGCACACGGCATTGACGCGGATCTTTGACGCGCCCAGTTCCATCGCCCAGGTCTTGGTCAGGCCGATCAGCGCCCACTTGGCCGCAGAATATGGCGAACGCAGCGGAAAACCGCCGAACGCCGCGCTCGATGCAATATTCACGATCGAACCGCCGCCCGCCGCTTTCAACAGCGGCACCGCCAGGCGCGTGACGTAGAACACCGCATTGAGGTCGACCGCAATGGTGCGGTCCCAGTCGGCGACGGCGATCTCCTCGACGGCGGCAGTCGGGCCGGCAATGCCGGCATTGTTGACCAGCACATCGAGGCGCCCGCCGAGCCGCGCGAGATCCGCAAACACGCGCTCGACGTCGGCCGGCGAGCTAACATCCGCGATGGTCGCGGACGCGCCGGGGTTTTCCGCCTGAAACTGCCGCACCGCTTCCGGCGACACATCGCAAACGTGTACCCGGCAACCCTGCGCCAGGGCCGCGCGGGCAATCGTGCCGCCGATTCCGGATGCACCCGCGGTGACCAGCATGACCGTGTCGCGGCTCAGGCCGCAGTAACTTGAAGGCATCGATATTCCTGATAAATCAGCCTGTTCGGGCGTTAGAATACCCGAGGTTTGGACACTTTATCGGGGGCCACGTGACTCAAGTGCAAGCGGCGCGTGCGCCAACCTCGCCCATGCGCCTGGTATTCATGGTCGCGCTTGCGCTGTTCATCAGTTACATCGACCGCGGCAACCTCGCAACCGCGCTGCCGGTGATCCAAAAAGAAATGAGTTTGTCGCCGGAGCAACTCGGGCTGCTGGGTTCGGCGTTCTACGTGACCTACGTGATCATGATGATCCCTGCAGGCTGGCTCGCCGATCGTTATGGCGCCTACCGGGTGATGGCGGCCGGGCTCTTCGTGTGGTCTGTGGCAACTTTGGCAACCGGCCTCGTCGGCTCCTTCATCGCCCTGTTGCTGCTCCGCGGGCTGCTGGGTGTCGGCGAGAGCGTGACCTTCCCGGCCTCGTCAAAACTGATTGCGAGCGGTGTCCCCTCAGCACGTCTTGGCGAAGCCAATGGCATCGTCGCGTTTGGCTACCTGGTAGGTCCCGCGATCGGCACTTTGTTGGGTGGCTTTCTGATTGCCGAGCTCGGCTGGCGGCCGGTGTTCTGGATATTCGGCGCCTTGTCGCTGATGTGGCTGCTGCCCTGGCGCCGCGTGGTCGTGCACGAACCCAAGCTCAACGACGGCGATTACGCAGGCCCGGGCTTTGCGCAGATCCTGCGGCAACGCGGTCTGTGGGGCGCCTCGCTCGGACATTTCGCCGCGAACTACGCCTTTTATCTGATCCTGACCTGGCTGCCGACCTACCTGATCAACGTGCGCGGTTTTTCCATGGTGACCATGGCGACCGTGCTGAGCGGCGCCTACCTGCTGAACGCGATAGGCGGTTACAGCGCCGGCTGGTTCACCGATCGCTGGATCCGCTCCGGGCGCTCGGCGAATGGCATCTACAAGGGCATCATGGCGCTCAACCACATCGCTGGAATCGTCTGCATGCTGGGCATCGTCGCCCTGCCGCAGACCGGCTCGATTGTCTGCCTGTATGTATATGAGCTGGTGCTGGGCATGGCGTCGCCGGGGACCTTCGCCATCTCGCAGGTCCTTGCCGGACCGTCCGCAGCCGCGCGCTGGGTCGGTGTGCAGAACATGTGGGGCAACGTCGCGGGCATCGTCGCGCCGGCTGCCACCGGTTTCATCATCGGCGCCACCGGCCACTACGACCGCGCTTTCCTGCTGGCGGCAGCGGTCAATGTGTTAGGTATCATCGGCTGGATTTTCATCCTGCCGAAAATCCGGCCGATCGAATGGCAAAAGTAAAGAAAAAGCGCAAGCCGGCAAAGCGCTCGGCGGTCGAATGGCGCCTGCGCCAGGAGCTGGCCGCCTGCTATCGCCTGCTCGCGCATTTCCGGATGACGGACCTCATCTACACGCATTGCACGGTGCGCATACCGGGACCTGAGCATCATTACCTGATCAACCCCTACGGGCTGATGTGGGATGAGATCACCGCGTCCAGCCTGGTTTTGTTAGATCGCGATGGCAACGCGGTCGGTTCCAGCAAGCCGTACATCAATCTCGCCGGCTTCGTGATCCACGGCGCGATCCACAACTCGCGCAGCGACGCGCAGTGCATCGTCCACACCCATACGCGCGCCGGCTGCGCGGTCGCGGCGCAACGCGACGGACTCCAGTCGCTGAACCAGATCTCGATGGAATTCCACGGTCGCGTCGCGTATCACGACTACGAAGGCATTGCCTACGACCTCGATGAACAAAAACGCCTGGTACGGGACCTCGGTGACAAACCGGTGATGATCCTGCGCAACCATGGCCTGCTGACCGTCGGCAAGACCGTCTCCCAGGCCTTCCTGCGCATGTATTACCTGGAAAAAGCCTGTGAAATCCAGCTGGCCGCCACCAGCACCGGCCAGCCATTGATCCTGCCGCCGGACGAGGTCTGCCGGCGCACCGAGCGTCAGTTCAACGCGCCGCAAGCGACCGCGGCAGCGCACCTGGTCGCCGATCCCGACGAGCTGAACCTGGCGTGGAACGCCCTGCTGCGTCTCCTGGACAAGCTCAAACCGTCCTATCGGAAATAGCCTGTGACGGACCAGACGCAGATCAGCTCGGCCTACGAAAAATTGCTGGCAGGCAGCCTGGGTCGCCGTGAGTTCCTGACAATCGCGATGCAACTGGGTTTGTCTGCAGCCACAGCCGCCAACCTCGCCGGCTGCGCAACGCAGGGCAAAAGTTCAAAAAGCGCGCGAAAACCTAACATCATCCTGATCCTGGTCGATGACATGGGTTTCAGCGACCTCGGCTTCATGGGATCTGAAATCCGCACCCCTAACATCGACAGCATCGCGACCGGCGGCGCCGCGCTGACTTCCATGTATAACGCGGCGCGCTGCTGCCCGACGCGCTCGGCGCTGCTAACGGGGCTGTATCCGCACAAGGCCGGGATCGGGCACATGGGCACCAACCTCGGCACGCCGGCCTACCAGGGCTATCTGCGCGATGACACGGCGACTATCGCCGAGGCGCTGCGGCCGGCCGGCTACCGCACGCTGATGGCGGGCAAGTGGCACGTGGGCGGGGACCTCTGGGCCACGCGTGCCGCCACCTGGACACTGGGCAGCCCGGGATTCCCGACCCCCACGCAGCGCGGCTTTGACCGCTACTACGGCATGGTCGATGGGGTTACGCACTACTTTTCGCCCTGGTACATCATGGAGAACGACCGCAAGGTCGAGGTGTCACCGACCGATTTTTATTTCACCGACGCGATCACCGACAAGGCGATCGGCATGATCGAAGACAGCGTGCGCGACCAGAAGCCGTTCTTCCTGTATCTCGCGCATGCCGCGCCGCACTGGCCCCTGCACGCTCCCGAGGAAAGCGTCGCTCGCTACGACGGCGCGTACGCCAAGGGCTGGGATGCGCTGCGCGGCGCGCGCCACGAGGAAATGCGCGCACGCAAGGTCCTGCAGCACGATTGGACGATGTCGCCACGCGACCCGGAAGTTGCCGCCTGGTCGGACACGCCCGCAAAATCCTGGGAAGCGCAGCGCATGGCGGTGTACGCGGCGCAGATCGATCGCCTCGATCAGCAGATCGGGCGCGTATTCGCCGCCCTGCGGCGCCTTGGCCAGTTCGATGACACGCTGGTGCTGTTTTTCTCGGACAACGGCGGCTGCGCCGAACCGATGCGCGCTGAGGGCTGGGGAAAGTTCTACCCCGACGTGACCAACGATGGCCGCAAGATCACGATCGGCAATCGAACCGATGTTCGCCCGGGCGGACCCGAGAGCTTCATGTCCTATGACCAGCCCTGGGCTAACGTCTCGAATACGCCGTTCCGGTTCTTCAAGCATTTCATCCATGAAGGCGGCATATCGACGCCGCTGTTAGCTCAGTGGCCGGCCAGCCTGCGGGCCCAAGGCATCCTGCACTCGCCGTGTCATGTCACGGATATCCTGCCAACGATCCTCGAGGCCGCGGGCGCGCATTTCCCAAGTGAGCTTGGCGGTCATACGCTGCAGCGCCCGGACGGCGAAAGCCTGATGCCCCTGCTGTCCGGCAAGCCATGGCTGCGGCAGCAGCCGCTGTTCTGGGAGCATGAGGGCAACTCGGCAGCGCGGGTTGGCAATCTCAAGCTGGTCCGGCGCTTCAACCAGCCCTGGGAGCTCTACGACATGGAGACCGATCGCACGGAACTGCACGATCTCGCCGCCGCCAACGCGCCGCTGGTACGCCAATTGGAATCCAGATACAACCGCTGGGCCGACTCCGTGGGCGTCATCGACTGGAATATCCAGCAGCCGAAGCTGCTCAAAGCCTGGGATATGGACAACCCCCGCGGCTAACACGCGTTGCGACAGGTTGATCGGCGGCGGCCAATGGGCGTAGCATCGCGCGCATGCTTTCCCGCGCGGCGACCCAGCCGGCGCCCGAGCGCATTTTCAAGAATAATTAATCTCCAGATCTCAAAGGAAAATCCCATGTCAATTAAGCAAGTGATTGCCGCAGTGGCGGCGTTTGTCTGCCTGTCCGGCATTAGTGTCACGGCTAGTGCCGATGATCACGGTTACACCGAAGGACCCGTCGTCAACGTCTCCCGGATCCGGACCGTGGACGGCCGGTTTGACGATTACATGAAATATATTGGCACCGTCTGGAAGGCCTCGCAGGAAGCAGGGATCAAGGCCGGTTTCGTTGTCAGCTACCAGGTGCAGGCGGTTGAGGCGCGGACGCTCGACGATCCGGATCTGTTGTTAGTCGTGACCTACAAGAACTGGGCCGCACTCGATGGCGCGATGGACAAGAACGATGCCATCACCAAACAGGTCGAAGGCTCGTTAGCCGCAGCGACTGCCGCACAGCTCGATCGCGCCAAGATTCGCACCGTGATCGGCTCAACGACCATGCAGGTGCTGCAACTGAAGTAAGCCGACACCGATCGACTGACACTGCAGGAGCCGGGCCGCGCGCCCGGCTCCTGCAGCTGCCTGGTCAGCTGACCAGGAGGTCGCCGAGGGCCTCTTTGAGTGGACCCAGCCAGGGCTCGTACGGCCGCCATTGGTCGACACCGTCCCGGTTGATGGGCCGACGCACCTGCTCCGCGCTCGCGGTGTGCACGCGGCGCTGGGTCTTGTGGAATTCGACGCAGGCAG
Source organism: Gammaproteobacteria bacterium (assembly GCA_031414335.1). GTDB lineage: Bacteria > Pseudomonadota > Gammaproteobacteria > Steroidobacterales > Steroidobacteraceae > UBA964. The sequence goes on along the minus strand of JANNVI010000047.1, from coordinate 12,992 downwards.
GCTCGAACGGCAGCCCGCAGTAATCCAGTATCCGCCGCACACTGCCTTCGAGGTCGGCGAGCACGTCCTCGTGTTTGACGCACAGCACGCGGCCCGGCAGCACCCGGTCCCAGTGATCCATCAAACCGACGTAGGAGCGGTAGTAACGCCCGATTTCCTCGAGGCTGTAGGAAAACGGGTGGCCGGTGGCATAGAGTTGCTTGAAGTTACTGAAACAACAGTCCATCGGGTCGCGTCGCGCATCGATGATCCTGGCATTGGGCAGCATCAGCTGGATCAGTGCGATATTGCGGAAATTGTTAGGCATCTTGTCGATGAAAAATGGCTTGCCGGTGCGGTAGACCATGGTGTCGCGGACATAGTCTTCGCCAAATGCCAAGCATTGTTCCGCCGTCAGGTCCTTGAGTGCATCCGGATAGTGGGTCTTGCCGAAACTGCCCTCGCTGCCAAGCGAACCCACCAGTCGCGGCACGTTCGCAAGTTCCATCGTGCCTTCGACCTGCGAATGGGAGGCCAGGATCTGCTCCAGAAGGGTCGAGCCGGCGCGCGGCAGACCCAGGATGAATATAGGTGCTCTGCTCTGGCAACCCCAGCCGCGCCGAGCCGCGTAGAAGTCCGGCGTCGCAATTTCCTGCTGCTTCGCAACGGCCCGCTCCATCAGCGATGCGCTGTAACGGCTACCAATTCTTTTCAGGGTATTGCCGCGTTCGTAAAACGCGAATGACTCGGCGTAGTCGCCGCGATCTTCCAGAGCCTTGCCCAGTGCGAAACAAAGGTGGTATCGATCCGCACGCTGCAGGTAAGGCGTAGCCTCAAACTGGCGCATGCGATCCAGTTCCGGCTCACTGAACCGGTAGGTCTTGAGATTCGCAAGACTCCAATAGGCCTCCCCAAAGTCGCCGCGCACGTCTGTGGCCCGTTGGTACGCAGCAATGGCCTCCGGTGTCTGACCGGCAGTCTTCAGCGCATGACCTAACGACTGATACAGTTCCTCATCGCGGGGCATTTCTCTAAGCAGCTGGCGGTAGCGTTGGATTGCGTTGTCGAGTTCCCCGAGGGACATCAATATGCCCGCGTAGGTAACGCGCACACCCATTCTCTCCGGCTCGGCCTTGAGCAGTCTCTCCGCTTCTTCGCGGGCGCAGCCATGCTTGTGCAGGTCAACGAGGGTCAGCACCAGGTCGTAGCGCGCGGCATGGTATTCCGGGGCCAAAGCCAGTACTTTGCCGAGCAGGATCTCGGCGTCGGCCGTGAATTCATTCTCGCGGGCAATGGTTGCCAGCAACCGCAGCGACTCAATGTCGTCGGGATGATTGGCGAGATAACCCCGTACCAGCAGTTCGGCGTCGAGCGTGTCGCCGTCGGCCACCATGCTGCGTGCGGTAACGACCTCGAGCGGCAGTGATGCCAGCTTCGCGACATGGCTGGCCGCGTTGGCGGCTTCGCTCGATTTACCAACGATACGATACAGCCCCTGCAACGCCTCCCAGCTGGCGCGCAGCGCCGGGTTCAATTGAACTGCGCGCTCAAAGGCTTTAATCGCTGCTGGCGCCTCGCGCAGAAATATGTGGCAGTGCCCCCGCTCCTGAAAAAGCCGCGAATAGAGAGGATGGTAGGCCTGCAGCGTAGCCAGCGTTGTCTGTGCCTCCGGTATCCGCTGCAGCAGGCGCTGTGCGACCGCCTGGATATACAGCAGGTCCTTGTCGCCATGGTGTTTCGACAACGCGGCCGACGTGGCAGCCAGCGCCTGGGAATACCGCTTCTTTTCCAGCGCCGTGCGCAACGCCGGAATCAGTTCATCGAGATCAGGCAGCTCCGGCGTGGACTCAGCGTCTTGCATGGACATTCCAGAAAAATGGCGGGCACCAAGCCCGCCATTATAGTCAGCGGCGGGCCGCCGACGGCCCGCTGCGCAGGTCGCGCTTATTCGCCGAACTTGTAGCCGATCTGCACTCCGATCGTGCGCGGACGCGGTGGCGTCTCGACCGTAACGAACTGACTGCCCGACGTGAACTGGCTGTCTTTCCGGTTTGTTAGGTTCGAGACCACCAGTTCCGCCGACCAGTTGCCCTTGGCCGCACCTGCCGACAGGTTGAAATCGGTCCATGCCGGCATCTTCTGCGATTGCAGCTGGTTTGATGATGAATTCCGCTCGCCATTGTGGGCCGCGCCGACCTGCCAGTAGTACGCGTACTCGCCCTGCTCCCACTGATAACGAGCGCGCAGATTCGCCTGCAGTTTTGGTGAGAGGCCTGAAGTGTCGCCCTTCTTGCCGAACACATTCACCACCGCGACCGGATTGCCGCTCGCGGCCGTACCGACCCACGCCTCGGTAATCGGCGTGCCAAATCCGGGAGTGCCCGGAATGTTATTGATGAACTGTGGCGAGTTCTGGAGTTCTACCTTGTTGTATGACATCGAGCCTTCAATGGTCAGTCCATCGGTCGCGCGCCAGATGGCGCTCATCTGGATGCCCTTGCCCTGGAAACTCGGGCCATTGACGCCGATGGTCAGATTGCCGAAACCTGCCGCAGGCGCAAAGATGCCGGCCTGGATGTTTTCCCATTCGGTCTGATAGATAGCGCCGTTGAACTGCAGGCGGTTGTTGAACAGCGTAGTTTTCCAGCCGATTTCCTTGTTGACCAGGTCGTCGGACTCGAAGGAGAACGGAATCTGCCACTGGTTGGTTGCGCCCCGTTGCGGCACACCCGTGGAACGATTAACCGAACGTAGCTGTTGCGACGTGCCGCGATTGAAACCGCCCGGCCGGAAGCCCTGCGACCAGGTCGCATAGAACAGGACATCGTCGGAGGCCTTCCAGCTGAAATTCACGCGACTGCGGAACCCCTTGGACTCGAAACTATTGATGGCCTGGTTATTGAGGTTGGTGCCGAACGGCGTCGGACAAATACCAGTGACCGTGGACACCACCTGGTAGTTCTTGCAATTGAAACTGCCGACGTTGCCGCCGAGCATCTGGTTGTCACTCTTGAAGTAGCGCGTGCCACCGGTGAGAGTCAGCGTGTCGGTGATATGCCAGTCCAACGAAATGAACGCAGCCTGCTGCTCATAGGTTCGTTTGAAATCGTTGAAAAACCCGGTCGCCGAGTTGCGGCGGCTGGTGTTGTTGAACGACGCATTGGCGAACTTGACCGTATTAACCGGATCGAGTGATCGGAAACAGCTGCCGGGACCACCGACAGTGCACTCCGGCACCGTCTTGTACAGCCATTCGGTGTCGTCGTTGACGTTGCGCTCTTCCCAGAAGATGCCGCCGACGCCGGTGACCTTCCACTCCGCCGGCGTGCTGAAACGAATTTCATGGCTCTGGTTGATATTCTTGATGGTGTCGTTCCACACCGACGAGGGCGAGTAGCACTTGTTGACTGACGCGCCGGCGTATCCTGTGCACTGATAGTAGATACCGAACACACCACGCGCGTAGTTCGTGTAATCATTCTGAATGACATTGTCGCGCACGAGGTAGGCGCCGGAGTAAACGAAGCCGAACTCGCCTAACTTGCCGGTGACGGTAAGCGCCGTGTTCGAGAACTGGTCCTTGGTGAGGCCGTCGTTGAAAAGCGTGACCTGATAGTCTTTCAATGGCACGCCTTGAATCGTTGTACCCGTCGGGCCCCCGCGTGAGCAGCTTGCCGGATCGCTCGGTGTTGGGCAGTCGGATCCGAAGGGCATCTCGTAGAAAACGCCGCCGCTTGCCAGGTCCTGGTAGCTCTGCACCAGCAGCACGTTCCAGACATCATTGACGTTGTAGGACAGCCCAACTCTGGCACCTTTGTAGGTGACCTCATTGATATCGTTTCGGACGATCTTGTAATTGTCGATCACGACCGAATCCGTTGGCACCACGCCGTAACCTAGTGGCAGCGTGCTGCCCACAGGTCGGGTGCGCGTCGCGAATCCCGTGTCGGTGGGGCGGCGCGTGAATGTCGAGGGGACATTGTCGATATAGCCGCCGCGGCTGTCGTTATAGATCACCGCGCGCAACGCGACCTTGTCGGACAGTGGCAGGTTCAGCATGCCCTGCAGGTTGCTGCTGTCGGAACCTGAGGCCGTCGTGCCGTAGCCGGCCCTGAAGTACGATTCTGTCTTGTCGTGATTGGGCTTGTTAGTGATGTAGCGAATTACGCCCGCTTGCGCGCCGGCACCGAACAGCGTTCCCTGCGGACCTTCCAGCACCTCGATGCGCTGCAGATCCGCCGCGTACACGTCCAGGTTACGACCCGGCATCTGCACCGCCTGGTCATCGAGATACAGGCCCACGGTCGGCCACTGGCCCACCGTTCCACCGCCCTGCAACACGGCTGCGCCGAGGCTGAGGCCGCGAATCGCGAAATTGCCCTGGCTGGGGCCAAGAGAGGCGACCTGCACGTTGGGCAGATACTTGACGAATTCGTCGATGGTGGTGACTTTCAGGTTATCGAGAACTTCGCTGGTCAGCGCCTGAATCGTGATCGGAACATCCTGGATGTTTTCGTTGCGGCGCTGCGCGGAAACGACGACTTCTTCCAGGCCAACATTGTCGTCAGCTTTCTCCTGTGCGAACACGTACTGAGCTTGAGACGCAATGACTGCCGAGACCGCCGAGGCAATTTTTCGATTCACAGCGAACACCCCTTTTTTGAGAACCGGTTGTCGGGCGGAGCGCCCGGTGATAATTATCGATAGCCGGGACCAGCCGGTCGGCAGCCAGTCATTACCGTGTGCAGCCCGAAAGACCCCTTTGAGATCGAGGCTAGCGCCGCATTTCGACGGCAACAAGTCATGGAATTTTTTACCTTGGTAAAATATGCTTTATTTGACGAGTCCGCCCCCGCGGCCGCAAGAACACAAGCGGCAATCAGCGGCGAGCCAGTTCGCCTAACACCGCCTTGAGAGGACCCAGCCAGGGCTCATACGGCCGCCATTGGTCGACACCGTCCCGGTTGATGGGCCGGCGCACCTGCTCGGCACTCGCGGTGTGCACGCGGCGCTGGGTCTTGTGGAACTCCACGCAGGCCGGCTCGAACGGCAGCCCGCAGTAATCGAGTATCCGCCGCACGCTGCCCTCGAGGTCGGCAAGCACGTCTTCGTGTTTGACGCACAGCACGCGTCCCGGCAGCACCCGGTCCCAGTGATCCATCAGGCCGACGTAGGATCGGTAATAGCGGCCGATGTCCTCGAGGCTGTAGGCAAACTGGTGGCCCCTGGCGTACAGCTGCTTGAAGTTACTGAATGAGCAATCCATGGCATCGCGCCGCGCGTCGATGATCTTCGCATTCGGCAGCATCAGGTGAATCAGCGGGATGTTGCGGAAGTTGTTAGGCATCTTGTCGATGAAAAACGGTTTGCCGGTGCGGTAGACCATGGTGCCCTGGATATAGTCTTCGCCAAATGCCAGGCATTGCCCGGCCGTCAGGTCCTTGAGCGCCTCCGGATAATGGGTTTCGCCGAAACTGCCCTGGCTGCCGAGGGAACCCACCAGCCGCGGCACGTTAGCAAGTTCCATCGTCCCTTCGATCTGCGAATGCGATGCCAGGATCTGCTCCAGCAGCGTTGAGCCGGCGCGTGGCAGGCCGAGCACGAAAATCGGCGCGGCGCTCTGGCAGCCCCAGCCGCGCCGGGCCGCAAAAAACTCCGCGGTGCAGATTTCCTGCTGGCGCAACGCCGCTTTTTCCTGCATCCCGGCCCGATAGCGGCTGCCCTCTTTCTTCAACGCGTTGCCACGCTCGTAGTAACGGAAGGACTCCGCATATTCACCGCGATCCTCGAGACCCTTGCCGAGCGCAAAACACAGGTGATAGCGATCGGGGAGCTGGATAAAAGGCTGGGCTTCAAATTGCCGCATGCGATCCAGTTCAGCGTCGGAGAATCGATAGGTCTTGAGATTCGCGAGGCTCCAGTAGGCTTCGCCAAACTCCGCGCGGATGTCGGTCGCCCGGTGGTAGGACGCGACCGCGTCCTGTTGCTGCCCATTGGTCTTGAGCGCATGCCCGAGCGACTGGTGCAGTTCCGAGTCGCCGGGCATTTCCTGGATCAGCTTGCCATAGCGCTCGATCGCGCCATCGACATCGCCCAGCGCCATCAGGATGCCGGCATAGGTCACGCGCACGCCGGGATTGTTAGGTTCCGCGGCCATGAGTCTTTCGGCTTCCTCGCGGGCCCGCTGGTGCTTGTGCAGGTCCACCAGGGTCAGGATCAGGTCATAGCGCGCCGCGTTGTAATGCGGAACAAGCTGCAGCACTCGATCCAGCAGCACCTCGGAATCGGTGTTGTATTCGTACTCGCGGGCGATGGTGGCCAGCAGCCGCAGCGCCTCGACATCGTCCGGGTTGTTGGCCAGGAAACCCCGCACCAGCAATTCCGCATCATGGCTATCGCCGTCGGAGACCATGCTGCGCGCGGTCACGACCTCGATCGGCAAGGAGGCGAGCTTGGCGACATGCTTGCCGGCATTGGCGGAATCATCGGAACGGCCGACAATCCGGTACAGGCGCTCCAGGGCCTGCCAGCTGGCCGGCAGCGCCGGGTTGAGACGTACCGCCTGCTCGAAGGCCTCGATTGCCTTCGGTGCCTCACGCAGGAACACGTGGCAATGACCGCGCTCCTGGAACACCCGCGAATACCTCGGGTGATAAGTTTCCAGCGACGCCAATGTGGTCAGCGCCTCGGGAATCCGCTGCAACATGCGTTGCGAGACTGCAGTCAGGTACAGCAGCTCCCTGTTGCCCTGGTGGATTGTCAGCAGTGCTTCGGCGACATGCAGGACCTGCGCGAACTGATTGCGCTCCAGTGCCTGCCTCAAGCTGGGCAGGAGAGTTTCAAGGTCCGTCGGGGACGTTGCGGCGTCAGTGGCTTCCATGTGGATCCAAAAAAAAGGCGGGCTCGAAGCCCGCCATTATAGGGAGCGGCGGACCGACATCGGTCCGCCGCCTGTATCCCCGGCTTACTCGCCGAACTTGTAGCCGATCTGGAACTGGATCGTCCGCGGACGCGGCGGTGTCACCACCGTGATGAACTGGCTGCCGGACGTATATTGGCTGTCATAAATATTCGTCAGGTTCGAAACCACCAGCTCTGCGCTCCAGTTGCCCTTGGCGGCGCCAGCCGAGAGGCTGTAATCGGTCCAGGCAGGCATCTGCAGGGACTGTAGCGAGTTGGACGATGACGCACGGGCACCCTGGTGGGCGGCACCCACCTGCCAGTAGTAATCATAGTCGCCCACGTTCCACTCATAACGAGCACGCAGGTTCGCCTGGAACTTCGGCGACAGCGCCGACGGGTCACCCTTGACGCCGAAGACATTGACCACTGCGACCGCTGCCCCACTGGCGGCCGAGCCCACCCACGCTTCCGTGATCGCCGTGCCAAAGCCAGGCGTGCCCGGAATGTTGTTGATGAACTGCGGCGAGTTTGTCAGCTCTGCCTTATTGTAGGCCATCGAGGTTTCAAAGGTCAGTCCGTCGGTGGCGCGGAAAATGGCGCTGACCGAAATGCCCTTGGTTTCGTAGCTCGGGCCATTGACGCCGACTGTCAGGTTACCGAAACCTGCCTGTGGCGCAAAGATCGCGGACTGAACGTTGTCCCAGGTCTCCTGATAGATGGCCCCGTTGAACTGCAGGCGGTTGTTAAACAGCGTGGTCTTCCAACCGATTTCCTTGTTGACCAGGTCGTCCGACTCAAAGGAGAACGGAATCTGCCACTGGTTGGTTGCGCCCCGTTGCGCTGTGCCAGTGGAACGATTGACCGAACGCAGCTGTTGTGACGAGCCGCGGTTGAAACCGCCCGGCCGGAAACCCTGCGACCATGTTGCATAGAACAGCACGTCGTCGGTGGCCTTCCAGCTGAAATTCACGCGACTGCGGAATCCCTTGGAGGTGAAGCTGTTGGGCCTCTGATTATCTAGGTTGGTGCCGTAAGGCGTATTGCCGTTGACATTTGGCCCCGTGCAAATGCCCGACACCGTCGACAAGCCTGCCTGGTAGTTCTTGCAGAAGAAGCTGCCAACATTGGCGCCCAGCATCTGGTTATCGCTGGTGAAATAACGCGTACCGCCGGTCAATGTCAGGGTATCGGTGATATGCCAGTCGAGTGAAATGAACGCGGCTTTCTGTTCATAGGTGCGCTTGAAATCATCGAAGAAGCCTGTAGCCGAATTACGGCGGGTGGGATCATTCAACGACGCATTGGCGAACTTGGGCGTGTTCTTCGGATCGAGCGCCAGGAAGCAGCTGCCGGGACCGCCGACGGTGCATTCGGGCACGGTCTTGTACAGCCACTCGGTGTCGTCGTTGACGTTGCGCTTCTCCCAGAAGATGCCACCGACAGCCGTGATCTTCCACTCGGACGGCGTGCTCAAACGGATTTCATGGCTCTGGTTGACGTTCTTGATGAGGTCAGTCCATACCGACGACGGCGAGTAGCACTTGTTGACCGATGCGCCGGAGTAACCCGTGCACTGGTAATACGCGCCATACACGCCGCGCGCATAGTTCGTGTAGTCGCCCTTGATGAAGTTGTCGCGTACCAGGTAGCCGCCCGAGTAGACGAATCCCAGCTCGCCGATCTTGCCGGTAACGGTCAGCGCCGTGTTCGAGAACTTGTCCTTGGTATTGGTGTCGTTGAACAGGTTGACCTGGTATTTGCCCAACGGAACACCTTGAATGGTTGTACCCGTCGGGCCGCCGCGCGAGCAGGTGGCCGGGTTGCTCGGGGTTGGGCAGTCGGTTCCAAACGGCATCGCGTAGAACACGCCACCGGAATTCAGATCCTGGTAGCTCTGCGTGACCAGCACGTTCCAGTCGTCGTTGACATTGTAGGACAGGCCAACCCGCACACCCTTGTAGGTGACGTCGTTGATATCGGCGCGGGCGACCTTGTAGTTGTCGATCGATATCGAATCCGTCGGAACGCGGCCACCGGTGCGCAGCGCGAACGCGGCGTCCGTGCTGCGACGCGTAAAGGTCGACGGCACGTTGTCGATGTAGCCGCCACGGGCATCGTTGTAGATGACTGCGCGCATCGCGAGTTTGTCGGACAGCGGCAGGTTCAAAACGCCCTGGAGTAGGCTGCTGTTGGAACCCGACGCGGTGGTGCCGAAGCCGGCCTTGAAATAGGACTCGGTCTTGTCGTGGTTGGGCTTGTTGGTGATATAGCGCAACGCGCCCGCCTGGGCGCCGGCACCGAACAGAGTGCCCTGCGGACCTTCGAGGACTTCGATGCGCTGCAGGTCGGCCGCGTACACGTCCAGATTGCGACCCGGCATTGCGGTGCCCTGGTCGTCGAGGAACAAGCCGACGGTCGGCCACTGACCCACAGAACCGCCGCCCTGCAGGATGGCGCCGCCGATGCTGAGGCCGCGAATCGAAATGTTGCCCTGGCTTGGGCCGAGACCGCCGGTCTGCACGTTAGGCAGGTACTTGAGGAATTCATCGAGTGTGCTGACCTTCAAGTTGGCGATCGTTTCGCTGGTCAGCGCCTGAATCGTGATCGGCACGTCCTGGATGTTTTCATTGCGGCGCTGTGCCGAAACGACCACTTCTTCCAGGCCGACATTGTCGTCAGCCTTCTCTTGCGCTAACACGTACTGCGACTGAGCCGCAATGATCGCTGCAACGGCCGATGAAATTTTTCGATTCACTATCCGCACCCCTTTTAAGAACTAGTTTTTTTCCGGCACAAAAGGCCCGGTACCGAATTAACAGTCGCAGAAATCATCCAATGATCTGAGCGTAACGTTACCGCAACCAGATCAACAAGCAAATCAATTTGTAGCTTCCGTTAATGCATTTTTTGTAAGCATCACCGTATCGACATTTCCGATATCGCTCGCGTTTGTGTGTTTTTCACAACAGGTAAGCGCGAGCGTCAAATGGTCAGTGATCAAGGTCCGCGACCGCCTGGTACACCTGCGTGTGCATGTCGCGGTAAGTGCGCGGCGTCGTACCCTCGGGCCCCCGCAGGTTTTGCGCGAGCACGAGAGCGACGATGCCCGTGGTCGGGCTCACCATCCAGTTGGTATCCAGAGCGCCGGGCCAGGTGTAGTCGCCATCGCGATTGGCCTCGGGAGCGCAGCGGTAGTCGAAGATCGGCGAGACGCCAAGGCCATAGCCGAGGCAGCGCCAGATGTCGCCTTCAGCCGTAGCCCCATAGTATTTCGCCAGCTTGTCACCCACCTGATTGCTGGTCATGAGCTCCACAGTGACCGGCGACAGATACTGCCGGCCTTCAAGGCTGCCTTTATTGGCAAGCATCTGCGCGAAACGCAGGTAGTCGCCGGCGGTGGAAACCAAGCCGGCGCCGCCCGAAGCAAACTGCGGCGGCTTGGTGGGCGCGTTGCGCGCGCCGCCATCGACGCGCTCGAGGCCCCCGTCCGCAGTGTGCTTGTACAAGCCTGCGAGCCATTGGACCTCGGCCTCAGGGATGAAGAACCCCGTGTGCTTCATACCCAGCGGCTCAAACAGGTGGGCCTTGAGGAATTGATCGAACGGCATGCCGGCGACGACCTCCACCAGGTAGCCGAGCACGTCGTTCGCGTAGCTGTAGCGCCATTCCGAACCGGGTTGCGAGTACAGCGGCATGCTGGCCAGCTTGGCAATCTTGTCTGCGGTCGGCTCGCTGCCGGCCATATTCAACCCGGCCCAGGCCTTGGCCAGCGGCGAGGTCCGGTCGTAGCCGGGACCGTAGCCCAGACCGCTGGTGTGTGTCAGCAAATGCCGGATCGTGATCGGCTTCTTGAGCGGCTCCGTGACGATGTTGCCCGCGGCATCGACGCCGGTATAAACCTTGGAATCCGCAAATGCCGGCAGAAACTTCGACACCGGGTCGTCGAGCTGGAACCGCCCTTCTTCGTACAGCATCAGCACGGCCACCGCGGTAACCGGCTTGGTCATGCTGAAGATGCGAAAGCGCGTGTCCAGCGTCATCGGCAGCTTGTTTTCGACATCGCGCATGCCAACAGCGCCTGAATAAACCAGTTTGCCGTGCCGCGCGACCATGATCACGTATCCGGACGCGCTTTTACGCCCGGCCTCCTGGCGGAAAAACTCGCCCATGCTGGCGAGGCGGGCCGAGGACATGCCTACCGATTCCGGCTTTGCCACCGGCAGTGGCGAAGTGTTCGACGCCGCCTCAGCCGCGATGGCCAGCAATGACCCTAACAGCAGCGCCGTCACTGCAACCCACTCTTTTCTCACGTCCATGATGCTGGTCCTTTGCGAAATCTCAGGCGCGCAGCCTGAGATTCTGTGGATCGTACAGTGGTTCGCTGGCCACTACCGCCCGGCGGCGCGTTCCCAGGATGTCGACACCTAACACCGTGCCGGGCGCGGCAAGATCGGTGCGCACATAGGCCAGCGCAATACTCTGCTTGAGCCTGTAGCCATAGCCCCCCGACGTTACCAGACCGACCGGTTCGTCGCGCAGGTAAACGATCGACACCTCGGCCGCATCCGCATCCTCTGCATCGACCAGCAGCGGCACGAAGCGCTCGCGCGGCCCGGCGGCAGCTTCGCGCCGCAGCGCTTCCTGGCCGATGAAACCACCCGGCTTGTCGAGTTTCACGAAGCGATCCAGCGACGCCATGAACGGCGTGTATTCGGTGGTCAGGTCGCCCTTCCAGGCGCGATAGCATTTTTCGAGGCGCAGGCTGTCCATCGCATAGAGGCCGTAGTCGTGGATACCGAATTTTTCGCCCGCTTCCCAGACCAGATCGTAGACCGACAGCAAATGCTCCATCGGCAGGTGCAGTTCCCAGCCGAGCTCGCCGACGTAGTTGACGCGCAGCGCGATCGCCTTGGTGTAACCGATGTCGATATGGCGCACTGACAGCCACGGGAACGCCTCGTTCGACAGGTCGGCACTTGTTAGCAGCGACAGCAATTCGCGTGACTTCGGACCGACGACAATCAGCGTACCGAAACGCGCCGATTGATTGTCGATGCGCACCGCCGGGCCCGAGGCCGGCAAGTGCTCGCGCAGCCAATGCTCGTCATGGCGCTCGCCGGCCGCGGCGCTGATCAGCCAGTATCGTTCCGGCTGCAGGGCGGTGATGGTCATCTCGGTGACGATGCCGCCGTTAGGCGCGCAGAAATAATTGAGCGCGGTGCGGCCCACTTTCGGCACCGTCCCGGCAACCATGTAGTTCAGCCAGTCGCTGGCGCCGGGGCCCGACACTTCGAACTTGGTGAAGCCCGGCAAGTCGAGCACCGCAACCCGCTGCTGCACGGCTTCGCACTCGCGCGCGATCGCGGTGTGCCAGCGTGGCCGGCGGAATGACCACTGCGGCTTGTCCTGCGGATCGCTGGCTGCCGGAAAATACACCGCGCGTTCCCAGCCGCCGCGCGCACCGAACACGGCGCCCTTGGCCTTGAGGCGCGCGTTAGCCGGCGATGCCTTGGCGGGCCGGCCGGCGGGCCGCTCCTCGGCCGGGTAACCGATGCCGTATTCGTGCTGGTAGGTTTCGATCGCCTTGGCGAGCGTGAATTTGTGGTTCGCGTATTCCATGTAGCGCCGCGAATCTAGCGGCCACATGTCCCACTCCGGCTGTCCGTGCGCGACCCATTCGGCAATGCACTTGCCGGCGCCGCCGGCCTGTGCGATGCCGAAAGTGAAGGCGCAGCAATGGAAAAATCCGGGCAGCCCGGGCGCGGGCCCGATCAGTGGATTGCCATCGGGCGCGTACGGGATCGGACCGTTGATGATGCTCTTGATGCCGACCGAACCGAGTATCGGCACGCGTTCGCAGGCGGCCTCGATGTATTTCTCGATGCGCCCGGTATCGTCATCGAACAGCTGGTTGGCGAATTCATCGGGGATGCCGTTCAGCCAGTGCGCCGTCGCCTGCCACTCGTAGGGACCGAGAATCAGACCCTGGCGCTCCTGGCGCATGTAGTAGCTAACGTCCGGATCGCGCACCAGCGGCAGGGGCGGGGGGCCCCGCGCCCCCCCGGCCGGGAAGGCCGCGGGGGCCCGGGACGGGGGGGGACGCGGCAGGA
>JANNVI010000046.1:0-2519 GCA_031414335.1 Gammaproteobacteria bacterium | reverse complement strand
GGACTGGCGCTGGAGAATTTCGATTCCGACGCGGGTTTCCGCCAGCGCGAGAACGGCCAGCTGCTGGATACCAGCGGTGAACTCGACGGCATGCGCTTCAGCGACGCCGCGGGACTGGGCCAAGCCCTGCACGATAATCCCGCGACCAGTTCCTGCCTGGTGCGGCGGGTCTACACCTACGCGGCCGGGCGCGCGGCTGGGCGACAGGAACTGCCCTGGCTGCGTGCGCTGGACGGAAGCTTCGCGGACAGCGGCTACCGCCTCCCGGCGCTGCTCAAGCGTATCGCGACCAGCGACAGCCTGTACCGCGTTGCAGCGCCTGACAAACCGACGTCCACACTTGCGTCGCGCAATGCAGCGCCCACGGAGCGCCGGCCATGATGTCGCTCTCGAATCTCAGCCGGCGCCGGGTCCTGAAGGGCATGTTAGGTGGCAGCGCCGTCACGGTCGGATTGCCACTGCTCGATTGCTTCCTGAACACCAATGGCACGGCGATGGCGGCCACCGGTGCGCGCCTGCCGGTGTGCTTCGGCACCTGGTTCTATGGCTGTGGATTCAATCCTGGCCGCTGGGAGCCGAAGACCACCGGGCCCGGCTATGAGTTTGGCGTGGAGTTGCAGCCGCTGAACCGCTTCCGTCACAAGATCAATATCTACAGCCGGATGTCGGCGATGCTCGACGGCCGGCCACCCGGAGCGCACTACGTGGTGCCCCCGGTCATCCTGCAGGGCATGGCGCCGCCGACGCTGGAGCGGCCGATGAGTCCGGGGCCCAGCTTCGACACCGTGATTGCGGATGTCATCGGCCCGCGGACCCGCTTTCGTTCGCTCGAAGTCTCGTGCACCGGCAGTCCTAACAGCAGCAAGAGCAAGCGTGCCGGCAATTCGCCCAACCCGGCGGAAGTGTCGCCGCTCGCGCTCTATACACGCGTGTTCGGCCCGCAGTTCCAGGACCCCAACGCGGCGCAATTCAAGCCCGACCCTGCAGTGATGGCGCGCCGCAGCGTGTTGTCCGCGGTCAGCGAACAGACCCGCGGCCTGATGCGGCAGGTCGGCGCGGCGGACCGCGCGCACCTCGACCAGTACTTCACCTCGTTGCGCGAACTGGAGCAGCAGCTCGACCTGCAGTTGCAGAAGCCCGCGCCGCTGGCCGCCTGCACGCTGCCGGACAGGCCTGGCGTCACGCCGACGGACACGGAGGTCGAGACCGTCAGGACCAACCACCGGCTGTTCGCGCGCATCCTCGCCCACGCACTGGCCTGCGACCAGACGCGCGTGATCAATGTCGTGCTGACCGACGGCCTGTCGCAACTGCGCTTCGCCGGCGAAGCTAACACGCAGCACCTGTTCACGCATGAGGACCCGATCGATGCGGCGCTCGGTTTCCAGCCTAACGTTGAGAAATTCATCCCGGTGGTCCTCGGCATGTTCGAAACCCTGCTGATCGAGCTGGACAGCATTCGCGAAGGCGAGCGCACGCTGCTCGATCGCATGCTGGTATTCAATTTCACCTGTTCCGGTTTCGCCAAGAACCACACGACCGACAACGTGCCGATGATGACTGCGGGCAGCGCCGGCGGCCGCATGAAAACCGGCATTCACTTCGCGGCCGCGAAAGGCGACCCGGTCACGCGCGTGTCGCTGACCGTGCAGCAGGCGGTCGGCGTGCCGATCAGCAGTTTTGGCACGGAATCGAACCAGACGTCCAGGACCATCACCGAAGTGATGGCCTGACATCATGAAACAACGCGCGCCAGCCTGGGCCGCCCTCGCCGGCGTCGCGTTGCTGACAGCGGCCGGGCTGCTGTGGCTAACGCGCAAGCCCGCAGAATCCAGCGCGCTGACGCCGGTGCCGCTCGCTACACCGCCCGGCATCACGCTGCAAACCCAGCCGAAAAACAATCCGACCGCGCCCGGATCTGCGCCGGACGTCGTCTACGCCGATGCGAACGGCATGACGCTCTACACCTATGACAAGGATAGCGGCCACGGCCCAAACTGCACGGGCGCATGCGCGACGGCCTGGCCTCCTGCGCTGGCGCCCGCGGAGGCAACTGCCACCGACGACTGGTCCGTCATCGTGCGCGCCGATGGCACGCGGCAGTGGGCGCATCGCGGCCGGCCGCTGCACCGTGCTGCGAGCGCCGACGGCGCCGACGCCGAGTCTTTTCATCCGATGATTTTTCGCCCGGGCGCAGACCTGCAGCTGCCCGCCGATGTCGTGGTTCGTGATCTCGCCGCCGGGGGCGGCATCGGCCTCGCCGATCCTGCCGGCATCACGCTGTACGTGTTCGCCGCTGCTGCAACCGATCGGAAGACATCACGACACTGGTTGCCGCTCGAGGCGCCCGCGGTCGCCAACCCGGTCGGTGATTTTTCGGTCATCGCGCGCGACGATGGCATCACCCAATGGGCGTGGCGCGGCCAGCCGCTGTACCGGTTTGATGAAGACCAGTACGCGGGCGACTTCAACGGCGCCGGCGTCGACGCGCGCTTGCGCGTCGCGCTGCTGCTGCGCCA
>JANNVI010000045.1:0-3644 GCA_031414335.1 Gammaproteobacteria bacterium | reverse complement strand
CACATCACCGGCACGCCGCCCAGGCGCTTGACGATATCGATGGTGTTCCAGGTGAGGCGCGGGTCGTAGATGATGCGCGCGCCCTGTTCGCGTTCGAGGAACGCCTCGGCTAACAAGCCGACCAGGTAATAGCCTTCGATGAAGGTGCCCTGGTCAGCGAAAAAGAAGCAGCGATCGAAGTCGCCATCCCAGGCAATGCCGATGTCCGCCTTGTGCTTGCGGATCGCATCGATGGTCGGCTTGCGGTTTTCCTCCAGCATCGGGTTCGGCACGCCGTTCGGGAAGGTGCCATCCGGCTCGTGGTGGATCTTGATGAACTCGAACGGCAGGTGTTTCTCCAGGCGATCGACCACCAGCCCGGCGCCGCCGTTGCCGGCGTTGACCACCACCTTGAGTTTGCGCAGCCGCTTGAGGTCTACGTAGCTCAGCAGGTGCTCGATATAGGCGTCGTTGAGGTCCACGGCGTTGCGCCGGCCGAGCCGCGCCGGCGGCGTTGGCAGGCGCCCGTCGCGGATCATCGCGGCCATTTCCTGCAGGCCGGTGTCGGCGCTGATCGGGCGCGACCCCTCGCGCACGAACTTCATGCCGTTGTAATCGGGCGGGTTGTGGCTGGCGGTGACCATGATGCCGCCGTCGTAGCCCTGCGAAAAGGTCGCGAAATAGGTGCCTTCCGTGCCGCAGAGGCCGATGTCCATGACATCGACGCCAGAATCCAGCAGGCCGCGGATCAGCGCGCCCGCCAGCTCGCTACTGGAGAGCCGGATATCGCGCCCCACGGCCACCTTGCGCGGTTTGACGAAGCCTGCGTAGGCCTGGCCGATCTTGTAGGCGAGATCCACGTTCAGTTCGTCCGGAATGCGGCCGCGAACGTCGTAGGCCTTGAAGCTGTTCAGATTCACTTGTTCGTGCCTTCTCGTCCGTAGCGATCCTCGAAACGAACGATGTCGTCTTCCCCAAGATAGCTGCCCGACTGCACTTCGATGATGTGCAGGGTGATTTTACCCGGGTTCTCGATCCGGTGTTTGGCGCCGATCGGGATGTAGGTGGACTGGTTCTCCTCCAGCAGGAACACCTCGTCGTTGCGGGTGATGCGGGCCGTGCCCGACACCACGATCCAGTGCTCGGCCCGGTGATGGTGCATCTGCAGCGACATCGACGCGCCCGGCTTCACCGTCAGGCGCTTGACCTGGTAGCGCTCGCCGTTTTCGACGCTGTCGTAGCTGCCCCAGGGCCGGAACACCTCGCGATGCAGCGAATGTTCGGTGCGACCCGCGGCTTTCAACTGCTCGACCAGTTTCTTGACGTCCTGGACCCGGTCCTTGGGCGCCACCAGCACCGCGTCCTTGGTTTCGACCACCACATGATCCCGGAGACCCACGGTCCCGATCAGGCGACCTTCGCTGTAGAGATAACAACCGCGGGTGTCGTGCGTCAGCACATCCCCATGGATCGCATTGCCGTTGTCGTCCTGCGGCGAGGCATCGTGCAAGGATGCCCAGGAGCCGACGTCGCTCCAGCCCGCATCCAGCGGCACCACCACCGCGTTAGCTGTTTTTTCCATCACCGCGTAGTCGATGGATTCCGAGCGACACTTGCCAAAGACCTCGGCCGGCACCCGCGTGAAATCCAGATCCCGCGTCGCACCGGCAAAGGATTCCTTACACACTTTCGCAATATCCGGCGCCAGTTTCTCGAGCTCCTCGAGATAGCGCGACGCCTTGAAGAGGAACATGCCGCTGTTCCACAGGTACTCGCCCGATTTGACAAATTCGTTAGCTTTTTCAGCGTTAGGTTTTTCGACAAACTGCTGGATCGGGAAGGTCGGACCCTTGCCCTTGGCCTTGCGGATGTAGCCATAGCCCGTTTCCGCGCGATCCGGCACGATGCCGAACGTCACCAGGCTGCCCTGCTCTGCCGACGGCAGCGCGAGCTGCACCGCCGCCTGAAACGCCGCGATATCCCGGATCACATGGTCTGCCGGGAGCACCAGCATCACCGCGTTGGCATCCAGCGCCTGCGCCGCATGCGCCGCCAGCGCCACGGCCGGGGCTGTGTTGCGCCCCACCGGTTCGAGAATAATGCCCGCGGGCGGTTTGCCCAACAATTGATGCAACTGCTCGGCGACCAGAAAGCGGTGCGCTTCGTTGCAGACCACGAGCGGGGCGCTGACACCCGCGATGCCGCTCACGCGCGCCGCAGTTTCCTGCAGCATCGTGCGATCGCTCGTGAGGGCGAGGAGCTGCTTGGGGTTCAGCTCACGGGACAGCGGCCAGAGCCGCGTGCCGGAGCCGCCGGAGAGGAGGACGGGGATTAGGGACATAAGCCAGTGATTTTACCGGCAGATGGGTGCCAAAAGTGAATGAAGTCCGCAATTTTGCGGGCTGGCAAAACTGATGCTATAGCATCACTATTGATGATGCTATGATGCCATCTATGCGCAGTACTGTAAGAATCGACGACGACCTGATGGACGAACTCAAACAGCGTGCTGAGCAGGAGAACCTGTCCCTCAGCCGCATGCTGAATCGGACCCTGCGCACCGGCCTTCGCGCGGGGAAAGGCACGCGCAGCGGCCAGCGCCCCTACCGCGAGCAGGTGTTTGCGATGGGCGAGCCTGAAATGAACCTGGACAAGGCGCTGGCCGCGGCCGCGCAGCTCGAAGATGCCGAAGTCCTGCGCAAGCTCGCCGCGCGCAAATGAAAATCGTCGATGCGAATGTCCTGCTCTACGCCGTCAACGTTGACTCAGCACATCACGCGCGCGTGCGCGCCTGGTGGGAAGCGGCGCTGAATAGCGATCAAAGCATCGGACTGCCGTGGGTCGTGATCCTGGCGTTTCTGCGGCTCTCGACCCACCGCGCCGCGTTCCCAAAACCGCTGACAGCGAAACAAGCGGCTGACAAGGTGAGTGCCTGGCTCGCCTGCCCGGTGGTTACCGCGCTCAACGAGGCCGACGGGCACTGGGCGATACTGCAACGGTTGCTCACCCAAAGCGGCACCGCCGCGAACCTGACAACCGACGCGCACCTGGCGGCAATTGCCATCAGCCGCGATGCGGTGCTGGTTTCCTGCGACAACGACTTTGGAAGATTTGCGGACTTGCGGTGGGAGAATCCGCTGGCCGACTGAGACCAAAAGCTCAGGCCGACGGACGAAGCCCGCGGCGCGACTGCAAATCAGTGACTTTGCGCTGCTCAGCAATCGCAAGACGCTTTTGATGCGAGACCAGATCATGCATCTCGGGGGCCGCGCGATATTCCACGACAGCCTCTTTCAGTAGGTCGATCGCGCGGTCGCAATCGAAGTTCCGCAATGCGACCTGCATTTGGCCCAGCAACTCCTGGACACGTTGCCAGGGCAGCGCATGTTCTACCGCGCGCATGATCATCGGATGTTCAGTACCTGAGACATTGCTGCCGATCAGCAACTCTTCAAAAAGCTTTTCGGCCGGACGCAATCCGGTGAAAGCGATCTCAATGTCACCGTCCGGGTTCTTTTCATCTCGTACGGTCATGCCCATCAGGCCCACCATGCGGCGTGCGAGGTCGGCGATCCTCACCGGCTTACCCATGTCGAGCACAAAAACATCGCCGCCGCGTGCCATCGAACCGGCCTGAATTACCAGCAGCGCGGCCTCGGGAATCG
>JANNVI010000044.1:0-67088 GCA_031414335.1 Gammaproteobacteria bacterium | reverse complement strand
CTAGGACCGGCACTTCAACGGCCAGTACCACTTTCTGCGGCATTCGGCGTTGCTGAGTTTCGACGTTTTCTTGCCTTCGGCGCCGGCGGTCAGGTCCATGGTCTCGGGCACGTCGGGGTTTTCGATCTTGCTGACCTTGTCCTCGTCGAACCAGACGGTAAGGCGCCACTGCTCAGCCTTGTCGGCGCGGCCGATCTGCAGGTAATAAACGTAGTCCCAGCGGTCCTTGTCAAAAGCGTCCGGGAGCATCGGCGTGCCGAGCAGAAAGCGTACCTGGCTGCGGGTCATGCCCATCTGCAGTTGCTTGACCGCAACCGGATCGAGGTAATTTCCCTGCTGTATGGTCTGGCGGTAGACGCAGCCACTCAAAAGAACCACAGTGCAGGCCGCGAGGGCTGCCAAACGCGGTGCTAGCCGCTCGAGGTGAAGCTGAAACATAATCGCGCGCATCATACCGGAAGCACTGAGGTCAGGGGTGGAGGGCAAGGATTTACGCCGCGCAGGGTTGAAAGTGACGACACCGCGGCTGCGTATTCTCGAGCTGCTGGAACGTCACCCCGGGCGGCATTTGTCGGCCGAGGAAATCGCGCGCCAACTGGGCGGGCAGGAGGACATCGGCCTCGGCACGGTATACCGGGTGCTGACCCAGTTTGAGGCCGCGGGGCTCGTGGTCCGCCACCATTTCGAGGACGGAATGGCGGTGTTCGAGCTCAACCAGGGCGCGCATCATGACCATATCGTCTGTATGGACTGCGGCCACGTCGAAGAGTTCGTCGACGTCGCGATCGAGGAGCGCCAGCTGGCCGCCGCGGTACGGCTCGGCTTCGAAGTCCAGGACCACTCGCTGATTCTTTACGGGCGTTGCCGCCGTGAGGTCTGCCCGCGGCGCGTGCGCTCCGGCGACTGAGCCGCGCCGCGCACGCCTAACATCTCGCGCGCGTGTTCCAGCGCGCGGTCGGTGATGTCGACACCGCCTAACATACGGGCAATTTCCGCGATGCGTTCGTCGACCGACAGCGCTTTCACCGACGTGCGCGTGGTGCGGCCATCGGTCAGCTTGCTCACCTTGAGCTGCTGGGCGGCCTGTGCGGCCACCTGCGCGAGGTGGGTGACGCACAGCACCTGCGCCTGCGCGCCGAGACGCGCAAGTTCCCGGCCGACAATCTCTGCCACTGCGCCGCCGACGCCGGCATCCACTTCGTCGAACACCATGCAGCGCGAGCCGGACTGCGCCAGCGACACCTGGATGGCGAGCGAAATGCGCGACAGCTCGCCGCCCGACGCCACCTTGGCGATCGGCTTCAGCGGTTGGCCGGGATTGGCGCTGACCAGGAACTCGATGCTGTCGCAGCCGCTGGCGTTCGGCTTGGCATCGGGATCCGCCGACACCTGGACCTCGAGCTTGCCGCCGGCCATGCCGAGGGTTTGCATGCGTGCCGCAATGTCCCGGGACAGGCGCCTGGCGGCCTGCTGCCGCTGTTGCGACAGCGCTGCGGCCGCCTTGCGCCAGCCGGACAGCGCCTGGTCGCGTGCGGCGGTCCTCTTTGTTAGCTCGCGTTCGACGTTTTCCAGCGTGTCGAGCTCGGAGGAGAGTTCCGCGAGGCGCGCCGGCAGTTCATCGGCGCTGACACGGTGCTTGCGCGCCAGTTGTTCGATGGCCGCGAGACGCGATTCGACTGCGTCCTGCCGGCCCGGGTCGACTTCCAGTGCATCCAGATAGCGCGCGAGTTCGCCGGCCGCGTCGCGCAACTGGCTGGCGGCAGCCTCGACCGTGGGTACCAGCGCCGCCAACGCCGGATCGTGCGCGGCTACGGCACGCATGGCACTGAGCGCGCGCGCGGTCTGGGCATGCGCATTGCCGGATTCCGCGTCGTAGAGCAGGTCGCAGGCGGAGCGTGCGGCCTCTGCAAGCCGGCCGCTGTGACGCAGGCGAGTCGCCTCTGCCATGAGGCTCGCGGCTTCGCCGCTTGTTAGCTGGAGGGCGGCGAGTTCGCCGCACTGGTAACGCAGCAGATCGAAGCGCGCATCGCGGTCGCGCGCGGCCTGCTGCAGTTCATTGAGGGCGGCTTCGGCCTCGGTGTACGCACGCGTATCGCGGCCAAGTGCTTCGGACTGCGCTTCAAGCCCGGCGAAGTCATCCAGCAACGCGCGCTGCGCACCGGCGCGCAACAGCGCCTGGAATTCGTGCTGGCCGTGGATGTCGATCAGCCAGCCGCCGATGTCGCGCAGCTGTTGCACCGCGACCGCCTGGCCGTTGAGAAACGCGCGCGATTTGCCGTCCTGGCTGACCACGCGGCGGATCAGGAGTTCGCCGCTGTGTTCGATGGCCTGCTGGTCGAGCAAGGCGCAGAGGTCTTTGGGCGCGCCCGCCAGGTCGAACACGGCGCTGACCTCGGCGCGTTCGGCGCCATGGCGGATCGCATCGGCGCCCAGCCTGCCACCGGCGAGCCATTGCAGTGCATCGACGATGATCGACTTGCCCGCGCCGGTTTCACCGGTCAGCACCGTGAGGCCGGCGGTGAAATCCACTTCCAGCGTGTCGACGATGGCGAAATCGCGGATTTGCAGGTGCGTCAGCATGGTGCGCGAACCTAACGGGCAGGGTCGAAGTTGCGCCGGCCCCAGTTGAGCTTGGAGCGCAGCAGGCGGAAGTAATCGTAGCCAGTCGGGTGCAGCAAGGTAATCTTGTCAGGTGACGGTCGCACGATGAGTTTATCCCCGGGCATGAGCTCGCCCAGGGGCCGGCCATCGCAGGCAACCAGGCCATGGCAGTCGGGCCGGTCGACCAAGGCCACCTCGATAACCGAGCGTCCGGACACGACGATGGGCCGGTCCGACAATGTGTGCGGGCAGATCGGCGCGACTACCAGCGCATCAAGGCCGGGCTCCAGAATGGGCCCACCGCAGGACAGCGCGTAGGCGGTCGAGCCTGTGGCCGTCGCGATGACCAGGCCGTCGCCACCGTGACTATTTACATAGCGGCCATCGATGGTGGTTGAAAAATCCAGCAGCCGGCCCGGCTGCGCGCCCTCGAGTACGACATCGTTCAGTGCCAGCCCGCGCGCTGCCGCGCGCGAGGAGGCGCCGGTCGCGCTGGCAACAATTCCGGCAGCTAACAAGGCTCGGCGGTCCACGACGCAGCGGCCGTCGATCGCAGCATCGACGGACGCCAGCATGTCGTCCGGGCTGATATCGGTAAGAAATCCCAGGCGACCACGATTGACGCCCAGCAGCGGCGTCCCGCGGGTGGCGACCAGGCCGGCCGCGTACAGCAGGGTGCCGTCGCCGCCAATGGCGATGACCAGATCGGCCTGACGCACCAGTTCCGCCTCGTTGACGGGCCGCACGTCGCCGGACGCCGCCAGCACCGAATCGTCGTCGGGAACCAGCACGGCCACGCCGCGCGCCCGCAAATGCGCCGCGAGCTGGGCGCTGCTTTCGGCGATGCGGGCGTCGGCGTAACGCGCGATCAGGGCGCAGGTACGTATGCTCATAGGGCCTCACCTTGTAGCATGCCGCGCTGGCAAAACCCAGCCGACAAAGAGCCATGCCCGCATCGATATGTGTTGCAGGATCACTTGACGCTGGACGGCGGCAGTCGGTAGCGTGGCGCCGAGCATGAGCCACGACAAATTCGAGGATGTATTTAATGAACGCGCGCAGCGCCTGCTGCGAACGCTGGTGGGCAGCTATATCCGCGACGGGCAGCCGGTCGGTTCGCGCAGCCTGACCCGGGATTCGGGTCTTACGCTGAGCTCAGCCACGGTACGCAACGTGATGGCCGACCTCGAAGAGCTTGGTTTCATCAGCTCGCCGCATACCTCGGCGGGTCGCGTACCCACCAATAAAGGCTACCGGTTCTTTGTCGACACCTTGCTGCATGGCCAGGGGCTCAACCAGCAGGACAGTGGCGAGCTGATCCGTCAATTTGAAAATGCACGCCTGGTGGTTGACGACAAGGCCCTGGTCGCCGCGGCCTCGCAAATGTTGTCCAACGTGACTCAGCTCGCAGGCGTGGTCACCTTGCCGCGCTCGGCACAGGCCGCGATTACCCATGTCGAGTTTGTCAGCTTGTCTGACAACCGCGTGTTGGTGGTGCTGGTGTTAGGCGATCGCGAAGTCCAGAACCGCATTCTACAGATGGATCGCTATCATTCCACCGAGGAGCTACGGCGTGCTTCCTCCTATCTGAGTGAATTGCTGCGCGGCCGCACTGTGCACGAGGCCCGCCAGGAAATCCTGCGGCAAATGCAGGAAGCCCGCGAGACCATGAACCAGATCATGCTGGATGCGGTGCAGGTGGCCGAGGCTGCCATCGCGCCCCTGCCGGATGAGAAATTGGAATATGTAATTGCCGGCGAAACCAACCTGATGGGCGTCGCGGACCTGGCCAGCGTCGACAAATTGAAACGTCTTTTCGAAGCCTTCAACGAGCGGCGCGATTTCCTGACGCTGCTGGATGGATCGCTGAAGGCGGACGGCGTGCAGATCTTCATCGGCCAGGAGTCCGGCTATCACATCCCAAATGAGGTCAGTGTGATCGCGGCGCCGTACTCGCTCGATCAGAATGTCATGGGCGTGCTGGGCGTGATCGGCCCCACGCGGATGGCCTATGAGCGCGTAATCCCGATCGTCGATATCACGGCGAAATTACTCAGCGCCGCCTTGAATTCCCGCCGTTAGCCTCCATATGCCGGCCAGCGCGTCGGCGAGTTCGCGCTAATTTACGTTAGAAGACCTCTGTAACATGTTGAATTCCGGAGATTTATTTGATGGCTGATTTCGCATCCAGCGCACCACCTCCAGCAACTGAAGCGAATCCCGAGGCGACCGCGGTGATGCCGGAATCGGCTGCGGCGCTGGTGGAACTGGAGCAGTTGCGCGTCAAGCTGGCCGAGTCCGACGAGCGCGCCAGGAATCACTGGAGCGAGTATCTGCGGGCGGTCGCCGAACAGGACAACATCCGCAAGCGCGCGCTGCGCGATATCGAAGCGGCCCAGCGTTATGGCCTGGAGAAATTTCTTGGCGAGATCTTGCCGGTCAAGGACGGCCTGGACCTGGGTGTTGAAAACGCCGACAAGGCCGATGCCGCTGCGCTCCGGGATGGCCAGCAGGCGACCCTGCGCCTGCTAACAAAGGCGTTGGAGAAGGCCGGCGTTACCGAGCTGCATCCGGTCGGCCAGCCCTTCGATGCACACCAGCACGAAGCCATCATGGCGCAGGAATCGACCACCGCCGAGCCGAACTCGGTGCTCGCGGTCGTGCAGCGGGGCTATACCTTGAACGGACGCCTGTTGCGGCCGGCGCGGGTGATCGTGGCCAAGGCGCCGGCGGACCCAAAAAGCTGAGCCTTTAGCACCTGTCTACACCTTGATTTTTGGCAAGCAGAACCAATTGTTTTGCCAAGAGATTCCCAGCGGAGTGATTTGTTATGGCAAAAATTATCGGTATTGACCTCGGCACGACCAATTCCTGCGTCGCCATCATGGAGGGCGGGAAGCCGCGCGTCATCGAAAACAGCGAAGGTGATCGCACCACGCCCTCGATCGTCGCCTTTACCAAGGACGACGAAGTCATCGTCGGCCAGTCTGCCAAGCGCCAGGCGGTCACCAATCCGCATAACACGCTGTACGCGGTCAAGCGCCTGATCGGTCGCCGCTTCGAAGAGCAGATCGTGCAGAAAGACATCGACATGGTGCCTTACAAGATCGTCAAGGCCGACAATGGCGATGCCTGGGTCGACGTCTCCGGCAAGAAAATGGCGCCGCCAGAAATTTCCGCGCGCGTGCTGATGAAGATGAAAAAGACCGCCGAGGATTTTCTCGGCGAACCGGTCACCGAGGCCGTCATCACTGTGCCTGCGTATTTCAACGACTCGCAGCGCCAGGCGACCAAGGACGCCGGACGCATCGCGGGCCTCAACGTGCGCCGCATCATCAATGAGCCCACGGCGGCCGCGTTAGCTTACGGCCTGGACAAGGCCGGCGGCGATCGCAAGATTGCGGTCTACGACCTGGGTGGCGGTACCTTTGACGTGTCGGTCATCGAGATTGCCAACGTTGATGGCGAGCGCCAGTTCGAGGTGCTCTCGACCAACGGCGACACTTTCCTCGGCGGCGAGGACTTCGACCTCAAGATCATCCATTTCATCGCGGAAGAATTCCTCAAGGAGTCCGGCGTCGATGTGCGCAAGGATCCGCTCGCGATGCAACGCCTGAAGGAAGCTGCCGAGAAAGCGAAGGTCGAGCTGTCTTCGTCGCAGCAGACCGATATCAACCTGCCGTACGTCACCATGGACGCGTCCGGACCGAAGCATCTCGCGCTCAAGCTGACGCGCGCCAAGCTCGAATCGCTGGTCGATGACCTGGTGCGCCGGACCATCGAACCCTGCCGCGTCGCGCTCAAGGATGCGGGCGTCACTAACAACGACATCTCGGAAGTGATCCTGGTCGGCGGCCAGACGCGCATGCCGCTGGTGCAGAAATACGTCAAGGACTTCTTCGGCAAGGAGCCGCGCAAGGACGTCAATCCGGATGAGGCGGTAGCCGTGGGCGCCGCGATCCAGGGTGGCGTGCTCGCGGGCGACGTCAAGGACGTGCTGTTGTTAGATGTCACGCCGCTGTCGCTGGGAATCGAGACGCTCGGCAGCATCGTTGACAAGGTGATCGAGAAGAACACCACGATCCCGACCAAGGCGACCAAGACCTACTCCACCGCGGCCGACAGCCAGACCGCGGTCACCGTGCACGTGCTGCAGGGCGAGCGCCAGCGCGCGCAGGACAACAAGTCGCTCGGCAAGTTCGATCTGACGGACATTCCGCCGGCGCCGCGCGGCGCGCCGCAGATCGAAGTCACCTTCGATATCGACGCGAACGGCATCCTGAATGTGTCCGCCAAGGACAAGGCGACGGGCAAGGAACAGAAAATCATCATCAAGGCGAACTCCGGCCTCAATGAGGAAGAGATCAAGCGCATGGTGCGTGATGCCGAGGCGCATGCCGAGGAAGACCGCCAATTCCGTGAGCTGACTGAGACGCGCAACCAGGCCGATGCCGCCATCCATCAGGTTGGGAAATCACTGGCCGATCTTGGCGAAAAAGTTTCCGGTGAAGATCGCGCCAAGGTCGAGTCCGCGTTAGGCGAATTGAAGTCGGTCGCGAAAGATGACGACAAGGACAAGATCCAGAAGAAGCTCGAAGCGCTGATGCAGGCCTCGGCCGCGATTGTGCAGCAGGCCTACCAGGCAAGCGCGGGCGCGGCTGGCGCCGACGGCGCGGGTGGCGGTCAGGGCAGCGACGGCGGCGACTCGGGCAGTGGCAAGAAGCGCGACGACAATGTCGTCGACGCCGAGTTCGAGGAAGTGAAAGACAAGGATAAGGACCAGCGCGCTTCATAGCGACCGCGCCTTGAATGGCAAAACGCGACTATTACAAGGTTCTCGGGCTTCCGAAGACGGCCTCAGCTGAAGAGCTGAAGAAGGCCTATCGGCGGCTGGCCATGAAATTTCACCCGGACCGCAATCCGGGCGACAAGGAAGCCGAAGAGAAATTCAAGGAGGCCAAGGAGGCGCACGATGTGCTCTCCGATGCCGAGCAACGCGCAGTCTTTGACCAGCATGGTCATGCAGGCGTCGAAGCGGCGCGCCAGGGGGGCGGCGGCGGCCCAGGTGGCGCGGGCGGCTTTACCGGCGGACAGGATTTCAACGAAATTTTCGGCGATGTGTTCGGTGATATTTTCGGTGGCGGCCGCCGGCGCGGTGCGGGCGGCAACCAGGCTTTCCGTGGCGCGGACCTGCGCTATGAAATGCCGCTCGACCTGCATGAAGCGGTGTTCGGCTATCAGGCCGAAATCGACATCCCCAAGCTGATCGAGTGTGAGACCTGCCATGGCAGCGGCGCGGCGCGCGGCCACTCACCCGTGACCTGCGACACCTGCGGCGGCAATGGCCAGGTGCGTGTCAGCCAGGGTTTTTTCCAGTTGCAGCAGACCTGTCCGCGCTGTCGCGGCAGCGGCAAGATCGTCAAGAACCCCTGCGACACCTGCCTCGGGCAGGGCCGCGTGCGCCGTTCCAAGAAGCTGTCGGTCAAGATTCCGGCCGGCGTCGACACCGGCGATCGCATTCGACTGGCCGGCGAGGGCGAGGCCGGCCGCAATGGCGGACCCCCGGGCGACCTGTATGTCGAAGTCAGCGTCAAGGAACACGCGATTTTCGAGCGTGATGGCGAGCACCTGTCCTGCGAGGTGCCGATTTCTTTTGCCACCGCCGTGCTCGGCGGCACCGTGGAAGTGCCAACCCTGGACGGCCAGGTGGTGCTGAAGATCCCGGCGGAGACGCAATCGGGCCGCGTGTTCCGGCTGCGGGACAAAGGCGTCAAGCCGGTGCGCTCCAGTGGCCGGGGAGACCTCTTTTGCCGTGTTGTGGTAGAAACACCGGTGAGCCTGTCGACTGAGCAGCGCGAGCTGCTGCGCAATTTTGAAGAGTCCCTTAAACGCGATGGCAGCAAGCACTCGCCGCGCGAGCAGAGTTTCTTCGACGGCGTCAAACGATTTTTCACCAGTTAACTGACCTAACATTCGCTCCGGAGCAGGGCCGCATGGGACATCGCCTCGCAATCATGGGCGCCGGAGGGCGCATGGGCCGGTCGCTGGTGGCCAGTCTTGCCGGGTTTCCTGCGCTGACTCTTGCGGTCGCCATCGATCAGGCTGGCAGCGAGGTCATCGGCGCCGATTCCGGCCAGCTGGCCGGCCTTGCGCCTAACAAGATTATGGTCCGGGCTGATCGCGCGGCGGCACTGCGCGAGGCCGACATCGCCGTCGACTTTTCTGCGGCGCACGCCAGCAGCGAACTGCTGGCCGATTGTGTTGCAGCCGGCGTCGCCTGTGTCATCGGCACGACCGGCCAGCCCGCCGGTTTCGAGGCCGAGCTTGCCAGGGCGGCGCGCTCGATCGCAGTGCTGCAGACCGCGAACACCTCGGTCGGTGTCAGTTTGCTGGTGGAACTGGTGCAGCAGGCCGCACGGAGTCTGCCCGGATACGATATCGAGATCATCGAAGCGCACCACCGCCACAAGCAGGACGCGCCTTCGGGCACGGCGCTGGCGCTCGGCCGTGCGGCGGCACGCGGCCGCGAGCAGGATTTCGAGACCGTACGCGGACGTTCCCGCGAGGGGATTGCGCTGCGCAAGGATGATGAAATCGGATTTTCCGTGGTCCGCGGCGGCGACATCGTCGGCGATCACGACGTCATATTTGCCGGCGCGGGTGAGCGGGTGGTGCTGCGCCACCAGGCGACCGACCGGGCCATATTCGCCCGCGGGGCACTCCGGGCGGCTGCCTGGCTGGCTGGACGGCCTGCGGGCCGTTACACCATGCGCGAAGTACTTGGTTTATAAACAAAGACTTAGACGATTATGTGCTGAAAAACGCAAGGTTTTTCTCGCCAAATTTTCCGCAAATCAGCCCGGTTTTTCATGGACGGGGACCGTGCTAAATCGTAAAATTTCGGCCTAATCCGTATCCGCGGGTTGGTCCACGCAGGGCGGGAGGGGGTCGCAAGAGCCCCTCCCGCTTTGCACATGCGCGGCCTGAAAACCTGCCTGCTAGCCACGGAGAGCTGGAACAATTTTTGTGGCGGGCGCAGCTTGGCGCCGGCTGAAGGGGATGAAGCGCGTGAGTGTACCTGCGGTGCTGGCGTTAGCTGACGGCACGGTTTTTCGCGGCCAATCAATTGGCGCCATCGGGCAAAGCGTCGGCGAAGTGGTATTCAACACCGCGATGACCGGCTACCAGGAAATTCTCACCGACCCCTCCTACTCAAGACAGTTGGTCACGCTGACCTACCCGCACATCGGCAACACCGGTGCTAACGCCGAGGACATGGAGGCGTCGGAAATCTTTGCCGCGGGCTTGATCATTCGCGACCTGCCGTTGCAGGCCAGCAACTGGCGCATGTCGGAAACGCTGCCGGGTTTTCTGCAGCGTTGCCGCACGGTCGCGATTGCTGGCATCGACACGCGCAAGCTGACCCGCATGTTGCGGGAACAGGGCGCGCAGGCGGGCTGCATCGCGGCCGGCGCCAGCATCGATATCGATGCGGCGGTACGGGCGGCGCGCGCCTTTGCGGGCCTCAAGGGCATGGACCTCGCGCAGATTGTCACCACACCGCGCAGCTACCAGTGGAACGACGGCTCCACTTTCGATGCCCCATCGCGTCCGCCGATCCGGGCGCATCAGCGCATGCACGTCGTGGCCTACGATTTTGGCATCAAGCGCAACATCCTGCGCCTGTTAGCTGACCAGGGCGGGCGAATGACGGTTGTGCCTGCCAAGACCACGGCCGCCGAGGTGATTGCGCTGCAGCCCGATGGCATATTTCTCAGCAACGGTCCGGGCGACCCGGAGCCCTGCGACTACGCGATCAATGCAATTCGCGATCTTGTTGCGACCAATCTGCCAATGTTCGGCATCTGCCTCGGCCACCAATTGTTAGCTCTGGCGAGCGGTGCAAAGACCGTCAAGATGAAGTTCGGTCATCATGGCGCCAATCACCCGGTGCAGGACCTGGAAACCGGGCGGGTGCTGATTACCTCGCAGAATCACGGTTTCGCAGTCGATGAAAGCAGCCTGCCAGCCAACCTGAAGCCGACGCACCGTTCGCTGTTCGACGGCACGCTGCAGGGCATTCGGCGCACCGACAAGCCGGCCTTCAGTTTCCAGGGGCATCCCGAGGCCAGCCCCGGGCCCCATGATCTCAAGGCGTTGTTTGAGAGCTTTACCCAGCTGATGGTGCGCCGTCTTGCGAACCAGTTGAAGAAGCTCAACACGGGCGCTGGGCGTTAGCATGGGCAAGCGCACCGACATCAACAGCATCCTGATCATCGGCGCGGGTCCGATCATCATCGGCCAGGCCTGCGAATTCGACTATTCCGGCGCGCAGGCCTGCAAGGCGCTGCGCGAGGAAGGCTATCGCGTCATCCTGGTCAACTCGAACCCCGCGACCATCATGACCGACCCGGAAATGGCCGATGCGATCTACATCGAGCCCATCAACTGGCGCACGATCGCGCGCATCATCGAAATAGAGCGTCCCGATGCGCTGCTGCCGACCATGGGAGGGCAGACCGCGCTCAACACCGCGCTCGACCTGGTGCGCGAAGGTGTGTTAGCCAAGTTCGAGGTCGAAATGATCGGCGCTTCGCGCGAAGCCATCGACATGGCGGAAGACCGCGAACTGTTCCGCATTGCGATGCGCGAAATCGGCCTCGAATGCCCCAGGGCGTCGATCGCCCGCAGTCTGGATCAGGCGCTGGTGCTGCAGACCGACGTGGGCTATCCCTGTGTGATCCGCCCGTCGTTCACGCTTGGCGGGTCCGGTGGCGGCATTGCCTATAACCGCGAAGAATTTGAAGCCATCGTCACCCGCGGGCTCGACGTCTCGCCGACCTCGGAAGTGCTGGTCGAGGAGTCGGTGCTGGGCTGGAAAGAATTCGAAATGGAGGTCGTGCGCGACCGCGCCGACAATTGCATCATCGTCTGCGCGATCGAGAACCTCGATCCGATGGGCGTGCACACCGGCGATTCGATCACCGTTGCGCCGGCGCAGACGCTGACCGACAGGGAATACCAGCGGCTGCGCGACGCGTCGATCGCGGTGCTGCGCAAGATCGGCGTCGATACCGGCGGCTCGAACGTGCAATTCGCGGTGAATCCCGTGGACGGCCGGGTGCTGGTCATCGAGATGAACCCGCGCGTGTCGCGATCCTCGGCGCTGGCCTCGAAAGCCACTGGCTTCCCGATCGCCAAGATTGCGGCCAAGCTGGCCATTGGCTATACGCTCGACGAACTGCGCAACGACATCACCGGCGGCCAGACGCCGGCGTCGTTCGAGCCGGCCATCGACTACGTGGTCACCAAGATCCCGCGCTTTACGTTCGAGAAGTTTCCGGCTGCCAATTCCCGCCTGACCACGCAGATGAAGTCGGTTGGTGAAGCGATGGCCATCGGCCGTTGTTTCCAGGAGTCGCTGCAGAAAGCACTGCGCAGCCTAGAGACCGGCCTCGACGGGCTCACCGAGATCATGGTCCGCAAGCCAAAGCAGCCGCTCACCGATGAAGAATCCGAGCGCCTTACTTACGAGCTGCGCGCCCCGGGCCCTAACAGATTGCTGTATGTCGCAGACGCATATCGCGCCGGCTGGACCCAGGAGCACATTTACGAGTTGACCAGGATCGACCCGTGGTTTCTGGCGCAGATCGAGGACCTGCTGCAGTCGGAAGCCAGGGTCATGGCCGAGAAGGACACGGCCTTGTTCGGTGACAGCCTGCGGGCGCTGAAGCGCCAGGGTTTTTCCGACATGCGCCTGGCGCGGCTCGCCGACATCACCGAGGACATGGTGCGCCAGAAGCGCCACGACCAGGGGATTCGCCCGGTCTACAAGCGGGTTGACACCTGCGCGGCCGAGTTCGCGACCACCACCGCCTACATGTATTCCACCTACGACGAGGAATGCGAAGCGGCACCGACCCGCAAGCCCAAGATCATGGTGCTCGGCGGCGGGCCTAACAGAATCGGCCAGGGAATCGAGTTCGACTATTGCTGCGTGCATGCGGCGCTGGCGCTGCGCGAAGATGGATTTGAGACCATCATGGTCAATTGCAATCCGGAAACTGTTTCCACCGACTACGATATTTCCGATCGACTTTACTTCGAGCCGCTGACTCTCGAGGATGTCATCGAGATCATCGACAAGGAAAAACCCAAGGGCGTCATCGTCCAGTACGGCGGCCAGACACCGCTCAAGTTGTGCCGCGCGCTGGAACGGGCTGGCGCGCCTATCATCGGCACCAGCCCCGATGCGATCGACATCGCCGAGGATCGCGAGCGCTTTCAGAAGCTGGTCGAGGAGCTGAAGCTGCTGCAGCCGGCCAATGCCACCGCGCGCACCGAGGCGCAGGCGCTGAAACTCGCCCAGCAGGTGGGCTTTCCACTGGTGGTGCGGCCGTCCTATGTGTTAGGCGGACGGGCCATGGAAGTGGTCTTTAATACCGACGATCTCAAGGCTTACATGACCGATGCCGTCAAGGTCAGCAATGACAGCCCGGTGCTGCTGGACCGGTTTCTTGACGATGCCATCGAGGTGGATGTCGACGCCTGTTGCGACGGTAACGACGTGCTGATCGGCGGAATCATGGAGCACGTCGAGCAGGCGGGCGTGCATTCGGGCGACTCCAGCTGCTCGTTGCCGCCGAATTCCCTGAGCAAGGAAATCCAGGATCGGCTGCGAGTGCAGACGCGGCAGCTCGCGTTAGGGCTGAACGTCGTCGGCCTGATGAATGTGCAATTCGCGATCCAGGGCGACCGTATCTTTGTGCTGGAGGTCAATCCCAGGGCTTCGCGCACCGCGCCGTTTGTTTCCAAGGCCACGGGCTACCAGCTCGCCAAGATCGGTGCGCGGGTCATGGCGGGCAAGACGCTGGCGAAGCAGGGCGCGCTGCGCGAACGAGTGCCGCCCTACTTCTCGGTCAAGGAGGCCGTGTTTCCGTTCGTGAAATTCCCCGAGGCCGACCCGATTCTGGGGCCGGAAATGAAATCCACCGGCGAGGTCATGGGCACCGGCCGCACTTTCGGCGAAGCCTATGCCAAGGCGCAGGCGGCTTCGGGCGTCAGCCTGCCGACCGGCGGAGTGTGCCTGATCAGCGTCAAGGAACACGACAAGCCGGGCGCCGTCGAGCTGGCGCGCCGGTTGTTAGCGCTGGGATTTGAGCTGATTGCGACCGGCGGTACGGCCAAGGCGATCACTGATGCCGGCCTTGCCTGCCGGCGCGTCAACAAAGTCCGCGAGGGGCGCCCGCACATCGTGGACATGATCAAGAACGACGAAATCGACCTGATCATCAACACGACCGAAGGCCGCCAGGCGGTGCGCGAATCCAATACCATCCGGCGCGAAGCGGTGCAGCGGCGCGTGACCTATTACACGACCATGGCTGGCGCCTTTGCGACCTGCGCGGCGATCGACCAGATCGAACACGTCGAACCTAACAAACTTCAGGACCTGCACCGGGAGCTGCTCGCATGAAGCGAAGTCCAATGACCCTGCGCGGCGCCGAGCAATTGCGCGCCGAGCTGAAGAAGCTCAAGAGCGAGTCACGGCCGGCGGTCATCAAGGCGATTGCCGAGGCGCGCAGCCATGGCGATCTGTCTGAAAATGCCGAATACCATGCCGCGCGCGAGCAGCAGGGGTTCATCGAAGGCCGCATCGGCGACATCGAATCCAAGCTCGGCAATTGCGAGATCATTGACGTCACCGCGATACCTAACACCGGCAAGGTGATTTTCGGCGCCACGGTCGAGATCGAGAATCTCGACGACGGGACCAAGGTCGTTTACCGGCTGGTTGGCGAGGACGAGGCGGATATCAAGGCCGGCCGCATCGCGATCACCTCGCCGATCGCCCGCGCACTGATCGGCAAGAGCGTTGGCGATGAAGTGGCCGTAACCGCGCCTGGTGGCGTGCGCAGCTTTGAAGTCGTCAAAGTCCGCTACGAATAGCCCGCGTCAGTCCGGAATGACAATCTTGGGCAGCTTCGGATGCTGCCGGTATAGCACGCCCACATGACCGATACGATGCACCAGTACGCTGTCACTGCGTTTGGCCAGTTGCCCAAGCAGGTCATCGCGCGCGCCACGCTCGGCGCCGCGCGCCTTGACCTTGATGAGCTCGTGCGACTCCAGCGCGTTCTGCGTCTCCCGCACAACCGCGTCGCTGAGCCCGGCATTGCCGATCCAAATCACCGGGTTCAGTGCGTGCGCGAGTCCGCGCAGGAATTTTCGCTGTCGTTCGTTCAGGTCCATCCGATCATTTTCGCATACTGGGTCTTGAAGTCGGGGAGTGACGCCCTTATGCAAGCGTTCTTGGGTGTCGCTTTGCCCCAGCGGGTCGCCGCCATGGGACAAATCTTCGAAAAAGGTCAAATTTGCGAATCCGGCTGCCTCCCGAGACCGTAGTCCTGAGTTATACGTTGTAGGCAAAGGCGGGGGTCGCGACCTGGATCTCGCGGCGCTGAAACCCCCGGCATAGCCGGTGGGAACTGAATGGTGTAGGGTCGATCCAAAGAGGAATACATGAACGATTCATTCAAGAATTTCGCCATCTGGGCCGTAGTCTTGGTGGCCCTGTTGCTGGTTTTCAGTGAATTCATGCCGCGTGGGGCGCAACCTGCCGAACTTGCGTATTCCGATTTTCTCGCCAAGGTCCGCAGTGGCGATGTCAGCGAGGTGACCCTGCAGGGCGGGATGATCTACGCGCTCGACAAGAACCAGAGCAAGCTCAAAGTCCACAACCCGGAAACCGATTACACGGCCCTGATCGGCATGCTCGACAAGTCCCGCGTGCGCATCAAGTCCGAGCCGCCGCCGGAAACGCCGTTGATCTACCAGATCCTGCTGCAACTCGCGCCGGTAGCGCTGGTGCTGTTCCTGTTTTTCTACATGCTGCGGCAGATGCAGGGTGGCGGCAATGGCCGTGGCGCCATGTCGTTCGGCAAGAGCCGCGCGCGGTTGTTAGGTGAGGACCAGGTCAATGTCACGTTTGCGGATGTCGCGGGCGTCGATGAAGCCAAGCAGGAAGTGGGCGAAATCGTCGACTTCCTCAAGGACCCGGGCAAGTTCCAGAAGCTGGGCGGCAAGATCCCCAAGGGCGTGCTGATGGTCGGCTCGCCCGGCACCGGCAAGACTCTGCTGGCGCGCGCGATTGCCGGCGAGGCCAAGGTGCCGTTCTTCACGATTTCCGGTTCCGATTTCGTCGAAATGTTTGTCGGTGTGGGCGCCTCGCGCGTGCGCGACATGTTCGAGCAGGCCAAGAAGACCGCGCCGTGCATCATCTTCATCGACGAAATCGACGCGGTCGGGCGCCATCGCGGCGCTGGACTTGGCGGTGGCCACGACGAGCGCGAACAGACCCTCAACCAGCTGCTGGTGGAGATGGACGGCTTCGAAGGCAATGAAGGCATCATCGTCATCGCCGCGACCAACCGCCCGGATGTCCTCGACCCGGCGCTGCTGCGCCCGGGCCGCTTCGACCGCCAGGTCGTGGTGCCGCTGCCCGATGTCCGTGGCCGCGAGCAGATCCTGCGCGTGCATATGCGCAAGGTGCCGCTGGGCGATGACGTCAAGCCGGCGCTGATCGCGCGCGGCACGCCCGGGTTCTCGGGCGCCGATCTTGCCAATCTGGTCAACGAGGCGGCGCTGTTTGCCGCGCGTGCTAACAAGCGCACCGTCAACATGGAAGAGCTGGAGAAAGCCAAGGACAAGATCATGATGGGCACGGAGCGCCGCTCCATGGTGATGAGCGAAAAGGAAAAGCTCAATACCGCCTATCACGAGGCCGGGCATGCGATCGTCGGCGTCAACCTGCCGGAGCATGATCCGGTGTACAAGGTCACGATCATCCCGCGCGGCCGTGCGTTAGGCGTGACGTTCTTCCTGCCGGAAGAAGATCGCTACAGCTACAGCCGTCAGCGGCTCGAGTCGCAGATTTCGAGCTTGTTCGGCGGCCGCATCGCCGAGGAACTGGCCTTTGGCAAGGACGCGGTCACCACCGGCGCGTCCAACGACATCGAGCGCGCCACCACCCTGGCCCGCAACATGGTGACCAAGTGGGGCCTGTCAGACCGCCTGGGCCCGCTGACCTATCTCGAGGAAAGCGGCGAGGTATTCCTGGGACGTTCGGTGACGCAGAACAAGCAGGTCTCGGATGAGACAGCCCATGTCATCGACATCGAGGTGCGCCGGGTGATCGATTCGGCCTATCAGCGCGCCAAGACTATCCTGACTGAGCATCGCGACAAACTCGACGCGATGGCGCAGGCCCTGATCAAGTACGAAACCATCGACGATGGCCAGATTAAGGAAATCATGGAGGGCCGCCCGCCGAGCCCGCCCGCAGACTGGGACGACAGCATCGGCACCAAGGGCGGGTTCAGGCCGCCGCCCCCCGAGGCGGGGCCGGGCGGTGTCGGTACACCGGCGCCGGGCAGCGCCAGCTGAGGTCCAGCTGGCGGCCAACTTGAACGGCCTGTTAGCTTGCGGCGACCGGCGGCTGGATTTGAGCCAGCCGGTGGTCATGGGCATCTTGAATATCACGCCGGATTCATTCTCCGACGGTGGCCGTTATCCCAGCCTGTTAGCTGCGATCGATGCGGGCCTCGCCATGCAGGCAGAGGGTGCCGCGATCGTGGATGTCGGCGGGGAATCAACCCGGCCAGGCGCGCAACCAGTTTCCATCGACCAGGAGATCGCGCGCGTGTTGCCGGTGGTCGAGGGCCTTGCCAGGCGCGAGGTGCTGGTTTCGGTCGACACGAGTTCCGCGGAAGTGATGCGGCTGGCCGCCGAGGCCGGCGCGGGGATGATCAACGATGTGCGCGGCTTCCGCCGTCCTGGAGCGCTCGCGGCGCTGGCGGCAACCCGGCTGGCGGCTTGCGTGATGCATGCGCAGGGCGAGCCCCAGACCATGCAAAACGATCCCTCGTATTCCGATGTCGTGACGGAGGTCAAGGCGTTCCTGGCCGAACGCCTGCAGGCTTGTCGTGCCGCCGGCATTGCTGCTGACAGGCTGGTGGTTGATCCGGGATTCGGCTTTGGCAAGACCGCGGCGCATAATCTGGCGTTGCTGCGCGGCTTGCCGGAGATCGCGCAACTGGGAGTGCCGGTGCTGGCCGGCCTGTCGCGCAAGTCGCTGGTCGGTTTGCTAACAGGCCGCGCAGTCGGCGAGCGTCTCGCAGGGAGCCTGGCGTTAGCCATGCTTGCGATTCATGCGGGAGCGCGTATCGTGCGCGCGCATGATGTCCAGGAGACAGTAGATGTGTTGCGGGTAATACGCCAGGTAGAGCAAGGGATCTGATTTTATGGCCCGTAAGTATTTCGGAACTGACGGAGTGCGCGGCCGGGTCGGCGAACATCCGATGACCGCCGAATTTGCGCTGACGCTGGCGAGCGCCGCCGCGCGCGTGCTTGCGCCCAAAGGCGGCTCGGTCCTGATCGGCAAGGACACCCGTGTGTCGGGCTACCTGTTCGAAGCAGCGCTGGAGGCGGGTTTCGTCGCCTCGGGCGTCAATGTCATGTTGATCGGGCCGTTGCCGACCCCGGGCATTGCCTACCTGACCTGCAAGTTTGAGTGTGATTTTGGCGTCGTGATCAGCGCCTCGCACAACAAGTACATGGATAACGGCATCAAGTTTTTTGACCGCCATGGCAGCAAGCTGTCGGACGAAGTCGAGGAAGCCATCGAAGCGGAACTGGCCAAAGGGGCCATCACGCGCCCGTCGGAAAGCCTGGGCACCGCGCGCCGCGTCGACAAGTCCCGCACCTTTTACCAGGAATTCTGCGCCGGCACCCTGCCGGCCGGCATGACGCTCGAGGGCATGACACTGGCCATCGATTGCGCCAATGGCGCGGGCTATAAGGTGGCGCCGCGCATTCTCGGCGATCTCGGCGCGCAGGTCATTCCGATTGGCTGCTCGCCTAACGGCCGCAATATCAACGAAGGCTGCGGTTCGACCGACACCAAGTTGCTGGAAATGATGGTGCCGGGCGTCAAGGCGCACGCTGGCATCGCGTTGGATGGCGACGGCGATCGGCTGGTCATGGTCGACCATACCGGCACTGCCATTGACGGCGACCAGCTCATCTACATCATTGCGCGGGCGCGCGCCGCCGCGAAACAACTCAAGGGTCCCGTGGTCGGCACGTTGATGAGCAACCTGGGACTCGAGCTGGGGCTGCGGGAGCTTGGCATCGAGTTTCGCCGCGCCCAGGTGGGTGACCGGCATGTGCTCGCCATGCTCAAGGAAACCGGTGGCGTGTTAGGTGGCGAGACTTCAGGGCATCTCCTGTGCCTCGACAAGGCCACGACCGGCGACGCGATGGTGGCGGCGCTGCAGGTGCTCGCGGTGATGCGCGAGACCGGCAAGACGCTGCAGGAGCTCACGGCAGGCATGAGCAAGATGCCGCAGGTCATGGTCAATGTGCGCGTCGCGCAGCGTTTCGACCCCTCAGCCAATGCCAAAGTGCGGGACGCGGTGGCCGCCATCGAACTTCGGCTGGCAGGCGCAGGTCGCGTGGTGCTGCGCGCCTCCGGCACCGAACCCGTGATCCGGGTGATGGTCGAAGGGCGGGACCAGCCGACCACGGCCGCCTGTGCCAACGAACTGGCGGACGTGGTCCGTCGCGCCGCCGCCTGAGTCCCAATCTCCGCCGACTTTGGTTGCCCGGCGCCAGCTGCGCCGCTATGATCGCGCCCCTTTTTCATGCCCCCCACGGGCAAGGCCCAGCCCATGCGCCAGCCGATTGTTGCCGGTAACTGGAAAATGCACGGATCGCGCGCCGAGAACGCGCGCCTGATCGAGGCGGTATTGGCGGGTCTGAAAGACCGTGGCGCCAGCGAGTGCGTCGTTTGTCCGCCCGCGCTCTATTTGCCGGATGTCGGTCGCGCCATCCATGGCAGCCGCGTGCGGCTGGGCGCCCAGACGGTCTGCGCGGAAGCGCCGGGCGCATTTACCGGCGAAATTGCCGCCAGCATGCTGAAAGACGTGGGCTGCAGCCATGTGATCGTCGGCCATTCCGAGCGTCGCAGCCTGTTCGGCGAAACGGACGCGCTGGTTGCCCGCAAGTACGCGGCCGCCCTGGTAGCCGGACTGACCCCGATCTTGTGCGTCGGCGAGCTGCTGGCTGAGCGCGAAGCAGACCAGACAGAGGCCGTGGTTGCGCGCCAGCTGGACGCGGTCCTGGCACTGAGCGGCGTATCCAGCTTTGCAGGCGCCGTGATCGCCTATGAGCCCGTCTGGGCCATTGGTACCGGCCGGACCGCGAGCCCTGACCAGGCACAGGAGGTTCACCGGTTCATTCGGGGGCGGTTGGCGGGCCACGATGCTAAAATTGCCGCTCTGACGCGCGTCCTGTACGGCGGCAGTGTCAAGGCCGGGAATGCCGCGGAGCTGTTTGCCAAGCCGGATGTGGATGGCGGCTTGATCGGCGGCGCGTCCCTGAAGGCGGATGAATTTTTGGCGATTGTCGCGGCCGCGGACGGCTGACGCGATCAGGACTGGATTGGATACCAAACTATGTTGCGAATTTTTCTAACAGGTGTGCAGTTGTTCAGTGCGGTGATCATCATCGCGCTGGTGTTGCTGCAACGAGGCCGCGGCGCGGATGCGGGCGCTGGTTTTGGCGCCGGCGCGTCCGGCACGGTCTTTGGCGCGCGTGGTGCGACTACCGGCTTGTCCCGGGCGACCGCAATCGCCGCGATCATCTTCATGATCAACAGCCTGGTGCTGGCCTACACCGGCAAGCTGGAAGTTGCAGCGCCCAAGCCGCTGCTGGAAGTCCCCGCGACCACGCTGCCCGCCACGGTGCCGGCAACCACGGCGCCTGCCTTGCCCCCAGTGACTTCGTCCGCGCCGGCCGCAGCGACAACGCCGGCGGCTCCGGAAAAAAAATAACGCCGTAGCCAGGATCAGATTTTTCGCCGACGTGGTGGAATTGGTAGACACACTAGCTTGAGGGGCTAGCGCCGCAAGGTGTGGGAGTTCGAGTCTCCCCGTCGGCACCAAATCGAATCTAGGTATAAATCTAGATTTCACAGCATGATGCTGCACTGCTAGAATTGCGCCCCGTTCGGCGCGGTCGCGCGGTGAATGGCGGTTCGATGCTAACAAATTATCTTCCGGTCCTGATTTTCCTAGCTGTTGCGACCGGCATAGCCGTCGTTTTGATGCTGCTGGGCACGGCCATCGGCGGTTATTTCACCCGTCAGCCCGAGGACGCGGCGAAAAAATCCCCCTACGAATGCGGCTTTGAGGCCTTTGAAGACAGCCGCATGAAGTTTGACGTCAGGTATTACCTGGTGGCCATCCTCTTCATCATCTTCGACCTCGAAATTGCCTTCCTGTTTCCCTGGGCGGTGGCCATCCGGGACATCGGCGCTCCCGGCCTGATTGCCATGGGCCTGTTCCTGCTCATTCTGGTCGTGGGCTTCATCTACGAGTGGAAAAAGGGAGCGCTCGAGTGGGATTAGACGAAGAAGGGTTTGCGCAACGCGGCTTTGTCACCACCGGCGTTGATAACCTCGTCAATTGGGCACGCACCGGTTCCTTGTGGCCCATGACTTTCGGGCTTGCCTGCTGCGCGATCGAAATGATGCATGCAGGCGCCTCGCGCTACGACCTCGACCGCTTCGGCGTGGTGTTTCGCCCCAGCCCACGGCAGTCGGATGTGATGATTGTCGCCGGGACCCTGGTCAACAAGATGGCGCCGGCCTTGCGCAAGGTTTATGACCAGATGGCCGAGCCGCGCTGGGTGATCTCGATGGGTTCCTGCGCCAACGGAGGCGGCTACTACCACTATTCCTATGCGGTGGTGCGTGGCTGCGATCGCATCGTGCCGGTCGATGTCTACGTGCCGGGCTGCCCGCCCACGGCCGAGGCCCTGCTGTACGGCATCATTCAATTGCAGAAGAAAATCGCCCGCACCAGCACCATTGCCGGTGGCGCGATGGCGAAGCGGCCGCTGGCGGGAGCCGCGGCGTGAGCGTCGGCTTGAGCGGTATCGCCAGGATCGAGCGCCTGGCGGCAAATGTACAGGCGGCATTGGGCGATCGCGTCAGCCGCTTGCCGGCCCTGAGCGATGAAATCTGCTATGAGGTTGCGGCGGCAAATTTGTTAGCTGTGGCTACGGTGTTGCGCGACCATCCGGCGCTGCGCTTCGAGATGCTGATCGACATTGCCGGTGTCGACTACCTCGAGTACGGCAGCAGCGAGTGGCAAACCGAGTCGGCGACGCGCTCAGGATTCAGTCGTGGCGCGGCGCGCGGTCCGGCCGGCAGCGGCCATGGCGAGGCGCCCTGGGGCGGGCATCGCGCGCGCTTTGCGGCCGCCTATCAACTGTTGTCTGTCACGCACAACGAGCGCCTGCGGCTGCGCGTGTATGGCGAAGATAACGAAGATCCGATCATCGATTCCGTGGCCGGCATCTGGGCCTCGGCGAACTGGTTCGAACGCGAAGCCTTCGATCTGTACGGCATCCTGTTCCGCGGCCATGTCGATCTGCGCCGCATTCTCACGGACTATGGCTTCATCGGTCATCCGTTTCGCAAGGATTTTCCTCTGATCGGCAATGTCGAGGTGCGTTACGACGCGACCCAGGGTCGCGTGGTGTACGAGCCTGTCTCGATCGAGCCGCGCGTGCTGGTGCCCAAGACCATCCGCGACGACCATCGCTACGACCCCGCGCTGAGTCGCCCGGCGGTTAAT
The DNA here is from genome assembly GCA_031414335.1 of Gammaproteobacteria bacterium. Taxonomy (GTDB): domain Bacteria; phylum Pseudomonadota; class Gammaproteobacteria; order Steroidobacterales; family Steroidobacteraceae; genus UBA964. Next base: position 44,784 of record JANNVI010000044.1, on the reverse strand, counting down.
TCCACAGTGCCGGGGGACGGCAAACGTGGCTGAGATTCGTAATTTCACCCTGAACTTCGGGCCACAGCATCCGGCTGCGCATGGCGTACTGCGCCTGGTGCTGGAAATGGACGGCGAGACCATCCAGAAGGCGGATCCGCACATCGGCCTGCTGCATCGCGCGACCGAGAAGCTCGCGGAATCCAAGGTATTCAACCAGTCGATCGGCTACATGGACCGTCTCGACTACGTGTCGATGATGTGCAGCGAGCACGCTTACGTGCTGGCCATCGAACGTCTGTTAGGCCTGCAGGCGCCGCTCAGGGCGCAGTACATCCGCGTCATGTTCGATGAGATCACGCGCATCCTGAATCACCTGATGTGGCTTGGTGCGCACGGCCTCGATATCGGCGCGATGACGGTGTTCCTGCTGTGTTTCAAGGAACGCGAAGACCTGATGGACTGCTACGAGGCGGTGTCCGGCACGCGCATGCACGCCACCTACTACCGGCCGGGCGGCGTGTATCGCGACCTGCCGAAAGAAATGCCGAAGTACCAGGCATCGCGCTGGCGCAGCGAGAAAGATGCCGCGCGCCTCAACCAAGCGCGCGCCGCCGGCCTGCTGGAATTTATTGATGACTTCACGCAGCGCTTTCCGGCCTTGATCGACGAATACGAGACCCTGCTGACCGATAACCGCATCTGGAAACAGCGCACTGTCAACATCGGCGTGGTGAGTCCCGAGCGCGCGTTGCAGCTCGGCTTTACCGGGCCGATGCTGCGCGGCTCCGGCATCGCCTGGGACTTGCGCAAGCAGCAGCCATACGAAGTCTACGATCGCATGCAGTTCGACATTCCGGTCGGCGTGAACGGCGATTGCTACGACCGCTACCTGGTGCGTGTGGCCGAGATGCGCCAGTCCAATCGAATCGTCAAACAGTGCGTCGAGTGGCTGAAAGTCAATCCAGGGCCCGTGATGCTGGATGACAGCAAGGTGCGCGCGCCGCGCCGCGAAGAAATGAAAGGCGACATGGAATCGCTGATCCATCACTTCAAGCTGATGACCGAGGGCTATACGGTGCCCGCGGGCGAGACCTACGCCGCAGTCGAAGCGCCCAAGGGCGAGTTCGGCATCTACCTCGTGTCCGACGGCGCTAACAAACCATACCGGCTGAAGTGCCGGGCGCCGGGATTCGTGCATCTGGCGTCGCTCGAGGAAATGGTCAAGGGCCACATGCTCGCGGACGTGGTCGCGGTGATCGGCACGCAGGATATCGTTTTCGGGGAGATCGACCGGTGACTAACGGCCAGGTAAAAACCGCGGATGGCCAGGGGTTCGAGCCAGGCAGCGGCGACAAGGTCGCGCTGCTGACAGAGCACACGCGGCATGAGATCGACCAGTGGATCGGGCGCTTCCCGGCGGGCCGCCAGCGTTCGGCCAGCCTGTCGGCGCTGCGGTTTGCGCAGGAACAGAACAACGGTTTCCTGACCACCGATCTGATGGATGCGGTGGCGCAGTATCTGCGCCTGCCGTCGATCCAGATCTATGAAGTCGCCAGCTTTTACTCGATGTTCGAGACGCACAAGTGCGGGCGCCACCACGTCAGCGTCTGCACTAACATCTCCTGCTGGCTGAATGGCGGCGAGGCGATCCTGGCGCACTGCGAAAAGAAACTCGGCATCAAGGTCGGCGAGAGCACGCCGGACCTGCGCATCTTCCTGAAGCAGGAAGAAGAGTGCCTCGCGTCCTGCACCGGCGCGCCGATGATGATGGTGGATCACGTGTTTCACGAGCACCTGACCACGGACAAAGTGGATCAGATACTGGATGAGCTGAAATAGTCATGAGCGCAGCACTCGATAAATGGCGCGACAAGATGAACCTGGTGGTGTTCGCGCCGCTGAAGGATGAAAAACCCTGGACGCTCGGCGGCTACCAGAAAAGTGGCGGCTACGAGTCCTGGAAAAAAATTCTCGCCGACAAGATCACGCGCGAGGCGGTGATCGAATCCGTGAAGGCGAGCGGCCTGCGCGGCCGCGGCGGCGCAGGATTCCCGACCGGCACGAAGTGGAGCTTCATGCCGCGCAATGCGCCGATGCAGAAGTATGCGGTCTGCAATTCCGACGAGAGCGAGCCCGGCACCTGCCACGACCGCGACATCCTGCGTTTCAATCCGCACTCGCTGATCGAAGGCATGGCGATCGGTGGTTATGCGATGGGCGCAACCGTTGGCTACAACTACATCCGCGGCGAGTTCCTCGGCGAGCCGGTGCCGCGCTTCGAGGCCGCTGTCAAGGAAGCCTACGCGGCCGGTTTGTTAGGCAAGAACATCCTCGGCTCGGGCGTCGACTTCGACCTGTACACGTTTGTCGGCGCCGGCGCCTATATCTGCGGCGAAGAAACCGCGCTGCTCGAGTCGCTGGAAGGGAAGCAGGGCAAACCGCGCTTCAAGCCGCCGTTCCCCGCCGCCTACGGTCTCTACGGCGCGCCGACGACGATCAACAACACCCAGAGCTACGCCTCGGTGCCCAAGATCCTGCAGAACGGCCCGGAGTGGTTTGCCAGGCTCGGCGTGACGAATTCGGGCGGCACAGCGATCTTTTCGGTAACCGGGCATGTCAACAAGCCCGGCAACTACGAGCTGCCGTTAGGTATTCCGTTTGCGGACCTGCTCGAGATCGCCGGCGGGGTGCGCGGCGGGCGCGGCCTGAAGGCCGTGATTCCCGGTGGTTCGTCGGTCAAGGTCGTTCCCGGATCGATCATCATGGCCGCGAACATGGATTTCGACTCGCTGCGCGCGGCCGGGTCGTCTGTGGGTTCGGCGGCGGTCATCGTCATGGATGAGACCACCTGCATGGTGGGCGCGCTCGAGCGCCTGTCGCGCTTCTACATGAGCGAGTCCTGCGGGCAGTGCACACCCTGCCGCGAAGGCACGGGCTGGCTCAACCGGATGCTGAAGCGAATCCTGGCGGGTCAGGGTCACATGGACGATCTGAATCTGCTGGTCGACGTGGCTAACAGAATCGAGGGTCATACGATCTGCGCGCTCGGCGATGCCGCGGCCTGGCCGGTACAGAGTTTCATCAAGCACTTCCGGCATGAGTTCGAGTACATGATCCAGCACGGCGGCCGCAGTATCGTCGACGGCCAGAAGCAGGCGGCAGCGTAGGCCATGGCAGCAGATCCGAAAGTCGTCGTTCCGCCGCCACAGCCCCCCGCGTCTGACATGGTCAACGTCGAAGTCGACGGCAAACCCTGCCAGGGCAGGAAGGGCGCGATGATCATCCATGTCACGGATGCCAGCGACGCCTACGTGCCGCGTTTCTGTTATCACGACAAGCTGCCGATCGCAGCCAACTGCCGCATGTGCCTGGTCGAGGTCGAGAAAGCGCCCAAGCCGCTGCCGGCATGTGCGACGCCGATCGCCGAGGGCATGAAGATCTTTACCAAGTCGCCTAACGCCATCGCGGCGCAACGCGCGACCATGGAGTTCCTGCTGATCAACCATCCGCTCGATTGCCCGATCTGCGACCAGGGCGGCGAGTGCGAGCTGCAGGACCTGGCGATGGGTTTCGGCCGCGATATCTCGCGCTTCCACGAACGCAAGCGCGTCGTCAAGGACAAGAACATCGGTCCGTTGATTTCCACCGACATGACACGCTGCATTCATTGCACGCGCTGTGTGCGCTTCGGCCAGGACATCGCGGGCATCCAGGAACTCGGTACCACCGGCCGCGGCGAAAACATGGAGATCGGCACCTTCATAGAGCGCAGCGTCGATCACGAATTGTCCGGGAATATTATCGACCTGTGCCCGGTCGGTGCGCTGAACTCCAAGCCGTTCCGGTTCCGTGCCCGCGCCTGGGAGATGACCCAGCACGCGCTGGTGGCGCCGCATGACGGCATCGGATCCAACATTTATGCGCATGTATTGCGTGGCCGCCTGATGCGGGTCGTGCCGCGGTCCAACGAGGCGATCAACGAAACCTGGATTTCGGATCGCGATCGATTCAGCTACGAGGGCATCTATGCGAACGATCGGCTCACGAGCCCGATGGTCCGCGAGGGCGGCGAGTGGCGCAAGGTCGACTGGCAGACGGCGCTGACGCGTTGCGCGAATGGTCTGCGGGCGGCGGGGGCGGGCCTCGATACGCTGGTGTCTGCGTCGGCAACGGTGGAAGAACAGTACCTGGCCGCGCGACTGACGCGCGCGCTTGGATCTAACAGCGTCGATCATCGCCTGCGCCAGGTGGATTTCCGCGGCGATGGCGACGACTCGCTGCAGCCCTCGCTCGGCGTGGCAATTGCCGATGTCGAAAAGCTCTCCGGGCTGCTGGTCATCGGCTCGGATCTGCGCATGGAACTGCCGATGCTCGCGCACCGGGTCAGGAAGGCGACGCGACTTGGCGCAAAGATCGCGTTCGTGAATCCAGCCTCTTTCGACTACCTGTTCCCGGTGACCGGCTACGTGCAATCCTCGTTTGCCCGGCTCGTCGACGATCTGGTCGCGGTGATTGCTGCCATACCGGGTTCCCCGGCGCTGCCTGCCTGGCTGTACGGGCGCATCAAGGCCGCGACCGTGAACGAGCAGCACCGGGCCGCAGCCGCGGCGTTCGTGAACGGCGGCAACTGTGCGATCTGGCTAGGCGCGTTAGCAATCAGGCACCCGGCCTACGCCGAGATCAGGGCGTTGGCGGCAGTGCTCGCGGGCGTCGTCGGCGCGTCGTTAGGTGTGCTGGCGGAGGGCGCCAATGCGACCGGTGCCTACCTCGCTGGCGCCGTGCCACACCGTGAGGCGGGCGGAAATACCATTGCCAAGCCGGGCCGGAATGCGGCGCAGATGCTCGCCCAGCCGTCCAATGGCTACCTGCTGGTGGGCGGCGTGGAGCCCTGGCTGGACGCCGCGGGCGGCGCGGACCTCAGGTTGTTAGCTGGCGCGAAATTCCTGGCGGCGATAACGCCGTATGCCTCGGCGGATTTGCTGCGCGCGGCCCAGGTGTTGTTGCCGATGGGCAGCTTTGCCGAATCCTCGGGTACGTTCGTGAGTCTCGAGGGCCGCTGGCAGAGCTGGGCGGGCGCAATTCCGCCGCAGGGCGAGGCGCGGCCCGGCTGGAAGATCCTGCGCGTGCTGGGCAACCTGCTGAATCTGCCCGGCTTCGACTACAACAGCTCGGAGGACATCCGCGACGAGCTGCAGAAGATCTGCGCGTCCGCAGATGACAAGCCAGTCGGCGCCGAGCCGGTCGGCGCGCTGAGCGGCATGGTCCAGCCCACAGGCTACGGGTTCCTGCCGTATCGCATCGACGCATTGGTGCGGCGCGCGCCAGCGCTGCAATCAATTCGGGCGCTGGGCTGAGCGCAAGCATGGGCAAACTCATCGCCACCTTGCTTCCCGGATTGGCCCCAGAGCTGCAATCCGCGCTGGTCTCGACCGTCTGGATCCTGATCGTCACGGTGACACTGATACTCAGCGTCGCCTTCACGACCCTGTGGGAACGCAAGGTCATCGGCTGGATGCAGCTGCGCAAGGGACCCAACCGCGTTGGCAGCATCTTTGGCCTGCTCCCGGGCATCTTCCAGCCGTTCGCGGACGTCATCAAGCTGCTGGTCAAGGAAGTCGTCATTCCGTCGGCCGCTAACAAGGTGCTGTTCCGGCTGGCGCCGATGATCACGCTGATCCCTGCGTTTGCGATCTGGGCGGTCATGCCGCTCGATCCGAACCTGACCATCGCGAAAATCGATGCCGGTCTACTGTACGTGCTGTCGCTGACCTCGGTTGGCGTGTACGGCATCATCATTGCCGGCTGGGCCTCGAATTCCAAGTACGCGCTGTTAGGTGCGATGCGCTCCGCGGCGCAAATCGTCGCCTATGAAATTGCGATGGGCTTTGCGCTGGTGGGCGTGGTCATGGCGGCCGGCAGCCTGAACCTCGGCGAGATCGTCCGTGGCCAGCAGGGCGGGTTCTCGAACTGGTATTTCCTGCCGCTGCTGCCGCTGTTCGTCGTGTATGTCATTTCGGGACTCGCGGAAACCAATCGCGCGCCGTTCGACGTTGCGGAAGGCGAGTCGGAAATCGTCGCGGGTTTTCATGTCGAGTACTCGGGCATCGCATTCGCGCTGTTCTTCCTGGCCGAATACGCGAACATGATCCTCATTTCGGGCCTGACCGCGGTATTTTTCATGGGCGGCTGGCTGAGTCCGTTCGAGGGCTGGTCGTTCCTGCAAGGCACTTTCCTGCAGTTCCTGATGGTCTCAAGCGTTGTCTGGCTGCTGCTCAAGCTGGTGTTCTTCCTGACGGCGTTCATGTGGTACCGGGCGACTTTTCCGCGCTATCGCTACGACCAGATCATGCGGCTCGGCTGGAAGGTCCTGATTCCCGTGACGCTGGTGTGGATCTTCGTCGAAGGCCTGGCGGCTTTTTTCCGAATCGGACCCTGGAAGCACTGACATGGCGCAGATCTGGAAAACGCTGACATTGTCGGAACTGCGCAAGGGCATGTGGCTCACCGCGCGCACGCTGTTCCGCAAGAAATTCACGATCAACTATCCGGAAGAAAAAACCCCGCAGTCGGTGCGGTTTCGCGGCCTGCATGCGCTGCGGCGCTATCCTAACGGCGAGGAGCGCTGCATCGCCTGCAAGCTGTGCGAGGCGGCGTGTCCGGCGCTGGCGATCACGATCGAATCGGATGTGGCCGCGGACGGCACGCGCCGCACGACGCGCTACGACATCGATCTGTTCAAGTGCATTTATTGCGGCTTCTGCGAGGAAGCCTGCCCGGTCGATGCGATCGTCGAAACCCGGATTCATGAATATCACATGGAAAACCGCGGCGAGAACATCATGTCCAAGGACAAGCTGCTGGCAATTGGCGAGCGCTATGACGCGATGATCGCCGCCGACAAAGCCGCAGACGCGCCGTACCGTTAGGAGCGAATAGGGTGTTAGTCACGATTCTGTTCTGGGGGTTCGCTGCGGTGCTGGTCGCGTCGGCGCTCGGCGTCATCGTGGCGCGCAATCCGGTGCATTCCGCGCTGTTGCTGGTGCTGGCGTTTTTCACCAGCGCGGCCATCTGGTTGCTGATCCAGGCGGAGTTCCTCGCGATCGTGCTGGTGCTGGTCTATGTCGGTGCGGTGATGGTGCTGTTCCTGTTCGTCGTGATGATGCTGGATATCAACCTGGAAGAAATCCGCCTTGGCTTCACGCGCTTCGCGTGGCTTGGCTGGCTGGTCGCGCTCGCGGTCATCATCGAGATTGTCGGCGTGGTCGCCGCGGTCGGGTTCGGGCTGGACGTAGGCGCGGGCGTCACACCGCTGCCGGCCGGGTACAGCAATACCCGCGATCTCGGCACCTTGTTATATACCGACTACATCTACCCGCTGGAACTGGCGGCGATGTTGCTGCTGGTTGCCATCGTGGCCGCCATCGCGCTGACCATGCGCAAGCGACCGGGGCTCAAGGTGCAGGACATCAATCGCCAGGTGTCGGTCAACGCCGCCGACCGGGTACGCATGGTCAAGGTTGAGCCCCATAGAAAAGACGAGAGGCCGGCGCCATGATTACCCTGACGCAGCTGCTGGTGTTAGGCGGCATCCTGTTTGCCATTGCGATCGCCGGCATTTTCCTCAATCGCAAGAATGTCATCCTGCTGCTGATGTGCATCGAGCTGATGCTGCTGGCGGTCAATTTCAATTTCGTTTCGTTCTCGCGTTTTCTCAACGATATGGACGGCCAGATCTTTGTGTTCTTCGTGCTGACGGTGGCGGCGGCGGAATCGGCGATCGGCCTCGCAATCCTGGTGGTGCTGTTCCGTGAACGGCGCAGCATCAATGTCGAAGACCTGAATACGATGAAGGGCTGAGCTTGAATTCCATGAATCCCACGCTGCTGCTCTGGATTCCGCTGTTGCCGCTGGTGGCCGCGGTGATCGCCGGGCTGCTTGGCCGCCGGATCGGCCGCGCGGCGTCGCACTGGCTCACGATTCTCGCGGTAGCGGGTTCCTGTGCGCTCTCCGGCAAGATCGCCTGGGACCTCTTTTCCGGTCATGTGGGCGTCTACAACGGCACGGTCTATACCTGGCTGGTCAGCGACGGCATCTCGATGGAGATCGGTTTCCTGGTCGATCAGCTGACCGCGCTGATGATGGTGGTGGTCACGTTCGTATCGCTGTGCGTGCATGTCTACACCATCGGCTACATGCATGACGACGACGGTTACCAGCGCTTCTTCAGCTACATCTCGCTGTTCACGTTCTCGATGCTGATGCTGGTGATGGCCAACAACTTCATGCAGCTGTTCTTTGGCTGGGAAGCGGTGGGCGTGGTGTCCTACCTGCTGATCGGCTTCTGGTATACCAGGCCGTCCGCGATATTCGCGAACCTCAAGGCGTTTCTCGTCAACCGGGTCGGCGACTTCGGCTTCGTGTTAGGCATCGCCGGCGTCGTGTACTACACCGGCTCGCTGGATTACCTGCGGGCGTTCGAATCCGCGGAATCCATCGCCGGCGCGCAGTTTGCGCTGACCGCGACCACCAGCGTGTCGGCGCTGACGCTGATCTGCGTCTGTCTCTTTATCGGCGCGATGGGCAAGTCCGCGCAGGTGCCGCTGCACGTCTGGCTGCCAGATTCCATGGAAGGCCCGACGCCGATCTCGGCCCTGATCCATGCGGCGACCATGGTGACCGCCGGCATCTTCATGGTTGCGCGCATGTCGCCGCTGTTCGAGTTTTCAGAGGCGGCGCTCAGCTTCGTGCTGATCATCGGCGCGACCACGGCGCTGTTCATGGGTTTCCTCGGCATCATCAACAACGACATCAAGCGCGTGATCGCGTATTCGACTTTGTCGCAGCTCGGTTACATGACGGTCGCGCTGGGCGCGTCGGCCTACAGCGTTGCGATCTTCCACCTGATGACGCATGCGTTCTTCAAGGCGCTGCTGTTCCTCGCCGCGGGCTCGGTGATCATCGGCATGCACCACGAACAGGACATGCGCAAGATGGGCGGCCTGTTCAGCAAGATGAAGATCACCGCGATTACCTGCTGGATTGGCTCGCTGGCGCTGATCGGCACGCCGTTCTTCTCGGGGTTCTATTCCAAGGATTTCATCATCGACTCGGTCAAGGAGTCGCATCGCTTCGGCGCGAAATACGCCTACTACTGCGTGCTGATCGGCGTCTTTGTCACCGCGCTCTATACCTTCCGCATGCTGTTCTTGACCTTCCACGGCGAAGCGCGCTGGGCGGCGCACGATGATCACGCTCATGGGCACGACAAGCACGCGCACGACGACCATGCACATGGGCATGGCGGCGGCGAACCGCATGAGAGCCCCGCGGTGGTCACGGTACCGCTGATTGCGCTCGCGATCCCGTCGATCTTCATCGGCGCCATGACCGTGGGTCCGCTGCTGTTCGGCGGCGCATTCGGCAACGCGATCTTTGTTCGCGAAGCCAACAATGTGGTTGGCGAGTTGGCCGGCGAATTCCACGGCTGGGCGAATTTCGCGCTGCATGGCCTGGCCGCGCCGCCGTTCTGGCTTGCCGCGGCGGGCGTGCTGACCGCCTGGTACCTGTTCCTGAAGAGCCCGGCCACCGCCGATCGCCTCGCGCAGATCTTCGCGGTGCCGCGGTGGGTCCTGGAGCGCAAGTACGGCTTTGACTGGTTCAATGAAAACGTGCTCGCGGCCGGCAGCCGTCTGTTAGGCACGGGCCTGTGGAAGGGCGGGGACCAGGCCATCATCGATCGCGGCCTGGTTGACGGCGCCGCGGGTATCGTCGAATCGCTGGCCGGCATGGCGCGTCGCGTGCAGACCGGCTACCTGTATTCCTATGCATTCTGGATGGTGATCGGCCTGGCGTTGTTGCTGGGCTGGTTCGTCCTCAGGGTTTGAACGACATGCGGCAGATGGGCCTCCTTTCGTTGCTGGTGTGGCTGCCGATCCTCGGCGGTCTCGCCGTGCTGGCGTTAGGTGAGCGCCGCGTCGCGGCGGCGCGCTGGCTGGCGCTGATCATCGCCCTGGTCACGCTGGGCGCGTCGGTGCCGCTCTACACCGGCTTCGACACCGGCACCAGTGCCTGGCAGTTCGTCGAGCGCCTGCCGTGGATCAAGGCCTGGAGCGCCGATTATTACCTTGGCATCGATGGCATCTCGCTGCCACTCATCCTGCTGACGACCGTGATCACCGTGCCGGTGCTGATTGCCGCCTGGACCGTGATCGAGCAGCGCGTCGCACAGTACTACGCCGCGTTCCTGATCATGGAAGGTCTGATGATCGGCGTGTTCTCATCGCTCGACGGGCTGCTGTTCTATTTTTTCTGGGAAGCGATGCTGATTCCGATGTTCCTGATCATTGGCATCTGGGGCGGTCCGCGGCGCGTCTACGCAACGCTGAAATTCTTCCTGTACACCTTCCTCGGTTCGGTGCTGATGCTGGTCGCGCTGATCTATCTTTACATCAAGGCGGGCAGCTACGAAATCGCAGCCTTCCACGCGCTGCCGCTGACGCTCAAGGAACAGTTCTGGATTTTCCTCGCGTTCTTCGCGGCGTTTGCGGTCAAGGTGCCGATGTTCCCGGTCCATACCTGGTTGCCGGATGCGCACGTTGAAGCGCCAACCGGCGGCTCGGTGGTGCTGGCGGCCATCATGCTGAAGATGGGTGGCTACGGCTTCCTGCGTTTCTCGCTGCCAATTGCGCCCGATGCCAGCCGCTCGCTCGACATGTTCATCATCGCGCTGTCGCTGATCGCCGTGGTCTACATCGGCTTCGTCGCGCTGGTGCAGACCGACATGAAGAAACTCATCGCGTATTCGTCGATCGCGCATATGGGGTTTGTCACGTTAGGTTGTTTCATCGCCTTCGGGATCGTCACGCAGACCGGCATGACGCAGGGCGCCGGCATGGGCATCGACGGCGCGATCGTGCAGATGGTCTCGCATGGCCTGATTTCGGGCGCGCTGTTTCTCAGTGTGGGCGTGCTGTATGACCGCGTTCACAGCCGGGAGATCGGTGCCTATGGCGGGGTGATCAACACCATGCCGATTTTCGGCGCCTTCATGGTGCTGTTTGCGCTCGCGAACTCCGGCCTGCCGGGCACCTCGGGTTTCGTCGGTGAGTTCCTGGTGATCATTGCCGCCTTCAAGGCCAATTTCTGGTTTGCATTCCTCGCGGCCACCACGCTGATCCTCGGCGCCGCCTATACGCTGTGGCTCGTCAAGCGCGTCATCTTCGGTCCGGTGGCTAACAAACACGTGGCGGAACTCGAGGACCTGAACCCGCGCGAGTTCCTGGTGCTTGGCATACTGGCGGCCGGCGTGCTGCTCATCGGCCTGTGGCCCGCGCCACTGCTCGAAATCACCCAGGCCTCGGTACAGCACCTGGTCCAGCAAGTGCTCACCAGCAAGTTGCCGCTTTAAGGTCCGCCATGCATAACGCCCAATGGACTCTCGCAAATCTGAAGCCGGCGCTGCCCGAAATGTGGCTCGCGTTCTCGATCTGCGTGGTGCTGCTGGCCGACGTATTCGCGGGGCGCAGCCGCTCACGCCTGACGCCGACGCTGACGCTGTTCATGATCGCGCTCGGCGCCGTGCTGACCATTCGTTATGCGGCGGTGACTGAACCAGTCCTGCTGTTCGCGGGGATGTACATCGCGGATCCGCTCGCCACCACGCTCAAGCTCGCGGCGTTCCTGTTCGTCGCGGTGACTTTGCTCTATTCGCGGCCGTCGCTGGAATCGCGCGGCATGCTGCGCGGCGAATACTACGTGCTCGCGCTGACCGCGCTGTTAGGCATCTGCGTCATGGTGTCCGCGAGCGGGCTCCTGACCATGTACCTGGGCGTGGAGCTGCTGGCGCTGTCGCTATACGCGATGGTGGCCTTCGATCGCGAATCCGGCGTCGCGGCAGAATCCGCGATGAAGTATTTCGTGCTTGGCGCGATCGCGACGGGCTGCCTGCTCTATGGCATGTCGCTCATCTATGGCCTGACCGGTTCGTTGCTGTTTACCGATCTCACCGAAAAGCTCGGCAACAACCCCGGGCTCGGAGTCGTGTTAGGCGTGGTGTTCGTCGTGGTCGGCGTGGCCTTCAAGTTTGGCGCCGCACCGTTTCACATGTGGGTGCCGGATGTCTACCACGGCTCGCCTGCCGCGGTCGGCGCCTTCGTCGCCGCGGCGCCCAAGATCGGCTCGTTCGCGCTCGCGTTCCGCCTGCTGTCGCAGGGTCTGGGCAGCGTCGATGGCTGGTGGACCGAGATGTTCGGCATCATCGCGGTGCTGTCGCTCGTGGCCGGCAACCTGATCGCCATTGCGCAGACCAATCTCAAGCGCATGCTGGCTTACTCGGCGATTGGCAACGTCGGCTTCATCTTGCTCGGCTTCGTCGCCGGTACGGAGCAGGGCTACGAGGCCGCGCTCTATTACACGCTGGTCTACGTGCTGATGGCGCTCGGCTCCTTCGGCGTTATTTTGTTAGCCAGCCGCAGCGGTTTCGAGGCGGAGGAGATCATCCACCTGCGCGGCCTGCATGCGCGCGATCCGCTGCTGGCCGGCGCGATGCTGTTCCTGATGTTCTCGACTGCCGGCGTGCCGCCCTTCGTCGGCTTCTGGGCCAAGCTGCAGATCTTCCAGGCGCTGTGGAATACGCAGCACACCGTGCTGCTGGTGATCGCAGCGCTGATGTCGGTGGTCGGCCTTTATTACTACCTGCGCATCGTCAAGATCATGTATTTCGACGCGCCGGCGGATATGCCGGTGAGCCGGGCAGGGCTGGGCCTGCGGCTGGTTCTGGGCATCAATGCGCTGGCGGTGCTGGTGCTGGGCCTGTTCCCGGGGCCGCTGCTGGATCTGTGCGCGCGGGTGCTGTCCTAACTCCCTGAGCGGCAACAGCTTTTTGCGAGCGTGACGCGTCCAGACAACCTGTGTATCATCCGCGTCCCCAACTGGTGCGGGGTGGAGCAGTCTGGCAGCTCGTCGGGCTCATAACCCGAAGGTCGCAGGTTCAAATCCTGCCCCCGCTACCAACCGAAACGTCCGGATCGACGCCGCTATTGCCGATAGCTCGGTTCTTCCTCGTGCAGAATTTCCTTCAAAGCTGCGAAGTGCAGTCTGGAAAATTCGCTCGGGTAAGAAAACCATTGCGCGCAGGTCTTGGCCGCAATGGCGTCCGGTATCAACGCCGGCGCCCGCCCGGTGGACAGCGCCAGGATTTGCACCTTCGCGGCGCGCTCGAGGTAATAAAGATCATCAAACGCCTCGGCAACCGAGGCGCCTATCACCAGCACGCCATGATTGCCCATCATCAGCACGCTCTTGTCCTCGCCGAGCAGGCCGGCCACGCGCGCGCCTTCTGACGCGTTGAGCGCCATGCCGTCGAAGTTGCGGTCGTAGGCAATGCGCCGATGGTAGCGGCAGGCGTTTTGATCCAGCATCAGGAATTCGAAGTCCTTGAGGCAACTGAGCGCCGTCACATACGGCATATGCGTGTGCAGGATGCAGCGCGCGTGCGGCAGCAGGCGGTGCAGCTGTCCGTGCAGATGCCAGGCGGTGGGGTCCGGCGCGTTGGGGCCTTTGGCCGACGATTCATCGCTCGCGTCCAGCAGCAACAGTTCGCTGGCACGGATGCGCGAGAAATGCCGCCCGTTCGGGTTCAGCAGGAATTTATGCCGGTCCTCGGAGACGACAAGGCTGAAATGGTTGGCGATCGACTCATGCAGGTTCAGTCGCGCCGCCCAGCGAAACGCCGCGGCCAGATCGGTGCGAGCCTGGGATTCATTTGGCGGGGAGATAGTCATGGCGGTGACTCCAGCACAACAAGAACTGGATTACAATCGCACCCGCCGGCACGGCACCTAACGATTACATCTGCCCCAGGGGCAGGAGCACATGCATGACCCTGCAATTTGGCCCGCAGCAGTTCGCGGCGGACGGTGTCGCGCTGGTGCGCGGCCTGGTGCCTGCAGCGCTGCTGCGCACAATCAACGACGTGATGCGCGCGCGAGCAGCACGCGTCATGGACGCGCTTGGAACCAGGCCGATCGGCATCGGCAGCCGGCATGGGTTCCACGAACTGGTGCAACGCTCGCCTGGCAGGTTTGATGTCCCCATGAGCGAGCAGGATCTGGCGCCGATCTGGGGCGCGCAAGGCTCCACGGCGCCCGAGGTGCCCTGGCTGGGGATGGTCCGGGCGGCGCTGGGCCCGGATGCGCGGCCTTCGTTCTGCGGGGTCGTGTTCTCGCGACCCGGCTCGCCTGCGCAGCAGTGGCACATCGACTCTCCTCACGAGGCGGTGGATCCCCGGCCGGCGCACGCGGTGAACGTGCTGCTGGCGCTGGCGGATATTCCGCTCGCGGCCGGCCCGACCGAGGTGGCCAGTGGCACGCACCAGATGACCAATCATCTCGCGCGTCCGTGGCTGGACCGCGACGACCTTCTTTATCAGACAGACACGGAGATAACGCCAGCGACCTTGCGGCGCGCCGGGCAGGCGCAGGAGGCAGGAACGACAGAGTCGGTCGTGCAGGCGATGGCGGCGGGCGATTGCCTGATCTTCGACGACCGGATCCTGCACCGGGGCCTCGCCAACGCCAGCGCGCAGGAGCGTTGGGTGGCGTACTTCAGCTACCTGCGGCCCCGCCCCGGCATGGATAAAATTGCCGACACGCACTTCGAAGCATCGAAGTCATTGTTCGGCTGAATTGATTTTCCTGTGTGTATGCTACGAGCGATGCGGATTCTAGTTGTCACCGGATTGCTGCTGACGTTCAGCACGGGATTGCAGTCGGCTAACACCGCGCAGGACTGCGTGACCATCGCGACGCCAAAGCCCGCGCTTGGCTACAACTATCAGCACGTTGAATCGACGGGCGGGAAATCGCACTACACTGATCACTGGGAGTCGGTGACGGCAACCGGCAGCCGGGTGCGCACGACGCGGGGCGGCGCGGTGTCGGTACAGGTCAATCGACACCACATTGCCGACGATGTCGCGGTGCTCGATGAGACCCGGCGGATGAATGCCCAGGGCGGCGCGCTTGAATCGACGCTGTTTCGCCCCGGCATCGTCAGCGATCCGGCGTTTCGCGCCTGCGCCGGGCGGTCGTGGCGGATCCCGTCGGTGACGGCGAGCTATCGATCGCAGCAGACCACAGCTTCGGCGGCGTCGCCGGCCGGAACCCTCAAGATCGTCGCAATTCGCGAGACGATAACCGTCCCCGCCGGGACATTTTCCACGGTGCATTACATCCGGACGTCACAGTCGGTCGATGAGTACTGGAAGTCCATCGAGCACGGTGTCGTGGTGAAGCACATCGGCAGGCTGCCGCGTGCGGTGGTCACTGACGTCCTGGTTGCAATCAAGTAGAGAAGAAACAATGTTAGATCTGCCGCGCATTCGCGCCAAATTCCCCGCGCTTGGTCTCATCGATGACGGCCAGCCCCGGGTCTACCTCGACAACCCGGGTGGGACCCAGGTGGCGCAACAGGTGCTCGATCGCATGCAGCACTACCTGGTGCAGCACAACGCTAACAGCGGCGGCGCGTTTCGAACTTCGCGCGACTCGGACACTTCTGTTACCGCAGCGCGCATGGCCATGGCGGACTTCCTGAACGCGTCGTCGCCGGATGAAATCGTGTTCGGGCAGAACATGACCAGCCTGACTTTCTCGGTCTCGCGTTCGCTGGCGCAAGGCTGGAAGCCCGACGACGAACTGATTGTCACGCGCCTCGACCACGACGCCAACATCGCGCCGTGGCTTGCGGTGGCGACTGACCGGGGCATGACGGTCAAATGGCTGGACATCAATCCCGAAGACTGCACGCTGCGGGTAGACCAGTTGCAGTCGCTGCTAACGCCGCGCACGCGGCTGGTGGCGGTGGGTTTGGCATCGAACGCCGTGGGCACGGTCAACCCCGTGGCGGAGATCGCCGCGCAGGTACACGCGGCCGGCGCGCTGCTGTTCGTGGACGCGGTGCAGGGGGCAGCGCACGGCTCCACCGACGTGCAGCAGCTGGGCGCCGATCTGTTAGCCTGCAGTGGCTACAAATTCTTCGGCCCGCACCAGGGCATCCTGTGGGGCCGCCGGGAGTTGCTCGACCAGCTGCCCGCCTACAAGGTGCGTCCGGCATCTGACAAGGCGCCAGGAAAATTCGAGACTGGAACGCAAAGCCACGAAGGCCTGGCCGGAGTGCTGGGCGCGGTTGATTACTTTGAGTGGCTGGGAAGCGTCGAGGGCGGCGCGTACGCGGCGCAGTTTGCGCATCTGCAGGGGCGCCGGCAGAGGTTGGCGTGCGCGATGGCTGCCATCCATGATTACGAGCGCACGCTCAGCGAGCGGCTGGTTGCAGGGTTGCAGCGCATTGCGGGCGTGCGGGTCTACGGCATCACCGATGCACGGCGGTTCGATCAGCGCGTCGCCACGGTCTCGTTCACTCTCGAGGGATACACGCCGTCGCAGGTGGCGCAGGAGCTGGGAGCGCAAAATATCTTTGTGTGGGACGGCAATTACTACGCGGTGGAACTGGTGGCGCGACTCGGGCTGGCGCAGCACGGAATGGTGCGGATAGGCGCGGTGCACTACAACACGCCACAGGAAATCGACCGCGTCGTGCAGGCGGTGGAGGCCTTGGCGGCCCGCGGTTCAGCCCAGTCATTCAGCGTCCGGTGAATATCGCCTTCGGAATCATCCCGTGAATGCCCACCGTGCGATCGACCACCTGAGTCACGTGGTAGTCAACCGCAGTGCTCGCGATCATGTAGGCCTCTTCGCGCGTTAGCTTCGGGTAGTGCTGGGTGATGAACGCGATGGTCTCGCGCGCCGCGAGTTTCATTGCCTCATCGAGGCTCGGGGCCAGTCCCATGACGATCCAGTGAGTTGGTGTCTCGGCGCGCGGCCAGGCGAGCTTCATGTCCTTGCGCACGAAGAACTGCAGTCTGGCGCGCAAGCCGGTTTCTATCGCGCTGACGTCGATCTCGCCATCGCCCTGTGAGCCGTGGCCATCGCCAGCGGAGAACAACGCGCCCGGTGCGTGGATCGGGATATATAGAGTGGCGCCGGCGCCGATGTCCTTGTTATCCAGGTTGCCGGCATGAATCCCCGGCGGGCCGCTCGAGATGCGCCCGAGCTTGGCGGGCGGCGCCACACCGATGGTGCCAAAGAACGGGTGATCAACGGGCACCACGACTCCGGGCGCCACGTCGGCGGTCTTGGTGCGCCGGTTGATCGGGATCACACGCTGCCACACGGCCGGGAAATCTTCGGGCAGCAGGCCGGCATACGGCCGCTGGGTGTTGTACCCGTAGTCGGTCGCGAGATCGATCTGCAGAATACGAACTTCGAGCACATCGCCGGGCTCGGCGCCGTTCACATAGATCGGCCCGGTGAGCACATGCGGACCTGGTCCGCGATCCTTCACCTGATTGAAAATGTCGCGCACGTACTGCGGCACGGCGGCCGGCGGCACCGCACCGGACGCGTCGACCTCGACCGGGTCGATCTGCGTCGCGGTTTCGATGGTCACGATGTCGCCGGACTCAATTGTCAGCACCGGCTTGACCGAGGCATCGAAATGACCGAACTGGATCGTCTGCGGACTGGCTAACAACGTATGTTCGGCGGCGCAGGCGACCGAGCCCGGCATGAGCCCCACGGCGCACAGCGCAAGCGCGACCGCAATTGCAGTACGTGTTCTGATACCTCGATCCATGGCGCAAACCCTCCGCTAGGTGGCCATGCGGCCAGGCAGGCAGCGTAGCCTGATTGCTCTGTAAATTCGAGCGCAGCGCATACGTAGACTTCGCCGCCCGGAACGCATAACTCCGAATAGTAAAAGGACTGAACCCAGCCTAATTTGGCGACCGGTAGTTTGTTAGTGCGAATCCCGCACAAGGAGAAACCCATGAATGCCAGTCGCAAAACCCTGATGGTCGCCGCAGTCGCCTGCGGATTGGTGATGAGTGCCGCCTTTGCCCAGGACGTGGCCGAGGTTAAAGTGCTGGGGTCGCGGACGACCGTGAAAATAAAGCCAGGAACGAATGGCCTTACGCCAACCCCGCTCTATAAGACCCTTGAACTGAGCTATGGCGTCAATGCGAAGGACCTTGATCTCAAGTTGGCCAGTGACATGGTGACGCTGGAAAAGCGCGTCAATGACGCGGCGCTGGCGTTGTGCCAGGAGATTGGACGGCAATATCCGGAGTCGGCTCCCGACGATGCGACCTGCGCCAAGCAGGCCGCCAAAAGGACCATGGGACAAGTGCGAACGTTGACCGCAAACGTTCGCAAGTAAGCGTCGTCTTTGTTGGGTCAGCCGCCAGTTTGCGCCCGGCGTTGCGCGCGGGGAGGGGGGCCGCGCGCAAGATACTGAGTTCGAGGTAAGATCTGCAGAATATGTGGATCAAAGCCCTCACGGTTGCACAAATACTGGTGCTGACGCGCTTCGTGGTGATGGCCGTCGAGATGGTGCTGATCCGGACGCAGCTGGTGAGTGGCCACTACACCTGGAAGGACACGCTCGCGTCGATCGGCATGCGCGCCGGCAACTATGCGACCAACGTGATGTTAGCGGGTGCCACTGCCGTGGTGTTCGCCTTCATCTACCAGTTCCGGCTGTTCGACATTCCGATGAACTCGGTATACGCGTGGGCAGCGATCGTGGTGCTCGATGACTTCGCGTATTACTGGTTCCACCGCGCCAGCCACGAGTGCCGTTTCTGGTGGGCAGCGCATGTCAACCATCACTCGTCGCAGGAGTACAACCTCTCGACGGCGATCCGGCAGCCTTGGACCGGTGTGCCCGCCGGCACCTGGATACCCTGGTTCCCGTTGTTGCTGATCGGGTTTCCGCCCGAGATGGTCTTGCTGCAGAGTGGCATCAACCTGCTGTACCAGTTCTGGATCCACACCGAGGCCATCCAGCGGATGCCGGCCTGGTATGAATACCTGTTCAACACGCCTTCCAATCACCGCGTGCACCACGCTTCCAATCCGCGCTACGTGGACCGCAACTACGCCGGCATGTTCATGGTCTGGGACCGCATGTTCGGAACCTTCGCCGCGGAGACCGACAAGGATCCGCCGAAGTACGGCCTGATCCGCAACATCGAGACCTACAACCCGATTCGTATCGCGTTCCACGAATGGGCGGCGATGTTCCGCGACGTCTGGCACGCGCGCAGCGCGCGCGAAGTTGTAAGGTATGTTTTTGGACCGCCCGGATGGCGGCCGGATGGCAGCGGGGCAACTGCGGCCAATATTCGCGCAGCCTGGCGCGGTATGGCTACCAATGCCTGAATCAACTCCTCAGACTTTTCGCAGTCGCTGTTAAGTCCATATGACCATTCGTTATTCGACCTCGATTCTGGCCTTGGCGTTGCTCGCATGTGCAGCGACAGCATGGGCTGCACCCCGGGCGATTACTCACGAAGGTCTCTGGCTCATGCCCCGGGTCGGCGCGCCGGTTGTTAGCCCCGACGGCCGCTGGGTCGTCGTGTCCGTCAACCAGCCGTCCTACGACGAGAAACTGAAATCTTCGGACCTGTGGCTGGTGGCCGTCGACGGCAAAAGCCCGCCCAAACCGCTGACGCAGACGCTGGGCGGCGAGTCCGGCGTTAGCTGGTCGCGCGACAGCCAGCGCATCGTCTTCTCGGCCAAGCGCGGCGATGACGAAGTCGAGCAGCTCTATCTGCTCGATCTCGCGGGTGGCGAGGCGCGCCGGCTGACAACCCTGGTCGGCGGTGCGCGCAATGCGCAATTCTCGCCCGATGGCCGTGCGCTCGCCTTGGAAACTATGGCCTGGCCGGGCACGGTCTCCGAGGACGACAACCGCAAGGCCCACGAAGAACGCAAGGCGCGCAAATACAACGCCCGCGTCTACACCAGCTTTCCGATCCGCAACTGGGATCACTGGATCGACGGCCGGCAACCGCGGCTGCTGGTGCTGGCGCTCGACGCCGCCGGCAACGCTGCCGCTGCGCCGCGCGATCTGTTAGCCAACAGCGCGCCGGCCAGGCTCCCGGGCTTTGCGGGCCGGCGCAGCGACAGCGGTGAAGCGCTGGATGCGGCCTGGGCGCCGGATAGCCAGTCGCTGGTGTTTGCCGCGTCGACCAACGCCGATACCGCGGCCTATGCCTTTGCTTCGACGACATTGTTTTCCGTCCCCGCGGCCGGCGGTGAACCGCGCGCGCTGACCGGCAAGGACTACAGCTGTGGTCATCCGGTCTTTGCGCCCGATGGCTCGCGTCTGTTAGCCAGCTGCGATCGTGTGACTGGATTTGTCTACGACCTGACGCGGGTGGTCGCGATGACCTGGCCGCAGCAGGGCCAGCTACGTGAACTGACAACCGGCTTCGACCGCTCGGTGAGCTCGTTTGCGGTCAGCGCCGATAGCAGGATCGTGTGGCTGACCGCCGAGGACTCGGGCAACGAGAAGTTGTACTCGGTGCCGGTGGCGGGCGGCGCGGTGCGGGTTGCGATCGACCTCAAGAAGGGCGCCTACAGCAATCTGGTCGTCGCTGATCGCGCCAAAATGCCGGTGCTCATCGCCAACTACGACAGTGTGGCTGCGCCCAGGGAACTCGTGCGCCTTGATGCCGCGGGTGGCCAGCATCAGACGCTGACAAATTTTGCCGGCGCCCGCGCGCAGCAGCTCGACCTCGCGCCGGCGGAGGCCTTCTGGACCCGCAGCTCCAGGGGGCGGATGGTCCACAGCTACCTCATCAAGCCACCGGGTTTCGACGCTAACAAGAAATATCCGCTGTTCGTCGTGATCCATGGCGGGCCGCACACCATGTGGCGCGACGAGTGGGTGTTGCGCTGGAATTACCACATGCTGGCCGCGCCCGGCTATGTCGTGCTGCTGACCAACTATTCCGGCTCGACCGGATTCGGCGAGGAATTTGCGCGCCATATCCAGGGCGATCCGTTGCGCACCGCGGGCGAGGAAATCAACGAAGCGGCCGATGAGGCGATCAAGCGCTATGCGTTCATCGACAGCAGCCGGCAATGCGCGGGCGGCGCAAGCTATGGCGGGCATTTGTCGAACTGGCTGCAGGCGACCACGACACGTTACCGTTGCCTGATCAGCCATGCGGGCCTGATCAATCTCGAATCGCAGTTCGGAACCTCGGACAGCACTTATCCGCGTGAAATCAACAACGGCGGACCGGTCTGGGAGCAGGGGCCAGTGTGGCGCACGCAGAATCCGATCCGCTATGCGGGCAAGTTCGCGACCCCGGTGTTAGTCACGGTGGGCGAGCAGGACTTCCGCGTGCCGCTCAACAATTCGCTCGAGTACTGGACCATCCTGCAACGGCGCCGGATCGAAAGCCGGCTGGTGGTTTTTCCGGAGGAAAACCACTGGGTGCTGAAGGGCGAGGACAGCCGGTTCTTCTTCCAGGAAGTTCACGCCTGGCTGGCGCGCTGGCTCAAGTAGCCAGCACGCCAGCGCGGACTTATTACTTGATCGGCGCCGGGTTCTGATCGCGCGCGTAGACCTCGAGGCTCGACAGGTTCGGCTTCGACCAGGATTCTTCCGGCGGCGGCTCCAGCATCTCCGGGTGCGCCTTCTGCATGTAGCTCAGGATGTTAGGTTTGAAGCCGTCGATTTCATTGAAGGAATTGACGGTCGAATGGTACAGGCAATGCCCCGGCGCCTGGCCCATCAGCATCCACGGCAGCCAGGGCGTCACGCGTACCCATGTGCCGCTGTGTTCGATCGTGGTCTTCTTCGGGTTCTGCAGGTCGGCGATCGACACATTGTAGGTGAACAACTCGCTGACCCGATTCATCCGGCCGGCACTTTCGCGCGGCCACTTCTCAGGTGTCAGGGCCGCGGGGTAGTACAGGTGTATATGCCGCTCCATCGACGCCATGCCACCGGCCACTTCGCGCCACGGCAGGATCAGCGGTTCACGCGGCACGTCGGTGTTCTTGTTCATTCCGCCGTACGACGGCGGGCGGGGCTTGAATTCCTCGATGTATTCATTCCACGGGTCATTGACGACATCGACCACCCGCACTTTTTCGTTGTTGTAGGGGTTCTGGTATTCTGTTAGCACTTCGCCGCTGCGCGGGTCGGTATACAGCACCGTCTCGCGGTGCAGGATTCGGAAGCTGCCGTCCGGCTGTTTCCAGGCCCGGCCCGCAGACACCACTTCAAAACCAAACAGATCACGCAGCGGTTCGCCATCACGTACGCCGGCAACCATGCCGGTTGCGCTGCCGTACTTGACCTTGGTTTCATCGAGGTTGGCGTCGATACGCGCCATCGCCAGCATGTTGCCCTTGCCGGTTGTTAGATCGAGGTACGGGCCCTTGAGGCTCGGTGGCATTGCCTTGGTCGCCTTGGCTGACGCCAAGCTGCCAACCGCGGGGCTCAGGCCCAGGGCCAAGGTTCCGGTCATCAGAAAATCGCGACGTTCCATGCAGAATTCCCCGTGTCATGTGGTTGGGTGTGGCACGCTGCGCCTGCGGCGCACCTGTGGTCAATCGTCAGGGCACGGGCTGTCCAAATCGGCCGTCCGGATTGGCGGGTTCCAATTGAGCTTGGAGCGGAATTCGCATAATATGCGCCGCCCGCGAGGCCGCCTCGGACTCACAGGTGACCGTTTCAGATGAAGAAACCGTCGTAAGTGCTTGATTTAATTAAGCCCCCCGAGGGGCTTTTATTTTTTCTGACCCTGGCCGGGCCAGAAATCGCTGGGTAAGAAGGGCTGGAAGGCCCTTTTTTCTTTTGTAGACGAGGTTTTTGTGACGGATCAGCTGACCACGCAGCGCGCCCGCCTGACGGCTTTGATCGAGCCGCTGGTCGTGTCGCTGGGCCTGGAGCTGGTTGAAATCGAGTGGGTTCCGGGCCGGCGCGAGGGCGTGCTGCGGATCTTTGTCGACACGCTGGCCGATGCCGGCCGCCATGTGAGTGTGGACGATTGCGAGAAAGTGAGCCGCGAGGTGTCGGCTTTGTTAGATGTCGAGGACCCCATACCGGGCGCGTATTCGCTCGAGGTGTCCTCGCCAGGGTTTGATCGATTGCTGCGCACGCACGCGCATTACGAACGGTTCGCGGGTTCGCGGATCAAGGTTGAGCTGGCAGGTGCGCGCGATGGGCGCCGCCGGTATACGGGCACGCTGCAGACAGTGAGCGAGTCGGGCATTGAAATTGAAGTGGACGGTCAGAAGGTGTCGCTGCCTTTTGCCGAGATAAGTAAATCGCGGCTTGCAATGTAAGCGCGGTTGGAGGACGACTGGCGATGAACAAGGAAATCCTGATGGTGGTGGACGCGGTCTCTAACGAGAAGGGCGTCGACAAGGAAATTATTTTCGAAGCCCTGGAGGCGGCGCTGGCTTCGGCTACCCGCAAGAAACAGGGTGACGCCGCCGAAGAATGGGATGTCAGGGTTTCAATCAACCGCAAGACCGGCGACTACAGTACCTTCCGCCGCTGGAAAGTCTTCGCCGACGATTCCCGCGAAATGGAAACGCCGGCCCGCGAATTGCGTCTCGAAGACGGGCTCGATGTTGATCCGAAGGCGGAAATCGGCGGCTTTGTCGAGGAGCCGATGGATTCGATCCTGTTCGGCCGCATCGCAGCGCAGCAGGCCAAGCAGGTCATCGTGCAGAAAGTGCGCGAGGCCGAGCGGACCCAGGTAATCGATGCGTACAAGGATCGCGTCGGTCAGCTGGTCAGCGGCATCGTCAAGCGCATCGATCGCAACGGCATCTATGTCGATCTCGGCAGCAATGCCGAAGGCTTTGTGTCGCGCACCGACATGATCGCGCGCGAAATGGTCAAGCCGCAGGATCGCATCAAGGCCTATCTCAAAGAGGTACGCCCCGAGCCGCGCGGCCCACAGTTATTTCTGACGCGTTCGGCGCCCGAGTTCCTGGTCGAGCTTTTCAAACTCGAAGTGCCGGAAGTCGGTGCGGGCACCATCCAGATCCTGGGTGCGGCGCGCGATCCGGGCGTGCGCGCCAAGATCGCGGTGCGCAGCTCCGACAACCGCATCGATCCGGTGGGCGCTTGTGTCGGCATGCGTGGCTCGCGCGTGCAGGCGGTCTCTAACGAAATTGCCGGTGAGCGCGTCGACATCATCCCGCATGACGACAATCCAGCGCAGTTTGTCATCAATGCGATGTCGCCCGCGGAAGTTATCTCCATCGTCGTCGATGAAGAATCGCACAGCATGGATATCGCTGTTGCCGAAGACAAACTGTCCCAGGCCATCGGCCGCGGCGGTCAGAATATCCGGCTCGCCAGCCAGCTTACAGGCTGGGATCTGAACGTCATGACGGAAACGGACGCCGAAGCCAAGAGCGAAACCGAGTCCCGTTCGCTGATCGAGAATTTCATGAAGCAGCTCGATGTCGACCAGGACGTCGCGGCGATCCTGGTGCAGGAAGGCTTTTCTTCGATCGAGGAAATTGCCTACGTGCCGCAGGCTGAGCTGAATGCGATCGAAGAGTTTGACGAGACCATGGTCGGCGAACTTCGCAATCGCGCCCGCGACGTGCTGTTGACGCAGGCGATCGCGAGCGAGGAAACGCTTGATAACCAGCTGCCGGCCGACGACCTGCTGCTGCTCGAAGGCATGCAGCCGGACCTCGCGCTGGCGCTGGCGCGGCGTGGTGTGCGCACGCGCGAGGACCTGGCGGAGCAGGCGGTCGACGATTTGTTAGATATCCAGGGTCTGACGGCGGAAGAAGCCGGCAAGCTGATCATGAAGGCGCGCGAGCATTGGTTCACTGAAGCCAAGGCTTGAAGCTGCGGTACCGTGCAGAGGTTTAACTGATGAGCGAAGTAACGATTGCCCAATTTGCCGACGTGCTGAAAGTGCCGGTCGACCGTTTGATCGCGCAGCTGGCGCAGGCCGGCATCACGGTACTGGGGCCGGACGACCGCATCAGCGACGAAGCCAAGATGGAATTGCTGACGCACTTGCGTCGCAGCCATAGTCCAGGCGGCGCAACTGCGGCGCCGCCCGCGCCTGCCGGTAGTAAGCCGGTCATGGGTGGTGCCGCTGCGCCGCCGAAGATTACCTTGCAGCGCAAGCAGCAATCCGAAGTGCGGGTCGCCGGCGCCGCCGGCCGCCAGCGCACGGTC
The DNA here is from genome assembly GCA_031414335.1 of Gammaproteobacteria bacterium. Classification (GTDB taxonomy): domain Bacteria; phylum Pseudomonadota; class Gammaproteobacteria; order Steroidobacterales; family Steroidobacteraceae; genus UBA964. Next base: position 19,722 of record JANNVI010000044.1, on the reverse strand, counting down.
AACATCGAAGTTCGCTCCAAGAAAACCTATGTCAAGCGCGATGTGCTGCAGCAGCAGGCGCAGGTACAGCAGGGAGCCTCGGATCAGCGTTTGAAGGAACTCGAGGAGTCGGCACGCGCCGACCGCGAACGCCAGGAGCATGAACGTCGCGAGGCGGAACGCATCGATCAGGAGAACCGCAGGCGTATTGAAGAAGAGGCGAATTCTCGCAAGGCCGCTGAAGAGGCGCGTCGAGCCGCCGAGGTCCAGGTACAACGCGAACTGTCCGAGCGCGATTCGAAACCGAGAAAGGCCACCGACGCTCCGGCCGCCAAGGCGCCGGCTCGCAAGGACGAGGCGGATGCCGACCGCAACAAGAAAGACGGCACGCGTTACGGCCGCGCCGAACTGCATGTGCAGGGCGATGTCAGCTCGCGCTTCAAGAAGAAGAAGAAGGTTCGCGATCGCAAGGTTCCCGTCGGCGTGGACAGCAAGCACGCGTTCGAAATGCCCACCGCCCCGGTTTTGCGCGAAGTAACCATAGGCGAAACCATCACGCCGCAGGAACTGGCGCAGAAGATGGCGGTCAAGGCGACCGAAGTCATCAAGGCCATGATGAAGATGGGCGTGATGGCGACCATCAACCAGCCTATTGACCAGGACACCGCGATGCTGGTGGCCGAGGAGATGGGTCATGCGGCAATTGCGCTGAAGGAAGACCAGCTCGACGCCGATCTGCAGGGCATGTCGATTCCGGAGGCGGAATACGAAGCGCGTCCGCCGGTCGTGACCGTCATGGGCCACGTCGATCATGGCAAGACATCATTGTTAGATTACATCCGCAGCACCAAGGTCGCGTCAGGCGAAGCCGGCGGCATCACCCAGCACATCGGCGCCTATCACGTGGTTACCCCGAAGGGCAAAGTGACTTTCCTCGATACGCCGGGCCACGAAGCGTTCACGGCCATGCGCGCCCGCGGCGCCAAGGCCACCGACATCGTGGTGCTGGTCGTGGCGGCGGACGATGGCGTCATGCCACAGACCATCGAGGCCATTCAGCATGCCAAGGCAGCGGGCGTTCCCATAGTCGTTGCGGTCAACAAGATCGACAAGGGCGATGCGGACCCGGATCGCGTGCGGCAGGAATTGGCGAAATATGAAGTTATCCCGGAAGAATGGGGCGGTCAGAGCATTTTTGTAAATGTCTCGGCGCGCACCGGCCAGGGCGTCGAGCAGCTGCTGGATTCGCTGTTGCTGCAGGCCGAGGTGATGGAGCTGAGGGCGCCCAAGGGCGGTCTCGCATCCGGTATCGTGGTCGAGTCGAGCATCGAAAAAGGGCGCGGCCCGGTTGCCACGTTGCTGATCAAGAAAGGCACGCTGAAGGTAGGCGACCCGATCATCGTCGGCCACGAGTACGGTCGCGTGCGCGCGCTGTTCGATGAGCACGGCAAGGCGGTTCAGGAAGCGGCGCCATCCATGCCGGTCGTGATGCTGGGTCTGCAGGCCTCGCCTAACGCGGGTGATGAATTGCTGGCGGTCGAAAGCGACCGCAAGGCGCGTGAAGTCGCGCTCTACCGGCAGGGCAAGTTCCGCGACGTCAAACTGGCGAAAGCGACCACCAGCGCCCAGGACGTGTTCTCGCAAATGGGCGAGGCCAAGGCGGGCATGGTCAATGTGCTGCTCAAGACCGATGTGCAGGGCAGCGCCGAGGCACTGCGCGAGGCGCTCAACAAGCTGTCGACCGATGAAGTCCAGGTCAAGGTGATCGCGAGCGGTGTTGGCGGTATCACGGCCTCGGACGTGCAGCTTGCTGCGGCATCGCGCGCCCTGGTCATCGGTTTCAACACGCGCGCGGATGCCGCGGCCCGCGATGCTGTCAAGGAGACCGGCGTCGAGATCCGCTACTTCAGCATCATTTATGAAGCCATCGATGACGTGAAGCAACGCATGACGGGCATGCTGGCGCCGGAAGTGCGCGAGTCCATCGTCGGCACGGCACTGGTGCGCGAAGTGTTCCGTTCCAGCAAGATCGGCCTGATCGCCGGCTGCCTGGTCAGCGAGGGCTTCGTCAAGCGCAATAACCCGATCCGCGTGCTGCGCGACAACGTAGTGATTTTCGAAGGCCAGCTGGAATCGCTGCGCCGCTTCAAGGACGAAGCTAACGAAGTCCGGGCCGGCACCGAGTGTGGCATTGGCGTGAAAAACTACCAGGATGTGCGTGTTGGCGACCAGATCGAGTGTTTTTCCCGCGTCGAGGTTGCGCGCACCCTGAATGGTTAAGCGCAGTCGTACCCAGGGGCCGCAGGCGCGCAGCCAACGGTTGATGCGCGTCGAGGCCGAATTGCAGCGCGTGTTAGCTGAGCTGCTGCGGCGCGAGGTCAAGGATCCGCGGGTCGGCAACGTCACGCTGACCTCGGTGACGGTTGCGCCCGATATGTCGGTCGCGCAGATCTTCTTTGTGCCCTTTGGCAAAGCGCATTCACCCGAGGAAGTGGCGGTCGGCCTTGCCAACGCCAGCGGTTTTCTGCGCCGCGAAGTCGGGCAGCGGCTCGAATTGCGGCACGCGCCACGACTGGAATTTCTCTACGACGACAGCCTGGTACGGGCGCTCGAGTTGTCCGAATTGATCGATGGCGCGGTACGTCAGGACCGCGTCAAGCATCGCGACGACTGATCCGGCCCGCGCGCTATGGATGGCCCGTTATGGATGGCCTAGTCCTGCTCGACAAGCCGCTGGGATTGTCGTCGCACAGCGCAACTGACAGGGTCCGGAAACTGTGCGGCGCGGCCCGCGCCGGGCATGTCGGCAGCCTGGACCCACTGGCGACCGGCATGCTGCCGGTCTGCCTCGGCGAGGCGACCAAGATCGCGGGCCTGGTCGCAAGCCACGACAAGAGCTATCGCTTTACGCTGTTGCTGGGCGCACGCAGCGCCACGGGCGACGCCGAGGGCGCCATTGTCGAGCGCCTGCCGGTGCCGCAGCTGGACCTGGCGACCGTCAACAACGCTCTGGCAGGCATGACTGGGCCGCAGACTCAGGTCCCACCGATGTTTTCGGCGATCAAGAAGGGCGGCCAGCCGCTCTATCGGCTGGCGCGCAAGGGACAGACGGTCGAACGCGAGCCGCGCAACATCCGCATCGACCAGCTGCAATGCACGCAGGTCAGCGGCGCGGTTCTGGAACTTTTTGTTAGCTGCAGCAAGGGCACCTATGTCCGGGTGCTGGGCGAGGACATCGCTCGCGCCCTGGGCAGTTGCGGTCACCTGATCGCGCTGCGCCGCGACTGGGTCGAGCCCTTTCAGGGCCTGCGGATGTGGCAGCTCGGGGAGATCGCGGGTGCGCTCGCGGCCAACAGCCTCGATTTTCTCCTGGCGACCTCGACAGCCCTGCCTTTGATGCCCAGGCTGATGCTGAATGTCGCGGAAGCACGCCGGCTGCTGCAGGGACAGACCATCAGCCGGCTGGGAGCGGCAGCGGGCACCTGCTGGTTGCAGGATGAGGCTGGCCTCGGGCTGGGCCTCGGCCACGTGGAGAGTTTGGCGCCGGATTCGGGCGCAATCATCCGTCCGCAAAGGATGTTTACCCAGCCTTTACCGTAAGTCTCTGTTTATAAAAAGAATTTGGGCTTGTGGCGGGTGCCGCCTGCGGGTAGAATCCGCGCCCGCAAATCAAGATAAAATTTTTAGGAATTTGATACATGACATTGTCCGCGGAAAAGAAGACCGGATCGGTCTCCCAATTTCAGCGCGCACCTAACGACACGGGTTCGCCCGAAGTGCAAATCGCACTCTTGTCGGAGCGCATCAACGGCCTCGGTGGCCACTTCACGGCCCACAAAAGCGATCATGCTTCGCGTCGCGGTCTTGTGAAACTCGTTAATCAGCGCCGCAAACTTCTTGACTACCTGAAGGCTACCAAGCCGGAAAAGTATCAGGACGTTGTCGAGCGTCTGGGTCTGCGTCGCTAACACGACGCAAAGTAAAGTCCGCGCCATTCTTCAAAAAGAATACGGCGCGGTCTTTCGTTTATTTCAGCTTCCAAAACTTTAAGGATTCCTAACGTGGCAGTTCATTCCCGCACGTTCCAGTTCGGTTCACAGCAGGTCACCATCCAGACCGGCGAGCTTGCTCGCCAGGCCGCCGGATCGGTGCTCGTTTCCATGGGCGACACGGTCGTGCTGTGCACGGCCTGCGTCGCCAAGACCGCTGTGCCCGGCCGCGACTTTTTCCCGCTCACGGTCAATTACCAGGAAAAGACCTACGCTGCCGGCCGCATCCCGGGCGGCTTCTTCAAGCGCGAAGGCCGGCCGACGGAAAAAGAAACCCTTTACTCCCGTCTGATCGATCGCCCGATCCGCCCGCTGTTCCCGGATGGTTTCTTCAACGACGTGCAGGTCGTTGCCACGGTGCTGTCGCTGGACCCGCAGATCGACGCCGACGTCCCCGCCTTGTTAGGCTCGTCGGCGGCGCTGCTGCTGTCAGGCGTGCCGTTCAACGGCCCGATCGCTGCGGCGCGCGTTGGCTACAAGAATGGCCAGTATCTGCTGAACCCGTCGGCTGCCGAACTGGCGGAGTCGGAACTGCACCTCGTGGTCGCAGGCACCAAGGACGCGGTGCTGATGGTCGAGTCCGAAGCCAAGTGCCTGTCGGAAGAAGTCATGTTAGGTTCGGTGGTCTTCGGCCACAAAGAGATGCAGGTCGCGATCAAGGCGATCAACGAAATCGCCGCCGAAGCGCGCAAGGCGCGCATCGAGTGGAAACCCGACAGTTCGCATGCCGAGCTTGACGTTGCCGTATCCGGCCAGGCCCGCGCCGGGTTATCGGATGCCTATCGCATCACGGAGAAGCAGGCACGCTACGCCAAGATCAGCGAAATCAAGAAAGCCGTGATCGCCATGCTCGCGAGCGGCGACGGCGCAAAATTCACCGCCAACCAGATTGGCGATGCGTTCTTCCGTCTCGAAAGCAACATCGTCCGCGAGCGAATCCTGACCGGCGAGCCGCGTATCGACGGTCGCGATGCCTTCACCGTACGCCCGATCACCGTCAAGACCGGCGTCCTGCCGCGTACCCACGGTTCGGCGCTGTTTACGCGCGGCGAAACCCAGGCGCTGGTGGTTACGACGCTGGGTACCAGCCGCGATTCACAGATCATCGATGCGCTGGAAGGCGAGCGCCGCGAGCCCTTCATGATGCATTACAACTTCCCTCCGTTCTCGGTGGGTGAAACCGGCATGATGGGTTCGCCCAAGCGCCGCGAAATCGGCCACGGCAACCTGGCACGCCGCGGCGTCAAGGCCGTGATGCCCGATATGACCAAGTTCCCGTATGTAATCCGGGTCGTCTCGGAAATCCTCGAGTCCAATGGCTCCTCGTCCATGGCGTCGGTCTGCGGCGCGTCACTGGCAATGATGGATGCGGGCGTACCGCTCAAGGCGCCGGTGGCCGGTGTCGCAATGGGCCTGGTGCTGGATGGCAGCCGCTACAAAGTCATCACCGACATCCTCGGTGACGAAGACCACCTCGGCGACATGGATTTCAAGGTAGCCGGTACCAAAGAAGGTATTACCGCGCTGCAGATGGATATCAAGGTCGAAGGCATCACGCCCGAGATCATGAAAGTCGCGCTGGCGCAGGCCAAAGATGGTCGCCTGCATATTCTCGGCGAGATGAACAAAGTCCTGTCCACGACGCGCGAGAAGATGTCGGACTACGCGCCGAGCATCATCACGCTGAAAATTGACCCCGAGAAGATCCGCGACGTCATCGGCAAGGGCGGTGCGGTCATTCGTGGCATCACCGAGGAAACCGGCACCACCATCGATATCGAAAGCGATGGCACCGTCAAGATCGCGTCGGTCAGCGGTGCTGCCGGCCGTGAAGCGCTGCGCCGGGTCGAGCTGATCACCGCCGATGTCGAAGTCGGCACGGTCTACGAAGGCAAAGTGGCGCGGCTGATGGATTTCGGCGCCTTCGTCACCATCCTGCCGGGCCGCGATGGCCTGGTACATATCTCGCAGATTTCCAACGAGCGGGTCGAGCGCGTGTCCGACAAGCTCAAGGAAGGCGATTCCGTGCGCGTCAAGGTGCTGGAAGTCGACCGCCAGGGCCGGGTGCGCCTGTCGATGAAGGACGTCGACGCCGCCTGACAGGACTGGTGCGCGGGTTCATGAGCCTTGAGGCCCATGGATCCGCGCTCTACTTGTCGTGATCCTTGTCCTTGCCGCCGCCTAACAGCGTGCGGAAGATATCGTCCTGAACCGCGCGCCAGCGCTGGTAATTCTTCTGTGCGATCTGCGTGACCGCGTCAACCGGATCGACGCCAACGACGCCACGCACCTTGTCGCGGATCTCGCGCTGCTGCGCATCGAACAGCTTCAGGCTCTGTTCCAGGTAGCTGCCGACGACGCTCTGCATGTTGCCGCCATAGGAACGAATAATCTGCGACAGAAAGTCGCGGCTCATCACCGGTTCCGACGCATGTTCCTGTTCCGAGATCACCTGCAGGAGGATGCTGCGCGTTATGTCATCCTGCGTGGTCTTGTCCAGCACCACGAATTCGACGCGGTCGACCACCAGTTTGCGGATATCGGCGAGCGTGATATAGCGGCTCTCGGCGGTGTCATACAACCGTCGATTCGGGTATTTCTTGATCACCCGCGGCTCAGCCATGGCGCTACGATAGTACAGCCGGGGCAAAACCCCAAGCAGATTTGTTAGCGTGCTGCGGCGACCGAGCGGATGCCGGCAAATTTCGCCGGGGACCAGTGACAGATGGCATGCTCAAGAATAGTACTTGTCTGGAATCGTTCCAAGTCGACCGGCGCATCCTGCTGCAGCAGCCTGAGCGCGGCAACCAGCTCGCGCCGGGCCAGCAAAGGCTCGCCCACCGCCAGGCTGCGCCGGGTCTTGGCGAGTTTGCAGCCGTCCGCCTCGGTTATCACGGGCGTGTGCGCATAGCGCGGCATCCGGGCGCCCAATCCCTGGTGAATGCCTCGCTGGGCGCCCGTGCTGCCCAGCAGGTCCGCGCCGCGAACCACGTCGCTGATCCCGCTCGCCAGATCATCCACCACGACGGTGAGGTGATAGGCGAAGAGGCCGTCCCGCCGTTGGACAATGCAATCGCTCAGGCCGGCCGCGATAGGGCCCTGCCAGCGGTCGACCCAATCCGAATGGAAGTCTCTGAGGTCGAGGCGCAGCGCCGCAGGCTGCGTCACCCGCCGTTCACGACAGCGACCCACGCAAGCTTGCTCGGCGTCATCCGCGGGGTCGGCAGCGGCGGCGGCGCGCAGCGTGCGGCGCGAGCAATCGCAGGCGAAAACCACGCAGTGCTTCTGCAGCTGACCCAGGGCCTGCTGATACTCGGGCAGATGAGGGGACTGATACCGGATTTCGCCATCCCACGCCAGTCCGAGGTTCGTTAGCTGGCGGATGATCAGTGCATCGCAGCCGGGTCGCACCCGCGGCTGGTCGAGGTCATCGATTCGCAGCAGCCAGCGGCCGCCTGCGGCGCGCGCATCGAGATAGCTGGCGAGTGCGGCGACCAGCGAGCCCAGGTGCAGTGGACCGCTGGGAGTCGGCGCAAAGCGGCCGACATAGGGAACGGAAGTACTGCCGTTACTAGCGGTAGCGGTCGTCGCGGTCGCCGTATTGCTTCTCGCGCCGTTCGCGCCGTTCCTGCGCTTCGAGCGACAGCGTTGCTACCGGTCGAGCCTCCAGGCGCTTGATGCCGATTTCTTCACCGGTCTCGAGGCAGTAACCGTAGCTGCCGTCCTCGATGCGTTGCAGCGCTTCATCGATTTTGCGAATCAGCTTGCGTTCGCGATCGCGGGTGCGCAGCTCCAGGCTGAACTCTTCTTCCTGGGTCGCGCGATCGTTGGGGTCCGGGAAATTGGCCGCCTCGTCCTTCATGTGCGTTACGGTGCGATCGACTTCGCGCATCAAGTCTGTTTTCCAGGCGCCCAGGATCTCGCGAAAGTGCCCGAGCTGCTCCTTGCTCATGTACTGCTCGCCGCGCTGCGCAATGTACGGTGTGACATTACGCGGGCCAGCCAGCAGATTGTTGTCGCCGTCGGTGTCCTCGCCATCAGCCGCGTCATGGATCGGACGCGTGGCCCGCGCCGGCATGGCTACTGCCACTGCCTCACGAGCCGCTGGCGTTCTGGGTGGCGGCTTCCTGGCGGGTACGGCCGCCACGACCACCGCTGGCTGCGGAACTGGCGCTGGTTTTGGCGGCGATTTCGGCGCCGCTTTTACAGCGGGCGCGCTCTTGGCTGTCGGCTTGGCTACGGATTTAGTGACAGGTTTAGGCACGTGTTTCGGTTCGTGAACGACAGGCTTGCGCGTGCCGCCCTTGGTTGGCAACGCCTTGGCGCTGGCTTTGGGGGCGGGTTTTGCGTGCGCCTTGGGAGCGACCTTGCGCGCAGGGGCGCTGGCCTTGGTGGATCTGGCGGGTTTTGCAGCTGGCTTCTTCGTGGGCATTTTACCCCCTGTTAAACGGAGGCCCGGAAAAAAGGACGCGGGATTATACCGGCCACTCTTGCCGCGTCCAGCCGTCTTTTCGATGCGTGACGACAATTGTCGTGTAGATGCCACCACGAACGTTAAATCGCGCCTTGAGTTCCAGGAAACGTGGCTCCAGGACCTTGATCAACTGCCCGGCAATTTCGTTGGTGATCGCTTCATGGAAAGCGCCGCGATCCCTCATTGACCACAGGTACAGCTTCAGGGACTTCAGTTCCACGCAGCGCTGGTCCGGCACATAAACCAGTTTCAGAGTGGCAAAATCGGGCTGGCCGGTCTTCGGGCACAGGCAGGTGAACTCCGGCATCCGCATGCGGATGTCGTAATCGCGTTCCGGATGTGGATTCGGGAAAGTTTCGATCATGTGCAGTGGTTGCGTACTCATGGTGCGAATAATTTACACTATCGACATCTGATTGCCGGCTGGAGCAGGGGAAATAGGCGCATGCGGCTGGTTCGTATCAAACTTTCTGGTTTCAAATCCTTCGTGGATCCCACCGCCATTGCGTTTCCGAGCAATCTGACCGGCGTGGTAGGTCCCAATGGCTGCGGCAAATCCAATGTCATCGACGCGGTGCGCTGGGTCATGGGCGAGCTGTCGGCCAAGCACCTGCGCGGCGACAGCATGGCGGACGTAATCTTCAACGGCTCGAACGCGCGCAAGCCGGTAGGCACTGCATCGGTCGAACTGGTGTTCGATAACGCGGACGGCAAGATCAGCGGGCCGTACGCGGCCTATAGCGAAGTGTCGCTGCGCCGCCAGGTGGCGCGCGACGGCAGTTCGAATTATTTCATCAACGGCGCGCGCTGCCGCCGCAAAGACATTACCCAGTTGTTCCTCGGCACCGGACTGGGTTCACGCAGCTACGCGATCATTGAGCAGGGCATGATCTCGCGCGTCATCGAGGCCAAGACCGAAGACATGCGCGCGTTCGTCGAAGAGGCGGCGGGGATTTCCCGCTACAAGGAACGCCGCCGCGAAACCGAAGCCCGGATTCGCGATACGCGCGAAAACCTGGAACGCCTGCAGGACGTGCGTGACGAGGTCGACAAGCAGATCCGTCATCTGCAGCGCCAGGCGGCCACCGCACGCCGCTACCAGACTCTCAAGGATGAAGAACGCAAGCTGCATGCGGAATTGTTAGCTCTGCGGCTGCGCGAACTCGACAGTGGCAGCGAAGTGCAGGATTCAGCGGTGCGTGAGTGCGATATCGCGCTGCAGGCGGCACTGGCCGAATTGCGCGCCAGCGAAGCGGCGCTGGAAACCCAGCGGCAGTTTCAGGTCGAAACCAGCGAACGCGTCAGCCAGGTGCAGGGCCGTTATTACTCCCTGGGCGCCGAAGTATCGCGCCACGAGCAGCAGATTCAGCACACCCGCGAGATGCGCGAACGCCAGCGCGCGGAACTGGCGCAGCTGCGCACCTCGATCGGCGAACTGGCCAGTCACGTCGCGCGCGACGAATCCGACCTGGTCACCATCCGCAACGAACTCGAGACGCTGGCGCCCGGCCTGGCGCAGTCGGGTGCGGCCGACCAGGCGGCGCGCACTGCATTGTTAGCTGCCGAGGCGGGCCTGCAACAGGCGCAGCACTCCTGGGAGGAGTTTAACGCCGAGCTCGGTGGAGCACGGCAGACGGTGCAGGTCGAGCGCGCCCGCATCGAGCAACTGGAGAATCAGATCCGGCGCCTGCAGGCGCAGGCCGACCGGCTGTCGCTCGAGCGTGACGCGCTCGCAACCCAGGAAGCCAATGCATTGTTAGGTGACCTGGCATCGCGCGAGTCCGAAGCGCGTCGTGCCAGCGAAGGCCTGACCACCACGCTCACCGCGGCGTTAGGCGACGTCCAGTCGACGCGCGCCAGGCAACTGCGGCTGGAAACCGAGCTTGAGTCGGCGCGTCTGCGCCGCGAAAAGGCGCGCGCCGAAATGCTGTCGGTCGAGGCTTTGCAGCAGGCGGCGCTGCGCCGTGCCGAGGGCAATGCCGCCGGCTGGCTGGCGACCCACGGCCTGGCGAAGAAGGCGCGACTCGCCGAGAACCTCAGCGTCGACGCCGGCTGGGAGCGCGCGGTGGAGACCGTGCTGGGCGATTACCTGGAAGCCGTGTGCGTCGATGGTTTCGACAGCCTGCAGGAAGCCCTGGCGGGCCTGGGCGACGGCCGCCTCGCGCTGCTGGACACCTCCGGTGGTGGCGCTGGCGCGAAGGCCGGCAGTCTCGCCGAACGTGCCCGTGGACCTGCGGCGGTGCTTGATTTGTTAGGCCGTGTACGCACCGCCGGCTCGCTGGCGGAGGCCCTGGCGCAACGCAGTCGGCTGGCCGCAGACGAGTCGCTGGTTACGGCGCGTGGTGAGTGGCTGGGGCGCAACTGGCTGCGTGTCAATCGCGGCGCCGGCGGCCATGAAGGCGTGCTCGAGCGTGAACATCGGCTCAAGGATCTGCGCGCGCAGTGCCATGACTGTGACGGCCAGGTTGCCGTTATCGAGCAGACGCTGGTCGATGTGCGGCAAACGCTTCTGGCGGCGGAACGGCAGCGCGACGCCACGCAGGAACAGATTCAGAGCTCGCATCGCGAGCACAGCGAGCTGCTCGGACAACTGGAAGCATCGCGCGCACGGTCGCAGGAGACTGTGCATCGCCGGCAGCGGCTGGAAAACGAAAGCGCCGAGGTCCTGCGCGAGCGTGATGAAACCCAGGCGGCCCTGACGCGCGCACATGGTGAGCTCGAAAGCGGCTTGGCGGCCCTCGGTGAGCTCGACCGGCGCCAGCCCGAGTTGATCGCCGAACGCGAGACCCGCCGGGACGATCTGCAGCGCTGCCGCGCCAGCGCCGAGCAGACGCAGCTGGTGCTGCGCGATCTGATGATCCGCAGCGAAGGGCGCCGCTCAGCTGAAACCTCATTGGGTCTCGGGCTCGGCCGCATGGCGGAGCAGCGCCAGCAGCTCGATGTGCGCGTCCTTGGGCTCGAATCAGAGCTGGCCGGCGGCGATGCGCCGATCGTCGACCTGGAAGGCGCATTGCAGGGATTGTTAGCTCAGCGGCTCGACGTCGAAGCGGAGTTCGCGGCGGCGCGGCGCGCCCAGGAAGAAGCGGACGCCGAAATGCGGCGGCTGGACGAGCAGCGCCTGAGCGGCGAGCAGCGTGTAGGGGATGCGCGCATCGGTCTGGAGACCGCGCGGATGACCGCGCAGGAGACCCGGGTCCGGCGCGAGTCAATCGCCGAGCAGTTTGCGGCGACTAATTTCACGCTGGCGGAGGTGCTCGCGGGTCTTGCGGAATCAGCTAACACCATCGACTGGGACAAGGCACTGGCGGATCGCCGCCAGGACATTGAAAAGCTGGGTCAGGTCAACCTTGCCGCCATCGATGAACTGCGTGACAACACGCAGCGCAAGGAGTACCTCGACAGCCAATACGCGGATCTGACCTCGGCGCTCGATACGCTCGAGCAGGCGATGCGCCGGATCGACAAGGAAACTCGGGTGCGGTTCGAAGAGACCTTCGAGCGCATCAACACCGGCCTCAAGGAAAAATTTCCACGCCTGTTTGGTGGCGGACATGCCTATCTTGAGCTGGTCGGCGACGACCCGTTGAACGCCGGCGTCGCCGTCATGGCCAGACCGCCCGGCAAGCGCAATGTCACGATCTCGCAATTGTCGGGCGGCGAAAAGGCGCTGACCGCGGTCGCGCTGGTGTTTGCGATTTTCGAATTGAATCCCGCGCCGTTCTGCCTGCTTGATGAGGTCGACGCCCCGCTCGATGAACACAACGTCGGCCGCTTCTGCGAAATCGTGCGCGAAATGGCGCAACGCGTGCAGTTCATCTTCATTACCCACAACAAGGCCACCATGGAGCTGGCGTCCCAGTTGATAGGCGTGACGATGAGCGAACCTGGTGTTTCGCGCCTGGTTTCGGTCGACATCGACGAAGCACTGCGGATGGCGGCCAGTTGAGTCATGAGCGAGTTGAGTCATGAGCGAGCTGCGTCTTAGCCTGCTGGCGCTGGGCCTCGGCTTCCTGCTCGGGCTGGCGGCCTGGGAGTGGTGGCGCAGGCGGCGAGCAGCCGCGCAGGCGCGCCACGACAGCGCTACAACAGGAGTTGCCGCGGCCGAACACGCCGATGACGACCCTGCGCACGATCGGCTCGCGGCGGCGCCGTCCATTGGCCCGGTCGGCCGGGATCCGGTGTTAGGTTCGTTGCCGATGGTGGACGTCGGTGAGCAGCTCGATTCACAGATTCACGCGGATGTTGATCGCTATGGGCTGGCCGATGCCGACACGGTGGTCCTCGATACCGCTGATTTTGGCAAGTCGCCGGAATTGCGGATCGAATGGCCGGATGAAACACAGCGGCAGATCCTGGGCCTGCGGGTTGTCGCCCGGCCCGGCACCCGGTTTTCCGGCATGCGCGTGCGTCAGGCGCTGGTCGGCGATGGCTATGTCTATGGCGAGTTGCGGATTTTTCATCGCGCCGGTATCGACGGGCGCGTAATCCTGAGCGCCGCCAACCTGAACAAGCCCGGTTACTTTGAACTCGACCAGGTCGATTCCCAGACCTTTTCCGGCCTGAACCTGTTTGCCGTGCTGCCGGGTCCGCTGCCGGCCATGCAGACATTTGAGCTCTTGTTAGGTTCGGCGCGCGCGTTGTCGCAGCGCCTCGGTGGCGACATGGCCGAAACCAACGGTGCGCGACTGACCGATGAACGTACGCTGGAATTGCGCGCCGGCTTGCGCGATACCGCGCCACTGCAGCGGGCTGCCGGCGCCGACTGAAGCGCCGCGACGTGGGCGCCAGGCGGCCGCAGCTGGATGGGGCGAGGGCTCGTCATAGCGAGCTCTGCGGGCTAATCGCCCGCCACAACTATCGCTATCACGCACTCGATGAGCCCGAGATATCGGACGCCGCCTACGACAACCTGATGCGCGAGCTGCTGGCGCTCGAAGCCCGGTGGCCGGAACTTGTCAGCCCGGCGAGTCCGAGCCAGCGTGTTGGCGACACACCGCGCGCCGGTATCGCGGAGATCGTGCATCGCCTGCCGATGCTGTCGCTGGAAAATGCCTTCAACGATGACGAAGTCGTGGCCTTCGACCGGCGCATCCATGAGCGGCTGGGGATCGAATCCGACATCGAGTATGCCGCCGAGCCGAAACTTGATGGACTCGCGATTGCACTTCTCTACCGTGATGGCCGGCTCGAATACGCGGCCACGCGTGGCGACGGCACCACCGGCGAGGATGTCACGCCTAACGTGCGGACCATTCGCGCGGTGCCGCTCGAATTGTTAGGTAGCCCGCCGCGCGAACTCGAGGTCAGGGGCGAAGTATTCATGCCACTGGCCGGTTTCAACCGGATGAACGAGGAAGCCGTAGCGCGCGGCGACAAGACCTACGTCAATCCGCGCAACGCGGCGGCGGGCATCGTGCGGCAGCTGGATCCACGCGTTACCGCGTCGCGGCCGCTGGATATCTTCTTCTATGCGCTCGGCATCGTGGCGGGCGCCGAGCCGCCGGCGCGGCAGACCGATCTGCTGGCCTGGCTGCGCAGCCTGGGCCTCAAGACCTGCCCGGAGGCGCAGTCGGTGCGCGGTCTCACGGGCTGCCTGGCCTATTACCGCGGCATCGGTGCGCGGCGCGAGCAGCTGCCGTATCAAATCGATGGCGTGGTCTACAAGGTCGAGGAGCGGGCGCTGCAGACCCAGCTCGGCTTCGTGTCGCGCGCACCGCGCTGGGCGCTGGCGCACAAGTTTCCCGCTGAAGAGGTGGAAACGGAGCTGCGCGATGTCGAGTTCCAGGTCGGACGCACCGGCGCTTTGACACCGGTCGCGCGCCTGGCACCGGTCTTTGTCGGCGGCGTCACCGTCAGCAACGCGACGCTTCACAACATGGATGAAATCGAGCGCAAGGATGTACGGATCGGCGATACAGTGGTTGTTCGTCGCGCCGGGGATGTGATTCCCGAGGTCGCGCGGGTGCTCAAGGAACGCCGCCCGGCCAATGCTCGGCCGGTGCGCCTGCCGGCATCCTGCCCGGTGTGCAATTCCCCGGTAGTGCGCGACGCCGACGCGGCCGTCGCGCGTTGCACCGGCGGCTATAGCTGCGCCGCGCAGCGCAAGGAGGCCTTGCGGCACTTCGCGTCGCGTCGCGCGATGAATATCGAAGGGCTCGGTGAAAAACTGATCGATCAGCTGGTTGATGCGGACCTGCTGCGCACGCCCGCCGACATATTCCGGTTGAGCGCGCAACAACTGGCGGCCCTGGATCGCATGGGCGACAAGTCGGCGGCAAAGCTCGTGACAGCGATCGCCGCCAGCCGCGCGACGACGCTGCCGCGTCTGCTGTTCGCACTGGGCATACGCGACGTCGGCGAGGCGACCGCCCTGTCGCTGGCGCGGCACTATGGCGACCTGCCGCTGTTGTTAGCTGCGGACGTCGCGGCGATCGAGGCGGTGCCGGACGTCGGCCCGGTAATCGCCGCGCACGTCGCGGCCTATTTCCACGATCCGGCGCACCTGCGGCTGCTGCACGAGTTGCGCGAACTGGGGCTGAGCTGGCCGACGATCACCAAGCCGGCGGCCGCGTCGCAGCCCCTCGCAGGTCGTACCTACGTGCTGACCGGGACGCTGCAGAATTTCACGCGCGAGGACGCGGAGGAAAAATTGCTTGCGCTGGGCGCGAAAGTTTCGGGCAGCGTGTCGCGCAAGACCACAGCCGTGATTGCTGGCAGCGACGCCGGTTCCAAGCTGAAGAAAGCCGCCGAGCTTGCGGTGCCGGTGCTCGACGAAGCCGAGCTCGAGAAGATCCTGGCGGCCGGGAACGGCCACCAGGATTCCTGATGATTACTTGCGTTCGACCTTGGCGGTCTTCAGCAATTCATCCGTGTAGGCCTTGACCTTCTTGCTCAGCACGATCTGCACCAGGCGTTCCTTGACCTGGTCAAAAGTCGGCAGCGTCGCTTCGCGGGTTTCGTCGACTTTCAGAATATGAAAACCGAACTGGGTGCGCACCGGGGTCGTCGTGAACGCGCCTTTCTTCAGGCCTAACAAAGCCTGGATGAAAGGCGGCGGCAGCGCGCTGCCCGGCGACACCCAGCCAAGATCGCCGCCGCGGGGCTTGGACTGCGCATCCGCGGACTCCGTGGCCGCCAGCTTCTCGAAACTCTCGCCTTTCTGCAGGCGCGCAACCAGTTTGTTCGCCAGTTCTTCGGACTGCACCAGGATATGGCGCACATGAAATTCGGTGCGTGGCGCAGCGGCCATCTGCGCATCGTATTCCGCCCGCATTTCCTGTTCAGTCGGCTCTTTGCCCTTCAGGTAATTGGCGGTCACGGTCCGCTGCAGCACTTCCAGGCGCGACAGCTCCAGCATCGCGAGCGTGTTCTTGTCCTTGGTTACGCCCTGCTTGTCGGCTTCGTCCGCCAGCAGTTGCATGCGCACCAGCGCATCGACAGCTTCCGCACGCTGCTCAGGCGCCAGTTCAGACAGACTGCGGCCGGCTGCAGCCTTGACGTAAGTCTCCAGCATGTCGGCGCTGAGCGCCTTGCCGTTGACCGTGGCGACGGGCGCTGCTGGTGCGGCGGCGGGCGCCTCGGCGGGCTTCTGTTTGCAGGCTGCCACCAGGGCAAGCGCGGCGAGGGGGAGCAATAAACGGGTTTTCATGTCGTGAGTTCTCGGTAATGGGTTCGGTCGGCAAAACCCCTATTATGAAGGCAGCCGGGCATCAATCGAAAGAGCATGTATGCCGCCCGGGCCCATCAGGGGCGCCAATGCGTCATAAACCAGCCGGTGCCTTGCCAGAGGCAGCAGTCCCTTGAACCGGCTGCTGCGTACCAGCACCTGGTAGTGGCCGCCTTCCCGGGCGCCCGCGTGGCCGGCGTGGGCCGCACTGTCGTCCAGCACCGTCAGTTCGGTCGGTGCCAGGCTGGTGGTCAGCAGCGCGCGAATCCTGGCAACCAGATCAGGCGGCGGGTTGCTCATCGCGCAGCTCCGGTCGGCGCATGAGCCAGTAGCTCAGGCATACAAAAAACAGCATGATCAGCAGCGTCAGGCCAATGGTCTTGAACCTGACCCAGACGGCTTCCGACATATGGTTTGCCACCCACCAGTTGGCGCCTGCCATGAGCCAGTAATAGAGGCCCAGTGCCCGATTGGCGGTGCGCCAGTTGCGCGCCTCGATGGCCTTGAATTCCGGCACCATTTCCGACATCAGGCGCTCGGCCAGCACGCGCCTGCCGATGAATTCCGACAGCAGGTGCGCCAGACCTAACGCTCCAAACAGGATGGTCGGCTTCCACTGGATGAAATGCACGTCGCGCAGCCACAGGGTGAGGCCGCCGAAAATCAGTACTAACAACAGGCTGAAGCCGTGCACCGCCGGAACATGGCGCGTGCGCAGCCAGTCGATCGCGACCACAGCGAGCATCGCAATCATCAGTGCGCCGGTGGCGGCATAAATACCGGCCACCTGGTAGGCGACCAGGAATATTGCGAGTGGGGCGAGCGTGAGCAGACTTTGCATGACAAGGCTTTCCGAGTGCAGCAGGTATGATAGCCGACCAGCCGCAGGGACCATCCCTTGACAGACTATTATCTATTGCACGCGAAGAATCCGGAGCGCCGCCTGGTCCTGAAGGCGGCCGAAGCCGTGCGTGCCGGAGGCCTGATCGTCTATCCGACCGACAGTTGTTATGCGTTAGGTTGTCATATCGGCGACAAGGACGCGTTGGAGCGCATCCGGCGCATACGCCATACCGACCGCCACCATCACTTCACGCTGGTGTGCCGCGACCTCACGGAAATCGCCAAGTACGCGCGGGTCGATACCTGGCAATTTCGCATCCTGAAATCCTGCACGCCCGGTCCTTACACCTTCCTCTTGCCAGCCACTCGCGAGACGCCGCGCCGCCTGCAGCACGAAAAGCGCCGCACCATCGGTATCCGGGTGCCGGATCATCCGGTGCCGCAGATGCTGCTTGAGGCTCTGGGCGAACCGTTGATGAGCTCGACGCTGCTGTTGCCGGGCGATCATCTGCCGGTCACCGACGGCGTGGAGGCGATGGGGCGCCTCGAGAACCAGGTCGATATCATCCTGGACGGCGGCCACTGCGGCATCGAGCCAACCACCGTTGTCGATCTTATTGCTGCGCCAGCCGTCATTACGCGGGCCGGCAAAGGGCCGCTCGATCGACTGGGCTTGTAGTTATCCGGGGGCAAGGCCGCCGCTTCGCTATAATTCCCCGACAACATGAGCGCCACACCGCAAGCTAAACGCGTGCTTTCCGGCATGCGTCCGACCGGGCAACTTCACCTCGGCAATTATCACGGCGCACTGAAGAACTGGCTGGAGCTGCAATACCAGTACCAGTGCTTCTTTTTCGTTGCCGACTGGCACGCCCTGACAACGGGATACGATGACACCAGTGCGCTGCCTGAGCAGACGCATGAGATGGTCATCGACTGGCTGGCAGCGGGCATCGATCCGGGCGTCGCAACGCTGTTCGTCCAGTCGCACGTGCCGGAGCACGCGGAACTGCACCTGTTGCTGTCCATGATCACGCCGCTCGGCTGGCTCGAGCGTGTGCCGAGCTACAAGGATCAGCAGGAAGCGCTCAAGGAAAAAGACCTCGCGACCTACGGCTTCCTCGGTTACCCCTTGCTGCAGTCGGCCGACATCCTGTTGTATCGCGCCTACGGTGTGCCGGTCGGCGAAGACCAGATAGCGCATGTGGAGATCACGCGCGAGATCGCGCGGCGCTTCAATCACCTGTACGGACGCGAACCGGATTTCGAGACCAAGGTCGAAAAAGCCATCAAGGGTCTGGGCGGCAAGAACGCCACGCTCTATCGCCAGTTGCGGCGCAAGTTCCAGGAGGGCGGTGACAGCACCGCGCTCGAGAAAGCCCGCGCCCTGGTCGATAGCAACACCCGGCTGACGGTCGCCGATCGCGAACGCTTGTTAGGATTCCTGGATGGCGACAGCGTGGCAATATTGCCCGAGCCGCAGGTGTTGCTGACCCGCACCCCCAAATTACCCGGGCTGGATGGCCGCAAGATGTCCAAGTCCTATGGCAACACCATCGGACTGCGCGAAGATCCGGACCAGGTTGCTAACAAGCTGAAGACCATGCAGACAGACCCGGCGCGCGTGCGCCGCACCGATCCAGGCGACCCGGACAAGTGCCCGGTATTCGATCTGCACAATGTCTATTCCGATGACAAGACGCGCGAGTGGGCGGCGGCCGGATGTCGCAGCGCCGGCATTGGCTGCCTCGAGTGCAAGAAACCGCTGATCGAGCGGGTGGTGGAGGACATCCAGGCGATGCGCAAACGGGCGCAGGAATTTGTCGACAATCCGGACGTAGTGCGTACCATACTCACCGAAGGCAGCGAGAAGGCCCGCGAGGCGGCGCGCGAAACGCTCGACGATGTCCGGCGCGCAATGCACCTGCGCGACGCCTGATTACGCTGTCAGTCAGTTGTTCCAGTCCGGAGCCAGCCTTTGGGAAAACCCGATCTTAAGTTAGTCGTTGACCGCAAGGCCGAGGACCACCCTGCACAGCCCACGCTGTCGCCGGAACAGGCCGAGATGCCGTTTGCACTCGTACATGGCGAGCCCATGACGAATGTGCCGCGCGACCTCTATATCCCTCCTCAGGCCATGGAAGTCTTCCTCGACGCCTTCGAGGGGCCGCTTGATCTGCTGTTGTATCTGATTCGCCGCCAGAATCTCAATGTGCTCGACATTCCGATCGCGCCGATCACCAGGCAGTACATGGAATACATCGAGCTGATGGAGGAGATGCAGCTGGAGCTCGCGGGCGAGTACATGCTGATGGCCGCGACGCTGGCCGAAATCAAGAGCCGCATGCTGCTGCCACGGTCGGCGGATGCAGCTGACGAGGAAGCGGACCCGCGCGCCGAACTGGTGCGCCGTTTGCAGGAATACGAGCGTTTCAAGCGCGCTGCTGAGGGTATCGACAAGCTGCCCCGCCTGGAACGCGATGTGTTCCAGGCCGAGGTCGCCGCGGACCTGCCGCGTCCTGCCAAGAGCCTGCCGCAGGTGCAACTGCAGGAAATGATCCTGGCGTTCCGCGACGTGGTGTCGCGGGCGGCCATGTTTGCCCATCATCATGTGCAGCGCGAGCGGCTCTCTGTCCGCGACCGCATGTCCGACGTGCAGGCCAGCGTCCAGAAGAGCGCCGTCGTGGAATTCCAGCACCTGTTCAAGTTGG
>JANNVI010000043.1:0-38675 GCA_031414335.1 Gammaproteobacteria bacterium | reverse complement strand
ACCGCAGACGATGATGTGCCTGACCTTGAGTACATCGATCG
The DNA here is from genome assembly GCA_031414335.1 of Gammaproteobacteria bacterium. Lineage (GTDB taxonomy): Bacteria > Pseudomonadota > Gammaproteobacteria > Steroidobacterales > Steroidobacteraceae > UBA964. The sequence goes on along the minus strand of JANNVI010000043.1, from coordinate 38,634 downwards.
CAAACTGCATTACCGACAGGCAATTAAGGTCCGTATGCACGACCACATTAGCGAGATTGCGATGTACGAACAGCTCGCCCGGCAGCAGGCCGACGATCTGATTCGCCGGCACGCGGCTGTCGGAGCAGCCGATCCACAGGTAATCCGGCGACTGCTGCTGCGTCAGCTTGCTGAAGAATTCCGGGTCCTGGTCGTGCATGCCCCTGGACCAGCGTCGATTGTGCTCAAAAAGATGACCGAGGTTTTTCATTCTTTGTTAGCCAGATTGATTCTCAGTTTATTCAGCAGCTCGAGCGCCTCCGCTGCGCGCTCGACCGGCACGAAAACGTGGTCATGGTACGCACCCGCGACCATGTTGCAACCGATTCCCGCTGCAGCGAGCTGCTGCGAAACCGCCGCCGTCAGGCCGACAGCGTCGAGCGCCGAGACCAGGCCGAATTGAATCCAGGTGGCGCGAAACAGCACCTTCCAGCCTCTCGCGACCGCTTCCTGCTCACGCAGAACCACTGTAATGCCCTCGGGTTCCACAATGCTTGCGACCGTCGCCACGCCCGCAAGATCGGTGCTGGGCGGCAGCGAGCAGTACACAAAGGTACCTGGCAACAGGACCGCATTCAGCCGCAAGGCGCGCGCACTCATCGGCGCAGCAGCGCTATGCGCAGGCCGGCGCGGGAGTCCGCGATCAGCTGCGCCAGCCTGCGCTCACGCGTTGCATCCCGCTTGGCGCTCATGACCCAGAAAACGCTGCTGCGTCGATATCCAGGCGGTTGGGCCGCAAAAAAACTCCAGGCACGCTTGTTAGCTTGGAAGCGCTTCAGGTAGGCCGGCGGCAGGTCGGTCGGCCTTTGTTCGAACGAGTAGACGCCGCTGCGCGCCGCTGTACGCGCGGCGAACGCCTTCTCGCCTGCAGGCATCATGCGGCCCGAGTCGCGCAGGCGCTCGACGTGCCTGATATTGACCAGGCTCCAGATGCTGCGCGGGCGTCGCGGCGTAAATCGGACGGTGTAGCTGTCGGCATCGAAGGCGCCCGTGACGCCGTCGATCCAGCCAAAACACAGCGCCTCATCGAGCGCATCCGCATACGTGACGCCCCGATGCGCCGCGTGCTTGCGCATCAGGCGCATCACAATCACGTCAGCGCTATGGTGATTTTTCGCGAACCAGCGCCGTAGCTGCGCCACGCTTGCGAATGCTGTCGGTGCGCCATCGCGCCCTGGCCCGGCGCGGGCGGCTGCCGCCTTAGCTGTTGCCATCGGTCCGATGGGTCGCGAACCGCGGCAGGCTGTCGCCGGGGACTTCCCACGACAAGCGATCCTGCATCCAGATGTGCGCCTTCGGCGGGAGCCGTTCCGGGTCATCGAGCGTCACCGGCGTGACATCGATTTCCGTCGCGCGCGCCCTGTTGCGGTACGTCAATGAGCTGCCGCATTGCGCGCAAAAGCCCCGCACCACCTGTGGCGAGGATTGATACTCAGCCAGCGCCCCTTTTATCAGCTTGAAATTCGCGACCTGAAATGTAGCCCAAGGCACGCCGGGTGCTCCGGCCGCACGACGGCAGGTTTCGCAATGACAGAAACACAACTGGGTGGCCGGGCCCCGCGCTTCGTAACGCACCGCTCCGCACAGGCATCCACCCCGAAAAATATCTTCCGCGGCTTCCATTTTGTTAGCTCTTGTTGAGGCCATAAATACGATGGTGCGTCGGTGTCATCACGCCGAGACTGGTCGCGTCCGCCGACAATTGTCGTGCGCGCTTGCCGAGCCCCTCCGGTCCAAAAGACCTGACGATCATCTCCTCCCACCACTGCTGGGCCTCTGCATCGCGACGAATCTCGACGGTTCCCCAGACCATCACGTGCGCCATGGTCACCGGTTTGGAAATCGCAACACAGGCGCGCGGGTCGCGCTCGAGATTGCGGATCTTCTGTTTGCCGGTCATGCTGAAAAGCAGGTAGGGCGCACGCAGGCCCATCATCATCGGCGTGACATGCGGTCCGCCATCCTTGCCAATGGTGGCCAGGTGCACCCAGCCCGCGGGATCGTGCAGCTGCTCAATCGCAGCAAGTAATGTTGCGTCCATAAAACCCTCCGCGGGAATTCTCATCTATAATCGCGCGCTTTGCACAGCATCTAACATGGCCGCACCGCGCACCTTCCAGCAGCTCATTTTCGCCCTGCAGCAGTACTGGTCCGACCAGGGGTGCGTCATTTTGCAGCCTTACGATATGGAAGTCGGCGCCGGGACCTTCCATACCGCCACTTTCCTGCGCGCCATCGGGCCCGAACCCTGGAGCGCGGCCTATGTGCAGCCGTCGCGGCGACCGACCGACGGCCGCTACGGCGACAACCCGTTCCGGCTGCAGCATTACTACCAGTTCCAGGTGGTCATCAAGCCCTCGCCGCTCGACATTCTCGAGCGCTACATCGGCAGCCTGAAGATGCTGGGTTTCGACCCTATGACCCATGACATCCGCTTCGTCGAAGACAACTGGGAATCCCCGACGTTAGGCGCCTGGGGCCTGGGCTGGGAGGTCTGGTTGAATGGCATGGAAGTTACGCAGTTCACCTACTTCCAGCAGGTCGGTGGCCTCGATTGCCGTCCCGTGACCGGCGAAATCACCTACGGTCTCGAGCGCCTGGCCATGTACATCCAGGGGGTCGAAAACCTGTTCGATCTCGTCTGGACCGAGGGCCCGCAGGGCAAGGTCACCTACCGCGACGTGTTCCACCAGAACGAGGTTGAGCAGTCCGCCTACAATTTCCAGCATGCCAACGTCGAGGTCCTGTTCCGGCACTTCGACGAGCACGAAGCCGCCTGCCAGCAACTGCTGGCCGCCAGGCTCGCGCTGCCGGCGTACGAGCAGGTGCTGAAGGCCTCGCATACCTTCAACTTGTTAGATGCGCGTGGCGCGATTTCGGTGACCGAACGGCAACGATTCATCCTGCGGGTGCGCACGCTGGCGCGCGGTGTGGCACAGGTTTATTACGACAGTCGCGAAGCGCTGGGCTTTCCGATGCTGCGCGATGCCGCCGCCGGGAGCAAGGCATGAGCGCCCGCGATCTGCTGGTGGAACTCGGCACCGAGGAATTGCCGCCGCTGGCGCTGCGCGAACTCGAGATCGCGTTTGCGGAAGGAATTCGCAGCGGACTCAACGCCGCAGGCATTGGTTTCACTGCGCTCAAGTCCTACGCAACACCGCGACGCCTCGCGGTATTGATCAGTGCGCTCGCCGAGACGCAGCCGACTCAGGCACAGCGCCGTCGCGGACCGCCGGTCAACGCCGCCTTCGATGCCAGTGGCCAACCCACACGCGCTGCGACCGCATTTGCCGAGTCCTGTGGTACCACGGTCGCGGCGCTTGGCCGCGTCAAGGAAGGCAAGGGCGAATTCCTGCTGTTCGAAGGCAGCAAACCCGGCGCGCCAACCGCGAGCCTGTTGCCGGGCATCATCCAGGCATCGCTCGATGCCCTGCCGATCCCGAAGCGCATGCGCTGGGGTTCGAGCAGCGCCGAGTTTGTGCGCCCGGTTCACTGGCTGGTGCTGCTCTTTGGCCAGGAAGTCATTCCCGCGACAATTCTCGACACGAACTCCGGTCGCGACACTCGCGGCCACCGTTTCCACGCGCCTGAGGCGCTGCGCATCGAGTCACCAGCCGACTACGCCATAGTTCTCGAATCCAAGGGCAAGGTGCTTGCGGATTTTGAATCCCGCAAGGCCCGGGTGCGCGCGGAAGTACTGCGCGCCGGTAACATGGGCCGGCCGCTGATCACCGACGAATTGTTAGATGAAGTGACCGCGCTGGTCGAATGGCCCGTCGGCGTCGCCGGGCAGTTCGAAGCACGGTTTCTCGACCTGCCGCGCGAAGTCCTCATTTCAACCCTGCAGGAACACCAGCGTTATTTCCCAGTGGAGTCTGCTAACGGCGCGCTGCTGCCGTGGTTCATCACAGTCAGCAACATCGAGAGCCGCGACCAGTCACAGGTGCGTGCCGGCAACGAGCGCGTGGTCCGGCCGCGGCTGTCGGATGCCGCGTTCTTCTACGAGCAGGATCGCAAGCAGCCGCTGACCGCAAGGCGCGCCGCGCTGGACAACGTAACATTCCAGGCCAAACTGGGTTCCATCGGCGACAAGGTCCGGCGTGTTAGCTCATTGGCCGCTGAGCTCGCGCAGACCCTGGGCGGTGATGCCGCGGCCGCCAGACAGGCCGCCGAGCTTGCGAAGTGCGATCTCGTCACCGGCATGGTGGGCGAGTTTCCGGATCTGCAGGGCATCATGGGCCGCTACTACGCGCGCGCCGACGGCCTGCCGACCGACGTCGCTGACGCGATCGCTGAGCATTACCTGCCACGCGGCGCGGGCGATACGCTGCCGGGCAACGCAACCAGCGTTGCCGTCGCGCTGGCGGACCGGCTCGATACACTGGCCGGAATCTTTGCCATTGGCCAGAAACCCTCCGGCACCAAAGATCCGTTTGGTCTGCGGCGCGCGGCCATCGGCCTGCTGCGTATCCTGCTGGAGAAAAACCTCGATCTCGATCTGCGCGACTGGGTCAATCGCGCCGTCAGTCTGCAGCCGGTCAAAGCGGCGACGGCCGCGCAGGACGTGCTCGACTACATCCTCGAACGCCTGCGTGGCTTGCTGGTCGGCGGCCAGAGCGGCCACAGCACCGAAATGTTCGACGCCGTCATGGCAGCGAATCCGCGCTCACCGCGCGATGCCGCAACCCGTCTTGCGGCGCTGGCAACATTTCTGCAGCGCCCCGAGGCCGCGAGCCTCGCCGCAGCTAACAAGCGCATTGCCAACATCCTGCGCAAATCGGCCGGCGATACGACCAAGGATGCGGTCGCCGTCGCGATCAATGCGGACCTGCTCCGGCTGCCGGCCGAACAGGCGCTGCACGCGGCGCTGCTGCGGCAGCAAGGCCCGGTACGCGCTGCGGTGGCAAAGGCCGATTACGCCGGCGCGCTCGCTCAACTCGCGGATTTGCGCAGCGTCGTCGACGCGTTTTTCGACCAGGTCATGGTCAACGACCCGGATGCGGCACTGCGCGCCAATCGCCACGCGCTGCTCGCCGCGCTGCGCGACCTGTTTGCCGGCATTGCCGATTTCTCCAGGCTGCCTGGCTAGCGGCAGGAGCACGGCAACGTGCAGTTGTTAGGCTCCCTGATCTTTACGCTGGTCTTCATGCTGGGCACGTTCGCCTGCGGGATCCTGTTTTTCCCCCTGTGCCTGATCCTGCCGTTCCGGCATCGCTGGCGGCTCGCGAATGGCTACGGACACATGCTGCTGTTCTCCCTGAAATGGCTCTGCCGGCTGGACTACCGCGTTACAGGACTCGACCGCCTCCCGGCGGGCGCGCATGTGTCGCTGTGGAAACACTCCTCGTCCTGGGAGACCTTCGGGATGATGGCGATCCTGCCGCAGCAGGTCTGGGTGCTGAAGCGCGAGTTGATGTGGATTCCCTTTGTCGGCTGGACGCTCGCGCTGATGAAGTCGATCGCCGTGAACCGCTCGGGCGGACCGTCGGCGGTCAACCAGGTGGTCGAGCAGGGCAACGACCGGTTGCAGCGTGGCTCCTGGGTCATCATCTTTCCGGAGGGCACCCGCATGCCGCCCGGAGAAACCCGCCGTTATGGATCCAGCGGTGCTTTGTTAGCTTCGCAGGCCGGTTGCCAGATCGTACCGGTCGCCCATGACGCCGGCTTCTACTGGCAGCGGCGCAGCCTGCGCAAGCTGCCGGGCACGATCGATGTGGTTATTGGTCCGCCGATTGCGGCGGTAAACCGCGATCCGCGCGAGGTCAACGCCGAGGCGCAGGCCTGGATCGAGAAGACTATTGCGGAAATCCGCGCCAGAAAAAAGGGCGGCGAGCGTTAGCTCGCCGCCCCCGGCAGATCAGAAACGGATCAGAATTTGTATCGCAGGTTCATGAAGGCCGTGCGGCCCTCATAGTCGTAGCCACTGTACAGCGCCGCATTACCCACCCGGTTGTACGCGCCAAAGGAAATCGATGGCGGAATTTCATCGGTTATGTTGCGCACGCCAATGGTGGCATTCCATTTCTCGGCATCGTACTCCACCGATCCGTGGTAGAGCTTGTAGGCCGGAACCGCAAAGACGAAGGTCGGATCCGCCTGGCCGTTAGCCAGCAGGTTACCGACCAGCGCGTTGCTGTCCATCGCGGCCGTGTATTCCATGCTGGTGCGGACGCGCCACTTGTTCCAGGTGTAGGTCAGCGCCAGCTCGCCGGTCGTCCTCGGCGCGCCGATCGTCGCGTTGCTGTCGATGACCCTGCTGGTTGGCAGCGCCTGGCCGGTCTGCTCCTTGTAGGTTTGCACCTCGAGATTTGCCCGGAAGCGGCCCGGGCCGATGTCATGCGTGTAGCGCAGGTTGTAATCGATGCCTTGCACGCCCTGCTTCGCCACGTTGGTGTACGAATCGAACACCGTCAGGCGATTCAATGAATCGCGGCTCAGGTAGGTGCAGTAGCCCGCGCCCGCGGCCGAGCGGAAACCTGGATCGTTGTAGCAGAGGTTGTACAGGTTGGCAGGCCCGACACGATCGACGCCGTTGTCGATCTTGATGTCGTAGTAATCAACCGCGAGTGCCAGCTCGCCGAAATTATCGGGCAGGAAATCGGGCCGGAACACGATGCCGGCCGTGAAGTTGTCCGAGGTCTCCGCTTCCAGGCCCTGCGCTGCGCCACCTTGCGAGAAGACCGTGATGCCGCTGGTCTGCGTGAATCCGGCAGGTAATCCTTCCGAACGACAGTTGGCCGCACGGATCGGACTGACGCCGGGTGCGTCATAGCTGTTGCAAGGATCGGCGCTGCTGCTTTGGAAGCCCGTGGTCGCGCCCAGGAACTGCTCGAACAACGCCGGCGCACGATAGGACGTACCGTAGGTGCCGCGCAGCGCCAGCCAGCTGACAGGCTTGTACATCAGCGTTCCCTTGTAGGTTTCGTCCGCGCCGTAGGAATCGTAATCCGTGTAGCGGCCCGAGAGGTTGATCGTGAGGTCCTTGACGCCCGGCTTGTCGCGCAGTAACGGGAACTCGAGCTCCGTGTAGAGCTCCCGCACCGCGTCCGTGCCCTTCGTGATCACCGACGACGTGAAGTTGTACAGATTGCCGCGCTGGCTTTCGACGGCCGGCGTATCGTTGATACGCGACTTGCGATACTCGGCGCCCAGCACCATCTGCACATCGCCGGCTGGCATCGAGAACAACTTGCCGTCGAGGTTCAGGAACACACTGGACTCTTCATAGATCGTCTTGCCGACCACGTCTTTCCAGGTGTAATCGATCCAGTCCTGCGGAATTTGCCCGCCGATCAGGGCGGCCGAGATCGCCGGGGCTGGTACGCATGCGCCGGCCGATGGATTGGTGACGTTGACGGCGCAGGTGTAGTTCACGCCGTTAACCGTGCGGATCAGATTCGAAGCCGTGCTGACGGGCGCGACTACGACATCCAGTGTCTGCGAGACCTTGTCGGTCAGCCAGGACTTAAACAGGTAGGTCGAATCAGATTTGCTGACCTGGGCATAGGCGTCGTACTTCCAGCCTTCGATGAAGAAATCACCTTTGATGCCAAGTCCACCGATCTGGTAGTCGACTTGCTGCTCGCTCTTGTCATTGCCAAAGCCGATGAAGAGTCGCACGCCGACGTTCTGCGTGCCCGTGATCAAGGTGGGTCCGGAAAGTGTCGAGAACTGCAGGTTGGCCGGAATGAACGGGTTCGGCTGCAGTGCGCCTGCCGCGCCGGTCGGCGTGTTCTTGCGATAATCGAGCGACAGCTGGCGGAAACCAACCTGGCTTGATTCGCGGCGATTCGTCAGGTACATGCCGTACAACTCGGCGTTACCCAGGGATTCGAGTTGGTAGGAGCCCTCCAGGTATCCCACCTTCACGGTCACTGGGGACGTCAGGGAGCGATTGAGCATCCGCGGATCGAAGGTATCGCGCACACCAAGACTGTTTGCGCCACCGCCGACGCCTTCAAAGCCTGCGAGACCGGTGGTCACCGCGGCGTTTGGCCGCCAACGGTTAAACGTCGTGCCTACCGAACCCGCGGCGCCGACGCCCGCTGTCGTGGTGGTACCCAGGGTATTTATCGTGACGCCGTTGGAACCTGTGCCGGTAATCGGATAGCACTTCGGCTGGCCGGTTTTCGGATCGACGAAGTCGTTACGCGTAACGCCATCGGCCTTAAAAACATAGTCCTGATTGCACTGCGTCCAGCTTCGGTCACCCAAGGTCAGATTGTTGCGCCGGTAAAGGTCAACGGAGCCCTTGAGGCTGAGACGATCACTGTTCCAACCGAAGACGCCCGAGAGGCGCGATTCCTCGCCGCCGCCAGAGGTCGGCGACTTGTAGTTGCCTTCCAGTGTCAGGCCATCGGCCTTTTTCAGTGTAATGACGTTGATAACGCCCGCGATTGCGTCGGAGCCGTAAACGGAGGACGCGCCATCGCGCAAAATCTCGACGCGGTCAATGATCGCGCTGGGCAATACGTTCAGGTCGACCGTGCCAACCGAGCCGCGTGTTCCGGCGGGCGCGATGCGCCGACCATTCAACAGGATCAGCGAGCGGCCGGGGCCAAGGCCACGCAGGCCGACGGTGTTAGCTCCGGGACCGCCATTCGTTACGAAGCCGCCGAAGGAGTTATTGATCTGGCCGTTGCCGCTGGTGACCGACCCGCTCTGCAGCACTTCGGTGGTAGTCGAGAGGCCGGCGAGCACTGTTTCATCGCGCGTGATCAGCTGCAGCGGCGCCGCAGTCTGGAAGTTATCGCGACGCAGACGCGAGCCTGTGACCACAACTTCTGTGAGCTCCTCGTCCGCCGCTTTCTTGTCGGCTTTCTTGGCGTCCTGGGCGAAGCCCGTTGCGCTGAAGGACAGTAGGGCCGAAAATGCTGCGAGCCACGCAGCGCGCATCAACTGAGACGTTGCCATTGATTGTTACTCCCGGTAAGACTCTGGTATCGCCTGCACCACAAATTGGGGGCAGGCTCTTTGTGGGGTTAGTGTAGCCAAAACCGCGGTTAGACGGCGGGAATTTGCTGTTAGGCCGCCGGCTGTTGCGCCGGCACTACAATAACGGCGCTGTTAAACGTCGAGGTTCATCACCGACAGGGCATTTTTTTCAATGAACTCGCGGCGCGGCTCGACCTGGTCGCCCATTAATGTGGCAAAGATGTCGTCCGCCGCCGCGGCGTCCTCGATACGAACCTGCATCAGCCGGCGTACCGCCGGATCGATCGTGGTCTCCCACAACTGCGCCGGGTTCATCTCGCCCAGGCCCTTGTAGCGCTGGATGGTCTGGCCTTTGCGGGCCTGGTCCATAAACCAGTTCATCGCCGCCTTGAACGAGCCCACGTCTTCCTGGTGTCCATCGCGCTCCACATGCGCGCCTTCGCCCACCAGCCCCTCCAGCGTGCGGCCCAGATCAACGATGCGCTGATACTCGGCTGATTCGAAAAACTCGCGCGGCAGGTATTTGTCGGTCGATGAGCCGTGCTCGGTTTTGTGAACCTGGATGCGGGTTACAGCGCCATCCGGCTGGGTGCGCAGCTGCACATCGTAGTTACGCATGCCGTCGAGCTGCGCATTCAGCCGCTCGGCTAACAAGCGGATCCAGTCGCGCAGCCAGTCCGGCCGGTCGAAGTCGGTGGGCTGGATCGCCGGCAGGTAGATCAGCTGCTCGAGCAGGCGTTCGTCGTAACGACGCGACCAGCGCCGGATGATTGCGAGCGTTTCCATGTACATCCGCGCCAGCAGCTCCAGCGCAGAGCCGCGCAATACCTCGCCGCCGGCACGCGTATGCAATGACGACCCATCCAGCGCGGTCGACAGCAGCATCGCGGTCAGCTCGCCCTCGTCCTTGACGTAGACCTCGCTCTTGCCGCGTTTCACCTTGAACAGCGGCGGCTGCGCAATATAGATATGGCCGCGTTCAATCAAGGCCGGCATCTGGCGGTAGAAGAATGTCAGCAACAGAGTCCGGATGTGCGAACCGTCCACGTCGGCATCGGTCATGATGATGATGCGGTGGTAGCGTAGTTTTTCGACGTCGAAATCATCGCGGCCGATGCCGCAACCCAGCGCCGTGATCAGCGTGCCGACTTCGGCGGACGACAGCATCTTGTCGAAGCGCGCTTTCTCGACGTTCAGGATCTTGCCCTTGAGCGGCAGAATCGCCTGTGTGCGCCGGTCGCGGCCCTGCTTGGCGGAGCCGCCGGCGGAATCGCCCTCGACGATGAAGATCTCTGACAGTGCCGGATCTTTTTCCTGGCAGTCCGCGAGCTTGCCCGGCAGGCCGGCCAGATCCAGCGCCCCTTTGCGACGGGTCATTTCGCGCGCCTTGCGCGCCGCCTCGCGGGCCCGCGCGGCGTCGATGATCTTGGCGACAATAGCCTTGGCTTCCTGCGGACGCTCCAGCAGGAACTCGCTCAGCTTGTTAGCTACCGCAGTTTCAACCACGCCCTTGACCTCGGAGGAAACCAGCTTGTCCTTGGTCTGCGAGGAAAATTTCGGATCCGGCAGCTTGACCGACAGGATCGCGGTCAGTCCTTCGCGCGCGTCATCGCCGGTGGTCGGCACTTTCTCGCGCTTGGCGGCGCCCTCTTTCTCGATGTAGTCGTTGAGCGTGCGCGTCAGTGCGGCGCGAAACCCGGACAGGTGCGTACCGCCATCTTTCTGCGGAATGTTGTTGGTGTAGCAGAACATCGATTCCTGGTAGGAATCGTTCCACTGCATGGCGACCTCGATCTGGGTCGCGCCCTCGGTGGTACGAAATGCGAACACCGAGTCATGGATCGCGGTACGCGAGCGGTTGAGGTATTTGACGAAAGCCTGCAGGCCGCCCTGGTGCTGGAACAGGTCGCTCTTGTTTTCGCGCTCGTCGACCAGCTCGATGCGCACGCCGGAATTGAGGAAGGACAATTCCCGCAACCGCTTGGCTAACAAATCGTAGACGAACGTGATGTTGGTAAAGATCTGCGTACTGGGTTTGAAGCGCACCATGGTGCCGCGTTCGGTGGTGGTGCCCACTTCCGCCAGAGGCGCGACCGGATTTCCGAGGCGATATTCCTGCTTGTAGATTTTGCTGTCGCGAAAGATCGTCAGATGCAGAACATCGGACAGCGCATTGACGACCGATACGCCGACGCCGTGCAATCCGCCCGACACTTTGTATGACGTGTCGTCGAACTTGCCGCCAGCGTGCAGCACGGTCATGATGACCTCCGCAGCGGAACGCCCCTCTTCGGGATGGATATCGACCGGAATGCCGCGGCCGTTGTCGGTGACCGTCACCGACTCATCGGCATGAATGGTGACCACCACGCGGTCACAATGCCCGGCCAACGCCTCGTCGATCGCGTTATCTACGACCTCAAAAACCATGTGGTGCAGACCGGACCCGTCATCGGTATCACCGATATACATACCGGGTCTTTTCCGCACTGCATCAAGGCCCCTTAAGACTTTGATTTTACTGGAATCGTAGACGTCTTTATCAGACATGCGCCACCCTGAGTCAGATGTCACATTATAGCGTTTTTAGCTCGCCTTGTTCCACGTGAAACACCTGGTCGGGGTCGCCAAAGACGCGAAAGTCGCCGCTCAGTGATGTAACGATGCGCTGGACCTTCAATTCCCCTACCCGCTCGATAAACAGGCCGAGGTGCGTCGCATCCAGCTCGGCGGCGGGGTCGTCCAGCAATAGGGTTGGTCGAAGCTGGGCCGTGACCTGGAGACACTGCAGTTGCGCCAACGTCATCGCGACGGCAGCCAGCTTCTGTTGGCCGCGAGACAGCACATCGCGCGCGGCGTAACGGCCCACTCTGAGCGCCAGGTCTGCTCGGTGCGCCCCGTGCGCGGTAATCCCACGTTCCTTGTCGCGCGCCTCATCGGCCAACAGCGTCGCCGCCAGAGACAGGCCCGCCGGCCACCCGCGAGAAAAGCTTATTTGTAACCCGAGTCCAAGCAAACTGGCCTCGTGTTCCTGCCAATATGGCAGCCAGGCTTCAAAAAAGCGCTCCCTCGCTTGGGTTAACTCCTCTCCCTGACGACACAGCTCCGCATCCCAGGGATGGTGGTCCGCGCCGGCCTGCAGGGCCGCATTCCGCTGTTTCAGCGACCGGCTATAGCTTGCCCACTGGGCTGGAAACGGATGTTCCACGTGGAACACCGCCCAATCCAGCCAGCGCCGGCGGCGCGCGGAGCCTTCTTCGACCAGTTTGTGGATTTCAGCGTCAATGACCTGGACCGGGAACGCCTCTGCCAGACCCGCGTAACTGGCCATCGTGGCGCCGTTAAGCTTGGCGCGCGACCCCGTTTTGCGATCAATCTCAAGCCCGCCGTGGTCCCGGGCGGGTTTATCGTTGCGCCCGAATACCCAAAGGCGCTCGGCGCCATGCCGAATCAGACGCTCGCCGATTCGAGTGCGAAAGGATCGCGCGCGGCCCAGCAGAAAGGCCGCTTCCAGAACGGATGTCTTGCCGGCGCCGTTGGCGCCGAATATCAGGTTCAGGTTAGGGCTCAGCTGCAGTTCGACGCTCTTCAGGCACCGAACTCCATCCGCAGCCAGTTCTGTCAGCGCCATCAGGCGCTCTGCGGCCTAAAGCCGCATCGGCATGACAACGTAGCGGCTGCTTGTCGTGCCCAGGCCGGTAACGAGACAACTGCTATTGGAATCGGACAAACCCACGATTACACGGTCAGTTTCGATAGCAGCCAAGGCGTCCAGCAGATACGTAACGTTGAAGCCGATCTCCAGTTCCTCGCCCTTGTAACTGACTTCGACCTGGTCTTCGGCTTCTTCCTGTTCCGGGTTATGCGCCTGAAGGGTCAGTAAATCATTCTTCACCGCTAACCGGACACCGCGGTATTTCTCGTTGGCCAAAATCGCGGTTCGCTGCAATGCAACACGAAGCGCCTCGCGGTCGGCTTCGATATTGCGGGTGGGGTTTTGGGGGATAACGCGGCTATATTCGGGGAACTTGCCGTCAATCAGCTTCGATGTGAAGCGAATGTTGCCAATCTGGGCGCGAACATGATTTGCACCAATGCCAAGTTCAAGGGTCCCGTCCGCCGTCAGGATCCGTTGCAGCTCCAGAACGCCCTTGCGAGGCACGATCACCTGCTGTTTGGATTTGCTGGGTTCCTGCAGCTTGGTCTCGCTGATGGCGAGTCGGTGTCCGTCCGTGGCCACCGCGCGCAACGTGTCGCCTTCGGCTTCGAGCAGCAGGCCGTTCAGGTAATAGCGGACATCCTGCTGTGCCATCGAAAAATGCGTTTTGTCGACCAGGCGCCGGAACTCCGCTTGCGGCAGCATCAGTGTCTGCTGCGCGTTGATTGCCTCGACTACGGGAAATTCTGCCGCCGGCAGTGTCGCGAGCGAAAAGCGGCTGCGCCCCGACTTGATCACCAGCTTCTCGCCTTCTTTTGTTAGGTTGAGCGGCGAGCCCTCGGGCAATGAGCGGCAAATATCCAGCAATTTTCGGCCCGGTACTGTTAGATCGCCAGCCTGATTCACGGTCGCTTCCGCGGTAGCTAACAACTCGACCTCTAGGTCGGAGCCGGTAATGTTCACCTGCCCATTGCGCGCCTGGATCAGCACATTGGCTAGCACCGGCATGGTTTGCCGGCGTTCCACCACGCCGATAACGCTTTGTAATGGTCCCAGTATCTGGTCACGTGTCGCGGAGATCTTCATTGCTCTTTATTCTTTCTGAGAATTAGTAGGAAGTAGTGATTGTGGAGCCTGTGGACAAGCCGAACAACCGCTAAAACCAGTCTTTTTTCCGAGACTTGCTGCAAGCCTGGCATGGGATATCTGGCGGCACATGGCGCTGATCGACTGTGGATCATCTGGGGGCAGAAAAGCGCTCAAGCTGGCCACACAGGTTTTGCACAGGGGCACGCACCGGGTATTAGCGAGCCAGCGTCCGCAACAGGTTCGAGTAGTCCTCCTGGATAGCCTGATCGGTCTCCCGCAGACCCTTTACGCGCTTGCAGGCGTGTAGCACGGTCGTGTGATCGCGGCCGCCGAAGGCCTCGCCAATTTCCGGCAGGCTGTGTCGTGTCAGCTCTTTGGAGAGTGACATTGCGACCTGGCGCGGTCGGGCCAGCGAACGGGTTCGGCTGGGTGACAGCAGGTCAGAGAGCCGGACCTTGTAGTACTCGGCGACCGCCTTCTGAATGTTTTCAATCGTGACCAGGCGCGACTGGATCGCAAGCAAATCCCGCAACGATTCGCGCACAAAATCGATGCTCAAACTGGCTCCGGTCAGCTGGCTGTTGGCGAGTACGCGGCGCAAGGCGCCCTCAAGTTCGCGTACGTTCGAGCGGATGCTTTTCGCTATGAAAAACGCGACGTCTTCAGGCAAGCGGACGCCCGTGTCATCCGCCTTGCGGATCAGAATGGCGGCGCAGGTTTCGATATCCGGCGGCTCTACCGCAACGGTAAGGCCCCAGCCGAAGCGCGATTTGAGGCGCTCTTCCAGGCCGGATACTTCTTTCGGGTAGCGGTCACAGGTCAGGATGATCTGTTTCTGGCCCTCCAGGAGCGCGTTGAACGTATGGAAAAACTCTTCCTGGGAGCGGTCTTTCCCGGCGAAAAACTGAATGTCGTCGATCAGCAGCGCGTCGAGCGAACGATAGGCCGCTTTGAAGTCATTCATCGTGTTGTGCTTGAGTGCGGTGACCATGTCACTGACAAAGCGCTCCGAATGCACGTAGGCGATTCTGGCGCCCGGGTTACCGCGCAGCATGGCGTGCCCGACGGCCTGCATCAGGTGAGTCTTGCCAAGCCCAACGCCGCCGTAGATGAACAAGGGGTTATAGGCCGTGCCCGGATTTTCGCCGGTTTGCTGGGCCGCAGCCTTGGCCAGCTGATTGCTCTTGCCGACCACAAAATTGTCGAAGGTGAAGGCAGGGTTGAGCCGGCCGCCGATGACAATCCCCTCGGCGCGACTGGGGCCAAAGCCGGTCGGTTTCCAGGCAGCCACGGGACCGGTGGCCGGGCCGGCGGAGGCGGTTGGTTGAACCGGCGCCCGGTCCATATCGCCGACGTCCACGGTAACAATGGGCGCCTCAGGACCCGCGAACTGCCGTAATAGCGCCGCGACCCGGGGCAGGACGTTGGCACTGACCCAGTCGACGACAAAACGGTTCGGAGCCAGCAAACGCAGGGTCCCGGCACCCTCGACCGCCATAAGCGGCCGCACCCAGGTGTTGAATTGCTGGGGAGGGAGTTCATCTTCCAGCGCCGCGGCGCATTGTGCCCAAAGCTCTGCCGCCACGTTGCTCGCCTTGACTGAAGCCGCTGTTCGGTAAAAAAGGGGGCGGAAGTCTATACCCTGCCGCAGTCCTGCCGCAGTATTTGTATTGACACCTCTGGCCGCCCGAACGTACCCTTCCGGCCCTTTTTTGAAGCAAAATCAATAGTTAGAGCGTCAACATGAAACGCACATATCAGCCCAGCAAAATTCGTCGCAAGAGGACCCACGGGTTCCGTGCCCGCATGGCGACCCAAAATGGGCGCAAAGTACTTGCCCGGCGCCGCGCCAAGGGCCGCAAGAAGCTTATTCCCTGACGTTGCAGCAACCCCCGACGCCGCCCACATCCGACAGCCGGCAACCCGCCGCTGCGCGACCGCTCAAGCTGACGCGCGCGCAGCGCATGCTGCGCAAGGCGGATTTTGATGCGGCGTTCGCGGGTGGCCGCCGTATTTCCGATGCCATGTTTGTCGTCACGATCAAAGCACCGCTGCCGGCGACGACCGGCAACGCGCGCGCGCGCATTGGCCTGGCGATCGCTGCCAGGACGATCGGCAATTCCGTGGCGCGCAATCGCGTGCGCCGCACGATCCGCGAATCTTTTCGCCTGCACCAGCACGAACTGCCGGCAGTCGACATCATCGTTTCGGCACGAGCGCCGGCGCGTGGCGCCGAACGCGCCCGGCTACGCGCCAGTCTGACCCAACTCTGGCAGCAGGTAATCAGGCAATGCGCGCCATCCTCCGCGGCCTGATCCGCGTTTATCAGTTATTCATCAGCCCGTTGTTAGGGCCGCGTTGCCGTTTCTGGCCAAGCTGTTCCGAATACGCGCGCGAGGCGCTGGCGATACATGGCGCCGGGCGCGGCAGTTTGTTAGCAGCCAGGCGCATCCTGCGCTGCCATCCTTTTCATCCGGGCGGCATTGACCTGGTCCCCGGCAGTTGCGACTGCCATCCGAAAGAGACAGCAAGCACGTGAACGAAGGCAATTTACGCATATTCCTGTGGATCGGCCTGGCACTCGCGCTGTGGCTCAACTACGAGACCTGGCAGAAGGACTACGCGCCTGCGGCGGCGGCCGTCACGGCGAGCCAAGCTAACAAGCCAGCGGCGCTGGACGCCGCGATCCCGCAGGCACCGGTGAGCACCACCGCAAGCGTGCCGGCCGGCGCGCCGGTGGCCGATGCTGTTCCTGCGCTGCCGGTAGCGGTGCCGGGCGCTGCTGCCGCAACGCCGCCGGCCGTTGTTATCAGCAGCGGCGCCACTGCGGGCGGCGGCGCGGTACGCGTCATTACCGACGTGCTGGATCTCGATATCGGGCTGACCGGCGGCGAGCTGCAGCGCGCCGACCTGCCGAACTATCCGCAGGTCAAGGGCGAGAGCAAGCCGGTGCGCTTGTTTGACCGCGCGGCCACCGAAGGGTTTTATGCGCTGCAGACTGGACTCGCCCCGGCGGCCGCAAGCGCAGCGGGCGCCGTATTTCCAACGCACCTGGCGCTGTTCACCGCCACGGAGAAAGAATATCGCCTGGCGCCTGGAGCGCAGGAACTGCGTGTGCCCCTGACCTGGACCGACGGGCAGGGCGTCACTGTCACCAAGACTTTCGTCTTCAAGCCCGGCCAATATCGCATCGATCTCGAGTATCAGATCGAGAACCGCTCTGGTGCGCCGTTCGTTGCGGCTCCGTACGCGCAGATTCTGCGCGACGATATCCAGCCCGAATCGTCGATGTTCAGCGTGCAGAGCTATTCGTACAAAGGGCCCGCGTACTACGACGGCACCAAGTACACCAAGCTCGCGCTCAAGAACGAGGACAACCACAAGCTGTCCAGGGACCTGACCGGCGGCTGGATCGCCGGCATGGAGCACCATTTCGTCAGTGCCGTGGTGCCCGATCCTGGCAAGAGCTACCACTACGACATCAAGGTCAGTGGCCGGCAATACCTGATATCGGTGTTAGGTCCGGCGCAGGCGGTGGCGGCTGGCGCGGACGCCAAAATCGACGAGAGGCTGTTCGTCGGCCCGAAACTGCAGGCACAGTTGAAACAGACCGGCGTCGAGCTCGATCGCGTCACCGACTACGGCACGTTGACGATTCTGTCGCGGCCGCTGTTCTGGCTGATCGAAAAAGTGCACGGCCTGCTTGGTAACTGGGGTTGGGCGATATTGATCACGACATTTCTGCTCAAGCTCGCGTTTTACCCGCTGGCCGAGACCGCTGGCAAATCGATGGCCAAGATGCGTGTGCTGGCTCCGCGGATGAAAACGCTGCAGGAAACCTACAAGGACGATCGCGAGAAACTCGGCCGCGCCACCATGGAGCTGTACCAGAAAGAGAAGATCAACCCGCTCGCGGGTTGCCTGCCGATGCTGATCCAGATGCCGGTATTCCTGGCGTTCTACTGGGTCTTGCTGGAGAGCGTGGAAATGCGCCAGGCGCCGTTCATGGGCTGGATCCAGGACCTGTCGTCACGTGATCCGCTCTTTGTGCTGCCAGTGCTGAACGCCGTTGCCATGTACGTGCAGTTCAAGCTCAATCCGCCGCCGCCGGATCCGATGCAGGCCAAGATTTTTCAGTTCATGCCGCTGGTGGTGTCGGCGACCTTCGTGTTTTTCCCCGCGGGCCTGGTGCTTTACTGGGTGACCAGCACGTTGCTGGGAATCCTGCAGCAGTGGAACATCAACCGGCGCATTGAAGCGGTGCAGGCGAAGATCAAGGCGAACTGAGCGGTTTCGTTGTGGGCGAGCGGCCCGGCGGCGCCCACCGCTGTCTGCTCGCAATCGCGCGGCCTTCGGCTACCCTCACTCATGCTGCGCGCTTGGACACATTCGGGCATCGCCAGACCATGACGTCATCGACCGCGCGCGCGACGCATTCGTTCGGCGCGCTCCAGCTCGCGAACAGCGGTGGGCCCAACACAGGAGCAGACGCCCACACATCGGGCGTGCCAGCCTGTCTCGAGCGCTGACGCGAGGGTGGGCACCACCTAACAACTTCGTGATCGCAGTAATTCGCGCATTAGACAGATTCAAGTCTAAGAACTTGGTGAAAGCCGAGCTTGGCAGTGCGGTCTGGCAGCGTGGGCTGATGCCTGCGAGCTGGAGCTCGCCGAGAGAGGGCATTACGAGCGCGGTCGATGACGTCATGGTCTGGCGATGCCCGAATGTGTCCAAGCTCGTAGCCCGAACGAGGGTACCCCGTTAGGGGCGAGCGATTGCGAGCCGGGCGTCAGCCCACGCTGCCAGGCCGCACAACCGACTATCCCTTTCGACAATTTCTTGGACTATGATCAATCCATGGCGCATGTGGACACCATTGCTGCAATCGCCACCGCGCCGGGCCGCGGCGGCATCGGCGTGGTGCGCGTCTCCGGCCCAAAGGTGCCCGAGATCGCGGCGGTCATATGCGGTGACCTGCCGGCCGCACGGCGCGCGGTGCTAACAGCGTTCCGGGACGCCGCCGGCGAGCCGCTGGATGTGGGCATGGCGATCTTCTATCTCGCGCCGCATTCCTATACAGGCGAACACGTGCTGGAACTACAGGGCCACGGCGGTCCGGTGTTGCTGGAAGCGGTGCTGGATCGCATGGTCGAGCTGGGCGCGCGGCGTGCCCGGCCGGGGGAGTTCACGGAGCGCGCGTTTCATAACAACAAGATCGATCTGGCGCAGGCCGAGGCGGTAGCCGATCTGATCGATGCGGACTCGCGCGCGTCGGCGCGCGCCGCGATGCGCTCTTTGCAGGGCGAGTTTTCCAACATGGTGGCCGGGCTCATCGATGCCGTGACGGATCTGCGCAGCTACGTCGAGGCCGCAATCGATTTTCCCGAGGAGGAGGTCGATTTCCTGGGTGACCGCGAAGTGGCCGAGCGCCTGCTGAATGTGCGCGGTCATTTCGAAGCGGTCAATCAGGCGGCCCGCCAGGGCCGCTTGTTGCGCGAAGGGATGACGATTGTGATCGCCGGCCCGCCTAACGCCGGCAAGTCCAGTTTGCTGAATCGGCTCGCCGGGCATGACGCGGCGATTGTCACCGACATTCCGGGCACCACGCGCGATGTGCTGCGCGAGCGGATCGACCTCGACGGCCTACCGTTGCATGTGATCGATACGGCTGGCCTGCGCGAGGCGAACGATGCAGTCGAGCGCGAGGGCGTACGGCGCGCGCGCGCGGAAATTGCGCGCGCGGACCGCTTGCTGTTCGTCGTCGACGCACACATCGATCCACAGGCTGGAGCCTATCTCGAGGAACGCGCGAAGCTGCCCGCCGACGTGCCGGTCACGCTGGTGTTGAACAAGTGCGATCTCGCAACCGGCATTCCCGTGGCTGACACGATGGCCGGACCGCCACGGATCACGGTGTCGGCGTTGCGTGGCGACGGCCTCGAGCTGCTGCGCGCGCATCTCAAGGCGGCGGTCGGCTTCGAGACTCCGGGCGCCGGCACGATCTCGGCGCGCCGGCGGCACGTCGATGCGTTGATACGGGCCCGCGAGCACGTCGAGAGCGCGGCCAGGCACCTGCAGGAGCGGCGCGGCGGCGAGCTGGTTGCGGAGGAATTGCGTCTTGCGCAGCAGCAGCTCGGTGAGATTACCGGCGCGGTCAGCGCCGACGACTTGTTAGGCCGTATCTTCAGCAGTTTCTGCATCGGTAAATGACCGGCCGCCGCGTCACGCTGCCGCCCGATCAGCGGCTGACTTTGTTAGCAGTCTTTGGAACGGAAGTGGATCTGGTGGAGATCTACGAGCATTCCTGGTTTGCGCGCTTTCACGCTCGGGCGCTGGCGACCACGCGCCGGCGGCGAATCTATCTGCGCGGCGGCGCCCGGCAGTTCTTCGAGCGCCCCGACTTCGTCCTGCATGAGTACTGTCATGTGCTGCGGCAATGGGAAACGGGCGAGCTCACGGTGTTTCGCTATCTGCTCGAATGGTTCCGGCGCGGCTACTGGGACAACCGCTTTGAAATCGAGGCGCGCGAATTTGCCGATGACCACCTGCACCGTTTCCGCTCCCTGTTAGCGCGCAACCAGGCTGAGTTGCGCCAGCAGCACGCCGAGCGGCCGCGCAGCGCATGAGCGCGCGCTTAGCGCGGCAGGTCGCCCGGCGATGTTGGCGGCGTGGTCCGCCCGGTGGCGACATAGAAGATGACCAGGGCCGCGCCGATCGCCACCAGGATGCCGCCGGGCAGCTGCAGCTCTACGGGCATGACGGTTACGCTCGAGATCAGCAGTGCGATGCCGATCCCCAGACAAACCATTCCTTGCAGCAAATATCGTGAAGCCGGTTTCTTTCCCCGGCCAGCGTCCTCTCCGGCATCCGACGCCAGCTCGGGCGGTAACTCGATGCCCTTTTCAATGGCGGCCATGCGTTCCCGATGGCGCTGTTCCAACGCCTTGACGCGGGTGCGATGTTGCGTAATCACAGAGACGATCGCCAGGCCAATGCCCATGAAAACAGCCACCAGGGGAATCAGCACACCAATAGTAGAGTCCATATGTTCCTCGTCTAGGTTACTAACAATGATTGCAAAAATTCGATGACGCCCGGCAGCAACCGGGTGTGCTGATTTCCAAGCCAGAAGCCAAGCGCCAGGGCCGTGAATATTTCCAGTCCGCTGGACCAGGGATGGCTGAAATGCGCATTCATGCCGGTTTAGACTCCCGCCGCCGGCGACTGGTTACAAAAAATTTGCTGAAACCCACGGATCCGGGTGCGCGTCTAATAGTGAGCGGGTGACATGGACGATGAAATTCTGCAGTGGGTGCGCGAGGGCCGGCGTGACGACGCAATCGTGCGGCTGCTGCCTGCCTACCGAGAACGGGTCTTTGCGCTGTGCCTGAGCCTGGTCGGCAACCGAGCGGCGGCCGAGGACATTGCCCAGGACGTGTTCGTGAAGATCTGGCGGGCGCTGCCAGCCTTCGACGGTCGGTCGGCCATGTCGACCTGGATTTATGCGATCACGCGCAATGCGGCTTTGTCGGCGCTGCGCCGCCGGCGCGCGAGCGGATCGCTGACCGAACCGGCGGTGTTAGCTGAGGTCGAGGCGAGGTCGGTGGAGGCGGCCGGTGCCACGGACTATGGCGCCATCGAGGCCGGCACGGATGCGCGACGAATCGAGGGCTGGGTGGCGCGGTTGCCGGAAAAACAGCGGCAGGTGGTGCGGTTGTTCTATCTGCGCGAATGCTCGGTCGAGGAAGTTGCGGAAATGTCAGGCATGCCAGTCGGGACCGTGAAAACGCTGCTACATCGTGGGCGCGAACGCCTGCGCGAGCTGGCGGGAGTGACGCAATCATGAATCTGGAACACAAACTGCGGCAGTATTACGGCGGCTTGCGACCGGGCGCGGATTTCGACGCGCGCGTACTGGCGCGCATCGCCAACGTTGCCCGGCCCGCCGGCGATCCGGCGGCGCGTCGTGTGGCGGAACTCGCCAAGTACTCGCAGACGCGCAAGAGTCTCGCCAGAGAATGGCTAATGAACATGGGCTGGATCGCGGTATTCGGCATCCTGGCCATGCTGGTAGCCCCGCATGTGATCCCTGTGGCGACGGAGCTGACGCAGGCGAGCGCCCGAACCCTGCGCGCCGCGCTACTGCCGGGTGTGAATGTCGGTGAGCTGCTGGTGCTACTGGCGCTGGCAGCCTGGTTCGCCGCGAATCAGCCGAGGATAGCTTCGCGCTGGTAGAGCCGGCTGACAATCCAGCAGATGAAAAACCCAGCTAACAGACAAACCCCCGCCGACAGCAGCATCCAGGACAGCGGCAGCGTCTCGCCGCGCAGCGCCGCCATCAATTGAAAGTGCTGGCTCAGCGACGGGATCGCCATCGTGGCAAGGCTCGGCTTGAGCCCTAACACCGAGGCGATCGCCAGCGGCAGGGTCGGCACCAGCATCGCGATGCCGAGCCAGCTCTGCGCCTCGCGATAGCTGCGCGTAAAGCTTGCGATCAGGGTCATGAGGCCCGCGCCGAGCGGGATGAACGGTGCCGTGGTTGCGATCATGTGCAGCACGACGGACGGGCTGAAGTCCACCGCGATGCCCGCGCCGTCGAGCTTTATGTACGACAATGCAAGGGCCGTGGTACTCAGGGTCAGCACCAGGCTGATCAGCATGAAGGCGCAGCTCGCGAGGATTTTTCCATAAACGATGTGCGCGCGGGCGATCGGCGTGGTCAGCAGCGGCTCGAGCGAGCCGCGCTCGCGCTCACCGGCGGTGGCGTCGATGGCGAGATACATGCCGCCTAACAGCATCGCGAACATGACGATGTAGCTGAGCATGCCCAGCACGGTTTCGGCGCGACTGCGCGGCGTGGACACGTCGATGCCCTGCACCACGATGGGCGCGATCACGCCGGGATCGACGCCGCGCGCGGCGAGCCGCAGCTGCGCGATAGTCTGTCCGTACTTCGAAACCAGCGAGGAGAGGCGCCGCAGTGAGCGGGCGTCGTCCAGGCTGGCCGCGTCGTAGTAGAGGTAGACCGGAGCGGGCGACTGCTCGGCCAGGCGGCTGCCGAAATCTTCCGGAATCACCAGCACCAGGCGATGCTGGCGCGATTCGACCGCATTTTGGGCAGCCTCATCGCTCAGCTTGACCTCGGTAACTTCGACACCGTAGCCCTTGAGATAGGTCAGCAGGTTCGGTGCGCGCTCGGCGTGCACCACCGCGACCGGCAGGGGCTTGTCGAGCCGCTCCTGTTCGCGCTGCGCGACGAACTGCAGCAGGCCCGAGAGCATCAACGGCCCGAACACCGGGCCTAACAACAACGCCGTGGTGAGCGTGCGACGGTCACGCAGATTTTCGAGGAACTCCTTGCGGAACACGGTCCAGATCGCGCGCATCAGAGCATGCCTTCGGCATCGCCGATCAGGCTTACAAAAGCGTCTTCGAGATGGGCGGCACCGGTGCGTTCGCGGATCGCATCCGGGGTGCCAGCGGCCAGCACCCGGCCGCCGGCGATGACCACGACCTCTTCGCACAGCCAGGCGATTTCCTGCATGACATGGCTGGAGAACAGCACGCAGTGACCCGAATCACGCAGGCGATTGAGCAGCGCGCGCAGATTGCGCACCGCCATCACATCGAGGCCGTTGGTGGGCTCGTCCAGCATGATGTTTTTCGGACCATGCACCAGCGCGCGCGCCAACGCGGTCTTGATGCGCTGGCCCTGCGAAAATCCCTTGACCCGTCGAGTCGCGAACTCACGCATGTCGAGCTGCTCGATGAGCTCATCCGCGCGGCGCAGGCGTTCGGGCCGCGGCATGCCATGCAGTTCCGCAAAATACAGGATGTTTTCGCGCGCCGTGAGGTTCGGATAGAGACCCGACTGGTGCGTCAAAACGCCGAGCGCGCGCCGCGCCGCCAGCGGGTCGGTGCGCGTATCGATGCCGTCGATCAGCGCCGCGCCGCTCTGCGGTGCCAGGATGGTCGACAGCATGCGCAGCGTGGTTGACTTGCCCGCACCGTTAGGACCTAACAAACCGGTGATACGGCCATTGGGCGCCGCAAAGCTCACGTCACGCACCGCTTCGACGGCACCGAAACTTTTGCGGAGTTGGCGGGCTTCAATCATGCGCGGCGACTCAGGGCGCGGGCCCGGCGGGCGTGGTGAAGAAAGGCATCGGCTGAAGCGCGCCGAGGCAACGCGTATCGAGGGATTTCACGTCGTCGCCGCGAATGAAATCCGCCATGATCCGATCCATGCAGGGCAGGCCGAGCTGGCCGTGGCCCATGCCCGGCACTTCGACATGGCGCGCGTTTGTTAGTTTTTCCATCGCGCGGCGGGCATAGGCAGGCGGCGTCACCGGGTCGTTGCCGCCGGACAGCAGCAGCACCGGCGTGCTGGACGCGACCGGAGCAAAAAGATCCGGATCCACGGGCCCACGCGGCCAGGCGGCGCAGAGGCGGCGGATGGCATCGAGCTGGGCGGTGCCGATAAACGTCGTCGCCATCTGGTCGCGGTCGATCGGCCGGCTGTCGATGCGCGGGTCGTCTTCGGCGCACATGACGCTGTTGCTCATGCCCATCGACAGGATTTTCTGCAATGGCCGCGCCGCCATCAGCGCCTGTGCCGCGAGCGCGCGGTAATCCTCATGTTTCGCCGCCTGTGACAGGGCGAGCGGCAACAACGCGGCGCCCTGCGGCGTGTAAATGTTCAGGCGCAATACGATTGCCAGCTGCAGCGCGTCGAACCTGATCTTGCGGCGCTCGCCGGTGCGCGGATCGGCAATTTCCACGTCCACGGGGCTGCCCTGGATCCGGGCGCGCACTTTCTGGTAGTCCGCCAGCGGATCCGGGAAGCTGCTGGAGCAGGCGCGGTCCTTGCGGCAGCGCTCGAGGATCTGCCGCAGCGCCGCTTCGGCATCGAGGGCGATGCCTTCGGGCAGCACCGCGTCCGGCGCCACGACGCCATCGAGAATCACGCGCCGTGTGTTAGCCGGGTAGCGCCGCAGGTAGTGCTGCGCGACCCGCGTGCCATAGGAGACGCCGTACAGGTTCAGCTGCCGGTAACCTAACGCCGCGCGCACGGCATCCAGATCGCGCACCGCGACGCTGGTGGTGTAGAAGCGCAAGTCCGCTTTTTTTGCCAGTGTGTCGCGGCAGGCAAGCACCAGCTCCTGCAGGCGGTCATCGTCGGCGTTATAGGTGTCTTCCTCGTCAAAATCGCAATTGAGCGGCGCCGATTCCCCGGTACCGCGCTGATCGACCAGCAGGATGTCGCGGTCCTGGTTGATGCGCGCAAAGGCGGCCGCGGTGGAGGTGTACATAACGCTGGCGGCCATGCCCGGCCCGCCGGCCAGCACGGTCAACGGATCCGGCTGCGTGCGGGAACTGACCGCCGGAATTCGCGCGACATGCAGGCGGACCTGGCGACCCTGGGGTTTGGTACGGTCTTCGGGCACCGTCAGCCATGCACATTCGGCCTTGACCGAGGATATTCTGGCCGGGTGCTCGAGGCGACAGGGCTTGAACTCAGGTCTGGCGGCCGCCGCGGGGCCGGCGCCTAACGCAGCAATGGATAGCAGTACGGGGCTCAGCAGTATTGTTAGCAAGCGGGGCATGATGCGGGCGGCATTGTGCAATGAAAGCCCTGCCTTTGTCGCCTGTTCTCGACTACAATGCCCGCCCCAAAATCATGCAGCACCCAGAGCAATTTGACGTGATCGTGATCGGTGGCGGCCATGCCGGCACCGAGGCTGCGCTTGCGTCCGCGCGCATGGGCGCACGCACGCTGCTGCTGACGCAGAACATCGAGACGCTGGGGCAGATGAGCTGCAACCCGGCCTTCGGCGGCATCGGCAAGGGCCACCTGGTCAAGGAGATCGACGCGTTAGGTGGCGCCATGGCGCGCGCCGCTGATCGCGCCGGCATCCAGTTCCGCACGCTCAATTCCAGCAAGGGCCCGGCGGTGCGTGCGACGCGCGCGCAAGCCGATCGCATGCTGTATCGGCGTGCGATTCGCGGCCTGCTGGAGAACCAGCCGGGACTCGCGATTTTCCAGCAGGAAGTCGCGGATCTCGCGATCGAGTCCGGGCGCGTTACGTCCGTCACCACTGCGACCGGCATTGAATTTCGCGCGCGCGCTGTCGTGCTCACCGTGGGCACTTTCCTCGGCGGGCGCATCCACGTGGGCCTCGACAACTACCAGGGTGGCCGCGCCGGCGATCCGCCATCTAACAAACTGGCCGCGCGCCTGCGCGAACTGAAGCTGCGTGTTGGGCGCCTCAAGACTGGCACGCCGCCGCGCATCGATGGCCGCAGCATCGATTATTCCGGCCTCAAGGATCAGTGGAGCGACAACCCGATACCCGTATTTTCGTATCTTGGGCGTTCCAATGAGCACCCCAAGCAAGTACCTTGTTTCATTACAGGTACAAACGAACGTACCCACGAGATTATCCGTGCCGCGACCGACCGCTCGCCGATGTTCACCGGCAACATCGAAGGCGTGGGTCCGCGATACTGCCCGTCGGTCGAAGACAAGGTTGTGCGCTTCGCCGACAAGACCTCACACCAGATTTTCATCGAGCCCGAAGGCCTCGACACCCACGAGGTTTATCCGAACGGGATTTCCACCAGCCTGCCCTTCGATGTGCAGCTGGAATTCGTGCGCAGCATCGCGGGTTTCGAGCGCGCGCATATCACGCGGCCGGGCTATGCGATCGAGTACGACTATTTCGATCCACGCGATCTGAATGCGAGCCTCGAGACCAAGGCGATCGCAGGACTTTTTTTTGCGGGCCAGATCAACGGCACCACCGGCTACGAAGAAGCCGGCGCGCAGGGCATCCTGGCTGGCATCAACGCCGCGTGCCAGGTGTCGGAGCGCGCGCCCTGGGTGCCGACGCGCGGTGAGTCCTACATCGGCGTGCTGGTCGACGATCTGATTACCCGTGGCACGCGCGAGCCCTACCGCATGTTCACCAGCCGCGCCGAGCATCGGCTGCTGCTGCGCGAGGACAATGCCGACCTGCGCCTTACGCCCAAGGGCCGCGAACTCGGCCTGGTTTGCGATGAGCGCTGGGCGCTGTTCGAGGCCAAGCGCGATGCGACTGCCCGGGAGATTGCGCGACTGCAGGCCCGGCGCATTCAGCCGGCCCAACACCCGGCCTGGGAACAACGCGTGTTAGGTACCGCGCTGACGCGGGATGCGACCTTGTTCGACCTGCTGCGCCGGCCCGAAGTGAAATATGCGGATCTCGCCGAGTTCGATCACGGCGACGAACCCGGACCGATGGCTTTGTTAGCAGCGGCCGACGACCGATTGCCGGCGCAGGTCAGCGCGCAGGTCGAGGTGCGCGCCAAGTACGCGGGCTACATTGAACGCCAGGAAACGGAAATCGAGCGGCAGCGCGACAACGAGGCCACGCGCCTGCCGCGCGACATCGACTATGCGATCGTCCCAGGGCTGTCGAATGAAGTGCGGCAGAAGCTCGCGGACGTGCGGCCAGAAACCGTGGGGCAGGCGGCGCGGGTGCCTGGCGTGACGCCGGCGGCGGTGTCTTTGTTGCTGATTCATCTGCGGAAGAAGAATCGGGCGGCGTGAAGGGGGGCCGCCGTGATGCCACGGTTGCCGATCAGGCTCGCAATCGCCCGCCCCTGACGGGGTACCCTCGTTCGGGCTACGAGCTTGGACACATTCGCCCACCTCGAGTCCAAAACCTCATCGACCGCGCTCGCAATGCCCTCACTCGGCGAGCTCCAGCTCGCTGATCAGCGACCGTGACATCACGGCGACCGCGATCTTCGCGCCCCCGATGCTTCGTCCCCGGTTGAAAGCCAAAGAGAATCGGCGCTGCAGCGGAGGGGCTATCGAGCCTACACTGGGCCTACGCAAACGAATTGGTTGCTAGCTTACCTAACAAGCATTGCAACGATATGCCGGCGGATCTGACGGCCGGTGCCAGGTGGTGGTCATGTTGACGCGAGCTGGAGCGCGCCGAGGATGGTCGTCGCGAGCGCGGTCGATGACGTCATGCTCTGGCGATGCCCGAATGTGTCCAAGCGAGCAGATCATCCGAGGGTACCCCGTCAGGGGCGCGCGATCGCGAGCGGCCAACGTGACCACCACCTGGCACCGGCGGCCGATCAATCGAACCGCTGGCAACTCTTGTCAGGTGTAGCCGCGTCGTCCAAGCCCCGTGGGCGGCCCTTTGTAATCCTTCGGTCGCAGCGCCTTCGCCTTCCAGTCGTAGGCAGGATTCTCGGGCGGGACATCCTGCGCAAACGCGCCCCAGGTCTCGACGCGCTTGTTGTCGGATTCCCACTCGGGCGGCAGCTCGAAATACTCCGGCGCGTGCTTTTCGATGTAGGCGCGCACCTTGGGCGGCACTTCGTCGAGTCCGTTGAGGCCTTTGTGTGAATGCATGCGGCCGAACAGCGTCAGTCCGCGCTGCTCATGTTTGCCCATGCGCATCCACGGCCAGCACTCCGACATGCGCGAGAAACCGGCGCGCATGCGCGCCACGGGAATATCGCGGTCTTCGGTTTCCTTCAGGCTCGCGTACATCACGAAGTGTTCCGACGGCGTGATGCGCGGGCCGGTGGAATAGGTGGGCCAGCCGTCGGGCGACACGGGGTTGGTGTAGTCGTGCGCGTAATCCCACTGCAGCATCAGGTCGTCGCCATAGCGCGAGAACGGCAGGCGGAACGGGTATTTGCCATCGGCGTCGGGGAACACGGTGCCTTCATTCATCGTGGTGGGCGTGTCGCCGGCGCCGCCGTAGGCGAATTTCGGCACTTCGGTGGTCAGCTTGCCGGCGATCAGGCGATTGTAGAAATGATAGACCTCGCAACGCTCACCGGTCAGCGGGTTGTCCCAGGTCTCGAGGATGTCGCCGCTGCGCAGGTCCGTGAAATAACCGGTTTCGCGCGACTTGATCTTGAGGAAGCCCTTGGGATCGTGCTCAGCTAACAAGACGCCGGTGCCGGTGTAGCCAAACACGGGAATCAGGCGCTTGCCGGGTATGCGCATGTACATGAGTCCGTGGAAACCGCCGATCACGGGCTTCTCATACCCCGACCAGATCTTGCCGAAGGCATAGAGGTTATCGATGGGATCGTTGAAATCGAGCGCGATGCGGCCGCGTTTCCGGCCTTTGGCCGGCGCGGCGAGCGCGCCACCTGCGCCCAGCGTTGCCGCGAGCGTCCCGCCTAACAAACTGCCGAGCGCGGCGCGCCTTCCCATGAGGGCATCCGGACCTAACAAGCTGGAAAACATGACAAGTCTCCTTGATAAATGCGTGTTCGGTGCCAGTTGCCGGGCCCGTGCCCCGGACTGCGGGCTTTTCTGACCGGGAATGTTTAACCGCGGAGCCCTAAATACGCAACCGCAACAATACATGCCGGCCCGCTCGCGGATGCCCGCGGCCGCGGTGTAGAGTGCGAGCGTGAAAAACAAACAGTTCGCACCGGTTCTGATCGGCCTCAGCCTGCTGTGGCTGGTCGCCTGCGGGCAGCAGCCCGTGGGCAAGGCAGGCGTCAGCGGCGCGCCGGCCACGAAGGTGCTGGTGCGTGGCCTGGGGCCGGAGCCGGATTCGCTCGATCCGCAGAAAGCGCGCAATTTTGAGTCCGCGACGGTGCAGCGCGACCTGTTCGAATGCCTGACGACGCTCGATAAATCGGCGGCACCAGCGCCGGGCGCGGCCGAATCCTGGACTACGAGCGCCGATGGCAAGACCTATACGTTCACGCTGCGGGCTAACGGATTGTGGTCGAACGGCGATCCAGTGGTGGCAGAGGATTTTGTCGCGGGATTGCGCCGGCTCGTGGACCCGGCGACAGCGGCGCAATACGCGCAGGTGGTCGACATCATCGACAACGCGCCCGACATCATCGGCGGGCGCAAGCCGCCGGATTCCCTGGGGGTTGCCGCGCCCGATGCGCGCACCGTCGTCATCAGACTGACGAACCCGGCGCCATACCTGCTCGGCCTGCTGTCGCACCCATCGACCTGTCCGGTGCATCGCGCAACGCTGGCGCGTTACGGCGCGGACTTCATCAAGCCAGGCAACCTCATCGGCAACGGCGCGTTCACGCTTGTTAGCTGGAAGCAGGGCGCGGAGCTGGAGCTGCGCCGCAATCCGCGCTACTGGAACAACGCCGCCACCAGACTCGATGTCGCGCGCTATATCGATACGACCGACATCGACACGGAATTCAAGCGCTTCCAGAGCGGCGAGCTGCATATCACCGCGGTGGTGCCGCGCGGCCAGTTCGAGGCGATCCAGCGCGACTATGGCGCGCAGCTGCGGATCACGCCGCAGCTCGGCACCTATTTCTACGGGTTTTCGATGGACCGCGAGCCTTACAAGAGCAAGCCGGGCCTGCGCCGAGCGCTGTCGCTGGTGATCGATCGCGAGCGGCTGGTGCGACAGGTGACGCGCGTCGGTGAGCTCGCAGCTAACAGCTGGGTGCCGCCCGGAACGTTCAACTACGAAACCCAGAACCTCGACTTCGCCGCGCGGCCGATGACCGAGCGCATCGCCGAGGCGCGGAAACTCTATGCCGCGGCTGGCTACAGCGCCGCACGGCCCTTCAAGGCGACGCTCCTGTATAACAGCGCGGAAATCCATACACGGGTGGCGCTCGCGGTGACGGGCATGTGGAAAGAAGCGTTAGGCGCCATCGTCACGCCCGAGGCGCGCGAGATGAAGGCGCTGCAGGCCGAGATCGACGCGCGCAGGGCGGAGATCTATCGCCTCGCGTGGATCGGCGATTACAACGACGCCTACACCTTCCTGCAGTATTTCAAGGGCAACTTCGGCATCAACACCGCGAAGTACCAGAGCGCGGAGTACGACCGCTTGCTAACAAGTGCCGCGGCGGAAGCGGATCCGGGAAAGCGGCGCGTGCTGCTGCAGAGCGCCGAGCGCGTGCTGCTGACCGACCAGCCGCTGATCCCGCTCTATTTCTACGTCAACAAGCATCTGGTCAGTCCGCGGGTGCGGGGCTGGTACGACAACGTGATGAACGTGACTTACAGCAGGGACCTGGATCTCGGTCCTTAGCACGCGCTGCACTCAGGTTTGAACGGCGACCCCCGGCCGCGGCCGCGCGGGTTGATCCGGACAGGGTCGTGAACGAGTCCGGGAAAGAACCACGCCAGGTCAACGGCCGAAGGCCGACGTTCTGCAATGGGAAACGGCGCAATGCGCCGGCGGTTGACGCGTTTGTCAGTCGTGGATGCTGGCGGTGCGCAGCTGGCCCATCTGGGGGCGAAACTGCACGCGGGCGCGGCGCCCTTCAAGAAGCTGGCGATCGACGATCTGGACGCCGGCGTCGCCCAGCCAATCGGCGGCGAACTGCGCGACCGACTGCGCAATCGCGGCCAGGGCCGGGTCGTGCGGCGGACAGTGCGTCAGGATCTTGCCCTGCCAGTACTGCGCCCGCGGGGCTGTGGCGCGCAGCGCGGCCAGAGCCTGTTCCAGCAGCAGGAGATCACCTGCCAGCACCACGTCTGTTAGCTCGATTTCGACCGACTTGTCCGGCAGTGCCTTCAAGTGCAGCAAGGCGCCGGGTTCGAACACGGCATCGTAAATACAAATGCCGATGCTGGCCTGCAGATTGGCCATCAGCACGCCGTCGCTTTCCAGGATTGCATACTCGTCCGGCAGCACTTGCACGAACGGCAATTCAGTCAGCAAGGTATCTGGGGTCGGGGAACCAGTCACCTGCGGATAGTGACTGACGCCAGTCGTTGTACACTCGGACCCTCGTCACGTTTCGATAAGGCTTCACCATGACTACCGGGCAAAATGTCAAAGTTCTGTTGCGCAGCCGCCCCAAAGGCTGGCCGCTGGAAAGTAACTTCGACGTCGTCACAGAATCGATCCCAACGCCGGGACCCGGCGAAATACTGCTGCAACACCACTGGCTGTCGCTCGACCCCTATATGCGCGGCCGCATGAGTGAAGGGCCTTCCTACGTGCCGCCGGTCGAAGTCGGCGCGGTCATGTGCGGCGAGTGTGTCGCGGAAGTCCGGCAATCCAACAATCCAAGGTATGCCGTGGGCGACCTGCTGTGCGGCGATTTTGGCTGGCAGCAATGGTCGGTCAACAGCGGCAAGGCGGTTCGCAAGGTGGATCCAAAACTGCCGCAGTCCGCCAACCTCGGCGCGGCCGGCATGCCGGGGGTCACTGCCTGGTGCGGGCTGCTTTTGTTAGGCGATCCGCGCCCGGGCGAGACCGTGGTGGTGTCGGGCGCGATGGGAGCGGTCGGCAGCCTGGTCGGCCAGATCGCGAAGCTCAAGGGCTGTCACGTCGTGGGCGTCGCGGGCGGGCCGAACAAGTGCCGGATGGTGGTCGAAGACCTGGGCTTCGACGCCTGCGTCGACTACAAGGCGGCGAATTTTCGTGACGCGCTCAAGCAGGCGACACCGAAGGGCGTCGATGTCTATTTCGACAATGTCGGCGGCGAAATCCTCGACACCATGCTGACCCGAATGAACCAGTTCGGGCGCGTGCCGGTGTGCGGCCTCATATCGCAGTACAACGCGACCGAGCCCTACGGTCTGAAGAATTTCCGCTTCATACTCGTCAATCGCCTCAAGGTGCAGGGCTTCATCGTGTTCGATTTCCGCGATCACTATCCGACCGCCTATCGCGAGCTCGGCGAGTGGCTGGCCGCTGGCAAGCTGCGCTACAAGGAAACGATTGCCGAAGGGATCCGCAGCGCGCCGGCGGCGTTCATCGGGATGCTGGGTGGGGCGAATGTTGGCAAGCAGCTGGTGCGGGTGAGCTAACAGTCGGCCGGTGGCCCGCGCGATCATGTCCCGCGGAGCAGCTCAGGGGGCGGCGCGCTTGCGAGCTCGCGGTTCGGGGACTCACCCGCGATCTCGCGCGTTCGCCCGCGCGCGCGGGCGCAAACGTTCGTCACGGATCTTTTCCCAAGCCGCACTGATCTTACTAAGTTTGCGCTTACCGCGCGCACGGGCCGCCGCCCATTCGCTGCTCCGCGGGACATGATCGCGCAGGCCACTGACACCAGAGCCCGGCTAATGCGCGGCGGCGCCGCGGGTTTCCCGCAGGAACAGGCCGCCGATCACTACGGTGAGCCCGGCGACGATCACGGGGTACCAGAGCCCGGCGTAGATATTGCCGGTGGCGGCGACAATCGCGAAGGCGGTGACCGGCAGGAAGCCGCCGAACCAGCCGTTGCCGATGTGATACGGCAGCGACATCGAGCTGTAGCGGATGCGTGGCGGGAACAGCTCGACCAGCCACGCGGCGATCGGGCCGTAGACCATCGTGACCAGCAAAACCAGCAGCCAGCACAGGCCGACCAGCGCCGCGGTGTTAGCTTTCGCGGCATCGGCTTTGGCAGGGTAGCCTGCGGCGTTCAGTGCTGATTTCAGCGACTTGTTGAACTCTGCGGCGCGCTGCTTGAACGCGGCCGGATCGGATATGGCGAGCGCGCGGCCCTCGAAACTTTCGACCGCCGCCGTCTCACCGATGTGCACGAGCGCCACCGCGCCCACCGGCGCCGGGGCATTGGTGTAAGGCACGCCGGCCCTGGCGAGCGCTGTCTTCGCAATGTCGCAGCTGTTGCTGAAGGTGGCCTTGCCCACGGGGTCGAACTGGAAACTGCAGCTCGCGCTGTCCGCGAGCACAATCACCGGCGCCTGCGTAACGGCGGTCTCGAGCGCCGGATTACCGAAGTGCGTCAGTGCGCGGAAGATTGGGAAATAGAGCAGCGCTGCCAGCAGGCAACCGCCGAGCACGATTTTCTTGCGGCCGATGCGATCCGAGAGCGCGCCGAACACGACGAAGAACGGCGTACCCAGCACCAGCGCCGCGGCAATGATCAGGTTGGCACGCGTCGATTCCAGCTGCAGGATCTTCTCGAGGAAAAACAGCGCGTAGAACTGGCCGCCGTACCAGACCACCGCCTGGCCGGCGGTCGCACCTAACAAGGCGAGCAGCACCAGGCGCTGGTTCTGGCCGTGGCCGAAGGATTCGGTGAGCGGCGCCTTGGAGAGCCGGCCCTCGCGGCGCATTTCCTCGAACACCGGCGATTCGGCCAGCTGCAGGCGAATGTAGACCGACACCGCGAGCAGCACGACCGACAGCAGGAACGGAATGCGCCAGCCCCAGGCGTCGAAGTCCTCGGAACCTAACAACAGGCGGCAGGCGAGGATCACCAGCAGCGACAGGAACAGGCCCAGCGTCGCGGTGGTCTGGATCCAGCTGGTATAGAGACCGCGCCGACCCTCCGGGGCGTGCTCGGCAACATAGACGGCCGCGCCGCCATACTCGCCGCCTAACGCCAGGCCCTGCAGCAGGCGCAAGGCGATCAGCGCGATCGGCGCGGCGACGCCGATGCTCGCGTAGTTGGGCAGCAGACCGACCAGCGCCGTGCTCGTTCCCATGATCAGGATGGTGATCAGGAAGGTGTGCTTGCGACCCAGCTTGTCGCCCAGGCGGCCGAACACCAGGGCGCCGAACGGCCGGACGAAGAAGCCGGCTGCAAAAGCCAGCAGGGCGAAGATGAAGCCCGTGGTTTCGTTGACGCCGGCGAAAAACTGCCGGGAGATGATGGCCGACAGTGACCCGTACAGGTAGAAGTCGTACCACTCGAACACCGTGCCGAGTGAGGAGGCGAAAATGACCCGCCGGTGCGCACGGTCGATGCCGGCCTTCTTCGGATGTGCTGCCATGCAGCGACTCTAGGGCCGCTGGCCTGCCGGCCGCAAGGTGGCCGGGCGATTACCAGCTACCAGCCTGACACCCGGCACGCCCGATAGTCGTATGATCGGGGCATTACGCGCCGCGGGCGCCGCCCGGGGGTTCTGGAGATGGAAATGGGTACGATCTGGATTGTCATTGTCGTGGTTGCGGCGCTGCTGCTGGCTAACAAGATTTTCATCCGAGTGCCGCAGGGCTTCGAGTACACACTGGAACGTTTCGGCCGCTACCAGCGCACGATGGATCCCGGCCTGCACTTCATCATGCCGTTCTTCCAGGCCATTGGCCGGCGCATCAACATGATGGAGCAGGTGCTGGACGTGCCGCGCCAGGAAGTCATCACCAAGGACAACGCGATGGTCGCGATCGACGCGGTGGTGTTCTACCAGGTGCTGGATGCCGCCAAGGCCGCGTACGAGGTGGACAATCTGCGGCTTGCGATCGTCAACCTGACCATGACCAACATCCGTACCGTCGTTGGCGCGATGGATCTGGACGAGACGCTATCGAAGCGCGATGAAATCAATCATCGCCTGCTGCGGGTGGTGGACGATGCGACCATGCCCTGGGGCGTGAAGTGCACGCGTATCGAAATCAAGGACATCACGCCGCCGACCGATCTCGTGGAATCCATGGGCCGGCAGATGAAGGCCGAGCGCGACAAGCGCGCTAACATCCTCGACGCCGAGGGCTTCCGCCAGGCTGCGATCCTGAAGGCCGAAGGCGAGAAGCAATCGACCGTGCTGCAGGCCGAGGGCCGCAAGGAAGCCGCGTTCCGCGAGGCCGAGGCCCGCGAGCGGCTCGCGCAGGCCGAGGCGCGCGCCACGGAAATGGTGTCCGAGGCGATTTCCAAGGGCAACGTGCAGGCCATCAATTATTTCGTCGCGCAGAAGTATGTCGAGGCGCTGAAGGAAATGGCGGCGTCGCCGAACCAGAAAGTGTTCATGATGCCGATGGAATCCACCGGCATCCTCGGCGCACTGGGCGGCATCGTCGAGCTCGCCCGCGACGCCATGAGCAAACAACAGGCCGCCAACAACCCGGCGCCGCGGCCACCGGCCGCGCCGCGCGCCTAACGGAGAACGGACGTGTTCGATTTCATGCAAGACCTGAGCTGGTGGCACTGGCTGGTACTGGCGGTGGCGCTCGCGGCGCTCGAGGCGCTGATGCCCGGCGCGATTGCCATCTGGTTCGCCGTGTCCGCCGCGGTGGTGGGCGTACTGTTGCTGGCTTTCGGCGGGCTGCCCTGGGTGTGGCAGTGGCTGCTGTTCGCCGGGCTCGGGCTGATCGCCACCATTGCGTACCGGAACTTCTATCGCAAGGACACCGGGCCTGAGGATGCCGGCAATTTAAACCAGCGGGGCGTGCAGTACATCGGCCGCACCTATACGCTGAGCGAGGCCATTACCCAGGGCCGCGGCAAGGCGCAGGTTGGCGACGGCACCTGGATCGTCAGCGGGCCCGACGCGCCCGCAGGCGCGAAGGTGCGCGTGACCGGCGCCGAGGGTACGTTGCTGCAGGTCGAGAGGGTTGAACCATGACCACATTCTTCAATTTCAAGCTGACCGCGCTCGACGGCAGCCCCGATTTGTTAGCTCGGGCGCGCGGCAAGGTGGTGCTCGCCGTGAATGTTGCGAGCAAATGTGGACTGACGCCGCAGTACACCGGGCTCGAGCAACTACAGAAAGACCTCGGCTCCCAGGACTTCACAGTGCTGGGATTTCCCTGCAACCAGTTCGGCGGCCAGGAACCCGGGACACCGCAGGACATCCAGAAATTCTGCTCGACCACCTATGGCGTCAGTTTTCCGCTCAGCGAGAAAATCGATGTCAACGGCGCCGGCCGCCACCCCGTATACCAATTTCTGACGGGCGCGCCTGGTGTCGCCGGCGGCGACATCCAGTGGAATTTCGAGAAGTTCCTGATCAGCCGCGAGGGCACCGTGCTGAAGCGCTACCCGCCGACGGTGAAGCCCGAAGACAAGGGGCTCATGCAGGACATCGCCGACGCCTTGTAGGGAGATCGCCATGCTTACCGTCCGCCAGCTGCTCGATCGAAAACCCGGCCAGAAAGCCCTGCCGATTGCCATCGATCCCGATGAGCCGGTGCTCGAGGCGATCCGGCTCATGGCCGAGCACAGCATCGGCGCGGTACTGGTCATGCATGGCACCGAGCTCAAGGGCATCCTGTCCGAGCGCGATTACGCGCGCAAGGTCGTGTTGTTAGGCCGCTCGTCCAGCGACACCCCCGCATGGCAGATCATGAGCGCGCCCGTCATTACCGTGACTCCGGAAGACAGCATCGACACCTGCATGCGGCTCATGACGGAAAAACGTTTCCGGCACCTACCCGTGGCAACACACGGCAAGGTGGTCGGCATGCTGTCGATCGGCGACCTGGTGAAAGCGATCATCGATGATCAGAAGCAGACGATCGAGCAGCTCGAGGCTTATATCCGCAGCTGAACGATCAATTTATGGACGATTAGAGCGGATTAAGTAAGGCGCTCAACTGCTGCAATCGCTAATTTCAGCTCGGTGGAAAATTTCAAGTTTACCGAGTACTTTGAGCAGCAAGTGCTACGCAAAAGACCTTACCTGAAGAAGGAGTGGTGCGTGCAGGTCATGCAAGCGCCGCTACGTGTTGAAAGCCAAGGTAAAAATCGTTTCAGGTTCTGGGGCATCGTGCCGCAACTTGGCGGCCGCTATCTCAGGGTAGTAACACTTGAAGACCGCGTTACAATTCACAATGCTTTTCCTGACCGTGGGTTCCGACCATGAAACTTAACTACCACCCGGACACCGACTCTCTCTACATCGATTTGTCTGAGCATCCCAGCGCTGAAAGCAGAGAGATCACCGAGGGCGTTGTGCTGGACTACGATGCCAAAGGTAACCTGGTAGGGATCGATATCGACAACGCAAGCAGCAAGGTCGATCTGAAAAAACTCACCGTTTCCGGCATGCCTGCAAAATTCAAGATGATTGCCGCGTAAGAAACGCGGCCAAAGTCAGCATGCGGCATAGGGCGCCGCCGGCGCGACATCCACCGGGCTGATGACGCCGCGGCCGCCGCGGTTCAGCACGTGGGTGTAGATCATGGTGGTGCTGACATCCGCGTGACCTAACAACTCCTGCACCGTGCGGATGTCGTAGCCGGATTCGATCAGGTGCGTGGCGAACGAATGCCGCAGCGTGTGGCAGCCAACCGGCTTGCTGATGCCGGCGCGCCGCGCCGCCGCGCGCATCGCGTTCTGCATGCTGCGTTCGTGCAGGTGAAAACGCACCGGCTTGTTAGTGTAGGCGTCGAGGCACAGTTTCCTGGCCGGGAAAACATACTGCCAGCCCCAGGACCGGGGCCCGTCAGGGTATTTGCGCTCCAGCGCAAACGGCAGCACCACGCCCGGCGCGCCCTTGCGGCGCTCCTCGAGATACCAGTCGTGCAGCTTGCGCAGGTGCAACGACAGCGGGCCCGACAGGCTCACCGGCAGCATTGTGATGCGATCCTTGTTGCCCTTGCCCGAACGCACCACGATTTCGCGCCGCTCGAATTCGAGGTCCTTGACCCGCACGCTCAAGGTCTCGACAACGCGCATGCCCGTGCCATACATGAGACGGCCAATCAATTGATACACGCCGGGCAGCTCCGCCAGGACCCGCTCGACCTCGGAGCGCGTCAGCACGACCGGCAGGCGCCGCGTCCTTTCCGCGCGCACGACATTCGAGACCCAGGGAGCTTCCATCTCCAGCACATAGCGATAGAGAAAGATGATGGCCTGCAGTGCCTGGTTCTGCGTGGTCGGAGCGACCCGCTTGCGCACCGCCAGGTCGGTGAGGTACTGCTCAACCTCCGCGACCGCCATGGTGCGCGGATGCTGGCCGCGATGAAAACGAATGAATTCCCGCACCCAGTACCGGTAGGTCTTTTCAGTGCGCAGGCTGAGATGCCGCAGGCGCATCCTCTGCCGCATGACATCGAACAGGCGTGGTGGGTTGCTCATGGCCGGCTCCAACGTGAATTGTGCCTTGCCAAAGCGGCGGGTGCGCGGTAGAAATAGATCAGTTTTCGCCAATATTGTCAGTCCGACCGTCACCCATGGAGCGCTGCAAAATTAACTGGAAATGCCAGAAATATTTGGAAATAGCATTTCCAAATATCCCCCCATTTCGTCCAAATAATAGTTAG
>JANNVI010000042.1:0-4425 GCA_031414335.1 Gammaproteobacteria bacterium | reverse complement strand
CCAGGGCGTGCGCCTCATAGTTGCGGCCGACACAGAAAATCCGGCGCACCGGATAGAGCGTGCTGACGCCACGGATCGGGACGGCCACCTGGGCCGGGGGCGTAAACAGATACTGGGTCATTGGCGGGTTTCGATGCGCTGTGCCACGGTGAAATTATGCGCGCTCTGCCCCGCCGGCGTCGACATCGGCGTCGTGTTAGGTTACAAGAGGCATATGCGCCCTGACAGCTGGAGATAGCCCCGTGCGATACCCTCGTCGATCGGTCCTCAAAGCGGCTGCGGCGCTGGCCGGCACTGCGGCCGTCGAGCTCAAGGGGCGCGTCCTGGCCGCGAGCCGCGAGCGCTCCTGGGATCTCATTGTCGTCGGCGGTGGCAACGCCGGACTACCGGCGGCGATATTCGCCGCGCAGCGCGGTGCACGGGTGCTGATCATCGACACGGCCGCGCAACTGGGCGGCACCCTGCATCTGTCCACCGGCCAGATGAGCGCCGCCGGCACCAAGCTGCAAAAATCCAAGGGCATCGCCGACAGCCCGCAGTCGCACTACGACGATGTCATGCGCATCAGCGGCAACAGCGCCGATCCGCAGTTGCTGCGACTCGCTGTCGATAACGCCGCGCCCGCCTTCGACTGGCTCACCGACCATGGTTTTCAGGCGCTGCCAGCGCATCCGATCACCGGCACCACACACGATCCGTATTCCCACGCCCGCTACGCGTGGGGCAAGGATGGCGGCCGCTCGATTCTTAAAGTGCTGCTCGAACAGCTGCAGCCACACCTGGACACCGGCCGGGTACAAACGCTGCTGCAGGCGGAAGTCACGCAGCTGCTGCAGGCGCGCGATGGCAGCATTCGCGGCGTGCAAACCAGCAATCTTGACGAGCAAAAGAGCCAGCATTTTGCGCGCTACACGTTACTCACCTGCGGCGGCTATACCGACAATCGCGCGCTGTTCGAAAAATACGAAGGCCATCGCAGCTATTCGCAGGCCACCTACCCCTTCAGCCAGGGCGCGGGCTATACGCTCGGCGAGGCCGCCGGCGGCTACATCCGCGGCGGCCAGAATCACACGCCCCTGTTCGGCGCGGTGTTAGCCAACGACGACTATCCGTCACCGATGCGCGCGATGGTGCGCCACTTCCCGCCCGATCGCCCGCCCTGGGAGATTTTCGTCAACACCGCCGGCCAGCGCTTCGTGCGCGAGGACGTGCCCAGCCACACCAGCTACGAGCATGCTTTGGGCGCACAGCCGGACGAGCGCTGTTGGGTGGTCTTTGACGACGCGATCCTGACTGCGGCGCCGCCGCTCGCGATGGGATTCGGCGTGCGCTACTCGCAACAGGACCTGCGCAAGTTGTTCGACGACGGCACACCGCATTTTTACCGCGCCGACAGCATCGCGCAGCTCGCAGCGAAAGCCGGCGTCGACGCAGGCGGCCTCAGCGCGACGATTGCAGACTACAACCGCGCGCAGGCCTCGGGCCAGGATGCGCTCGGTCGCCAGTACCTGCCGCTGCCCATTGCCAAAGCGCCCTATTACGCCATTCGCCTGCAGAGCTGGAACCTCACCAGCTATGCCGGTCTGGCGGTCGATCGGCAATTGCGCGTCATCCGTCGCGACGGAACCGCAATTCGCAATCTGTATGCGGCCGGCGAGTTGCTGGGCATGGGGCAGTTGATGGGCCACGCGGTCTGCGGCGGCATGTCGGTCACGCCGGCGCTCGCGCTGGGTCGTTTGTTAGGTCGGGAAATCCTGCAGCTTTAGCAGGCAGCTGCGCGCTAGCCGGCGGGCGCCGCGCCGGGCCGGAAGCGCGCGTGGATCGCCAGCAGCTTTTTCACGCCTTCGGCGACATGCGTACAGGACAGCGTCGCGCCGGACACGATGGCGGCTGCTTCGGCGGGCGCCCACTTGCCCTCTGAGCGCCCGACCAGCTGGCCGCGCCACGCCGGCGTGTAGTGATCGCAATAGCCCTCGGCGCACACCAGCACCTCGATCCCTAACAACTTGCCGTCATCGCCGATCGCGGCCAGGTAGGTGACGACGTCGTTCAGGCCCCAGACCTGATCGAGGTACAGCCAGCCGCCGCCTTCAACCTGCCACGCCTTGAACGCCGGCCGGATCGCCGGCACGCGGTATTCGGATTTCAGGCGCGAATACTGTTCCGGCGTCAGCTTGAAATCCGCCGGCGTCAGTTTTCGGCCCGGGTAGAGCTTTTGCGCCGCCTGCTCGAACGACTGCAGGTCCAGCGCGTGCGCAGCTGGCACGGCCGCCAACAGCGCGGCCGGCAACAAACGCAGCAGTACGCGGGGCGCTCGCGCCATCAGGCCTGTTTGATGGCGTGCCGGATACCGAAGCCCGGCAATGCGGGCTTGGCGCCTTTCACCATCTCGAAGCCGCGCTGCGCAATTTCGTCGGTGAAGTTGAGGCTGTGGTACTCGAGGCTCCACACCTCGTTGTTCCAGCGGTGATCCCACCAGCGACCGAACATCGAGCGCGGCGGCGACTTGGCGCCGCCCGAGTTGAAATCGATCGGGTAGTAAACGCCGCCGGCGCGGGTCACGCGACGCGCTTCGTTAATCACCAGCCGCGTCTTTTCCTGCGGCAGTTCATGGTGAATGATGTAGCTGGTAACGATGTCAAAATAATTGTCCGGGAACTTGGTGTCTTCCGCCAGTCGCTGCGCAAAATTCGCGCCGACGCCCAGACGGCGCGAGCGCATATGCGCATAACGGACCATCGGGCCACCGACATCGATGCCCCAGACTTCCGCATCCGGGAAACGCTCCTTGAGCGCCACCGTCAACTGCCCCGAACCGCAACCCATATCGAGAATGCGCTTCACCTTGCCATCGGCGGGCACCGGCAAGCGCTCGGCCGTGCCCTTGTGCACCTGGTCCTGCTCGTTATGGCCGATGACCGCGATATAAAAACTGTTCGTGCCGTAGTGATAGATGTGGCCGGCAA
Organism: Gammaproteobacteria bacterium; assembly: GCA_031414335.1. Classification (GTDB taxonomy): domain Bacteria; phylum Pseudomonadota; class Gammaproteobacteria; order Steroidobacterales; family Steroidobacteraceae; genus UBA964. Next base: position 1,459 of record JANNVI010000042.1, on the reverse strand, counting down.
ACGGGTCGCCGACATAGCCACCGGGCTGGATGTGGATTTCGTGGCGCGCGTAATCAGGGATCGTCATGTTAGGCGCGAGCTCGAGTGTGCCGGGACCTGAGTTGTCCGCCGCCTCCATCTCCGACAGATAGTGATCCGAATACTTGTGGAAGTGATCCTGCAGTGTCTTCCAGGTGACCTGCTGGTTCGCAAGCCAGGTGCGCGTGGCCACGGTGATGACCGGATCTTTTTCCGCCAGCGCCGCGACGTCATGCGGCGACATCGCCGTGGTGGGATCGATCCCTTCTTTCTCCAGCAGGCGATCGAACGCTTCTGCGGATGAGAGTCGCAGCTTCTTGCCGTACAACACGCGGAAACCCAGCGTGAAATCCTGCAGGCTTTCCAGATCGAGCGTGGCGAGGCGCGCCATGCGCCCGTCGACGCCCCGCGGCAGACCTGCCGGCAGACCCCGGGCGGTGACGGCGGCTGCCGCACCCGCAGCCTGGGCACTCGCAACCTTGGCCAGCGCCAGCGACGCAGTGGCAGCACCTAACAATTGACGACGACCAATCATGCTTGTGACTCCTGTCATGCCTGTAACTCGTGATGCGCGTGGAAAATCAACGTTTGTCGAAATCGGACGAGAAGCTGCGATAGCCCGCATTGGTCAGTGGGCTGATGACGAGCTCGATGTAGCGATCGCGCTCCTGCTCCCATTCGAGCGTTTCCTGGGCCGTCGGCACGTACTTCTCGAGCTTGTCCGCCGTTACGCCGGTCTTGGCCAGCACCGCCTCGAGGACCTTCATGCGGCGCTTGGTCGCCCACATCTCGGCGCTCATGGCGATCATGCAGCTAACAACATTGTCGAGCACCGGGTTACCCAGAAACGTGCTGGTGGTGACATCGGAGGGGATGGCCTCAGCGGCATAGGTCGGACGTTTTGACTCGGGTGTTGCCACTTGAATTCCTCCTGCGGACAATGCAGGCCGAACATTAGCAGGAGCCTGTCATTTCATCATCCCCGAAGCGCCGGCCTGTCCGCAGGGAAGCCCCCTGGGTGCATCGGACTCAGCCGTGGCTCGGGACCCTCGTGACCCTGGGCGTTCAGGGCGCCTCGAAGCGCCAATGCGATGACTACTTCAGGCGCGGATTCGCGGCCATTGCGGCTATCCATGAGCTGATGAGTTTCCATGACCCCCGCAGCGACGTGAGCCGCCTGAACCGCGAGGCGTGGCGGCGACCGGTCGCGGTCGATCCCCGGACGCTCACGGTGCTGCGGTTCGCCCGGCGGATCTCTGCAGCGTCCGGGGGTGTATTTGACATCACGGTCGCGCCTGCGCTGGTCAGCAGCGGTTTCCTGCCGCGACCGGTTGGCGCTCCCGAGCCGGACAAGGGCGCAACCTGGCGCGATATCACGCTGCAAAACGACGGTCGCGTGCGCTTCCGAAAGCCGCTGTGGATTGACCTGGGCGGCATTGCC
>JANNVI010000041.1:0-46460 GCA_031414335.1 Gammaproteobacteria bacterium | reverse complement strand
CAGATCGTCGGCCTGCTGCCGGGCGAGCTGTTCGTACATCGCAATCTCGCTAATGTGGTCGTGCATACGGACCTTAATTGCCTGTCGGTAATGCAGTTTGCGATCGATGTACTCAAGGTCAGGCACATCATCGTCTGCGGTCACTATGGCTGCAGTGGCGTGCACGCCGTACTGCGCCGCGACCGCATCGGCCTCAGCGACAACTGGCTGCGGCACGTGCAGGACGTGCACCAGAAACACGCTGATTTGTTAGGCCGGGCGACGACAGAGGCGGCGGCGGCCGATCAGTTGTGCGAACTCAATGTCATCGAGCAGGTCGCTAACGTTTGCCAGACCACCATCGCGCGCGATGCCTGGGAACGTGGCCAGGAACTGACGGTACACGGCTGGATCTACGGCATCCAGGATGGCCTGCTACGCGACCTGAACGCCAGCGCCAGTGGCAGCAGCGAAGCCATGGGCATGCACGCACGCGCAATGGCGCAATTCCTTTAGGCTCGATCAGCGGGGGCACAGTGGGCAGGACCAGACTGGAAGCGTTCAGCGACGGCGTGATAGCGATCATCATCACGATCATGGTGTTGGAGCTCAAGGTGCCGCACGGTGACCAGCCGGAAGACCTCTGGCCGCTGGTGCCGGCCGCGCTCGCCTATGTGCTCAGTTTTGTCTATGTCGGAATCTACTGGAATAACCACCACCACCTGCTGCACACCTGTCAGCGTGTTACCGCGGGAATTCTCTGGGCAAATCTGCACCTGCTGTTCTGGCTGTCCCTGACGCCATTCGCAACTGGTTGGATGGGCGAGAACCATTTTTCGGCACTGCCAACCATGCTGTACGGCGTCGTGCTGCTGATGGCAGCGGTCAGTTACTTCATCCTGCAATACGCGATCATCGCGTCGCAGGGACCCGAGTCGCTGCTGCGCAAGGCGGTCGGGGGCGACTGGAAGGGCTGGGTGTGCCTCGCGCTATATGCTCTTGCGATCGGTGTGGCACTCAAGGCGCCCTGGTTATCGCAGGCCATTTATGTGCTGGTGGCGCTGGTATGGCTTCTGCCTGACCGGCGCATCGAACGTGTGTTAGGCAGCGGCGACTGATCTTGTTCCTCGCCGACGGATTTCTGCAAAGCTTCCTGTTTGGGCTGACTCTCGCAGCAGCGGTCGGGCCGATCGCTCTGCTGATCGTCAACTACGGCATTTCGCAGGGTTTCCGCGCCGCCTTTGCGGCGGGCTGTGGCGCCGCCGTCGCCGATCTGCTGTACGCCATGCTGGCATTCATTGCCGGTGCGCAGCTCCTGGCCTGGCTCGCGGACAAGCAGGACGAGTTCCGACGCCTCAGCAGCCTGGTTCTGATTTTGTTAGGTGTGTGGATGTTGTGGCGGGCCTGGGCGCACCACGCCACCCAAAAACCGGTCGCGGGGGCGGCGACTGCGACTGCGACCGCGCGCGCGAAGCGGCCGTTCCTGACGCTGCTGCTGCTGACACTCGTCAATCCGCTGACGGTACTGGTTTTCGTAGGGTTTGCAGGCCAACTGCCGCTGGGCGGTTCTCTGCGCGTAGCGGCGCTGCTGGCGCTGGCGGTGTTTGCCGGCAGCCTGATGGTGCAAACGGCCTTCGCGCTGGGTGGTGCGGCCCTGGCGCGCGTGTTGAGCAATCCGCGCTGGCAGCGTCTGCTCAATGGCATCAGCGGCGCCGCCATCGCCGCCTTCGGTTTTCATGGCATGTGGCAATGATTGCGTCACGGCGTGCAACGCTGACACGAATCGATCATCTGATATACGCAACACCGGATCTTGATCGGACGGTTGCCGATCTCGAGCTGCAGACGGGTGTCCGGGCCAGCGCCGGCGGCAGCCACCCCGGGCGCGGCACGCGCAACGCCTTGTTAGCTCTGGGGCCGCGTTGTTATCTGGAGATCCTGGGGCCGGATTCTGCGCAACCGCCGCCGGAGCGGCCGCGAACGCGCGGCATTGATCAACTATATGCCGCGAGACTCGTGGGCTGGGCGGCTGACGCAGCCGACCTGGACGACCTGTCGCAGCGCGCCATGGCGCAGGGCGTGGAAATGGGCGCCGTGCGGCCCGGCAGCCGGCAGAAACCGGATGGCGAACTGCTGCAATGGCGCTTTACCGACCCTAACAAGATTCTGCTGGATGGCCTGGTGCCGTTTCTCATTGACTGGGGCGGCGCTGCGCACCCGTCGCTCGATGCCGCCGGGGGATGCCTGCTGCTTGAGCTGCGAGCTGAGCACCCGGACCCCGCCACTGTGCTCGGTGCGCTGCAGGCGCTCGATCTCAGGATCCCGGTCACCCAGGCCGCTGTTCCTGCGTTGGTCGCCCGAATAAAAAGCCCTCGAGGAATCATTACGCTGCGCTAGAATTCGCGCCGCCCTATAAACGGGCAGCGCCACAGGAGCGACGTTTTCGGAGAATTGACGCACTAATTTAGAGCAAATCGTCCTTTAGGCCGCTCTAATTTAGTGCATAATAATTCTACTGGAACTCTAAGTCTTTGAAAAATAAGGCAACGTGGCTTGGCATGCGACCTGCATTGTTACTGTGCTTAATCTTTACCGGAGGCTAACAACCCATGACCCCTAGCGATGTCCTCAAGCTGATCAAAGAAAAAGAAGTGAAGTGGGCGGACCTGCGCTTCACCGATACCCGTGGCAAGGAACAACACGTCACCATCCCGACCAAGGTGGTCGATGAAGGTTTCTTCCGTGACGGCAAGATGTTCGATGGTTCGTCGATCGCCGGTTGGAAGGGCATCAACGAATCCGACATGATCCTGATGCCGGAAGCCAACACCACGGTGTTAGATCCGTTCTTTGAGGAAGCCACGGTCAACATCCGCTGTGATGTCATCGAGCCGGCAACGATGCAGGGCTACGAGCGATGCCCGCGTTCGTTAGGCAAGCGCGCCGAGGCATATCTCAAGAGCACCGGTATCGCCGACGGCGCGCTGTTCGGCCCGGAAAACGAATTTTTCATTTTCGACAGCGTGCGCTGGACCAACGAAATGCGCGGCTGCAGCTACGAAATTGATTCCGTGCAGGGCGCCTGGAATTCGAATACCAACTATCCCGAAGGGAACAAGGGACATCGTCCCGGCATCAAGGGCGGCTACTTCCCGGTTCCTCCAGTCGATGCATTCCAGGATATCCGCAATGCCATGTGCGGCGCCTGCGAAGACCTCGGCCTCGTGGTTGAAGTGCATCACCACGAAGTGGCGACAGGTGGCCAGTGCGAAATCGGCATTGGCGCCGGCGGCCTGGTCAAGAAGGCCGACGAAGTGCAGATCCTGAAATACGCGGTGCATAACGTCGCGCACGGCTATGGCAAGACGGCCACGTTCATGCCGAAGCCGCTGGTTGGCGATAACGGTTCTGGCATGCACGTGCACCAGTCGCTGCAGAAAGACGGCAAGGCGCTGTTTGCCGGCGACAAGTACGGCGGTCTATCCGAGACGGCCTTGTACTACATAGGCGGCATCATCAAGCATGCCAAGGCCTTGAACGCGTTCACCAATGCCGGTACTAACAGCTACAAGCGCCTGGTTCCGGGTTTCGAAGCGCCGGTGATGTTAGCTTACTCGGCACGTAACCGTTCCGCGTCGATCCGTATCCCCTGGATATCGAACCCGAAGGGCCGCCGTATCGAAGTCCGTTTCCCCGACTCGTTGGCGAACCCGTATTTCGCGTTCGCGGCAATGATGATGGCGGGCCTGGATGGTATCCAGAACAAGATCCATCCGGGCGAGCCGGCCGATAAGGATCTGTACGACCTCGAGCCGGAAGAGGCGAAACACATTCCGACCGTGTGTCATTCGCTCGACATGGCGCTCGAGCATCTGGACAAGGATCGTGAGTTCCTGACCCGCGGCGGCGTGTTTACCAACGACGTGATCGATGCCTATATCGGTTTGAAGATGCAGGAGATCACTCGCTTCCGCATGAGCACCCATCCGGTTGAGATGGACCTCTATTACAGCTGCTGATGATTTGACAGTGACAGGCCTCCGGTTGAGGCAACAGATGGGGGCGCTGGCGATGCGATCACATCGCCGCGCCCCTTTTTTGTATCTGGGGCCGCGTGGGACTATGCTCTACAGTTATGAACCTGCAGCGATTTACCTTAAGACGGCCAGCCCAGCTGTTAGCCTGCGTAGCCCTGTTGGCAGCGCTAACAAGCTCGTTATGCCTGGCAGAAATCTACAAATGGGTCGACAAGGACGGAGTCACTCACTACTCCGATCGGCCAGCGCCCGGAGCGACCGAAATTACGGTTCCACCTGTGCAGACCTACCCGTCGCCACCGCCGCAGGCTTTGCCGGGACCGAGCACCGCCCCGACCGTAGCGCCGGTCCGATCCGCCAAGGGGGCTTGCGAGCTGCGTTCGCCGAAACCGGAAGAAGTTCTGCAGAACGTTCCGTCGATTACCCTGACCTTCAGGGGACCGGAAGGCTTGTCGCCGGTGCTGATGCTCAACAAGAAACGTTACACCGCGGAGCGCGACTCCAACAGCATCAAGGTCGAACCAGCTTCCCGTGGCAGCTACGAAGCCGATCTGACCTTCGTCAACGATCGCAAAGAGGTGGTGTGCACCGTGCCCACAGTGACCTTTTATGTGCGGCAGCCGTCAGTGATCAACTCGCCTGCACGGCGCAAGAAACCGGGCTAACGCAACGGCGGCTGCTGGCCATGGGGGCACCTCATGGCCGTCAGTAGGAATTTTGTCTCACCGCTGAGTCATTACGACTCGACCGACCTTCTCGACGCGCTGACCACCGGCATGGTCGTGCTGGATGCCCAGCTTTGCGTCATCTATGCGAACGTGGCCGCGCAGGAGGCCCTCGGCATCAGCTTCAACTCGGTCCGCGGCCGGCCATTCACCGGAGTGGTGTTGGAGGCCGACCATCTGCTGACAACACTGCGCCGCGCAACCGCCGAAGGCGCAGTCCTGACCGAACGCGAGATCAGCGTCAAAATCGCCATAGCGCCGCGCGATCAACGGGTCTTCGATATCACGGTCACGCCGATGGAAGGCCAGATGACGGGCACGCATCTGTTGCTGGAAATATCGGATGCGGCGCCCCGTCTGCGCATCGCGCGCGAGTCGGAACTGCGCAGCCGCCTCGATGGCAGCCGCATGATGGTGCGGCAGCTGGCCCATGAAATCAAAAATCCGTTAGGTGGCCTGCGCGGCGCGGCGCAGCTGCTGGAACGCGAACTCGACGATGCGGCGCTGCGCGAGTACACGCAGGTCATCATCAGCGAGGCGGATCGCCTGACCGCGCTGGTGGATTCCATGTCATTGCCGTCGCGGCCGCCGCAGAAAACGCACGGCAACATCCACGAGATCTGCGAGCACGTGTTCCGCCTGCTGCGGGGCGAGGCGCGCAACATGGTGCTCATCGAGCGCGACTACGATCCCAGCCTGCCCGAGGCGGATTTCGACAAGCACCAGCTGATCCAGGCGTTGCTCAACATCGGGCGTAATGCGCTGCAGTCGGTCGGCGAGCGCGGCCGGATCACGCTGCGCACGCGCGTGCTGGCTAACACGCATATCGACCAGCAGAAACACCGGCTGGCCGCGCGCATCGAAGTCGAGGACAACGGTCCCGGCGTGCCGCAGGAGCTGCGCGCCAGCATTTTCTATCCGCTGGTAACCGGCCGGCCCAGCGGCACCGGTCTTGGCCTTGCGGTCGCGCAGGACCTGGTCACGCGTAATGGCGGCGCGATCGAGTTCACCAGTGTCCCGGGCTGCACGATCTTCTCAATGACGCTGCCGCTCGACAATGTGCAGGAGGCCCCATGAACGCCAAGCCGGTCCAGGTCTGGCTGGTCGATGACGATGCCTCCATCCGCTGGGTGCTGGAGCGCGCATTGCGCAATGCGGGCATGCAGCCACGCTCGTTTGAGGTTGCGGAAACCGCACTCGAGGCCTTGCAGCAGGGCACGCCCGATGTGCTGGTCACGGACATTCGCATGCCGGGCCAATCCGGCCTGGAGCTGGCGCAGGAGGTTCGCAAGGCGCGGCCAGGACTGCCGGTCATCGTGATGACCGCGCACGCCGATCTCGACAACGCGGTGTCAGCATTTGCGAGCGGCGCCTTCGAGTACCTGCCCAAGCCTTTCGATATCGACCAGGCGGTCGCGCTGGTGAAGCGCGCTGCCGCCAGCGCGCCGGGTACCGGCGCCAACCCGGAACTGGACTCGCCATCACCCGAGTTGTTAGGCCGGGCGCCGGCCATGCAGCAGGTGTTCCGCGCGATCGGCCGCCTGTCGCGTACCTCGACCACAGTGCTGATTACTGGTGAATCCGGTACTGGCAAGGAACTGGTCGCACGCGCGCTGCATGAGCATTCGCCGCGCGCGGCACGCAAGTTTGTCGCACTCAATATGTCGGCAATCCCGGGCGAATTGCTCGAGTCCGAGCTGTTCGGGCACGAGAAAGGCTCGTTTACCGGCGCTGATGCGCAGCGCCGCGGCCGCTTCGAGCAGGCCGATGGCGGCACGCTGTTTCTGGACGAAATCGGCGACATGCCCATTGCGCTGCAGACCCGGTTGCTGCGCGTGCTGGCCGAGGGGGAGTTCTATCGCGTCGGTGGCCAGACACCGATCAAGGTCGATGTGCGTGTCATCGCCGCGACCAACCAGGATCTGCTGGCGCGGGTCGCGAGCGGGCAATTCCGCGAGGATCTCTATCATCGCATCAACGTAATCAACATCCACCTGCCGCCGTTGCGTGAGCGCACTGAAGACATCGGCATGTTGTTAGCCCATTACCTGCGGCTGACGGCCGGCGAGATGGGCGTGGAGGCGAAGACGCTATCCACCGCGGCCGAGCGGCAGCTGAGCGCCTACCAGTGGCCCGGCAATGTCCGCGAACTCGTGAACCTCAGCCGCCGCCTGACGGTACTGGCGCCCGGGCGCGAAATCCAGGTCGAGGACCTGCCGGCCGAGGTCAAGCCCGCCAACGGCACGGTGGCGGGCAGCATGGACGACTGGTCGCAACGACTGGCTCGCTGGGCGGATTCGCAGCTCGATGGCGACAACGCGCCGCTGCTGGATGTCGCGGCGCCCGAGTTTGAGCGGGTGCTGGCGCTGGCGGCACTGAAGCGCACGCAGGGGCACAGGCAGGAAGCCGCCAAGCGTATCGGCTGGGGCCGCAATACCCTGACGCGCAAGCTGCGCGAGCTGGGTATCGACGAACATGCCGAGCCTTGAGATCCGGCGCGAGGATCCGGCGGCAGCCGACGTCCGCGCGCTGATTGATGAACTCGATCAATACCTGATCGGGCTCTACGATCCTGAAGAAAACCATTTGCTGGATATTGAATCGCTGCGCGCGCCGGATGTCAGTTTCTATGTCGCGCGTACCGATGGCGTGGCGCTCGCCTGCGGCGCGCTGCGGGTGATCGAGCCCGGCGTCGGCGAAGTGAAGCGGGTCTACGCCTCGCCAAGGTCTCGTGGGCAGGGTCTCGGCCGGAGGATTCTGGAAACGCTGGAAAGCCGTGCCCGCGAACTGGGGCTGCAGGAATTGAAACTGGAAACCGGCAACCAGCAAGCGGAAGCCCTGGCGCTGTTCAAGGCGTTTGGATTCAGGCCCTGCGTACCTTTCGGGGGCTATCCGCAGGGCGTCACCAGCCTGTTCTTCGTCAAGCCCATCCGTTAGGTATTTGTTAGCTCAGCGGGCGCAGCGCGCGTAGAAATGCAACCGGGTCTTTCAGGTAGGCGTCGCGCATCTGCTGCGCCTTGAAGTCCGGATAGAACTCCTCGTAGCCGTCTTCGAACGCCGCCAGGCAGTTATGGCCGTGGGTCAGCGACGAAATCTTCGGCCCCGGAGTCTTCGCCGACATGTCGGATTCGATGGCGCCTGAGAATACGCCCATGACATGAGTCCGCTGCGGCGCGAGTTCCACGCGCAGTCCCTGGCACATGGCGTTCGCCGCAAACTTGCTGGCGCAATAGGTTCCAACGGAGGGTGCGCAAAACAGTGCACCGATCGACAGCACCTGGATGATGCCGCCGCCGTCGTTAGCTTTCAGAATCGGCGCGAAGGCGCGGATCATCGCGAGCTGACCCCAGAAATTGACTTCCATCTCCGCGCGCGCGGCGTCCAGCGATGGTGGCGCCAGAAAACCACTCATGGCGGCGATGCCGCCATTGTTGATCAGTAGCGTGACATCGCTGGCGACGCGGGCTGCGGCACTGACTTCAGTTGCGTCGGTGACATCGAGTTCGATCGGGATGATCTGGCCGGGCGCGCGCGCCACCAGGACAGCCAGGGAATCCGGGTCGCGCGCGGTCGCATAGATGCGCCGCACGCCGCGCTCCAGCAGCGCTTCCAGGAATCCCCTGCCAATACCGCGATTGGCGCCGGTCACCAGCGCCGTGCTGTCCTGAATTTGCATCAATTTATCCCCAGTCCGCCACAATCCAGCCCCTGAAAATTACCACGGCTTCGTATAATTCTTGCATGGATAAACTCGACCTGATGTGGCAGCAGCAGTATTTCGGCAACAGCCTGCGAAACTGGGTAATTGCCGGCGCTGCCTTTATCGCAGTCATGACACTGTTGCCGCTGCTGCGCAGCTATCTGCTGGCCCAGCAACGGCGACTGCCTGCGGGCGTACCAGGCGGGGTCACGCTGGCGCTGCGCCTGCTGGAGCGCACCAGCCGGATTTTCCTGTGGGCGTTGGCGCTGTTTGCCGCGGAACGGTTTCTGGAGCTGCCGGCGTTGGTTGAGCGGGTTTCCAGGGTGCTGGTGGTCCTGATTGCCTGGGGCCAGGCCGCGCTCTGGGGCACTGCCGCGGTGCGTTTTGCGCTGGAACGGCGCCGCGACGCAACCGCAGCGGCGCGCGGCCAGCGGGATCTGCCGGTCGATGTCAGCGGTTCTTTCGACATCCTGCTGTTCATCGCGCGCACGGTGATTTTTGCCGTCGCGCTTTTGTTAGCTCTCGACAATCTCGGCGTGAACATCACGGCGCTGGTAGCCGGCCTGGGCGTCGGCGGCATCGCCATCGCGCTCGCCGTGCAAACCGTGTTAGGCGATGTCCTGGCCTCGCTGTCGATCACGCTCGACCAGCCGTTCGTGATCGGCGACTGGTTGCGGCTCGAGGATTGCGACGGTGTGGTCGAGCATATCGGCATCAAGAGCACGCGGCTGCGCAGCCTGTCCGGCGAGCAGATCATCATCTCCAACGCGGAAGTGCTGAAAAGCAGGCTGCGGAATCTCGGCCGCATGCCCGAGCGGCGTGTGCTGTTTACGCTGGCGGTACCCTACGAAACGCCGTCGGCGCTGCTCGACAAGCTGCCGCTGCTGGTGAAAGAGGCTGTTGCCGCGGCGCCTGGCACCAACTTCATTTACTGCCTGCTGCGAAATCTCGGCGAGTACGCGCTTACCTACGAGGTCGTCTACTTCGTCAGCGAGCCGACCACCGGCCTGCGCTATGTTGAAGTCATGGATATGGTGAATCGCGGCATTCTCGCGGCATTCGATCGCGAGGGCATACGCTTTGCGTATCCGACGCGCCTGGTCCTCAAGGAAGGATAGTCCTCAAGGAAGGCTAGTCAACGACACGCAGGCTGCCGACCAGCTCGCTCACACTGGCCATGTTGTTAGCAGCGAGGTAGTCGGCGATGCCGCTGTTGATCTTGCGGCACACCAGCGGATCGTAGAACAGCGCGGTGCCGATGCCGACGGCGCTCGCGCCCGCGATCATGAACTCGAGCGCATCCTTCGCATTGACGATGCCGCCCTGGCCAATAATGGGCACGTTATGCTTCTTTGCTACCTGGTAGACCTTGTGCACCATCAACAGCGCAATTGGCTTGATCGCCGGGCCTGACAGCCCGCCCTGGGTGTTGCCGATCACCGGCCGGCGGGTCTTGACGTCGATGGCCATGCCCATGACCGTGTTGATCACCGACAGTCCGTCGGAGCCCGCTTCGATGCAGCGGCGCGCGTTTTCAGCGATGTCGGTCTGGTTCGGCGAAAGCTTGGTGATGATCGGCTTGCGAGTGACCTTGCGACAGGCTTCGACCACCCGCGCCGACATGTCCGGATAGTTACCGAACTGCACGCCGCCTTCCTTGACGTTAGGACAGGAGATGTTGATCTCGATGCCGTCGATCGGCGAGTCGTCGAAAAGGCGCGTCACTTCGATGTACTCGTCGAGCGTCGAACCGGAGACATTGGCGAGGAAACGGGTTTCGGAGAAATCCAGGCTCGGCAGAATCTTCCCCACGACCGAGGCGACGCCCGGATTCTGCAGGCCGATGGCGTTCAACATGCCCATCGGTGTTTCGTAGACGCGGTGCGGCGGATTGCCGAGGCGCGGCTGACCGGTCGTGCCCTTGAGCGCAATTGCACCGACATCGGTATTCGAAAACCCCTCGACGCGCGTGTATTCCTCGCCAAAACCCACGCAACCGCTCAGTAAAACGATCGGCGAGGCGAAATCCATGCCGCAGAAACGGCTGCGCAACGACGCTGCCGGGCCGGTGGCGACATCTGCGGGCTGGGCGGACATGGCGTCATTATCGCAGAGCGGGCCCGCGGTTGGTTACCATTGTGCGGGCCATGTTTCATATCGTGCTGTGCCAGCCGGAGATTCCACCTAACACCGGTAATGTCATCCGGCTGTGCGCCAATACCGGCGCGCATCTGCACCTGATAAAACCGCTCGGATTCGATCTGGACAAGCGCTCGCTGCGGCGCGCCGGCCTCGACTATCACTGGATGGCGACCGTGCATCAGCACGCGGATTTTGCGGCCTGCCAGGCCCATTTGACGGGCGTACGCTTCTGGGCCATCGAGACCGGCGCCGCGCAGCACTACAGCGCGGTCGCGTACCGGCCGGGAGATGCGCTGGTTTTCGGGTCGGAGCGCCAGGGCCTGTCGGCGGAGGTGCTGGCGGCCATCGGACCGCAGCAGGTCGTCGATATCCCGATGCGCATCGGCAATCGCAGCCTCAACCTGTCGAATTCCGTGGCCGTCGTGCTGTACGAAGCCTGGCGTCAGCAGAGGTTCGCGCGCTAGTCGTGCTCGGCGCGCACCGGGCGCAGCATCAGGTCGCGCACCGCGTCCCGCGGCGCAAGGCCCTCGTACAGGACGCTGTAGATGACGTCGGCGATCGGCATGTCGACGTTGAGTTTCGCGGCCACCGCATGGACCGCGCGCGCCGCCCGATAACCTTCGACCACCTGGCCGATTTCGGCCTGCGCCGCTTCGACACTGCGGCCTTCGGCTAACAGCAGGCCAAAGCGCCGGTTGCGCGACTGGTTGTCGGTGCAGGTCAATACCAGATCGCCGAGGCCCGCGAGTCCCATGAAGGTCTCGCGCCGGGCGCCGAGCGCGACACCGAGCCGCGTCATCTCGAACAGGCCGCGCGTGATCAGCGCGATGCGCGTGTTAGCGCCGAAGCCGAGCCCGTCGGACATGCCGGCTCCCACTGCCAGCACGTTCTTGACCGCGCCGCCGGTTTCCACGCCAATGATGTCGGTGGAGGTATACATGCGGAATTTTTCGGTGGCCAGCGAGTGTGCGAACGCAGCCGCGAATTCCTCGTCGCTGGATGCTATGGTCATGGCGCTCGGCAGGCCGGCGCCGACTTCGCGGGCGAACGTGGGGCCGGATACTACCGCCGTGGGCCAGCGCTCGCCTAACACATCGTTCGCGACCTGGTGCGGCAGCTTGCCGCTGTCGATCTCGAAGCCCTTGGTTGCCCAGCAGACGCGCATGTCGGCGCGCAGCAGCGGACGCAGCATCACCAGCGTTTCGCGAAAAGCGTGGCTTGGCACCGCGATCAGGATATCGCGCACCGCATCGACCGCCGCCGCCAGCTTGTCGGCAATCGAGAGTGCCGGGGGGAAGGCTGCGCCCGGCAGATAGCGGCGGTTCTCGCGCTGCGCGGCCATCGCGGCCAGCTGCGCGGCATCACGGCCCCACAGATGGGTTTCGCGGCCGCTGCGTGCGCACTGGATTGCCAGCGCCGTCCCCCAGGAACCCGCACCTAACACCGCGATTGATTCAGGCATGGCGGGCGCGGCCAGGGGCTAGTTCTTGACCGCTTCCTGCGCTTGCTGCGCTTCCGCCAGCGAGCGCGCGTATAGCGCGTCGAAATTGACGGGCGGCAGCAGCAGTTGCGGAAAACCGCCCTGCGACACGAGCTGGCTCACGACCGCGCGCGCGTACGGAAACAACATCGCCGGAGCAACACATGCTACCGCGCGGCGCATGTCTTCGTCGCTCAGGCTGCGCATCGTGAACGCGCCCGACTGCTTCACTTCCGCGATGAAGGCGGTCTTGTCGGCAAACTTGGCGGTGACATTGACGGTCAACGTGATTTCACGCGTGTCATCGCCGATGACATCGGAATTGGTATTCAGGTCAAGGGCAATCTGCGGATTCCATTCCTTGGGATCGAAGCGCGGGCCGTTAGGCGCCTCGAAAGAGCAGTCCTTGAGATATACCAGCTGCAGGGCGAATTCGGGTTGTGGGGCTTCGTCAGTCATGGCGTTCCTTTGTTAGCTTCCGGCCAGCAGCGGATCGAGCCCGCCGCTGGCATCCAGGTCGTGCAAGTCGTCAGATCCGCCCACATGGGTGCTGCCGACAAAAATCTGCGGTACCGAACGCCGGCCACTGCGGGCCTGCATTTCGCTGCGTCTATCAGGGCTCGCTTCGATATCGATATCTTCAAAGGCGACGCCCTTGCTGCTCAGCAGCTGACGGGCCTGCTCGCAATAGGGACACCAGCTGGTCGTATACATCACTACCTTGGCCACGAGAATCAGGAAGCCTTGCCGTCTTTGCCGGCCGCGCCCTTGGCGAGTGGCATGTTATCGGCGCGCCAGGCTGCCAGGCCGCCGCGCAGGTTGACGGCGGTGGTAAATCCCTGTCGACCGAGCTCGCGCGCCGCCGAAGAACCCAGCGAGCCTGAATCGCAAACCAGCACCACGGCCTTCTGCTTGTACTTCTTGAGGGTCTCTTCGGCCTTCAGAATCTGATCGGACGAGAAATTCCGTGCGCCCTGGATGTGCCCGGCGGCGAATTCCTCCGGCTTGCGCAGATCTAACACGACTGCGCCCTGATTCATGAGGCGGACGACATCCTGGGGCCCGACCGCCGCAAACTGCGTCTGGCGCATGCGAATCTCGTTGACCAGGACAGCGAGCACCATGACCATGGCCATGGCCACCAGGTAGGGGTGGTTGGTTGCGTATTCCATCAGGTGCTGCATGGCGGGTTCATAGCCCCTTTCGGGCGGTCAAAAATGGTGGCGGATTATATCGGAAGGCTGGTTCTTATAGACTGCGCCCGCCAAATGTCAGCATTTGTCCCAAAGCGCCGCTACCTGATGCCCTTTTGGGCTGGTTTGTTGCTCGCAGGCGCTGCCGCATGGGGACAGCAGTCCGGCGCCGACCAGGCCCGTGCCGAAGCCGAATTGACGAATATCCGCGGTGAAATCGATCGCGTGCAGGCCCAGGTGGCCCGCGACGTGGCGGAAAAGGACCGGCTCGCGCGCGAGCTGCGTACCGCGGAAAAGGCCGTAGCTAACGCACGCATGATGCTGGCCGGCATCCAGGAGCAACGGCGTGATGGGGCCGCGCGCCGCCGCGCACTGGCCGGCGAGCGCGAGGATGTCGAGAGCAAACTGCGCTCGGAGCGCGCGGCGCTGGCGGGGCAGATGCGGGCCGCGTACATGATTGGCCGGGAGGAACCGCTCAAGTTGTTGCTGAACCAGCGCGACCCGGCGCGCGCCGGCCGCATGTTTGCCTACTACGGCTATTTCGGACGCGCCCGTGGTGAGCAGATCGAGCGCATCCGCGCTGGTGTGGCGCGGATTGCAGAGCTCGAGGACAGCCTGGCGATCGAGGACCAGAAGCTCGCCGAGCTGGAAAAACAGCAGCAGCAGGAGCTCGAGCGTCTCGACCGCGCGCGCGGAGAACGCGGCGTGGTGCTGGTCAGCCTGCAGAACGAAGCGCGTTCGCGCACCGCGGTGCTCGGCCGGCTCAAGCAACAGCGCGCCAGCCTGGAGAAGTTGTTAGCCGAATTGCGGCGCGCAGCAGCGCGGTTTCCCCTGGACAGCAAATCACCGTTCGGCAAGCTGCGTGGCGAGCTGACCCTGCCCGTGGCTGGCCGGATGCTGGCTCGTTTTGGCCAGGCGCGCGCCGGGGCAATTCGCTGGGACGGTATTTTGTTAGGTACGGAGCGCGGCGCACCCGTGCACGCGGTTTATCATGGCCGCGTGCTGTACGCCGACTGGCTTGCGGGACTCGGTCTGCTGGTGATCGTCGACCATGGCGGCGGCTATATGAGCCTCTATGCGCACAACGACCAGATCTATCGCAAGGTCGGCGAACGCGTAACCGCCGGCGATGTGATTGCGGCCTCGGGCGACAGCGGCGGCCGCTCGAGCCCGGAACTGTATTTCGAGATCCGCCGCAATGGACGGCCGGTGGATCCTGGTCCGTGGTTCAAGGCCGCGAACTGACAATTGCTCCGCCGCGGCGTTATGTGAACCGGATCACACATTTCTTGGCAAAGGCATCCGGCATGGAGCTGGATGCGCCTCCGCAAATTTGACGAAATGGGCAGTCCATCAACCCGGCAGAATCCGTAGTCGCGGATGATGCTGCTCATTACCCGAAGCAGTTGACAGTGCATGGCCGCCAACGTGGCAGAAATCTGGAAAAACCTGGATCCCTATTCTCAGTTGATCCGGTCACTGCTGCCGCGCACCGCCAGCGTGAGCGTCTTCGATGCTAATGCCGATCTGCGCTGGTCCACCGAATCGACCACCGGGCCTGACCTTCCGCACGCCGTGCAGGAATCGCTGCAGAAGGCCCAGGCGGATCCCGCCGCGCTCGGCACGATGTTTATTTTTGATGGCGACACGCCCACCTACCTCTGGTGGTTGCGGGACGACACCGGAGCCCTGATCGCGATCGTGGTCGTAACGACCCGCCGCTCCAACGAGGCCGAACCGGCAACTTTCAACTTCGTGCATGCGCTGGCCAAGCCGGCGCTCGAGTGCCTGCGCCGCGAGCTCGCGACGCACGACAACATACATCGCCTCTACACCACGCTCGAGTCGCGCGACAAGGATGTCGAGCTGCTGCTGTCCGTCGCGGACCATCCGAGCGAAAGTGGCGGGCATGGCGATGAACTGCGCAACCTGCTGCAGAACGCGACCGATCACATGGGCTGCGCATTCGCGGTGCTTATAGTTCCGGAAAAGAGCATCGCGATGGTGCGGCCGGGTCCGGGACGAACGGTCGACGGTTCGGTGCTCGCGCGCACGCACCGTCAACTGCTCAACATGGCACAGTCCCGCCGCGAACCGATGGTGATCAACAAGCTGACCAAGACCTCGAACGACTCGCAGCTGCAATATCGGCTGGTGGTTTGCCCGGTGCGCCACCCCAGTGGCCGTGTCAGCGGGGTCCTCGCGCTTTTCCGGGAGGCTAACGCGCCGGAATTCGAAAGCCGCGATGGGCGCCTGGGAGAATTGCTGTCGCGCAAAGCGGCCAGCATTATCGACTCAAGCTTTGACGCCCTGAGCGGGCTGCTGACGCGCGGTGCCCTCGAGCAGCGTGCCCGGGCTGCGATGAGTGAGCCGGGGCGGCCGGCAGTCTGGAGCCTCATTTACATCGACGCAGACCAGCTGCACGTCATCAACGAGAATTTTGGCATGCACGTCGGCGACCAGGTCATTGCGCAGATCGGCGAACTGATTCGGCGCCGCCTGCCGCCGGGCAGCCTGGCCGCGCGCATCTCCGGGGACCGATTCCTGATCCTGGTGCCGAGCATGATCGATGCTGCGGCGCTGATGGCGGAGTCCATGCGCGAAGCCGCCGGCCAGATCGGCACGCTGCAGGGCAACGCGCGCCTGCATGTTTCCATTACCGTTGGCATTGCCGAGATACAGGCATCGAATGTGGAGTTCAGCCGCACGCTGACGGAAGCCGAGTCGGCCTGCAAGGTCGGCAAGGATCGCGGCCGCAACCGCGTGGAGCTTTACCAGGACAACGACGCCAGTATCGTGCGCCGCTTTTCCGATATCACCACGTCGAGCGAATTGCGCATGGCCATCGAGAATGATCGCCTGCGCCTCGATGCGCAGCTGATCCTGCCGATCGGCGCTAACGAGTCCGGCACACCACTGCATTACGAGTGTCTGCTGCGTATGATTGGCCTCAAGGGTGAAATCATCGGGCCGGATCGCTTTCTCTCGGCGGCGCGCCGCTATCAGCTGATGCCGTTGATCGATCGCTGGGTAATCGAGAAGACGGTCAAGCTGCTGCAACCGCATATCGACCTGCTGGTGACCCGGCCGGTGGTGTTTTCGGTCAATTTTTCCGGTCAGTCGCTCAGCGACGAGGAATTTCCCGACTTCATGCTGCGGACCATCGAGAAGAGCGGCATCGAGCCCAGCGTGTTCTGTTTTGAACTGACCGAAAGCGACGCGGTGGCTAACATCGCGAAAGCAGAGCTGCTGATGCGCCGGCTGCGCAAGCTCGGTTGTGGCGTGGCGCTGGATGATTTCGGCACCGGGCTGTCGTCGCTCGCCTACCTGCGCACCCTGCCGGTCACGATGCTCAAGATCGACGGCAGCTTTGTGCGCGACATTCTCAAGGATCCGCGCTCGGAATCGATGGTGCAGGCCATTACCCAGCTTGCCCATACCATGTCCATCGCCACGGTGGCCGAGTACGTCGAGACCGATGAAATCCGCAACCGTATCGTCTCCCTGGGCGTGGACTTTGCACAGGGTTTTGCGGTCGGACGCCCGCAGCCGATTGAAGAAGTGCTGGCCGAAATCCCGCTGTATGCCGGTGCGTCGCCGATTTACCGCTCGGTTGAAGACGTCCTCGGCAGCATCGCGCGCAGCGCCCCGCACTAACAAGCCGCTACTGTGATGCCCGCGCCATGACGGGTACAATAACCGGCACATGAGCTCGGAATCTCCCCTGTTT
Source organism: Gammaproteobacteria bacterium (assembly GCA_031414335.1). GTDB lineage: Bacteria > Pseudomonadota > Gammaproteobacteria > Steroidobacterales > Steroidobacteraceae > UBA964. The sequence continues at coordinate 29,474 of JANNVI010000041.1, read as the reverse complement.
ACGCGCTTTGGCGTACTGGCACTGGTTGCGGGTGCGGCGCTGGGTGTCGCGCTGTCATTGACGTTGTGGCCGGGGCGCAATCGCGCGCCGCCGCCGGTTGCCCCGGTAGCCGGCATTTTGCCGACCGATGACAGCCGTTTGTTAGCTGAGGTCATGGATCGCGTCAAAGGCGAGTACGTCGACCCGGTCGATCAGCGCAAGCTGCTGCAGCAGGCGCTGCATGGCGTTGCATCGGGACTGGATCCTTACTCCGCGTTCCTGGATGCGGAGGAATACCAGGAGATCCGCGATACCACCAGCGGCAGCTATCCCGGCGTTGGCGTCGAGGTCAGTGCCGATCGTGGCGGCATCAAGGTAATGCGCACGCTCGCCGATTCGCCGGCGGCGCGCGCCGATTTACGTCCGGGCGACCTGATCGTCGGCATCGACAAGACGCCGGTGGGCGCGGATCTCGATCGCGCGATCGATCGCATGCGCGGCCTGCCAGGGACGCAGGTCAGTCTGTCGGTGCGCCGGCCCGGCACGCCCGATGTGCTCGACCTGGTGCTGGAACGGGCGCAGGTGGAGGTGCACAGCGTGGCGGCGCGCCTGCTCGAATCGGGCTACGGCTATCTGCGGATCGCAAATTTCAGCAGCAACACGCCGGCCGATGTCGAGCGCGCGGTCAACGAGTTGCAGCAGCAAAACGGCGTTGCGCTGCGTGGCCTGGTCATTGACGTGCGCAACAATCCCGGTGGCGTACTGGAGTCATCGGCCGATGTCGCCGACCTGTTTCTCGATGGCGGCCTGATCGTGTCGGCCACGGGGCGCACGCCGGAGGCGCGTTTCAAACTCGAAGCAGGCCCGGGTGATTTGCTGGATGGCGCACCGATCGCGGTGCTGGTCAACGGCGCGACCGCGTCGGCGGCGGAAATTCTCGCCGGTGCGCTCAAGGACAATCATCGCGCGGCAATCATCGGTCGGCGCACTTTCGGCAAGGGTTCCGTGCAGAGCGTCATCCCGCTGTCCGGCGGACGCGCCCTGAAACTGACGACGTCGCGCTATTTCACACCCTCCGGCATTTCGATCCAGGACCGCGGCATTGAACCGGATCTGCCGATCGAGGGGGTTGAAGAGCCGCCGCTCGGCATCGAGGCGCCGGATTCACTGACATTGGCGCGCCGCGATCGCGAAGTACGGATCGCCGTGCAGCGCCTCAAGCTGCCGCCCCGCGTCACGCTCGCCTCGCGCCCGGGCTGACATGGAGCTGTTAGCCTGGCTGGTCGACCTGATCCTGCACCTCGACCGCCACCTGGTAGAACTGCTGGCGAACTATGGCGTCTGGATTTACGCAATCCTGTTCCTGATAGTGTTCGCCGAGACCGGGTTTGTCGTTACGCCCTTCCTGCCGGGCGACTCGCTGCTGTTTGGCGTCGGCGCGCTGGCGGCGGTCGATACCAGCGGCAACCTGAGTGCGCCGTTAGCCGCGGCACTGCTGATCGCAGCGGCAATTCTTGGCAATACCACCAACTTTCACATCGGCCGCTTCATCGGCCCACGCGCGTTCAGTGGCCGCCACCGCTTCCTGAAAGTGGAGTACCTGCGACACACCGAGGAATTTTTCGCCCGGCACGGCGGCAAGGCGGTCGTGTTGTCGCGGTTTGTGCCGATCGTGCGCACCTTCGCGCCGTTTGTCGCCGGAGTCGGGCACATGAACGTGGTCCGGTTCCAGGCCTACAACGTCGGCGGCGCGGTGCTTTGGGTACTGCTGTTCGTTGGCGGCGGCTACCTGTTCGGCAATATTCCGCTGATCAAGAACAATTTTGGAATCGTGACCATCCTGATCATCATATTGTCGGTGCTGCCCGCGGTGGTTGCGCTGCTCAGGTCAGACCGCGATACGCCGCCAGGCCCGCGTAAATAAGGCCGCCGACTAACAAGACCAGCTGCGGTATCGCAGAAACCATGAACCCCCAGCCGCGCTTGTCCGCCGCCTTGCTGTAGCCGATCCCGTACATCAGCCGGCCGATGACAAATACCAGGCCGAGGATCGCCGCCCAGCGCTCGCTAACAAAGGTAGCGAAGCAGATCATCGACGGCACGAAGACGATCAACTGCTCCAGGGTATTCATCTGCACCCGGTAGGCGCGCTCGAAGTCCGGGTTGCCGGTTACCGCAGGCGCGGCAATCTTGTGCTTGCCGCGCGCGGCGCCGACCGCCATGACAAAATAGAAATATTCGACCAGAGCCAGAGAAATCACGAACCACACTGCTGCCATGTTTGAAGTCATATTAAGTTGCCCCCGAAGTGGAATATTTGTTGTTGTGCGCTTGCCGGGTGGCAGAATAACGGCATGGCCGAGAAAACGCGAGCCTATGCCGCCAGGGTCGATATCGAAGCGCCGCTCGAAAGGGTGTGGGCAGCGCTGACCACCAGTGCTGCCATGGAGCGCTGGATGGGTGCGGGCTCGAAGATCAATTTCCAGGTCGGTGGCCTGATTGCCGGAAGCCTGGATCGCAAGCGGCCATTTTCAGCGCATATCGATATTTTGACCGTGCCGCGCCGCATACGCCTGATTCACCTCCATCCGGAGGACGTGCCGGCCTTTGAAGGTGCGGTGGTCGACGACGTGCTGGTGGAATTTCGTGACGGGCAAACGATCGTGCGCGTGCTCGGCAGCGGCTTTCCGCGCACCGATGAGCACGGGGCGTTCTACATGCAACGCCAGATGGGCTGGCGACAGTCGTTAGCCCGGCTCAAGGTCTATCTGGAAAATAAACTGGATCTCGCGCCCGCAGCCGTACGTTAGAACGAGTAATCTCTGATCTAAAGGAGTTGCCATGACCGGATTTGTATTAAGAGCCGTAATCGCAGCCATGGGGTTGTGGCTGGCGACCAACGTGGTCGACGGAATATCCATCAACGCACCGCTGACCCTGTTGCTCGCCGCCGCGCTGTTAGGCGTCGTGAATGCGATCGTGCGCCCGGTGGCCGTCGTGCTGACCTTTCCAATTACGATCGTGACCATAGGCCTGTTCCTGCTGGTCATCAACGCCGCAATGCTGGGGCTGGTGGCGTGGTTGCTGCCCGGTTTCGCAGTGTCCGGATTCCGCGCCGCGCTGTTAGGCTCCCTGGTAGTCAGCGTTACCGGTTGGATCGGTTCGTGGTTCATCGGCCCCAAAGGGCGCATCGAAGCATTCCGGTCGCGGCACGACTGATAAATGCGAAGGATCACAACCCGGCCCAGGTCATGGGCATTCGCGATGGTGCTTTGCGCAGCCGCGCCGTTGGCGGCGGCTGCCACCGGCATTACTTTCCAGGGCGCAGCGCGCGACGTGGCTACCGGCAGGCCGCTGTACCGCGAAATGCATTTCATCAGTGCGCCAGGAACCGCCCGGGAAGTCCGCATCGTCCATTACCAGTGCCCCAACAGCAGCGCCGTATTCGCGCGCAAGGAACTGGACTACACGCCGTCGCGCGAGATGCCGCGCTTCACGCTGACCGACGCGAGGCTCGGGTATGTCGAGGGACTGCGTTCTTTGGCTAACGGCCGCACCCAGGTTTTTCAGGTACCGGGAACCCGGCGCAGCGAACGCAATGCGCTGTTGCCTGCTGGAAAAAGCATTGTCGCCGATGCGGGTTTCGATGAGTTCCTGAAACGCCACTGGGCCGAGCTCGAGCGCGGCGAAACCATCAAGTTCGCTTTTCTGGTGCCAAGCCGCCTGCATGAGGTGGAATTCAAGATCAGCAAACACGGTGACGCGGTCATCGAAGGCGCACCGGCGAGTGTCATTCGCCTGAATCTGTCAGGGTTTCTGGGCTGGTTCCTGCCGTACATCGACGCCACTTACCGCAAGAGTGACCGTGCCCTGATGCGCTACCAGGGACTGACGAATCTGCGCGACGCAGCCGGCGACAACATGACCGCACTGATCGACTTCCCGGTTGCGGAACGCCGCGAGCAGGCGATTGATCTTGCGGCGCTACGCGCCGTGCCCCTCGTTCGCGCCTGTCCTTAGCGATTTCGCATCGCGCGGCCAGGTGGCGAGCGCAACGCCGGCAAGCATGACCATCATGCCGAGAAATTGCGCGCTGGTCAGGTGCTCGCCCAGCAACCACCAGCCTAACAGCGCCGAGATCGCAGGCACGACGTAGCTGTAGCTGCTCACGACCGCAGGCGTGCTGTGCCGGGCGAGCCAGGCGTAGGCGGTGTAGCCGATGATGCTCGACATGAACAGCATGTAGAGCAACGACACCGATCCCACCGGCGACCAATGCCAGCGCGGGCCTTCGCCGGTTGCTAGGCCGACGGCAGTCAGCAGCAAGCCGCCGATCAGCATCTGACCGCCGGTAAAGGTCATGAGATCGAGCCTGGAGGGGAAACTGCGCATGTAAACCGTCGCGACTGCCCAGCCCGCCACGCCGAGCAGCGTTACGATCTCGGGCAGATGCATCAGCCCGCTGCTGGGAACAACCGTGGTTTCCCCGGCCATCAGCACCACAGCCGTGCCGAGGAAACCCAGCAACAGGCCTGCGACAGTGTTGCGGTCGAGCGCATGGGCGCGCGGTCCGAAAGCGCTGAGTATCACGATCCACAATGCCCCCGTGGCATTCAGCAACGCGGACTGATTGGATGCCAGCCACTGCAGGCTCCAGGTGTTAGCACCGTTGGTGATCATGACGCCCGCCATGCCGACCCACCACATGTGGCGCAATTCCTGCCAATCCAGGCGCGGCCTGTTGCCGAGCACATAGGACGCGCCGCAGAGCAGGATGCCGGCAGCGATAAAACGCAGCCCACCAAACAGGAATGGCGGCAGGTGATGCACGCCGATGCGTGACACGGCATAGCTGCCGCCCCAGATCAGGTAGATCGCTCCGAGGGACAGCGCCACATTACGGCGCCGGGCGGCGGCGGCGGCTTTCGCGCCTGAGTGGCTCACGACAGCCGGCTGGCAGGGCGGGTCATTCGCGTCGCGACGCGGCGCGGTACAGCCCGAACGCGAGCACGGCAACGATCGCCAGGCCTAACAAGCCGCCGAACTGCATGCTCTGCGGTAATGCCAGGACATCCGCGCGCCCGGACACCACGATTGGGATTGCGATGATGATGCCGGTCAGCGCCTCGCCGGTGATCATGCCGGACGCGAACAGGATGCCCTTGCGATTGGCTCGCTCGCTGCCTGCGGTACTTGCGCCGGCGCCGAGAGCGCGTTGCGCAAGATGTGCCAGCAGCCCACCGAGGAAGATCGGCGTCATCAATTCCAGCGGCAGATAGATGCCGACCGCGGCGGCCAGCACCGGGACACGGAAATCTGACTTGCGGGCTTTCAGTACTTCATCCAGAACGATGATGGCGATGCCGATCACCGCACCAATGGCAACCATGTCCCACGGCAGCGCACCGCCGAACATGCCCTGGGCAACCGACGCCATGAGCGTGGCCTGCGGAGCCAGCAGCGGCTTGGGATGCGCCGCACTCGGCACGCCGATGCCGTAGGCCGCGGCCAACAAGTTCAGCACCGGAGCCATGATCAGCGCGCAGCTGATGGCGCCGATGCCCAGCATGACCTGCTGGCGCCACGGCGTTGCGCCGACGAGGTAGCCGCACTTGAGGTCCTGCAGGTTGTCGCCGGCAATGCAGGCGGCGCAACAGACAACGGCCCCGATCATGATGGCCGCCACCGGCCCGGCGGCCGCGTTCTTGCCCATCAGCGCCAGCAGCACCAGCGCGGAAAACAAGATGGTGCCGATGGTGATGCCCGAGACCGGGTTGTTAGATGAGCCGACCAGGCCGGCCATGTAGGCCGAGACGGAGCAGAACAGGAAGCCTGCCACGATCATGATGATGGCCATGGGCAGGCTCACGGCGAGGGAGCCGACGATATTCTGGTACAGCATCAGCAAGGGCAGGGTGAACAGCACGATACCGATCAGTACCCATTTCATCGGCAGGTCCTGTTCAGTATGCGCAACGACAGCGGTGGCGCCGGCACGGGTCGCCGCCAGGCCGCTGCGGACACCCGACAGCAGCGAGCCGCGCAGCACGATCAGCGCCCAGATGCCGCCGACCAGCATTGAACCGACGCCGAGATAACGAATCTGTTTCGACCAGATGAGGCCGGCGGTGTCTTCAGCCGAGAGACCGGCCGCGGCAGCGGCCAGATCGGGATTGCCGGCGAGAAAATGCGCCGCGTAAATCGGAATTGCGACATTCCAGGAAATCATCGCGCCGCCCAGCACCACGATGCCGATGTTGAGCCCGACGATATAACCGACACCTAACAGGGCGGGCGAGAGGTTGGTGCCAAAGTAGACGATGTACTTGTTCCACCAGACGGCGACTGCGGCGGTATCGGGAATCAGCCGCAGGCCGCTGGCAGCGGCAATTTTCGCGAAACCGCCGCCGAACGCGGCGAGCGCAAGGATCTTGACGCCCTGCCCGGGATTCTCACCGGTCCGCAGTACCTCGGCCGCCGCCTTGCCTTCCGGAAAAGCGAGTCCCTGGTCGACGATCAGCGAGCGGCGCAGCGGCACGGAGAACAGCACGCCCAGCAGACCACCAAGCCCGGCGATTGCGAGCACCCAGCTGTAGCGAAAGTCAGTCCAGAATCCGAGAATAACCAGTGCGGGCACGGTGAAGATGACGCCCGAGGCGATCGATGACCCGGCTGAAGCACCGGTCTGCACGATGTTGTTCTCGAGGATGCCGCCGCCGCCTAACACGCGCAGCACCGCCATGGAGATGACAGCCGCAGGGATGGCGGACGCGATGGTCATGCCCGCGAACAGTCCGAGGTAGGTATTGGCGGCTGCCAGGATCATCGCCAGGATGATCGCGAGGATGACGGCGCGCAGCGTCAGCTGCGGCGCAAGAGTTGTAGGTGTATTCATGGATTGAGCTTAACCGTTCTGCGGACCTGCTGAAACCGGGCTGCCTGCCGGGGCGGCCCGCGGGGGACACTGGCTGCCATGATCGACTCGTACACACTGGTGAAATGGGCCCATGTCTGGGTGATGGGCTACTGGATTGGCAGCGACCTGGTGGTCAACGCGCTGACCTTCTACACCGCCCGCAGCACTGCCTTGCCCGGCGCCGAGCGGCGCCGGCAATGGGACTTCCTGATGGATGTCGACCAGCATCCGCGCAACGCGCTCATCCTGTCGGTGCCGCTGGGGTTGACGCTGGCGGCCTGGTCTGGCGTGTTGCCGTTAGGTTCGGCGGCTGTACTCGCACTCTGGATCCTGTCGCTGCTGTGGATCTGGTACATGTGGCTGACGCACTGGAAGCGCCACAGCGCCATCGGAGGCAGGCTCGCCGCGTGGGACTGGAACAGCCGCTATTTCTTGATCGCCGCCTGTGTCCTGACCGGAGCCTGGTCGCTGTTAGGTACCGGGCCGTTCGCAAGCGGCTGGCTGGCATGGAAGGTGATCCTGTTCGGCGGCGTCCTGGCCTGCGGTATTGCCATCCGTCACTACATCCGGGCTTCCTATCAGGCCTGGCCACGAATCTGGGCCGATCAGAAGCAGCAAGGCGACGACCAGATCGTGTTAGACGCGATGCGCCGCGCAACTTATGCGCTGTGGGCTTTGTGGGCCCTGTTGGTTATCATCGGCTACCTGGGCGCCGCCAAACCGGTGCTGTAAACCAACACGAGGTCCGTCATGCGCAAGTGGCTGGTGCTTTCTCTTTTGCTAACAACCTTGTCGATGCAACAAGCGGTGGTCGATGCAGCCGTCATGCGGCTCGACAAGGCGGCGCGGGTGCAACAGGTCTATGCCGCGGAACGCGCCTTCGCAAAAACCATGGCGGACCGCGATTTTGCGGCATTTGCGCGCTATGTCGCCGCCGATACAGTTTTTTTCGATGGCCCGCAGCCGCTGGCCGGGAAGGCCGCGGTACTGGCAAGCTGGAAAGACCTGTACAAACCCGGCCCGGCGCCGTTTGCCTGGGAGCCCGATCAGGTCGTGGTGCTGGACAGCGGCGACCTGGCGCTCAGCACCGGCAAGGTCACCGACGCCAGCGGCAAAGTGTTAGCTCGCTTCAATTCGATCTGGCGCCGGCAGCGCGACGGGCGCTGGCAGGTGGTGTTCGACAAGGGCAGCCCGGTGTGCGCGCCACCACCACCGGCGGCCGGAAGCTAACGCGGACTGTCGGTCCGGAGAACCTCGAGATAGTCCTGCACCACGGTTTCGAGGCCGCGAAACAAGGCATCGCTGAAGATGGCGTGGCCAATGGACACTTCATCGAGGTGCGGCAGGCCCGCGAACAGTTGCAGGTTGTCGAGGTCGAGATCATGGCCGGCATTGATGCCGAGACCTAACGAGTGCGCGAGGCTTGCGGCCTGGGCATAGATGCCGAATGACTGCAGCGCGGCTTCGTCGCCGCGTTCATAGGAGCGCGCGAACGGCTCGGTATAAAGCTCGATGCGGTCAGCGCCGCAACTTTTTGCGAAGCGCACGGCTTTGTCGTTGGGGTCGATGAACACGCTGGCGCGCACTCCGGCGGATTTCACGCGCGCGACGCTGGCCCGCAGCACCTCGCCGTCACGCTGCGGATTCCAGCCCGCTTCGCTGGTGATTTCGCCCGGGCGCACCGGCACCAGCGTCGCCTGCTGGGGTTTCAGTTCGCAGACCAGGTCGAGCCAGTCGGGGCGTGGATCGCCCTCGATATTGAACTCCAGCGCGGCGCCCCACTGGCCCGCGAAGGCGCGTTGAATCGCGAAGGCATCGGAGCGGCGGATGTGGCGTTCGTCGGCGCGTGGATGAATCGTGATGCCGCCGGCGCCTGCGTCAATACACACCTGGCAGGCGCGAATGACGTCAGGGAGCGCGCCGCCGCGCGAATTGCGCAGCGTCGCGACCTTGTTGACGTTGACGGACAGCCGGACGGGCATTGCAGGTCAAGTCATCAGCAGCCCGAGGCAGTCGATGACGGCGCAGGCGTCGGATTCACCTGCTGTCCCCCATCAGCTTCTTCGCCCAGGGCGACAGCAGCAACATCACGATGCCGGCGAGGGCGCCCCACCAGAAGATGAACAGGAACTGGCCCGGCATGGTCGGCAGGTTGTTAGGATCGAATTCGCCGGCGATCTGCCCGGCGAGGTTGTTACCCAGCGCGGTGGCCATGAACCACACACCGAGGGCCTGGCCGACAAAGCGTGCCGGCGCGAGTTTCGAGAACGACGACAGGCCCACGGGCGACAGGCACAGCTCGCCGAACGTGTGGAACAGGTAGGTGAGGATCAGCCAGGTCGGCAGCACCTTCTGGCCGGCGACGACGTACTGCGATGCGAAATACATCACGATGAAACCCACGCCCATGAGTATCAGGCCGAGACCGAACTTGACCGGCGATGATGGGTCGAGATTGCGCTTGCCGAGACTGACCCAGAGCGCCGCGAACACCGGCGCAAAGAGAATGATGAAGATCGGGTTCACGCTCTGCAGCACGCCCGCTGACATGTCCCAGTTGCCGATCATGCGATCGGTGTGCCGCTCGCTGAACAGGTTGAGTGATGCGCCGGCCTGCTCAAAGCCGGCCCAGAACATCGCGCAGCCGAGGAACAGCAGAAACATGACTGCGACGCGCTTGCGCTCTTCGATACTCAGGCCGGCGAAGAAGCCGAGATAGGCAAAATAGCCGATCGCCGCGACCAGGATGATGGTCGACATGCTGCGATTGATCGCCACCGGATCGGGATGAATCGTGCCGGTGATGCTGAGCACCACGGCAACCGCCAGGACGCCGAGGAAAGCTAACACGCCAGTCCAGCTGCCGCGCCCATGCGTCGCGACGCCGCCGGCGACCGTGCCGGCACCGTGCAGGTGCTTCTTGGTGAGCGCGAATTGTGCCAGGCCGATCAGCATGCCGACCGCCGGCAGAGCAAATCCGACCCGCCAGCCATAACGCGTCGCCGCTTCCGCGACAAAAAACGGCCCCAGCGCCGCGCCAATATTGATGCCCATGTAGAAAATCGAAAATCCCGCGTCCCGGCCGGAGCCGCCGTCAGGATAAAGTTGCGCCACGATCGCGCTGATGTTGGGCTTCAGCAGGCAGACGCCCAGCATGATGATCAGCAGGCCGCAGAAAAACACGGTTGGCGTGCCGAAGACCAGCAGCGAGTTGCCGACCAGGATCATGCAGCCGCCCCACCAGACCGCGCGCTGCGCGCCGATGATGCGATCGGCGATCCACCCGCCTAACAAAGCAAGGATGTACGAGCCGGAAATATACAGGCCGTAGATCGCGTTGGCCGACTTGTCGTCGAGGCCGAGGCCGCCGCCGTTGACGGCGCCCACCAGGAACAGCACCAGGATCGCGCGCATGCCGTAGTAGGTGAAGCGCTCCCACATCTCGGTCATGAATAACGTAAAAAGGCCGCGCGGATGGCCGAACCAGGTCTCGTGGCTTTGCGCCGCGGTAGTCGGGGTTGTCATGGTTGCTGTGCTTTCGTGTTATGGGCGGCAACGGCCGCAAGCAGGCGAGTTTCGCCCATTTTGCGGCGCAGCGGCAAGACAAACCCTGATGGAGCAGCGCTGGGGCTGCGGCGCGTGTTAGTCGCTGCGGGCCGAAGGCCGCTCAGCCGGTATTTCCGGCTTCTTCAGCTTCGCGGCGCGCCTGGTCGGTCTTGCGGGTCTTCACGGCGAGCCGTGCAAACAGCACGCCGGCCTCAAACAGGATGTACATCGGCACCGCCATGATGGTCTGCGACACCGCATCGGGTGGCGTCAAAATCGCAGCAATCACAAAAATTCCGATCAGCACATACCCGCGGGATTCCGTCAGTTTCTCGACCTTCACCATGCCGGTCAGCGCCAGCAGGACCACCGCAACCGGCACTTCGAATGCCACCCCAAAGCAGAAGAACATGGTCAATACAAACGACAGGTATTCGGAGATGTCGGTCATCATGACCACGTTGGCTGGCGTGGTCGCGGCAAAAAACTGGAACATGACCGGAAACACCAGGTAGTACGCGAACACGACGCCGCCATAGAAAAGGATGATCGACGAAGCTAACAAGGGCACGGCAAATTTTTTCTCGCGCCGATACAGGCCGGGTGCGACAAATGACCAGATCTGGTAGATCACGACCGGCATCGCAATAAACACCGCGACGAACAGCGCCAGCTTGAACGGCGCCATGAACGACGAGGTCACGCTGGTTGCGATCAGTGTCGCACCCTTCGGCAGCTTGTCGCGCAGCGGTTGCGACACGAAGGTGTACAGGTTGTTAGCAAAATACATGCAGGGAATGGACGCGATGAAAATTGCCAGCACCGCGCGCAGCAGCCGGTCGCGCAGCTCCAGCAGGTGCGACATCAGGGTGCCCTCGGCCAGCTGTTCTTCCGATTCGCTCATCCGCTTTTCGGCTCGTCAGGCGGGTCGGGCACCTGCGCTTCAACGCCACTGGCATCCGCGCCGGCAGGGTCGTGGTGCGCAAAGTCATCGTCGGGCGGAATGCCGGTCACCAGTGTCCCGGAGCTCATGTCCGCTGCCGGAATATCGCTTTTTTCTTCAGTTGGCGCTGCCACAACTGCGGCGGCGGCAATCGCCGGCGGCACAATCTTGTTGTCGGTTTTGTTAGCCGATGTATCCAGTTTGGTTTCTTCGAGGAAGGACTCTTCGTCGAGCTGATCGCGGAACTGCCGCGCCATGGTGCGTGCGCGACCCATCCAGCGCCCGACCTGTCGCGCCAGCCCCGGCAGTTTCTGTGGACCGAGCACCAGCAGTCCGATCACGGCGATCAGCAATAACTCACTGAATCCAACCTCGAACATCGCTTAGGTCCGTTTGCGATTAACAACAGGCCCGGAACGGGCCTCGGGCGCAACGCTCAGGCGCTGCGATCGGACTTCTTCTCGGCATCCGCCTTGGCGTTGCGGGCGAAGTCCGCGTCCTCGGCTTCCTTGGCGATCTGCTTGGCGTTCTGCTCCGCCTCGGAATCGCTTTCGCCGTCGGACATGCCCTTCTTGAAGCCCTTGACCGCCGCGCCGAGGTCAGTACCGATGGACTTGAGCTTTTTCGCGCCGAACACGACCAATACGATCAACAGGATGACGATCAACTCGCGCATTCCAATGCCCATAAACGACCTCGTCCAAGTTCTAAGAAAGCAGCCTTACTACCCGCATCATAGGCGAAAAGATGTCTGCACTGGCGTGAAGTTCCCCTAGGATTCCAGCCAAAAGGTGACCGGCCCGTCATTTGTCAGGCTGACCAGCATGTGGGCGCCAAACTGGCCGGTTGCGACCGTCCCGGTGTGCTGTAACCGGGCCGCCGCGACCAGGCTATTGAACAGCGTTTCGGCGCGCGCCGGCTCTGCGGCGGTCTGAAAGCCAGCCCGCATACCCTGGTGCGTATCGGCCGCCAGAGTGAACTGGGACACCAGCAGCAGGCCGCCGCCGGTGTCGGTCAGCGACAGGTTCATGCGGCCTTCCGGGTCCGGAAAAACCCGGTAGCCAAGAACGCGCTCCAACAAGCGCTCGGCGTCGCGCGGCGCGTCGTCCTTCTGCACCCCGATCAGCGCCAGCAGCCCGGGCCCGATGGCTCCGACCGTGGCCCCGGCCACGTCAACCCTGGCTTCGCGCACACGCTGGATCAAAGCAATCATGACAAGCTCGTGGCTCCTGATCGCGCAGCCTAACCGATGCGCGTTCGGTCCGGGGGCCGGTCCGGGTAGCAATTACGGAGCCGAATCCGTAAGATTCGCCCGGCATTTTTTCGATGGTTTTGCACGCTTGGGAGCAGATATGACGAGGTCTTTTCGGACGTGGTTGACAGCGGCAGTAACGGTGGCCGGCTTGGCCGCAGTTTTGGCCGTCGGTTTGATCTCAAGCGTCCCGGCTTCGGCTCAGTCAGCGCCAGCAGGCAACGCCGCTCGTGGCAAGACCCTGGCGTATACCTGCCTCGGATGTCACGCCGCCGAGGGCTATAAGAACGTGCAGCCCATGTACAGCGTGCCGCGCCTCAATGGGCAGTCGGCCGCCTACCTGGTGGCCGCGCTCAAGGGCTACAAGAGCAGCGAGCGCAGCCACATGACCATGCATGCGCATGCGATGAGCATGACCGAGCAGGACATGTGGGACATCTCGACCTACCTTGCAGGCTCGACGCTCAAGACAGAAGCAGTGAAGCCGACTGGCACGCCGCCCGCGGCCGCCGCGGTGTGCGTAGCCTGCCACGGCAACAATGGTGTCGGCATCACGCCCGACTACCCGATTCTCGCCGGCCAGCACCGCGACTACCTGGTCCAGGCCCTGAAGCAGTACCAAAAAGGCGGCCGCAAGAACGCCGTGATGGCGGGTTTCATGGGCGCGCTCAAACCTTCAGACATCGAAGCGCTGGCCGCGTATTACTCCGCGCAACAGCCGGGACTCAGCATCGTCACCAAGCGCACGACGATGATGTCGGCGCGCTGATGACCGCGCCTCCGGACGAGGCATGATCCGCTATCTCAAGAACGGCAAGAACGCCGACGACGCCGCATCCGAGGACGCGCAGGTGCGCGCCACGGTCGAGGCTTTGTTAGCTGACATCGGCCGGCGCGGCGACGCCGCGGCGCGCGAATACTCCACCAAGTTCGATCGCTGGTCGCCGCCGTCGTTCCGGCTCAATCCCGGGGAAATCCGCGCCTGCTACGCGCAACTGCCGTCACAGGCGGTCGAGGACATCCGCTTCGCGCAGGCGCAGGTGCGGCGCTTCGCCGAGGTGCAGCGCGCAGCGTTGCGCGACGTCGAAGTCGAAACGCTGCCCGGCGTCGTGTTAGGTCACAGGAACATTCCGGTCCAGTCGGTCGGTTGTTATGTGCCGGGCGGCAAGTATCCGCTGGTGGCGTCGGCGCACATGAGCGTGGTCACGGCCAAGGTGGCCGGCGTGCCGCGCGTGATCGCGACCGCGCCACCCTGGCAGGGCGCGCCGTCGCCGGCCATCGTCGTCGCGATGGACATGGCGGGCGCGGACGAAATTTACACGCTCGGCGGCGTGCAGGGAATCGCGGCGATGGCCCTCGGCACCGGGACCATCAAACCGGTCGACATGCTGGTTGGCCCGGGCAACGCGTTTGTCGCCGAAGCCAAGCGCCAGTTGTTCGGCCGCGTCGGCATCGATCTGTTTGCCGGGCCGACCGAGACGCTGGTGATCGCCGACGACTCGGTCGACGGCGAGCTTTGCGCGGCTGACTTGTTAGGCCAGGCCGAGCACGGGCCGAATTCACCCGCCATATTACTGACCGATTCGGAAGCACTCGCGCGCGCCACCATGGCCGAGGTCGAGCGGCAGCTCAAGGTCCTGTCGACCGGCGAGATCGCGGGAAGCGCCTGGCGCGACTATGGCCAGGTCATCGTCTGCGACACGCGCGACGAAATGCTGCAAAAAGCCGATGAAATCGCCTCCGAACATGTGCAGGTCATGACCCGGGATCCGGACTGGTTCCTGGCTAACATGCGTAACTACGGCGCCCTGTTCCTGGGCCCCGAGACCAATGTTTCGTACGGCGACAAGGTCATCGGCACCAACCACACGCTGCCGACCAGAAAGGCCGCGCGCTACACCGGCGGCCTGTGGGTTGGAAAATTCATCAAGACCTGCACCTATCAGCGCGTGACGCGCGCCGCGTCGGTCACGGTCGGCGAGTATTGTTCGCGTCTGTGCGCGCTGGAAGGTTTCGCGGGACACAAGGAGCAGGCCGATATCCGCCTGCGGCGTTATCGCGCCTGAGGATTGCCGGCAAGGCGCCGCAGGAACATCGCCAGGGTCTTGAGGTAAAAATCGCGATTCGCTTTCTTGCGAAAGCCGTGGCCTTCATCTTTCGCCGCGAGATACCAGACTTCTCCGCCGTTAGCCCGGATCGCTGCGACCATCTGTTCGGATTCGCTGGCCGGCACGCGCGGGTCGTTGATTCCCTGCACGATCAGCAGCGGCTGCGTGATCTTCTGCGCGTTGGTAAGCGGTGAAATGCCGCGCAGGAACAGCCGCATCTGCGGATCGCGCTCGTTGCCGTACTCGAAGCGACGCAAGTCCTGCCGGTAGTTGGCGGTGTTCTCCAGGAAGGTGACGAAGTCGCTGATGCCGACGACGTCCACGCCGCCGCGCAGCCGCGGGCCGTAGGCGGCGAGCGCAGCGAGCGTCATGTAGCCTCCGTACGAGGAGCCCATCACGATCACGCGCCCGGCGTCGAGATCGGGTTGCCTGGCAATCCAGTCCAGCAACGCGCCGATGTCGCGCACCGAATCTTCGCGCAACAGGCGATCGTCCAGCCTGCTGTAGCTCTTGCCGTAACCGGTCGAGCCGCGGACGTTAGGTGTGATCACGGCGTAACCCAGCTCACCGGCCAGGAACTGCGTGGCCGGATCGAAGGCCGGGCGCGCCTGGCTTTCCGGGCCGCCGTGGATGTCGATGATCACCGGATACGGTCCGGTCCGCGCAGGCTTGTAAATGAAGGCCGGGATCCGCCGCGCCTGCCGCTTGCGGATGAAATCAAAGCTGGGGTAATCGAACGGCCGCGCGCTGACATACATTTTCCGGTCGATCGGGCCGGTCTCGCTGCTGGTCCAGCGCTGCATGCTGTTAGCTTCGAGATCGAGGGTCCAGACATCGCGCGGCCGGTCCGGCCCGGAGAGCGTCATCGCGAGCTGCGTCGATGCCGGGTCGAAGCGCAGGTTCACAATCAGGCCGCGCGGGATCGGCGGCAGCGCGATCTCCAGCGAATTGCGCAGGTCCAGCAACTGCAGGCGGCTGTAGCCGCCTTCGTTGGCGGTATAGGCAAGCCAGCGGCCGTCGCTGCTGACGTCAAATTGCTCGATATCCCAGCCGATAAAGGCACTGAGGCTGCGGCTCGGTTCGGGCGCGCCAAGATCCAGGTAGCGCAGCTGGGTGAAGTCGCTGTCGCGGTCGGAAATCAGGTACACGCCGCGGCCGTCGGCTGCGAAGCGTGCCGACGTGATGGCCACCGGCGGTGGCTTGACCGGAATTTGTGCGGGCGGAGGTGCTGGTTTGCGTGGCGCGATCGCAGGCGCAGTATCGAGCTCCGTTAGGGCGTTGCTGGCCAGGTCCAGCAGAAAAAGATGGCTCTCGGTTGCAGACACCGGGTTCCACAGCAGCAGCTTGCTGTTGTCAGGCGACCAGTCGAGCGGATAGTACGTGGCATTGTCGCCTAACAGAAGCGTGGTGTTGGCATTGTCATTGGCGATGTCGCGCACCACGACGTCGAAGACCGCGGGATCGCGGTTGTTGCTGTACCAGGCGACGCGGCGACCATCGCGCGACCAGGCCGGGCTGCCGTTCAGGGTCGGCATGTCTGTTAGCAGGCGGACGCTACGGTCGGCCAGCGCGTAGAAATAGAGCTGGCTGTTTTCGTTGCCGTCGCGGTCCTTGAGAAACACGAAGCCGTTGGCGCCACCGCGGGCGGCACGGGCGGAAACGACCGGTTCGCGATAGAAAGTCAGCTGCTCGCGCGCCGCACCAGGGGCCGCCACACGATGCAGCTGATCCACGTCGCCGAAGCGGGTACTGATCAGCAGCGCGCCATCCGGCAGAAAATCGATGAAACTGGCGCCACGTACCGCCAGCCAGTCATCGAGCCGCTCGCCGAGCGCGGTGTCGAGCGCCGGGATGTTGTCCAGCACCAGGTTGCCGCGCTCTTCGCGGCCGGCGGCGTGCGCAGAGTGCGCCGCCAGCAAGGCACTCAACGCCAATACGATGTAAGCAGGCCGCATGTCTGCTATGTTGCCAAAATCCTATGGCTGATCCGAGACTGAAGGCAAAAATAACGCGCGGCGAGTTTATCGTCGCGCCGGGCGTATTCGACATGATGTCGACGCTGCTGGCCGAGCGTGTCGGTTTTGACGCGGTCTACGCTTCCGGCTTCTGGTTGACGGCGTCCTACCTTGGGATCCCGGATGCCGGCCTCGCGACCTACACCGACATGTTGGCGCGCATACGCCTGGTGGTCGAAAAGAGCAGCGTTCCGGTCATTGCCGATGCAGACACCGGCTTCGGCGGCCTGCTCAACGTGCACCACACGGTGCGCGGCTACGAAGCCGCAGGGGTCAGTGCGATCCAGATCGAGGACCAGGAGTTTCCGAAAAAATGCGGCCACACGCCCTATCGGCGCGTGGTGCCGATCGAGGACATGGTCGCCAAGGTCCGGGTCGCGGTGGATGCGCGTTCCGACCCTGACATGCTGGTCATCGCGCGCACCGATGCGCGCACCGGCTTCGGTTTCGATGAGGCCGTGAAACGCGGCCAGGCCTACGCGGCCGCGGGTGCGGATATCGTGTTCGTCGAATCGCTGCAGTCCGAAGATGAAATGCGCCGTGCCTGCGCGGCGATCGACAAGCCCATGATGGCTAACATGTCGGATGGCGGCAAGACGCCGATCCGCCCGGCCGCGGAGCTCAAGGCATTCGGTTACTCGCTGGCGATATTCCCGGCCATGGCGGCGCTGGCGGCCAATGCCGCGGTGGAAAAAGCCATGCGCAACCTGAAGGCCAGCGGCACGAGCTCGAGTCCGGACGTGCCGCTGTTCGATTTCAACGAGTTCTGCCGCATGGTCGGCTTCGGCGACGTGTGGGCATTCGAAGAGAAGTGGAAAGACGTACTGGAGAGGAAAAAATGACACAGCTATTGCGAACGATTTTGTTAGGTCTGGCAGCAGTCGTGATGGCGGCGCCGTCGGTGACCCTGGCCAGGGGTGAGCTGGTGCTGGTCGCAGGCGCCACGGGGCGCACCGGCAAGCAGGCGGTGCTGCAGCTTGCCGCGCGCGGCTACCAGGTCCGTGCGCTGGTGCGGGACGAAGGCAAGGCGACGAAGGCGGAGTTCCCGGCCGGGGTCGCGGTCGTCAAGGGCGACGTGCGCGACATCGAAAGTCTCAAGACGGGGATGAAAGGCGTGAAATTCGTGATCTCCGCGATCGGCGCAGGTGGCGGACCCAATCCCACTCCGGGCAACGGCGCAGAAGACATCGACAACCTGGGTGTCGCGAATCTCGCGCAGGCGGCGAAAGCAATGAAGGTCAGGCACCTGGTGCTGGTGTCCTCGGCAGCGACCACCCATTACGCCGATTATCCGGTGGCTTTCATGCGACCGATTCTCGCTGCGAAATTCAAAGGCGAGGCGGCGTTGCGTGCCAGCGGCGTGCCTTACACGATCGTCCGGGCGGGCGGTCTCACGGATGAAGCGGGTGGCAAAGTAGCGGTTGAGTTCATGCAGGGCGACAAGGCCAGCGGGCGGATTCCGCGCGCCGATGTGGCCACCGTCTGCATCGAAGCCCTGGGCCGAAAGAGCGCGCTCGGGAAGACCCTCGAGATTGTTTCCGGCAAGGCCGCATGGCCTAACAACTGGGACAAGGATTTCGCGGCGCTCGCCGCCGACCCCAAACCTTGATCAGCCACCCGCACGGCATCCATGCCGTCGACGCGCACTATGTGCGGCCGATGCTGGATGCCGTGCACCTGATCGTCGAGCGTGATCGGGCGGCGTTTGTGGACTGCGGCACATCGTATTCAGTGTCATATTTGTTAGCTGCGCTGCAGTCGCTCGGGATCGCGCACGAGCAGGTCGACTATGTTTTTCTGACGCACGCGCACCTCGACCATGCCGGCGGCGCCGGCCAGTTGCTGCGGGCGCTGCCCAACGCACGCGTGGTCCTGCACCCGCGCGCCGCGCCCCACCTGATCTCACCGGACGTGCTGGTTCAGGCTTCGATCGGCGTGTATGGCGAAGAAAACTTCCAGCGGATGTACGGCGAGATCTTGCCGGTGCCGCAGGAGCGTGTCGTCATCACTGAAGATGGCATGCGCCTGGCGCTGGCGGGCCGCAACTTCGAGTTCCTGCATACGCCCGGGCATGCGATGCATCACTACGCAATGGCGGATCTCGATCACGGCGGCATATTCACCGGCGATATTTTCGGCGTCTCGTACCGCGAACTGGATGTCGACGGGAAGAATTTCATCTTCCCGACCACCACGCCGACCCAGTTCGATCCCGCACAGATGTTGCAGTCGATCGATCGGATCGTCGCGCGCCGGCCGGAGTGCGTTTACCTGACCCATTACAGTCGCGTCACCGGCGTGCCGGCGCTGGCGGCAATGCTGCGGCCGCAGGTCGAGACATTTGCGGCGCTGGCATTGCGCCACGCGGCCCTGCCGGACCGCCGTGCGCGCATTGCCACCGACATGATGACGCTGTGGATCGACTCCCTGCGGGCCATGGGCAGCCCGCTGGCGGATGTCGACCTGATGGATTTGTTAGGTCTGGATGCTAAACTCAACGCCGACGGGCTGGTTTCATGGCTGGAGCGCACAACAAAATGAATTCCTTCAAAGCTTTCCGGATTCACGAAGTCGACAAGAAGATTGTCGCGAAATTTGACACGCTGACGCTGGCCGATCTGTCGCCCGGCAATGTCGTGGTGCGGGTCATGTACTCCGACATCAACTACAAGGACGCGCTGGCTGCAACGGGCGTGGGGCGCATCCTGCGGCGTTACCCGCTGGTGGGTGGCATCGATCTCGCGGGCGTGGTCGAGACCTCGGAAGACCCGCGTCACAAGCCGGGCGATCATGTACTGGTGACCGGCTGCGGGCTGTCGGAAAATCATGACGGCGGCTACAGCGAAATGGCGCGCCTCAATGGCGAGTGGGTCATCGGCATGCCCGCAGGCCTCGGCACGTTCCGGGCAATGTCGCTGGGCACGGCGGGCTTCACCGCCGCACTCGCGATCCACAGGATGGAACACAACGGCCAGTCACCCGACAAGGGGCCCGTCGTGGTGACCGGCGCGACCGGCGGCGTCGGCAGCATCGCGATCGATATGTTAGCCGGGCGGGGCTATGAGGTGATTGCCGTCACCGGCAAGGAGAGCACGGTCGAGTACCTGAAGAGCCTCGGCGCCGCCAGGGTGCTGATGCGCCAGAGCATCGACTACGGCAAGCGCCCGCTGGAGAGCGCGCAGTTCGCCGGCGCCATCGACAATGTCGGTGGCGACATGCTCACCTGGCTGACGCGCAGCATGTACGACGGCGGCAATATCGCCAGCATCGGCATGGCCGGCAGCATCGACCTCAAGACCACGGTCATGCCGTTCATCATCCGCGGCGTCAACTTGTTAGGCATCAACTCCGCCGCGCAGCTGCGGCCCATGCGCCTGGTGGTCTGGAATCGCATCGCAAGCGATCTCAAGCCACGGCACCTGGACAAGATCGTGTCGGCGACTATCCCATTCGATCAGCTTCCGCAAGCATTCGATCCGTACATCAAGGGCACTGTGACCGGACGCACAGTCGTCAAGATCGGAGCCTGACGAGCGCAGGAACTTTGCACACTAGTCCTCCGTCGAACAGGCACGCTTGCCTGCCGTTGGAGGATTTATGTTCAGGAAACTTCTCGCGTTAGCTTTTTGCAGCGCCGCCGCCACGGGCGGCGCAGCCGACAATGGCTTCTATCTCGGTGTCGGCGCCGACCAGAGTCAATTCAATCTTGGTGGTGCGCTCGACAAGCAGGACAACGGCTACAGGGCACTGATCGGGTTTCGTGCGCTCGACAGCTTCGCTTTGGAAGCAAGCTACCAGGACCATGGCAAGGCGAAGCTGCCGTCGGGCATTGCCTGCATTGCGCTGGTTGGCGTCAACTGTCCGGCGACCACCAATGTCGGCGCGAAGAGCGCGTCGGCATTTGCCGTCGGATTCCTGGATTTCCCGCTGCTGGACCTGTTTGCGAAAGCCGGGATCGCGTCCGTGAAGACCGAAGGCCGCACGCCGGGCTTGCCGGCGTTCAGTTTCAGCGACACCAGCACCGAGCTGGCCTGGGGCGCCGGCGTGCAGGCGCATTTCGGCAGTCTCGGCGCGCGCGCGGAATTCGAGCAGTTCAAGCTCGGGTCGGGGGTGAAGCTCGACAGCGTATCGGTGAGCCTGCTCTACACTTTTCTCTAGAAGCCGAGAAAGGTCGCGAACTCCTCGACCGGCGCGCGATCCGAACGCAGCGAGTTGACCGGCGCGGATGTGTCGGCATGACCTAACGCCATGCCGCAGTAGATCATTTCCTGCGGCCCAAGCTTGAAATGCGTATGCAAAGCTTCGCGGATGCGCATCCAGGCTTCCTGCATGCAGCTCTGCACGCCGCGCTCTTCGGCGGCAAGCGCAATGCTCTGCATGAACATGCCAAGGTGCGCCCATTGGCCATGGCCCATGCGCCGGTCGATGACGAAGAACAGCAGCACCGGAGCGCCGAAGGCGCGGAAGTTGTTTGCGACATGCGCATAGCGCGCCGGCTTGTTGTCGCGCACGATGCCCATCCTGGCGTACATGTCCTCGCCCACCTTGAAACGGCGCGTGCGGTACGGTTCCCACAGATTGGCCGGATACATCGGCCGATCGCCCTCCTGGGAGCGGGTCGGGTCATCGCCCATGATTTTCAGGCCGAGGTCCTTGACCTCCTGGGCCGTGGCGCCTGCGGTTACGATCACCTTCCAGGGCTGCAAGTTGCCTCCAGATGGCGACCACCGGGCAACGTCGAGAATTTCATGGAGCAGCGCACGCGGCAGCGGCGTGGGCAGGAAAGCGCGCGTGGAAATGCGGCGCCTGATCGCATCGGTTACGGACAGCATAGGCAGCCAATAGTACTATGCTTTTACTAACGCATGGATAAGGTCGCCACCAACACGGACGAATGTCAACGCCTTGTTAGCAGCGCGGCGCGGATGGGCGTGGCGCTGACCGCCGCGCAGACGAGCCAGATGCAACGGCTGCTGGATGAGCTCGGCAAATGGAACCAGGCCTATAACCTAACAGCGGTGAAAACCCGTGAGGAATGGCTCACGCACCATCTGCTCGACAGCCTGTCGATCGCCCCGCTGCTGGCCGGCGGCCGCATCGCCGACGTCGGGACCGGCGCGGGTTTTCCCGGCCTGCCGCTGGCAATCCTGTACCCGGAGCGCACATTTACGCTGCTCGACTCCAATGGCAAGAAGATCCGCTTCGTGCAGCACGCGGTACGCACCCTTGGTCTAACAAACGTGATTCCGCAGCAGGCGCGGGCGGAAGTTCTGGCGCCGGAGTTGCCCTTCGATACCGTGGTGGCGCGCGCTTTCGCCGCGTTGCCGGAGCTGGCGCAGGCGGTTCGTGGCCTGTGCGGGCCGCAGACCCGCATACTCGCAATGAAAGGCAAGCGCCCGGACCAGGAGCTGGCGGCGCTCGACCCGTGCTTCTGGCATGTCGACGCGGTGCAGCGCATGGAGGTCCCGGGACTGGATGCCGAGCGTCAAGTCGTGACGCTCCGGGCGCTGAACCTGTAAATTAGCGCCATGAAACGCGTTATCGCCGTCGCCAACCAGAAAGGCGGCGTCGGCAAGACCACCACCGCCGTCAACCTGGCCGCGTCGCTCGCCGCGACCAAACGGCGCGTGCTGCTGATCGATATCGATCCGCAGGGCAATGCGACCATGGGTTGCGGCATCGAAAAATCCCAGATCACGCGCGGCACCGCCGAAGTGCTGCTGGGCGAGTGCACGCCCGCCGAGGCCATTCACCGCGTCGATGCCAGTGGCCTCGACGTGATGCCGTCCAACCAGGATCTAACAGCAACCGAAGTGGCGCTGCTGACCCAGCCCGCAGGCCGCGAACAGCGGCTGCGCGAGGCCCTGCAGCCGCTGCGCGAGCAATACGACGTGATCCTGATCGACTGCCCGCCGTCGCTCAACATGCTGACGCTCAACGCGCTGGTGGCCGCGGACAGCGTGCTGGTGCCGATGCAATGCGAGTATTACGCGCTCGAGGGCCTGTCGGCGTTGTTAGGTACGGTGGAGCAGCTGCGCGCCAGCGCCAATCCGCAGCTGGAAATCGAAGGCCTGCTGCGCACCATGTTCGATCCGCGCAACAACCTGTCGAACGAGGTCAGCGCGCAGCTGATCGGCCATTTTGGCGACAAGGTATTTCGCACGGTGATCCCGCGCAACGTGCGGCTGGCCGAAGCGCCGTCCTTCGGCAAACCGGCGTTGCTGCATGACAAGGATTCGCGTGGCGCCCTGGCCTACCTCGCCCTGGCAGGAGAGATGATCCGGCGCGACGAAGACGAGCGCGACGCCCGGGCCGGTTAAACGACATAAGTTAAATCGATTTGCCGAGAACCCGCAGGGGCGTGACGCCAGACACGCTGCGATAAGTCACAGCGGATCATGATTCCCGGGTGAGTGCCGCACCCGTCAAGCTAACGACCGAACAACGCATAGCGGCTGCGTTACAGCATATCGTCTACGATCGCCTGCCGTTGTCAGCGATGCTCAGCATGCTCGTCTCGATAGTCTTTGTCGGCCTGCTGCTGCCATTTTTTCAAGAACGCATGTTGTTAGAGTGGGGAGCGACGATCCTGGGCGTCGGTACCCTGCGCCTCGGCCTCTGGTACTGGCATCGCTGGGTCAAACCACCGCCGCAGGACGCTACGATCTGGTCGTTGCGCTTCATGTTAGGCGTGACCCTGGCAGCGGGCGCCTGGTCGTGGGGCGCAATGCGCCTGATGCCCCTGGTGGGCGATCCCTCCACGGCGATGCTGGCGGTTACCTTGTTAGCAGTGTCATCGATCGCCGTCAGTTCGCTCGCGGCACACTTGCCGTCACAGATTGTGTTTACCGGGATAACGCTGGGCCCGGCCGGTATTTACCTCATTGCATCCGGGGGCGCGGTGGAACACGTGGTCGGCATGGCCTTGCTGGCTGCGGTCGTGGCGCTGATCTGGACTGGCTACCAGGGCAATCGCGGCATGCGCCAGCAACTGACAACTGAACTGGAATTGTCCGAGGCCGTCATGATTGCCGCGCAGGCCAGGGCGACGGCAGAGGAGGCCAACCGCGCCAAGGCGCGATTTCTGGCAACCATGTCTCATGAAATCCGCACGCCCCTGAATGGCGTGTTAGGGCTTGCAGAGATCCTGCAGGGCAGCGGCGTATCCGTCGAGCAACGGCGGCATCTGGACCTGTTGCGCCGCTCCGGCGCGCAGCTGTTTGACATCGTCAATGACATCCTGGATTTTTCCAAGATCGAGGCGGATGAACTGGAAGTCGCGTGCCGGCCCGTGAGCATCCGCGAGATGATCGAAGATCTGACCGGACCGCTGCAGGCGCGCATCGGCGTCACCGATATCGTCTTTGAAACCGACATCGCCGCCAACGTTCCCGGGACCATCCTGTCGGATGGAATCCGGTTGCGCCAGATTATCGGCAACCTGCTGTCAAACGCCGCGAAGTTCACGGCAAAAGGCTCCATCAGGTTGTCAGTGGACTTGCTGGACGGTCATCCCGGTGGCGCTGACGCGCTGCTGCGTTTTCGCGTCGTCGATACCGGCATCGGTATCCCTGCCGATCGCATCGGTCGCGTGTTTGATGCCTTTACCCAGGTAGACGACAGCTTTGCACGTCGCGCCGGTGGCACCGGACTCGGACTGGCAATCTGCCGCAGGCTGGCAAATTTGTTAGGCGGCGAGATTGGCGCGGCCAGTGAGCCCGGCAAGGGCTCGACTTTCGTGTTTACCCTGCGATCGACCGTCGGTTCCTGGCACGAAACAGTACACAACACGACCGCATCCGGAAGATTTGTGGCGGCGGCTCGTCTCAATGGCCGGGTACTGCTGGCTGAAGACAACGCGATCAATATGGAAGTAGCGGGCGCGATGCTCAGCATGATTGGCGTTACGTTCGAAACGGCTCAGGATGGGCAGGCTGCGATCGACAAGGCGACCAGCGGCGAATTCGATCTGATCCTGATGGACTGCCAGATGCCTGGAGTCGATGGTTACCAGGCGACCGTGGAATTGCGGCGCCGCGAGTTGCACGCTCGCAATGGGCAGCGCATGCCCATCGTTGCACTGACCGCGAACGCGTTCGCGGATGATCGTCAACGCGCGGCGGATTCAGGCATGGATGCGTTTCTGCCCAAGCCCGTGCCGCTGGACCAGCTGTACGGTGTACTGGCGCGCTGGCTGCCGATGGCCGAGCCGGCCGAAAACGAATCGGCCACAGCCGTCGCCTGAGCTGCGCCGCGATTCGCTATGATCGCGCCCCATGAATCAGAAGAAGCCGCCGCTGGGCCGCGGGCTGGATGCACTGCTGGGCCAGTTGGCCGCAGCCCGACCGCCGGCGACCGCATCGACCGCAGCAGCTAGCGCGGCCCCGGCCACCCAGGACGAGCTGCGGCACCTGCCGCTCGACGTGCTGCAGCGTGGCCGCTACCAGCCGCGTGTCGACATGCGCACCGAGTCGCTGCAGGAACTGGCCGATTCCATGCGTTCACAGGGCGTCATCCAGCCGATCGTGGTGCGGCCCCTCCCCGGTCTCGGCGGCGCCGCGCCGCGCTATGAAATCATCGCCGGTGAGCGCCGCTGGCGCGCCGCGCAATTGGCGAACCTGAGCAGCATTCCGGCGGTGATCCGCCGCGTGCCGGACGAAGCCGCGATCGCGATGGCGTTGATCGAGAACATCCAGCGCGAAAACCTGAATCCACTGGAAGAAGCGCGTGCACTCGATCGCCTGATCCGCGAATTCAACGTGACCCACCAGCAGGCAGCCGATGTCGTGGGCCGCTCGCGCGCCACGGTTACCAATCTGCTGCGCCTGCTCGAGCTGTCGCCCGAAACCGCCAAACTGGTCGAAGAGCGCGCGATCGAAATGGGCCATGCGCGCGCTTTGTTAGGTCTGCCGGACAAGAGAAAGCAGAGTGAAGTAGCGGCGCTGATCGCCCGCAAGGGCATCTCGGTACGCGAGACCGAGGCGCTGGTGCGGCGCATGATGCAACCGCCGGCAGAGCGCGACAGCGAATCCGCGGGCGCTGCCGGTCACAAGGACCCCAACATCCTGAGCCTGCAGAATGACCTGTCGGCGAAACTGGGTGCGACCGTCGACATCCAGCATTCCAGGGCGCGCGGCAAGGGCAAGGTCGTGATCAGCTACAACTCGCTCGACGAGCTGGACGGCATCCTGGATCACATGAAATGAACGCGCGCCGGCGCCGGCCTGCGTTGTTAGCTGTGGCTTGCGGCATGCTGCTGGCGCCGCCGGCTCACTCGCAGTCTGCTGGCGAGGCGCCCGCCGGCGTCAGCGTCAAACCTCTGGATTTCAAGGTTCCCGGCGACGCTGCGCAGCCTAACGTCGCGGCCATCCCGGGTCAGGGCTTTGTCGTCACCTGGCAGCAGCGCGGCGCCAGCGAGCAGGAGCTGTGGTTCGCGGAAATCGCAGCCGACGGCAGTGAGCGGCGGCGCGGTCGCATCGCGCACGGCGCCGACTGGTTCGTCAACTGGGCGGACTTCCCGGCGCTCGTGGTGCTCGATAACGGCGACTGGGTCAGCTACTGGCTGCAGAAGTCCGGCGGCGGGCCCGAGGCCTACGACATCAGGCTGACAAGATCGGTCGACCGGGGCCGGCACTGGTCGAAGCCGGTCACGCCGCATACCGATGGCACGGCGACGCAGCATGGCTTTGTCAGCCTGCTGGCGGATGGCGGCGACCGGGTGCTGGCGGTCTGGCTCGACGGGCGCCGCGCTGCGACGCTGGCAACTGCCGCCAGTGGCGGCGCCGCTCACCAGCATGACGAAGAGACGGCGCCCATGACGCTGCGCGCCGCGGTGTTAGATCGAAAAAGCGTTCGAAGCGGCGAGGTTTTGTTAGATGACAGTACCTGCAGCTGCTGCCAGACCGATGCGGTACGCTGGGCTGGTCGCGTGCTGGTGGCGTATCGCGATCGCAGCCCGGAAGAGATCCGCGACATCGCGGTGACCGCGCGCGGCAGCGACGGCCAGTGGTCGAAGCCGCGCATCCTGAGTCCGGATAACTGGAAAATCGAAGGCTGCCCGGTGAACGGACCGGCGCTGGCGGTCAATGGCGAACGCCTGCTGGCTATCTGGCCAACCCTGGTCGGCCAAAGCATGGTGCAGCGCTACACCATCCGGCTCTGGGATCAACGCGCGGCCGAGACCCTGACCCTGGAGCCGGGCGGGCGGGTACGCGGCCGGGTCGATGCGGCAGCCTGGCGGGATGGTTTCCTGGTCAGCTGGCTGGGTGGCCAGGACAAGGACGCCGGCCCCCGGCTCGGCGTCATGGATGCCGCCGGCAGGCTGCTGGCTACCCGGATTATCGCCACGACCACCGGCTCCCGCGCCGTGGGCTTCGTGCGAATGGCCAGTTTGGGCGGCAATCCGGGCGATCGGGCCCTGCTGGCCTGGGCCGCGCCGACGGCCGACAACCGCATGACGGTCCGGCTGGCGCTGGTATCGCCCTGAGCGTCCGCAAAACGGCCTTGCCCCCCTAGGACCCGTTCTTTATAATGCGCGCGCCTTGCCCAGGCTCTTAAGCTAAGTTATTGATTTTCAAGCTTAATTTTGCAGAGAACCGGGGCAAGCCGTGGGGGCCGCGTCATCCCGGTATAGATCCCGGAAGCGATGCGGCCTTTTTATGTGCCGCCCGGCCAAAAGCCGGGCGCGAGTGGTCAAAGTGAACCAGCCATTACAGGTCTCACTGCCCGACGCGCGCCGCATGGCATTCAGCGTCGTCATCGGGCAGGCAGCGGTCAGCGCCGCAAGCGGACTGATCGCCTGGGCAGTCGCAGACATGCGCGCTGGCTGGTCCGCCCTGTTAGGTGGCGGCATCAGCACTGTGGCCTCGCTCGCGCTGTACGCCCTGGCGTTCCGGCACCGTGCAGGGACGGACCCGCGCCAGATTGCGCGCGGCTTCTATCTGGGCGAGGCCACGAAGGTCGCGGTCACGATCGTGCTGATGGTGTTAGCACTCGTGCTCTGGCAGCCGTCGCTGTTGGCGATGATGCTGACCTACATCGCGACCTTGCTGGTGTATTGGCTGGCGTTGGCAGGTGTTCTGCCGAGTTTTTCGAAGTAGGGCAGGGAAAGTATCGATGGCAACCGAAGGCGCACAAACTCCTAACGAGTACATCGTGCACCATCTCACCAACCTGCGCGCAGGCGGTGAAGGTTTCATGGCTATCAATGCCGATTCGGTCTTCTTTGCCGTGCTGCTCGCGATTGTCTTCGGCGGCGGTTTCTGGCTGGTGGCGCGCAAGGCGAGTGCCGGTGTCCCGGGCCGCGGCCAGAATTTTGTCGAGTTGCTCGTCGACTTCGTCGACCAGCAGGTGCGCGACACTTTCGGCCACTCCAACAAGATCATCGCGCCGCTGGCGCTGACGATTTTCTGCTGGGTGTTCCTCTTTAACGCGATGGACCTGGTGCCGGTCGATCTGCTGCCGTTCATCGGCGAGCACGTGGTTGGCCTCGAGCACCTGAAGGTCGTTCCCAGCACCGACCTCAACATCACGCTGGGCATGTCGCTGTCGGTGTTTGCGCTGTGCATGTTCTACAGCGTCAAGATCAAGGGCGCGGGCGGCTTCGCCAGGGAACTGCTGACGCACCCCTTTGGCCCCTGGATGTTCCCGTTCAACCTGATACTGAACACGATCGAGCATGTGGCGCGCCCGGTGTCACTGGCACTGCGACTTTTCGGCAATCTCTATGCCGGCGAAATGATTTTCCTGTTGCTGGCGGTGCTGGGCGGCACGCTCGCGGCGCTGACCGTCGGTGGCGCCTTCGCGTTCCTTGGCCACTTTGCGCTGGGACTGGTCTGGGCGTTGTTCCACATCCTGGTGATAACGCTGCAAGCGTTCATATTCATGGTTTTGACGATCGTGTACCTGTCGATGGCGCACGAGAAGTCCGATCATTAGTTTCCCGTTGATTTTTTGTTAGATCTATCTAGAGGTTCGAAAAATGGAAGTAGCACAGATTCTCAGCTCGACTGTGATAGCGGTCGGCATGATCTTCGGCATGGGCGCACTTGGCACCGCGATCGGTTTCGGTCTGCTGGGCGGCAAGTTTCTGGAAGGCGCCGCGCGCCAGCCGGAGCTGACTCCCGCGCTGCAGGTCAAGATGTTCATCGTTGCGGGTCTGCTCGATGCCGTGGCGATGATCGGCATCGGTTTCGCGTTGTTCTTTACGTTCGCGAATCCGTTCGTCACCGCGCTGCAAGCGGCCGCGAAATAATTGGATGAGAACGCATAGTGCCGGCGCAGCTTGTTAGCTTGCGGCGGCCGGAGGCAGTGACGTGAATATAAACCTCACACTCTTCATCCAGATGGCGGTGTTCCTGACTTTGTGGTGGTTCACCGCGAAGTTCGTGTGGCCGATGATCACCGGGGCGATGGACGAGCGCGAAAAGCGCATCGCCACCGGGCTCGCGGCCGCCGACAAGGGGCAGAAGTCGCTGGACGAAGCCAATACCCGGGCGTCGGACATCATCCGCGAAGCGCGCGAGCGCGCGCAGCAGATCGTCGACCAGGCGAGCCGCCGCTCGAACGAGCTGGTCGACGAAGCGAAAAATACCGCCAAGGACGAAGGCGGACGCATCGTGTCGGCCGCCCGTTCGGAAGCTGCGACCGAGTCGAACCGGGCCCGCGACGCGTTGCGCCGCGAAGTCGGCGGCCTCGTGGTTGTCGGCGCGGCGCG
>JANNVI010000040.1:0-6747 GCA_031414335.1 Gammaproteobacteria bacterium | reverse complement strand
CCGCATCCCCTGCCAGATCGACGGCGGACTCAAGTGCTTCGGTCATCCGATCGGCGCGTCCGGCCTGCGCATGACCTACGAAATCTACCTGCAATTGCTGGGCCGGGCCGATACGCGCCAGCTGCCGAGCCCCAGCCTGGGGCTGGCGCACAACCTCGGCGGCATCCCTAACAGAAATATCACCAGCATTTCGATTTTCGGACTGCATCAGGCTTAGGGAGACTCGTTGCAGTGGCAAGCCATTCTGACAAAACGACAGCGACCGGCAACCCGCCCTGGGGCTTTTCCGACGATGCGCTCGCGACCACGCCGCTCGCCTACCGCGATAATCTGTTAGATGGCCAGACCTTCCTGATTTCGGGCGGTGGCAGCGGCCTCGGGCGCGCGATGGCCTATGTGGCCGCGCGCCTCGGCGCCCATGTGATGATTTGCGGGCGCAACATCGAGAAACTGCAGGCGACGGTCGACGGAATCCGCGAGCGCGTCGGCCGCGACATCGCCAGTCATGCGATGACCATTCGCGATCCTGACGAAGTCACCCGGCTCATCAACGCCACCTGCGATAAATTCGGCCGGATCGACACTCTGGTCAACAACGCGGGTGGCCAGTTCCCGCAGGCCGCCATCGATTTTTCGGTCAAGGGTTGGCACGCGGTCATCGACACCAACCTCAACGGCACCTGGTACATGATGCAGTCGGCGGCCAGGCGTTGGCGAGACACGGGCACTGGCGGCAACATCGTCAACATCGTCGCCAATGTCTGGCGCGGTATGCCGCAGGTCGCACATACCTGCGCGGCCCGCGCTGGGGTCATCTACCTGTCCAAGTCGGTCTCGACCGAGTGGGCGCCGCTCAAGATCCGGGTCAATTGCATCTCACCGGGGTCGATCGAATCGGCCGGCCTCAATGTCTACGATCACGACGTGGCGGATAAATTTCGCTACGCGAATCCCATGCATGAGTTCGGGGATCCGATCGACATTGCGCAGGCGATGGTATATTTATCCGCAGCTACCGCGAAATTCATCACGGGCGAAGTCCTGGTCATAGACGGTGGCAATAATCAGGTCGGTGATGTCTGGCCGGGTGGCATCCCCGATTATTTCAAGGTCCCGGGCCGTTAGGAGTCTCCGATGCCAAGTACTTTGCTGACATGCACACCCCGCGACGCCATAGCGCCCGAATGGCAACCCGCCTGGGACGCGCTCAAGGGGCTGACCGGCGATGCGACGTTTGTCGAAGCCTTCGCGCAGCGCCCGGATCTCCTGAATTTCGTGATGAACCAGTTCTACATGCCCATATTTTTCGGCGGCAAGGTCGACAATCGCTACAAGCAGCTTGCCCGCCTGCGACTCTCGCTCAAGCACGGCTGCCAGACCTGCAACAAGCAGAACGTGCCGGGGGCGCTCGCCGCTGGCTTCACGCAGAAGCAGGTTGAGGCGCTGGCGAACGATCAATTCGACGCCTTTGCGCCGGCCGAACAGGCTGTGATCCGCTATGCCGACCAGGTGGCGCTCACCAACATGGACGGTGATATGACGCCGCGGTTGTTCGCCCAGCTGCGCGCGCATTTCTCCGAAGGCGACATCCTGGAGCTGGGCACCGCGATGGCCATCATCTCCGGCATGGCCAAGCTGTCATTCGTGCTGGGCGTGGTCGACAAGGAACCCTATTGCCCGTTTGCCGCGACCGCGGCTGCGGCCTGAATTCGCAAGGAGCTCACATGGCAGTGAATTACAAAGTCGAATGGCCGATGAACCTGGGCGCGCCCAGGGACAGCCTGGAAGCCAAGCAACCGCCGGTCGACGACGGTCTCGATGTCCCCGATCCGTCGCGCTACTACTCGCGCGAATTCATGGCGCTCGAAAACCAGCGGCTCTGGCCGCGGGTCTGGTTGTTAGCAGGCGTCATCAGCGACATCCCGGAAGACGGCGACTATTTCACGTTTGAAATCGGCGCCGAGGAAATCATCGTCGTGCGTCAGGCTGACGACGGCATCAAGGCCTTTTTCAATGTGTGCCCGCACCGGGGCAACAAAGTGTGCCTGAACGATCGCGGCAGCGTCGCGCAGTTCACCTGCAGCTTTCATGGCTGGTCCTACGGCATCGACGGCAAGCTCAAGAACATCACCGATGAACAAACATTCAACAAGAAATTGATCGCCCATCGCCCCGGACTCAGTGAGGTTCGCTGCGATACCGTGGGTGGCATCGTTTTCATCAACATGGATGGCAAGGCGCCGCCGCTGCGCGAGTCTCTCGGGCTGCCGGCCGGCTACATCGAGATGTACGAAGTCGACAAGATGCATGTCGTACACCACGTGCGTTCCGCCTGGAAAGCCAACTGGAAAACCGGCGTCGATGCCTTCTACGAAACCTATCACCTGCCCCACGTGCATCCGCAGACGCAGACGGTGATGGAAGACTTTTCACAGTACGATCTCTACTCTAACGGCGCGAGCCGCATGATCGTCCCGATCTGCGTCAAGTCGCACCGTGTCGGCGACCAGGAGACGCTCGATCGCTACCTGCAGTTCATGCTGCAGGAAGGTGGCATCGACCCCGCAACCTTCAAGGGCAGTGCGCGCGACGTGCGCTATGCAATCCAGCTGAGCAAGCGCGCGCGGGCCCGGCGCCTGGGTCTGACGCACTACGACAACTTCACCGACGGCCAGCTCACAGACAGCTGGGCCACGGGCCTGTTTCCGAATGTGCAGATGGGCATGCACCCGGAGGGCGTCTTCATCATGCGGTTCATACCGGACGCCGACGACCCGGAATTGTTTTACTACGAGACCATGGTTCTTTATCGGCCGATCGACGACCCGAGCGTGCATGTGCCGGCCTGGATGGGCCTGCCCGCAGGCACCGATTGCTCGGGCAAGGTACGGCCCGCGGTGATCCACGTCCCCGTCGGGGAAAAGCCGAACCTCGGCGATGTGCTCGACCAGGATTCCGAACTGCTGCCGATACAACAGAAAGGCATTCGCTCGCGCGGTTTCAAGGGCCCGCTGTGGGGCGAGCAGGAGCAGCGTGTGCGGCACTTTCACCGCGAACTGGACCGCTACATCACAGGCAACAAACAGCGGTGAACGGCAACCAGAGACCGTGTCAGCGGGGCCGCGTTTCGACCAGGTTGACGCTCACGGTCTCAAACACTGTTTGATCGCGCTGGTTGAGCAGCTGGTAGCGCATTTCAACGATGCCGCGATTCGGATCGGATCCGGAGGGCCGCTTGCTGAGACAGGTCGCCCGCGCCCGAATCGTGTCGCCGGCGCGCAGTGCGACTGGCCAGCGCGTATCTTTCCAGGCGATACCACAGATCCAGGCGATGTCGCCCGAGATCTCGTGATCGAGCTGGCGCCACAGCGCAGCGCTATAGATACCGGAGGCGACCACTTCGCCGAAGATCGATTGGCGCGCAGCCTCGACGTCGGCATGAAAATACTGGGGATCATAGCATTTCGCAAACTCCAGCATGTCCTCGCGCGCAACCACCTGCGGCCGCGACTCACGCTGTTCGTCTAACAACAGATCCTCGTAATAACGTTTCACCATGCAATCACTGTAAGGGGACTCCCGTCATGACGCAACCGACAGAACAACGCCTGTGGCAGCTCGAGAGCCGCGTCGCAATCGACCAGCTGATCGCGCGTTATGGATTCGCGGTCGACAATCGCGACGTCGATGCGCTGGCCGACTGCTTCACGCCGGATGCAACCGTTCGGTCGCTGGACGGCGTCATGAATTCCCAGGGACGCACTGCCATCATCGCCATGTATCGCGGCCGCTTCGCCGCCCTGGGTCCGACATTTCACTTCACCCACGATCGCATCGTGGAATTCGATGCCGCGGACGCGCTGTCCGCCACCGGCCTGGTGGCCGCGCACGCGGAAGTCGTCCGCAACAGCGAGACCATGTTAGCCGCTATCCGCTACCAGGATCGCTACCGCCACGAATCGGGCCGGTGGCGCGTCGCCGAACGGGTCCTCGGATTTCTCTATTACACGCCAGCCGCGCAGTACGTGGAAACGATGAAAAGCGCGCTGCGGCAGCGTGCGTATGGCGATCAACGGCCGGCGGACTGGCCGGAGGCGCTGGAATCCTGGCAGAGGTACCAGCGCAGCTGACTCAACCGCTTGCGGCGCCGGGCTTCTCGAGCACCGCCTCGGCCGCGGCCGCCGTCACATCACCGACCAGAAGCTCAAGTTCACAGTAAATGCGGCAGCCGCTCTCAAACGGTTCCGTGCGGATGATCCGGCCGCGTGCCTGCGCGATGGCCGGCGCGTGCACCATCGACAGGAATCGACATTTGATACTGACCAGGCGCGCGGCCGGCAGGCGCTGCTGCAGGAAACTAATCAGGTAAGCAAGGTTTGCAGGCCCTGGATTCACCACCTGCGCCTGGCCCTGGTGCAGCGGATTGTCATCTTCCAGCAATTCCGACCAGCGCTGCACATCCGCGTTCCGGACCGCAAAATCGAGCGACTGCGAGAGCGGATCAGCCTCGTCACTCACGATTCGCTTCCCCGTGGAAACAACCAGGTCAGTCTGACGAGCGCCGCGTCCCCGGGGCCGGAGTCCCGCAGTGCGACCGTAAAATGCAGCCGATCCAGTACGCCCAACGCGCGGCTCCTGCTGCGTACCAGGTCCTCTATGACAACGCTGGTCGTGTAGTCACAGTCCGCCTGCAATGGCCGCCGCAGCTCCAGCTGACACTCACCTAACATCGGTCCGCGCGCCAGTTCGTAGTCGCACAGACGGCATAGTTCATCGATTGAAATGCCGAGTCCACGCAGCGCGGCCACGCAGGCGAAGACCGGATGCGTGACTGAGCCGCTTCCCGCGCACATGGCGTCGACGGCACGGCACTCCTGCGGTGCAATGCGATATTTGCCGCCCGGCAGTTGCCGGCCGCGGAGGCTCGCAGCCAGCGTTTCGATATCAGGTATTGGCAGAGTCAGCCGTTCCGAAGAACCGTTCAAACACCTCACAAACGATACGCGCGCGTATCGACAAGAGCAACGCTGCAGCTGACACTATTGCCAGAAGGAACCCGCATGACAGTGGTCGCGCCGCCGGCATGACCGCACAGTTGAGGACTCACCCGTGAACGCGAAATTCGAAACACTGGCCATCGAACGGCAGGGACGCGTAGCGATCCTGCGCATCAATCGGCCCGATAAAAAGAACGCGATGTCGCCCACCTTCTTTCGCGAACTGCCCCAGGCGCTGGAAGAATTTGACCGCAGCGGCGACACGCGCGCCATCGTGCTGACAGGTGCCGGAGACGCATTCTCGGCGGGCGGCGATATCGAGTCTTTTGACCGGCTCAAGGATCTCGCGGACTACCGGGCGCAACTGCAGTTGGTGGAAAATGCCTTTCACTCGATCGAACGGGCCGAACTGCCGGTGATCGCCGCGGTCAACGGCATTGCCTATGGGGGCGGCGCGGAGATCATCCTGTTCTGCGATTTTGTACTCGCTTCGGAACAAGCGCGCTTTGCATTCAGGGAAATTCGCGTCGGCCTGCAACCCGGCTACGGACTGGTGCGTGCGCCGGCCACAATCGGCGCCCAGTGGACCAAGTACCTGGCGCTGACCGGCAACGTCATCGACGCGCAAAAAGCACTGGCGATAGGCTTAGTGCAGGAGCTGACGCCGCACGCGGATCTGCTGCCGAAGGCGCTCGAGATCGCGCAGCGCATCGCGGCTAATCCAGCCATCGCGGTTCGGGTCGGCAAACGGTTTGTCAACCGATACCAGGGCGCGGACGGACTGCGTGAGACCCTGGAACCGACCGCGTTGCTGTTCTCAACGCCCGATCACAAGGAAGGCGTCAGCGCGTTTCTGCAGAAACGCGAACCCAGGTTCAGTTGAGCCAAGGTTTACGGATCCGGCGTACCCGTGTCGGGCAGGCCCTGCACGAGTTCCTGCCGCGCGGCCGCCGCCATCGCCTGATACTTGGCGCGAAATGCATCCAGCGTCGTCTCTTCCAGTTCCTCGAGGTCCAGCAGCGCGTTGTGCGCGCCACGGGTCGCGCGGATCAACTCATCGAGCTTGATCTGGATGGCCTCGGTGTCGCGGTTCTGGGTGTTCTGGATCAGGAACACCATCAGGAAGGTCACGATGGTGGTGCCGGTGTTGATGACCAGCTGCCAGGTATCACTGAAGCCGAACAGCGGTCCGGTCAGGATCCAGGTCGCGATCACCGCAATGGCTAACGTGAACACCCGCGGGCGACCGCAGAATCGCGCGGCATGTTTTGCGAACTGGGAGTACCAGGTGCTTGAATTTTTGCGCATGGGATTGATGACCTTGGTGGATTTGTCGGTAAACGTAACAGGGATTGCCACAAGTTCGTATTGCAATCGGCGCTCACAGGGACAAACTTGATCTGGGGACGTGGTTGATCACTCTCAAGAGGGACTGAACATGAGTACCGCGATGCACCGGAAGAAAGTCACCCGCCTGGACTCGGCGCGTGCCAAACCGTCGAGCATGGACTCGCAGCTGGAGCCCGATTCCTTTGTGACGCGCGATGGCACCTTTATCGAGCCGGACGCCCGAAGCGCCATGATTGCCGAGACCGCTTACTACCGCGCTGAGAAACGCGGCTTTGACCCGGGCCACGAAATTGCAGACTGGCTGGAAGCCGAAGCGATCATCGACGCGCAAATCAAACGCGGCGATGCGCCCACGGTGTAGTGCTCGCTCAGTAATCGGGGTCGGAATCGGGCGCGGGGA
>JANNVI010000039.1:0-23182 GCA_031414335.1 Gammaproteobacteria bacterium | reverse complement strand
AGCATGTTCGGCATCACGCCTGCGAGCGTCCGGCCCGAATAGCCGCTTCGTTCAATTGTTAGCTGCCTGGTGGCGGATAGAGTCTCGCTCGTCCGATCATCCATCCACAGGAGCAGCAGCAGGTGAAATCATGAATGTCAGTGTCAAGACCCTCGCCACGGTATTACTGGCGTCGCTGAGCGTGGGCGCGCAGTCCTTCGAGATCCTGCCATCCGCCGACTCGTCAATGAATACCGAGGGCAGCGGCCCGGTCACGGTGGTGTTCGAGTCGGGGCTCGGCGACACCGGCCAAGTGTGGCGCGCCGTGCAATCGTCAGTTGCCAACCACTGTGCGAAGACAGTGTCGTATACGCGGCGCAGCTATGGCCTGGGCAGCAACCCCGTCTACGGCCAGCGCGACGCCGAGCACATCGTCGCGGAATTGCGCATGCGCCTGGCGGAGTCCGGGCTCTCGCCGCCCTATGTGCTGGTCGGCCACTCGCTGGGTGGCCTGTACATGCAGTATTTTGCGCGCCGTTATCCCGCCGAAGTGCAGGGGCTGGTGTTGGTCGACAGCATGCACCGGGATCAGCTCAATCGGGTCAAGGCAGCAACACCCGGCGTTTATCGCATGATGAACGTGGTCACCATCGTGATGGGCGGCGCCATGCGCCGCGAGTTCACCGGCATCCCACCGACGGCTGCCGAAATCGACGCGCTGCCCGCGGCGGACGACGTGCCGACGATTGTCCTTTCCAGCACCCGGCCCGCGTCGGGCGAAAAGCCTGACTTCCGGGCTTTGTTAGCACAGCTGCAAAATGAACTTGCGGATAGCTATACCGTTCGCCGTCATGAGTTCATCGCCAACAGCGGGCACTACATTCAGCGCGACCAGCCGCAGGCGGTCATCAACGCGGCGCGCGAACTGGGTGGCTGCGCAACTGTTTTTCGAAAAACGAGATGATGGCGACATTCATCGTATGGTGCCAACGCTCGCGATTGAAGCCGTCGGGATCCTTGCACAACCTAGGTTCCGACTGTTTGAACTCCGGCGGGCATGGCGCCAGATAGGCAAAGTGACCGGCGCCCTTGGCGATGCGGAACTCCGGCGGCTGCAGCAGTGCCACCCGGATGGCCTCGACGTGGTCGAGCGTGACGCCATCGCCGCCCAGTTCCGATGCCCACAACTGCACGGGAATACGCACTTTGCCAATGCCATCCGCTGCAAACAGGTTGAGCGGATCGACGACGACGACTGCGCGCACGCGTGGATCGGCTTGCGGCGTGATCCGGGCATTGTTTGAGTCCAGCTGGCGGCACAGGGAAATCACGAATGACCACCAGGGATTGCAGAAACGCTCCGCGCTCTTCGCGACGCTGGGTGTAGCGCCGGCCAGCGCGAGTGCCGTGTAACCACCTCGCGAAAAACCGAATACGCCGATCGATGCGGGGTCGAGCTGCTGGCGGTACGGCCAATTCGACTGCATGAACGAAATCACGCGGCTCACATCGCGGGGTCGCGACGCAAAAATACCCAGCTGCTGCGCGCCCGAATCATCCTCGAAAGAATCTCCCGGATGGTTGAAGCTAACAGCCACAAAGCCCGCGTCGGCCAATGCCGAAGCCGTGTCGTGGTGACCAAGGTACGAACCTCCCTGGCCATGCGAAATAATGACCAGCGGCAGCGAACCGCCAGCAATCGCGCAGTTCCTGACGCCTTGTATGACGTAAGGGCCGAGTGGTACAGCGGCCGGCGCCTGCGTGCAGGGAGTCCAGACGATGGCGTGTATTTCTGCGCTCCCGTTCGCTGCGGGCACATTGACTATCTGATAGCCGGCGGCATGAACGCCGTGCGCCATCAAGAACGGAAGCATTAGAAATGCCGTTTGCGCCAGTTTCAAATGGTGGTTCGATAGAGTCATCGCCGCGAATCCTAGCGCGTCGCCGCGGCCTTGAGCGGTATACGCAGCCGGTCCGCCAGGAAGGCCAGTACCGCCGCGTTTTGCTCGATCGCCTGGGTCACGGTGGGTCCGCCCCCGTGTCCGGACGACAATTCGACGTTGAGCAGAATGGGCGCGGGTCCGGCCTGCGCGGCCTGCATCGCGGCCGCAAACTTGAAGGAATGCATCGGCATCACGCGCGTGTCGTGATCGCCGGTGATGATCATGGTTGCTGGATAACGCGTTCCCGCGCGCACGCGATGCAGCGGCGAGTAGGCGTACAGGGCCGGGAAGTCGCTGGCATCCTGGGGCGAGCCGTATTCACCGGCCCAGCCAGCACCCTGGCCGAAGCGATCGAAGCGCAGCATGTCCATGACGCCGACACCCGCGATAGCCGCGCCGTACAGCTCCGGGCGCTGCGTGATGCAGGCGCCCACGAGCAGGCCGCCGTTAGACTCGCCGCGAATCGCGAGCCGGGGAGTAGAGGTGTAACGCTGCGCGATCAACCACTCGGCGGCGGCAATGAAGTCATCAAACACCACCTGCTTGCGCTCACGGTACGCCTGGCGATGCCAGGCCTCGCCATATTCGCCGCCGCCCCGGATGTTAGCAATCGCATAGATCCCGCCGAGTTCCAGCCAGGCGATGCGCGCAAAACTGAAACTTGGCAGCACCGGAATACCAAAGCCGCCGTAACCATAGAGCAGAACCGGGTTCTGGCCGTTGAGCTTGAGACCCTTGCGGTAGGCGAGCAGCATCGGAATGCGCGTGCCGTCCTTGCCCGGGTAAAACACCTGCTTCTGCTCGAACGCGCCGCTGTCGAAATTCACTTTCGGCGCGCGGAATACCTGACTCCTGCCGGTTTCCGGATCGTAGCGATAGACCGTTGACGCAGTGACCAGATCCGTGAACCGATAGAAGGTCACGCGATCCTGCGCCTGTCCGCCAAATCCGGCGGCGGTGCCGGCTCCGGGCAGCACGATTTCGCGTAGCAGTTTGCCATCCAGTCCGTAGGTGACGACCCGACTATGCGCGTCGTGCATCGTCTGCACGAACAGCTGGTGTGCAACCAGCGTGACGCTGGGCGCTGTCAGGTCAATGGCGTCCGCTCCCTCCGCGATGATGGTGCGGGGGCTGGCAGCCGGCTGCAACGGATCGATGGCGATCACCTTGCCGTTAGGCGCGCCGGCGGTCGTCAGGAAAAACAATTGCCCCTGGTCCGAGCCGGCATAGACGTAAGCGGCGCTGAATCCCTCGACCACCGGCGTCACAGTGCGCGTTGCCGATGCCATGTCGATCAGGTAGACGTTCTCGACGCCCTTGTCACCGACCTGGCCTTCGCCGGCGGTCACCACCAGCCAACGGCCATCGTCGGACAGATCCGGCTGGTACTGCCAATCGGGACGCGCTGCCCGCTCAAGCAGTTTCTGGTCGGCCGACGCGGGGGTGCCTAACACGTGGTAGTAAACCGCGTTGCCGAGATCCTGGGCGCTGAGCTCCGCGCCGGGCGCGGGAGCCGGAAACGCGCTGTACACGAGACCACGATCGTCGCCCGAAAAGACCGGCTCGTAATACTTGGTAAAACGGATCACATCGGGCAGGTCGAGGCCGGTATCAAGATCGCGCACATGCCAGTCGGTCCAGTCGGATCCGGACACCGATACGCCGTAGGCGAGCAGCCGTCCGCCATGGCTGGGCACATAGCCGACCACGGCGAGACTGCCGTCCTTCGATAGCGTGTTAGGGTCGAATGCAACGCTCGGCGGCGCGTCGAGCGCAGTGGCCACGTAGAGCACATTCTGGTTCTGCAGGCCGGAGTTGCGGGTATAGAAATACTTGCCGCCCGCCTGAAACGGCGCGCCGAAGCGCTCGTAATTGACCAGCTGCGACAGACGCGAGCGCAAGCGCTCGCGCCCCGGCAGCGCGGCGAGATAACTGTTGGTGAGTTGCGCCTGGGCGGCTACCCAGCTGCGCGTCGCGGCGGAATCCAGATCCTCGAGTCCGCGATACGGGTCCGGCACCATCGTGCCGTGGTAGTTGTCGACCGTGTCGCCGCGCACCGGCCGCGGGTAGTCAAGGCGTTTGGGGGCTGGCGCTGCCATGACGAAACTGAGCGTGGCAACGCAGACTACGACTAACAGACTGGACCGGCGCGATGGATACCGCATGCTTGACTCCACAACAATTACCCGAAGGACAACAGGGCGCCGACGCCGACGTTCGCGATCGCCTGCTTGGTGTCACGAAGCGTCCGTCACCGCTACCGGCGAGACCTCCCGCACGATGCGCCTGGCGTTGCTGATTTCCGCAATGCGCAAATCATAGGCTGTCTGCAAGTTCAACCACGAACGTGCATCGCCGCCGAAGTAGCGTGCCAGACGCATGGCAGTATCTGCACTCACGCCGCGCCGCTTACGCACCACTTCGTTGATGCGTGGCGCCGGTACACGCAATGCCTTGGCCAGAGCATTGGCGCTCATGCCAAGAGGTTTCAGAAAATCCTCCCGCAGCACCTCTCCAGGATGTACGGGCCGCATGCCGTTCTTAAACATATCTCTATAACCCTCAGTGGTAATCCACTATTTCAACGTCGGTCGGACCTTCGGGAGTCCAGCGAAAACAGAGACGAAATTGATCATTGATCCGAATGCTGTATTGGCCCTTTCGATCGCCCGCCAGCGCCTCGAGTCGATTTCCTGGCGGCGAGCGCAAGAATTCCAGGGTACTTGCGGCGTCCAACTGCGCCAGCTTGCGGATCGCGACGTTAGCCACATTCGAAAAACGCCTGCTCTTGCCGGTCTCAAACAATGCCTGTGTAGCAGCGCAACCAAAGCCCTTGAGCATGCGGCATGGTATAACGCATAACGTTAAACGTCAAATTGTCAAGCCCGTTGACCTGCGGCCGCTACCGACAGCTCAATCACTCGATTGCAATTATTTTCGGTGCCGCACAGCGGCCATTCAGCGATGGCCGCCTGGCGTCAATGGGCGGTCGGCCAGCGACGCCAAGGCTATTCCACCGACACCGTTCTGCTGGCGGCCCAGTCGCGCAATGCCGCGACCTGTTCGGCCATCACCACCGACAACGGCCGCGTGGCCTGCAGCTCATGCGCAATGTGCTTCGCGCCCGCGGGTTCGTGGCGGCTGAGCGCCGAGTAACGTGCGGCGACCACGGCCTGCTCGATTTCAGCGCCCGAGTAGCCTGCGCAGCGTTCCGCGAGCGCCTGGCGCTCAGCGTCAGTGAGCGGCACCTGGCGTTTGTCAGCATGGATGCCGAGGATGTCGGCGCGCACCGCCGTGCCGGGCAGGTCGACAAAGAATATTTCATCGAAGCGGCCCTTGCGCACCAGCTCCGGCGGCAGCACCGTGATGTCGTTGGCGGTGGCGACCACGAACACCCGGGCGCGCTGCTCGGCCAGCCAGGTCAGGAACGTACCTAACAAACGGCGCGACACGCCACCGTCGTTGTCGCCGGTGGCGAGCGCTTTCTCGATTTCGTCAGCCCACAGCACGCAGGGCGACAGCGCCTCGGCGGCCTGCAGCGACTCGCGCAGGTTCTTTTCCGATTCGCCCTGCCACTTGCTGTAGAGCGCGCCGAAATCGATCTTCAGCAATGGCACGCCGAACAGCGCGGCGGTCGCCTTGGCCGCGAGGCTCTTGCCGCAACCCTGCACACCTAACAGCAGGATGCCCTTGGGCGCATCCAGCCCGGGCACGGAGTTGTCGAAGGCCGGCTTGCGCTGCTGCAACCAGGCGCGCAGGCGGCGCATGCCGCCGACGTCGGCGAACCGGGCAGTGTCCGGTTCATAGCTGAGCTGGCCACCCCGGTTCAGCAGTTCATACTTGGCCTTCAGGACGCGGGGGATATCGCCCGAAGCTAACGCTCCGTCGTTGAAGATCGCCTGGCGCGCCAGGCGCTCGGCATCCACGGCAGTGACACCGGCGAGGTTCTGTAGCAGCGCCGCATGCGCGGTGCGGTCGATCTGCACCGGTTTGCCCGGATACAGCGCCAGCCACTCCTTCACGACCCGCTCGATGATCATCCGCCGCTCGCTCGCGGACGGCAGCGCAATGTGAAAATGCGCGGCCAGGTGCTCGAGCTCCGCTGGCAGCGTGATCTCGTAGCTAACAAGCACCAGGGTGCGTGCGACCCTGGCGTAGTCCTGGGCGATCTCGCGCAGGATGCGCACGTTCAGGGGATTGCTCAGGTAGGGGTGAAAATCGAGCAGCACATAAATGCCGGCGGTCGGTGTCGCCTTGAGGTGCCGCAGCAGGGCTTCGGGATCGCTGAGGTGCTTTTGCGGGCCGCCCAGGTCCACATCGAGCCGGCTCATGCCTTCAGTGGCCGACCACTGGAACACGGCCCAACCGCGGGGGCGCCGCACCGCATGGCTGGCGGCCAGGACCAGGTCAATGACCCGGCCTTCGTCCCGGCTTTCGATGGCGATCAGGGGTAACCGGGAGGCCAGCAGGTTTTCCAGGTCGGACCGGGGGTCGAGGGGGCTTTTGGCCCGGTTCCCGGGGCTGGTTGTATCCATAAGTAGGCCCGGACTGTAACAAAGTACCGGTTCTGGCCCAAAAACGGGTCGTGGATATTGCGATGTGGCTCGAATTCCCTAGAATTCCGGGCTCTCTTTAAGGTACGCCCATGCCCAAGGTCGAACGTGCGAATTCATTGACAGCCCGCGGTGGCGGACCGGCGGTCGTGCCGGCCGTGGCGCCGCCGCGCCCGCACGTCCCGACCCGGCCGTCGCGATCGCGCAAGGCCCGGTGGATCGATCCGTTCGAGGCCCGCGAGATTCGCCGCCTGGTGCGCGAATTTGGCTCGCCCCTGCTGATCATCGATTGCGAACGGGTCCGGCAACAATACCGCCAGCTCAACCGCGCGCTGCCGGGCGTGCTGCTGCATTACGCGTTGAAGCCGATGCCACATCCGGCGGTCGTGCGCACAGTCTATGCAATGGGCGGCAATCTGGATCTTGCAACCACGGGTGAAGTGGACCTGGTGGCGCGCATGGGGCTCGATCCGCAGCGCTGCATACACACGCATCCGATCAAGCGCGATTCCGACATCGTCGATGCGCTGCGCCGCGGCATCACGCTGTTCGTGGCCGACAATCACGATGAAGTGCGCAAGTTCGCCCGGCATCGCGGCAAGGCGCAGCTGCTGTTGCGCGTGTCGTTCCGCAGCCCGGGCGCGGTGTGCGACCTGTCGCGCAAGTTCGGCTGTGATCCCGAGGACGTTGCCTCGCTCGCGCGGCTCGCGAAGGATCTCGGCGTTGAAATTCGCGGCCTGTCGTTTCATGTCGGTTCGCAGGCGCAGACCGCCGCGAAACACGTCGAGGCCATCGAAGTCTGCGCGCGCCTGATGACGCTCGGCCGGCGCGAGAAGCTCGGCGCCTTCGACCTGCTCGACATCGGTGGCGGTTTTCCGATCGACTACGCGCAGCGCGTGCCGGACATCGGGCGCTTCTGTGCACCGATCCGCAAGGCGCTGGCCGACCTGCCTAACAGAATCAGCGTTATCGCCGAGCCGGGCCGCTACATCGTCGGTCCCGCCGCGATCGGCGTCGCCACGGTGATTGGCCGCGCCAAGCGCGAAGGCCATTGGTGGTATTACCTCGACGATGGCATGTACGGCTCCTACAGCGGCCAGATCTACGATCATGCGCGCTATCCGGTGGAGGCCCTGCCGGCAGTCGATTTCGATCCCGCGGCCGAGAAGCTGCCGTCGGTGCTGGCAGGTCCGACCTGCGACAGCATCGACGTGATCGCCGAGAACCTGATGCTGCCGGAATTGCGCGCAGGCGACCTGGTGATCGGCCGCTCGATGGGCGCCTACACCTGGGCGAGCGCCAGCGACTTCAATTTCTTCCCCAAGGCCACGGTAGTCTCGGTCAACGCCGACGCCGGTGATGTCGGCGGCGTCGTGCAGGTGTTGCGCTGATGTTGCTGACACGCCGCCGTTTTGCGCTGCAGGCGGCCTGCGCGGCCGGCGCAGTTGCGTTTTCCGGGCGAGCGCGGGCCAACGATGATTTTCGACTGGAGCTCTACAACACCCACACCGG
This sequence comes from Gammaproteobacteria bacterium, assembly GCA_031414335.1. GTDB lineage: Bacteria > Pseudomonadota > Gammaproteobacteria > Steroidobacterales > Steroidobacteraceae > UBA964. The sequence continues at coordinate 15,195 of JANNVI010000039.1, read as the reverse complement.
TGAGTCGCTGGTGGCCGACATTTGTGGCATGGATGGCGCTTTCAATGCGGATTGCCTCGCGCAGTTTGATCACCTGCTGCGCGATCATCGCAACGACGCCATGCGTGTGATGGATCGCGGCTTGTTCCCGCAGCTGCTGGCGCTGCCGCGCGTGTTAGGCGTGCCGGCGCGCTACGAAGTCATTTCCGGTTACCGCTCGCCCCAGACCAACCAGGCACTGCGTGCCGCCGGGCACGGTGTCGCGGAACACAGCCTGCATCTCGAAGGCCGCGCCATCGATGTGCGGCTCACCGGCGTGGATTGTGCACAGTTGCGCGATGCGGCGCTGGCTGCGTCCGCCGGCGGCGTCGGTTATTACGCCAGTTCCGACTTCGTGCATCTCGACACGGGTCGCGTGCGTACCTGGGCCGGCTAACGACGTTGATGCCGCGCCAGCGCTGCGCCCAGCTTGGCGTCGTGGCCGTAGATATCCTCGAAGAACAGCACGTTGCCGGCCTCGGTCGCGATGGCCGTCGCATACATGATGAACACCCGGACCGGCGTCGCGAGGTTGATGCGCTGCGGCGTAGGGCTCGCCGCCGCCGCCTCGAGCGCGGCGCGATTCCAGTTCGGGTCGTTGCGCAGCACGAACTGCGCCAGTTGCAGCGGGTCTTCGACGCGGATACAGCCGTGGCTGAAGGCGCGCCGGGCTTCCGCAAACAGGCCCTGCGCGGTGGTGCCGTGCAGGTACACGTTGTGGCTGTTAGGAAACAGGAACTTGGCGACGCCGAGCGCATTGCCACCGCCCGGTTTCTGGCGCAGCCGCAGCGTGCCGGCGCCGAGCGCCGCGATGTTGTCGGGCGTGGCTGCGAGCACCTGTCCGTCATCGCCTTCGCCCGCAACGATCTCGAAGTTGTTAGCTGCCAGCCAGCCGGGCCTGGCCTGGATGCGTGGCAGTAGTTCTTCCCGCAGGATGCTGCGCGGCACGTCCCAGTACGGGCGCAGCACGATATAGCGCATGTCGGCGGCAAACACCGGCGTGTTGTTGCGCGGATAGATCTTGCCGACGACCACCCGCATCTGCAGCAGCGAGTCTTCGCGATCCGAGGTGGTCGAGAACGCGAACAGCCGGAATTGTGGAATGTTGACCAGGATCGGTGGCGCGTCGAGACGCGGCGGCAGCCAGCGCGCGCGCTCCAGCGAGTATTCGATCTGCCGCACGCGGCGCGACAGCGGCGTGGTCAGTAGGCGGAATGTCGTCGGCCCGAGCGCGCCATCCATGTTGACGCCGTGGCGGTCCTGGAATTTCTTCAGCGCCTCGCTCAGCAGCGCGTCGAACGTCGTGTCGTTGACGACTGCCGGGCCCGCGGGCAGGTCGCCGAGCGCAGTCAGCAGGCGACGCAGTGCCGCTGCGCCGGCGTAGCTGTCGCCGGGCCTGACCGTGCGTGCCGGCAGGGGCGGAAGACTGGTCAGCGTTGCGTCCTGCGCGAGTTCCCGGTAGCGCCGCAGTGCCGCCTTCAGGAGATCATAGTGCTGGAATCCCGGTTCGAAATCGTCGAGCACGGCTTTCGGGTCGCGCGCTCCGGCGAGGGCCCGGACCGCAACGCTGAGATCGAGCGCGGCATGCGGGACCTCGAGATCGTGGCCAACATCGCGCGGCGGGATGCGGCCAGCATGCAGATCCGAGACCAGGTGTGCGACCGTCAGCGACAGTTGCTGATCCAGCGCACGCAGCGCCCTGGGGTCGGCGAGGACCGCCAGGTTTGTTAGCATGTCGCGCAGCGCCGGGACTGCGTAATCGGCGGGATCCAGGCCGCGGGTCTCGGCGGTAGTCAGCGCCGTCAACACGCCCAGCGCGCTGGCAGTCGGTCGTCCTGCGGCAAACCACAGCAGCGGCGCATCAGGCGCGGCGTAGAGTTTGCCGACTGCCGTTTGCGCAGCCGCCGGCACCTTGACCGGCTTCTGCGCGGTGGCGCCATGACCCGCAACGCTGACGATGCTCAGCAACAACGTCAGCAGAAAATGGCGGGCGGGATGATTCATGGGATTGGATTCTAACGATATGATGTCAGATCGAATGGAGAACAAACGCGCAGATTCCGACCCGGAGGTTGCCATGAGCCGGGCGCCCCGCGGACCGGCCGTGGTATTCGACATCGGCTGGGTGCTGCTGCACCTGGCACCGGGCCCGATGCTCAACTGGCTCAGCAGCGCGGGCGTGTCGCACCACGGCCTCGAGGATATCTCGGCGCGCATTGCGCTCGAAGATCATGAGAGCGGCCGCCTCGACGGCGCTGGTTTGTTAGACAACCTGGCGCGACTGGCGGGTGATGGGCAACGGGAGCTGGCGCAGCGCTACTGGCTCGACATGTTCGACTATCAGGATGACATGTTCGCGCTGGCGCGGCGCCTGCGGCAGCGCTACCGCGTGTTTCTGCTGTCCAACGTCGGTGACCTGCACTGGGCGCACCTGAACCAGCGCTTCCGCATCGCGGATATTGCGGACGACATGCTGCCGTCCTTCCAGGCAGGCATCATGAAACCGCACGCCGAAATCTATCGGCAGGCGGAACGACGCTTTGATCTCGATCCGGCGCAGACCGTATTCATCGATGATCGGGCCGACAACATCGAGGCCGTGCAGCGCCGTGGGTGGCATGGCATAGTGCATCGCACGTCGTCCGCGACGATCGCGGAACTGCAGCGCCTGGGTTATCGCACCGACTGACATGCCAAACGCCACGATATGACGACGGCCATCCATGCCCGTGTCGAGCGCCTGCGCGCCGGCGCCGACCCGACCCTGATCGCGAGGCTCGGCGGCGGCTGGGCGGTGTTCGGCGAGCAGCAGTTCCTGCGCGGCTATTGCCTGCTGCTGCCGGATCCGGTGGTGCCGCACTTGAACTCGCTGGCGCCGGTGGCGCGCGCCGCATTTCTGGGCGACATGGCGCGGCTCGGCGCTGCGCTGTTAGCTACCACGAATGCGGTGCGCATCAATTACGCGATATTCGGCAACCAGGACCCGGCGCTGCATGCGCATGTCGTGCCGCGTTACCAGGACGAGCCCTTGCAACAGCGTGCCGCGCACCCGTGGACCTACGACTGGACCCAGGCGGGCGCGTTCGATGTCCGATCCGTGAGTGTGCTGCGGGCGCAGATTTGCAGCGCCTTGGGAGTATCGTGAACGAGCTGATCAACCTGTTCGATTTCGAAGCGGCGGCGCTGACGCGGCTGCCCGCCGGTCCGCGCGATTACTACCGTGGCGGCGCCGGCGATGAAATCACCCTGCGCGCCAATCGCAGCGCCTGGGATCGCTGGGCGATCCACTATCGGGTGCTGCGCGATGTCGCCAAACGCGACCTGTCGACGCAGGTGCTGGGCCAGAAACTCGACTGGCCGGTGATGATTGCGCCGACCGCCTATCACCAGATGGCGCATCCGGACGGCGAGATTGCCACGGCGCGCGCGGCCGCCAGCACCGGCACCGCGATGGTGCTGTCCACGCTGTCTAACAAACCGATGGAAGAAGTCGCGCAGGCGGCGACACGCGGCCTGTGGTTCCAGCTGTATTGCTACAAGGATCGCGGCATCACCCAGGACCTGATCGCGCGCGCGGCCGCGGCCGGCTGTGGCGCCATCGTGCTCACGGTGGATACACCGGTCGGCGCGGTGCGTGAACGCGATGTGCGCAACGGTTTCAGTTTTCCGACCAACCTGCCGATGAGCAACCTGTTGCCGGCGGGCGAACGCTACTCGATGCCGGACCTGGGGCAGGGCGGATTTTCCGGCTACGTGAACCAGATGTTCGATCCGGCGCTGTCCTGGCGCGATCTCGACTGGATCGTCGCTACCAGCAAGTTGCCGGTGCTGGTCAAGGGCATCGTTCGGCCGGACGACGCGCGCCGCGCACTCGGCCGTGGCGCGCAGGGCATCATCGTCTCCAATCACGGCGGGCGGCAGCTGGACTCGGCGCCCGCGACCGCCGATGTGCTCGATTCCGTGGTGCGCGCGGCCGGGCAGGACGCACTGGTCATGGTCGACGGCGGCATCCGCCGCGGCACGGATGTCCTCAAGGCACTGGCGTTAGGTGCGCGCGCGGTGCTGATCGGCCGGCCGGTGCTCTGGGGCCTGGCGGTCGGCGGCGAGGACGGCGTGCGGCGCGTGCTCGACCTGCTGCGCAATGAATTTTCGGTCGCGATGGCGCTGGCCGGTTGCCAGGCGCTGGATGAGATCGAGCGCGCCTTGTTAGGCCGCGCCGGCCGCGACGACTGATCCTCAGTCCTCGAGACCCGCCTGCAGCCGCCGCAGCAGCAGCTGCGGGTCGGTGATCGGCGCGTCACAGACCGAGCCGCGGCAATGGTAGGCGATCAGCGCGCCGCGCGCCGCCTTGCCCGCGAGCGCCGCCGGCAGGACGGCGGCATCGTCCGGAATGGCCAGCACCAGTCGCCGCGGTGCATACAGCGCCGCGATCTGCGACCGCCAGGCGTCCAGCTCCGGCAGGCTGCCGCGCAGGATGATGATTTCCGGCGGATTCAGGGCTTCTTCGAGCGCTGTCAGCAGGCTGGTGTGCGCGTACGGCGCCTTGTTGAGCGGTTCCCAGGCGGCGCGCAACACGCCCTCGGCCGCGGCGAGATAGCGGGTTTCGCCGATCAGGTAGCCGAGTCGCTGCAGTCCGAGCGCCGCAACCGCGTTGCCGTTAGGTATTGCGTCATCGCCGAAGCTGCGCGAACGATGAATCAACTGCTCATGATCGTCGGCAGTGAAGAAGAAGCCACCTTGGTCCTTATCCGCGAAGTGACGCAGCAACACTTCCGCGAGTTCGATGGTGAATGCCAGCAACGACGAATCCCAGCGCTGCTGCAGGAGGCACAGCAGCGCGTCGATCAGGTAGGCGTAATCGTCGAGGTAGGCGGCCAGATGCGCCCGGCCGTCCTTGTAGGTGGCCAGCAAACGGCCATCCCGCCATAGCTGTCGTCGCAGGAAACTCGCGGCCTCGGCGGCGGCCGCGCGATAGCGCTCGGCGCGCGCGGGATCACGCCAGCAGGCGCGGGTGGCCAGCGCCAGGCCGCGGATCGCCAGCGCGTTCCAGCTGGTCAGGATCTTGTCGTCACGGCCCGGGGCCACGCGCGTTACGCGCTGCACCAGTAATTTTTGTCGCGCCGATTGCAGCCGCGCCGCGACCAGTTCCGGCGCGAGCCCGGACTCGCCCGCCAGCGAGGCAGTCTCCTTGAACACATGCAGGTGCCAGGATTGCTGCTCGAAATTGGGGTCGCGGTCGAGGCCGAAGCGCGGCGCGAAAACCGCATATTCCTCCGCCGTCAGCAGCGCGCGCACCTGGTCGCGATCCCAGACGTAGAACTTGCCCTCGTGGCCTTCCGAGTCGGCATCGTAACTGGAGCGAAAGCCGCCCTCCGGCGCCCGCAGGTCGCGCAGCAGCCAGTCCGCGGTCTCGCGCACAACCTCGAGGAACAGCTCGTCGCCAGTGGCGAGCGCGGCATCCGCGTACACGCCTAACAACAGGGCGTTGTCGTACAGCATCTTCTCGAAATGCGGGATCATCCAGAACGCATCGACCGAGTAACGCGCGAAGCCGCCGCCCAGCTGGTCGTTGAGACCGCCCTCGGCCATGCGCTTCAGCGTCAGCGTGGCCATGTACAGCGCCTGCAGGTCCGGTGTCGTCGTATGGGCGGTGGCATGCCAGTCGCGCAGCAGCCGCTCGATGTTGTTAGCATGCGGGAACTTCGGCGCGGCGCCGAAGCCGCCAAACTTGCCGTCAAACTGCCGCTCGAGCTGCGCGCGCGCGGCGCGCAGCGGCGCGTTGCTGAGCGCCACAGCGCTGGCCGGCGCGGCAGGCTCCAGCGCCGTGAATGCCTCCATCAGCGAGGCGTTCTGAGTGCGGATCTCATCGCCATGCTCGCGGTAATACTGCGCGACCCGTTCCAGCAGCTCCTTGAACGAGGGCATGCCGTAACGCGGCGTGTCCGGGAAATAAGTGCCGCCGAAAAACGGCCGCTGGTCTTCGTGCGACAGGAACATGGTCAAGGGCCAGCCGCCGCCGCGTTGGGTCAGCATCTGGTGGGCGAGCTGGTAAATGCGGTCGATGTCCGGCCGCTCCTCGCGGTCCACCTTGATGTTGACGAACAGCGAATTCATCAACGCCGCGGTCGCCTCGTCTTCGAACGATTCATGCGCCATCACATGGCACCAGTGGCAGGCCGAATAGCCGATCGACAGCAATATCGGCTTGCCGGTGGCGCGCGCCAGCGCCAGCGCGTCGTCGCCCCAGGGGTACCAATCCACCGGATTGCTGGCGTGTTGCTGCAGGTAAGGGCTGGTTTCGGCGGCGAGGCGATTGCGGGGGCCGGAATAGTTCGAGTTCGTCATGGGCGCTCACGTAAAATGGCCAATGACTGTGACAGAAGCTCTCCCCACGCTGCAACTGAAACGCCACGAGGAACGCCGCCTGCGGGCCGGCCATCTGTGGGTTTTCAGCAATGAAATCGATGTGGTCGCGACCCCGCTCAAAACCTTTGCGCCCGGCGCCATCGCGCGGGTGCTGTCGAGCAAAGGCGAGTTCCTGGGTTATGGCTACGTCAATCCCGGCACATTAATTGCGATCCGGATCGTCTCGCGCCACGAACGCGAGCCGGTGAACGCGGCCCTGCTGCGCTCACGGCTGGCAGCAGCCGCGGAGCTGCGCAGTTTTCTCGGCCGCGGCCTGTTTCACCGCTGGGTGTATGGCGAATCAGACCGCCTGCCGGGCCTGGTGCTGGACCGTTTTGGCGACGTGGTGGTCGGCCAGATTGCGACTCTTGGCATGGAGCAGCTGAAGGACGCGATCAGCGCCGCGGTGCGCGCCACCCCCGGTGTTAGCACGCTGGTCTGGAAAAACGATTCGGGCGCCCGTGACCTCGAGCAGCTGCCGGAATCCGTCGAGCTGGCCTTCGGCAGCCTGCCCGCGGAGCTAACAATCGAAGAAGCCGTGGCGCCTGCGAAGCTGCTGCGTTATCGCGTGCCGCTGGCGCAGGCGCAGAAAACCGGCTGGTTTTACGATCAAACCGACAATCGTGCGCGCCTCGCGGCTTTCATCCGGCCCGGCGCGCGGGTGCTGGATGTCTGCAGCTACGCGGGTGCCTGGGGCCTGACCGCCATGGCCGCCGGCGCAGGCTCGGCGCTCTGTGTGGACTCGTCGCAGGCCGCACTGGATACGGCCGAAGCCAACGGCCGCCTGAATGCTCTCGCGCTGTCGGTCCGCAAAGGGGACGCGTTCGACGTGCTGCAGGACCTGGCGGCCAACAAGGAGCGCTTCGATGTGGTCGTGGTCGATCCGCCGGCCTTTATCAAGCGCAAGAAAGACCTGCCGCAGGGCGAGGCGGCCTATCGCAAGCTCAATCAACTGGCCATGAGGCTGCTGACCGATGGCGGTCTGCTGGTGTCCTGTTCCTGTTCGTGGCATCTGCCGGCGGATTCGCTGCTGGGCGCGATCCAGACTGGCGCGCGGCATCTGGATCGCCTGGTGCAGGTGATCGCGGTCGGCGGCCAGTCCGCGGATCATCCGATCCATCCGGCAATCCCGGAAACGCGCTATCTGAAGGCTTTTTTTGCGCGAGTGACGCAGGAATAGTGCGAAAATAAACCGATGATCCCCTATGTGCCGTTTGATCCCGTGGCCATTTCACTCGGACCGCTGCAGGTCCACTGGTATGGCATCACCTATCTGTTAGGTTTCGCATCGGCCTGGTGGCTCGGGCGACGGCGTGCGCTGCAGCCGGGTTCGACCTGGAAGCCGCTGGATGTCGATGATTTCCTGTTCTACCTGATGCTGGGCGTCATCCTCGGCGGCCGTATCGGCTACCTGCTGATCTACGGGCGCGAGCAGGTGGCGGAGGACTGGCACTACATCTACCAGATCTGGCGCGGCGGCATGTCCTTCCACGGCGGCTTTGTCGGCGTTTTGTTAGGTGCCTGGTGGTTCGCGCGCAAGCAGCAGCGCCGGATCGCGGATGTCATCGATTTCACCGCGCCGCTGCCGGGGCTTGGGCTGTTCTTCGGGCGCATCGGCAACTTCATCAATGGCGAGCTGTGGGGCAAGCCCACCGACGTGCCCTGGGCCATGGTCGTGGATGGCGTGCCGAGACACGCGACGCAGCTTTATGAAGCAACGCTGGAAGGCCTGCTGGTGTTCGCGGTGCTGTGGATCTTTACGCGCAAGCCGCGGCCGCAACTGGCGCCTACCGGCCTGTTCCTGATCCTCTATGGCAGTGCGCGCATTGCGGTCGAGTTCTGGCGCGTGCCCGACGTGCAGATCGGCTACCTCGCGGGCGACTGGCTGACCATGGGGCACTTGCTGTCGTTGCCGATGCTGCTGAGCGGCATCCTCATACTGTGGTATGCCTATCGCCGGCCCACCGCGAGCGGTAATTTCATCGTCGCGCCTGTCCGTTAGGTCCGTATGCAGTCGTATCTCGATTTACTGCATCAAGTGCGTCATGAGGGCGCGCGCCGCGAGGATCGCACCGGCACGGGCACGCTGTCGATATTTGGCGCGCAGTTGCGTTTCGACTTGGCTGCCGGATTTCCGATGGTCACGACCAAGAAACTGCACACCCGCTCGATCATTCACGAACTGCTGTGGTTTCTGCGCGGTGACACCAACGTCAAGTACCTGCGCGACAACGGCGTCACCATCTGGGACGAGTGGGCCGACGCGCAGGGCGAGCTTGGGCCGGTGTATGGGCGCCAGTGGCGCAGCTGGCCGGCGCCGGATGGCCGGCACATCGACCAGATTGCCGAGGTGATGCGGCAGCTGCGCAGCAATCCCTATTCGCGCCGCATCATGGTGTGCGCGTGGAATGTTGGCGAGCTCGAGCAGATGGCGCTGATGCCCTGTCACGCGCTGTTCCAGTTCTATGTCGCGAACGGCAAGCTGTCCTGCCAACTCTATCAACGCAGCGCGGATCTTTTTCTTGGCGTGCCGTTCAACATCGCGTCCTACGCCTTGCTGACGCTGATGGTCGCCCAGCAATGCGACCTGCAGCCGGGCGATTTCGTGTGGACGGGCGGCGACTGCCATTTGTACGTCAATCACCTCGAGCAGACGGACCTGCAGCTGTCACGCAAGCCCTTGCCGTTGCCGCAGCTGGAAATTCTCAGGCGGCCGCCGGACATTTTTTCCTACACCTACGACGATTTTCGTATCGTCAACTACCAGTCGCATGCCGCCATCAAGGCGCCCGTCGCCGTCTGACGGCGGATTTTGTTGTCAGTTAGATCGAGCTATTCCGAGGAATGTAATGAAGAAACCGTTGATTGCAGTTCGTAACTCACCCATTCACGGCAGCGGCGTGTTCGCGCTGCGCCATATCCCCAAGGGCACGCGCATCGTCGAATACGTGGGCGAGCGGATTTCCCACAAGGCCGCGGATGAACGCTACGAGGATCACGACGAAAACGATAACCATACTTTCCTGTTCATCGTCGACCTGCGTACTGTCATCGACGCCTCGGTCGGCGGCAATGAGGCGCGCTTCATCAATCACAACTGCGACGGCAATTGTGAATCCGCAATCGAGAAAAGGCGCGTGTACATCGAAGCTGTGCGCGACATTGCCCGGGGCGAAGAACTCGGCTACGACTACGAGATCGGGCGCGAAAAGGACGATCCACTTAACATCGATGAGATCTATGCCTGCCGCTGCGGCGCTGCCAAATGCCGCGGCACGATGCTCTGGCCGGCGAAGCGACCGGTTGCGAAGAAGCGCAAGGTCGCGAAGAAGAAGGCCCACGCGCACAAGCGCAGCCCGCATCACCGGAGCTGAATTTGACCGCTGTGCCAGCTGCGGCAGTGACACTCGTGGTCGCGATGGACTTACGCGGCGTGATCGGTCGCGCGGGCGGGCTGCCGTGGCGGCTGCCCGACGATCTCAAGCGCTTCAAGGCACTGACGCTCGGCAAGACCGTGATCATGGGCCGCAAGACCTTCGAGTCCATCGGCCGGCCGCTGCCGCAGCGGCGCAACATTGTCGTCACGCGTGACCCGCGGTTCGCCGCGCCGGGGATCGAGGTTGCCGCCAGCCTGGAAGCCGCGTTGGCGCTGTGCCGGCAGGAGCCCGAGGTCATGGTGATCGGTGGCGCCGAGATCTATCGCGCGGCCCTTTCATTAGCTAACAAAATTGAGCTGACCCGGGTCGAGGCCGAGGTGGACGGGGACGTGTATTTTCCGGCGCTGGATCCAGCCGAGTGGCGGGAATCCGCCCGGGAACAGCATCCGGTTGATGCGCGGCATGTCTACCCGATGAGCTTCAGCACGCTGCAACGCGCAGGCACGTTGCCGCGCTAATGCGGTTGCTATTGCTCGCTAGGGCGCGGGCAGACGTTCGAGCAGCTCGCGTACCGCCGGATGGGTTGCGAGCACGCTGGATTCGACCGCGGCGTTAGGCTTGGTGCCGATGCCGGCGCGCCGCAGTGTACGCACGCAATCCTGCAGCATCGCGCCGCGCCTCAGAGCCGTCGCATAGGGAATTTCCGAGTGGAACATCACCATGGAATACCGCGGGATGATCCGGCCCGGGTACAGCCGTTCCAGCGTCCGGGCCAGTTCGCGTTCCGCCAGGAACTCCGGGTCGAGCACGTCATCGCGCATTTCCTGGTAATTCTCCAGCGCCATGCGCGCAATCGCCTCGGCCTGCGGGCGGCGCTCGGCCTCGAAAGCCGCGAACACCGTGGCCCAGTCCAGGTGTTGATCGAACAGCTCCCGCAACGCGAGACAGTCCTCAAACGCGCAGTTCATACCCTGGCCGTGGAACGGCACGATCGCGTGCGCGGCATCGCCTAACAACAGCAGCTGCCCGCCGATATGCCAGCGGTCGGCACGCACCGTGCCGAGGATGCCGATCGGGTGCCGGGCGAACTCGGCATCGAAATCCGGCATCAGCTCCAGCACGTCGGGAAACTCGCGCACGAAGAACTGGCGTGCCGTCATCGGTGCTGCGGCCAGCGCGGCGAAACTGGCGGTACCGCCCTTGGCGGTGAGAAACAGCGTCGCGGTAAAGCTGCCGTCCGGATTGGGCAGTGCGATCAGCATGAAATCCTGGCGCGGCCAGATGTGCAGGCCCGCCGGGTCGAGCGCGTAGCGGCCTTGGCGCGCGGGAATCGTCAGCTCCTTGTAGGCATGATCTAACAGATCTTCCTGCGATTGCAGCCAGCCACCGGCCGCGAGCGACAGGCGCGCCGCGGAGCCGGCGCCATCGGTGGCAATCGTGGTTGCGAGGGCGCATTCGTAGGCCGCGCCGCTTTGGAGGTCGCGGAAAAACAGCGTGTTGGTCGCGGGTGAGACGCTGATCAAGGCCTGCTCAAAGCGGATCTCGATGGCCGGATGTGCGGCGGCGGCTGCAACCAGCGTGTTGGTGAGTTGCGCCCGCGAAACCGAATAGATCACTTCGTGCGCCGCCTGGCCATAGGCTTGCAGTTCAACCCGGCCTTCCGGGTCATGCACGATACGGCCCGGCATCGGCATCATCAGGGGACGAACGGTTGCACCGAGGCCCGCCGCTTCCAGCGCCTTCAGGCCGCGCGCGGCCAGCGCCAGGTTGATCGACCGGCCGCCATCGGCCGCCTGCCCGCGCGGATCCGGGCGTTTCTCGAACAGGCGCACGCGGCAGCCGCGCTGCGCGAGCAGCAGCGCGAGCAGGCTGCCGGCCGGTCCGGCGCCGACGATCTGCAGTGGCGCACGGGTTCGCATTCAGCCCGGCCTGGTCAGTTCGCTGCGCATCCAGTCGGCGCAGGTCAGGCATTCCGCAAAGGAATTGAAGAACGGCGCCGGGGCAATGCGCAACCACGGGCCGCGCTGGTCGATCACCAGTCCACGCTGCGCCAGCCGTGCTAACAAGTCGGTGGTGCCGGCAACGGTACCGGAGCGCGGGCTGACGGTCAGCATCGCGCCGCGAGCGCCCGCGTCAGGCGGGGTGACGATGTCCAGCAGCTTCCCGCAGCGGTCCTGCAGGCAGCGCTCCAGCCAGGCGGTCAGGCGCAGTGACTTGGCGCGCAGCGCCGCCATGCCGGCGCGATCGAACAACTGCAGCGACGCGCCGAGCGGCGCTGCGGAAAAAACCGCCGGATTGCTGACCGCCCAGCCCGCGGCGCCGGCTTCCGGCCTGAAGCCGGGCAGCATCGCGAAGCGTGAACCCGCCTCATGGCCGAACCAGCCGCCGAGCCGCAGACGCGCGCTGTCGCGGTGATGGCGTTCGTGCACGAAGGCCCCGGCCATGGCTCCCGGTCCCGAGTTCAGGTATTTGTAGCTGCACCAGACTGCAAAGTCCGCGTCGTCCGCCTGCAGATCTAACAACACATTGCCGATCGCGTGCGCATGGTCGAACCCGGCAATCGCGCCGGCCGCATGGACGCTGCGCGCGATGGCGGCGCAGTCAAAGGCCTGCCCGGTGCGGAACTGCACGCCCGGCCACCACACCAGCGCGAGACGCGGCCCATGGCGCGCGATCGCGTCGTGAATGTCCTGCTCGCGCAGGCAGTGCTCGCCCGGGCGGGCGCTGAGCTCGATCAGGTGCTGCGCGGGATCGAGGCCATGCCAGCGCAGCTGGCCTTCGACCGCATGTCGATCCGACGAAAACGCGCCACTTTCCATCAAAATACAATTGCGCTCGCCCTGCGGCCGGAAAAAACTGGCGAGCAGCAGATGAAGATTGACGGTCAGTGCATTCATCGCAATGACTTCGCTGCGCGCAGCGCCCACCAGCCGTGCTAACGCAGGCGCCAGCGACTCGGCATATCGCACCCAGGGCGTTTGCGCGTGCTCGTGGCCGCGCACGCCGAGCGCAGCCCAGTCGGACCATTCGCGCTCGAGGCGCTCGTGCGCGGCACGCGGCGCCGGCCCTAACGAGTGGCCGCAGAAATAAATCCCTTCAGGCAGAAGGAATTCCTGCCGCAGCGCCGCCAGTGGATCGGCGGCGTCGAGCGCGGCCGCACTCGCCATCGTGACCGGCAGCTGGCGGATATCATCGCTGGCCGTCATCGGCGGGCGCTCCCGGCTAACGGAAACCACAGCGGCCGCGACGGCACCGCGTCGCCCTGCAGCGCCGGCGCCTGGATCTGCAGGAAGCCGGGGCCGGATTGCAGCGTGCCCGGAATCTGCGCCAACTCGGTCACGGTCGCCTGCGGCCGCCGCGCGTCACTCACCACCGGGAGCCGGACCTGCTCCGATCGCGGCGGCAGGCCGAAGAAAATCCGGTGCGCTGTTAGCATGCCGCCATCTTCCAGCCGGTCGAGCGACGGCAGGTCCACGACCAGGTGCAGGATGTCGCGGGCGACCAGCAGTTGCGCGCACTCACGCGTCAGGTAGGGCGGCGGGGTTTTCGCTCCGGTACGCACGACCAACGCGCTGGGCGCCAGCGGCAGTGCCACCGGCCACGCGGCCTGGACCGCGGCGGCCGTGAGCAGCCAGTCGCCCGGCTCGGGGCGATGGTCGGCGGATTCTGTGCAGTCGCGCGCCGCGCTGACCTCGACATCGATCAGCACTGCTGGCAGCAGGCCGGTCGGTAAGACGTGGATCACATGGCAGTCATCGGCGGTCAGATGGCCCACGCACTCGGTGTGCGTGCCGGAGCCGTGCGGGGTCAGCTGCAGGTTGCGGCAATTGCAGCTCGCGCCGGTCAGCACGCTGCCCGAAAATGCGCCCGTGCGATGCGGCCAGCTGTGCGCCGGGGGCGCGTCGAACCAGCGTGCCGACGTGCCGTCGAGCGGCATTTCCGCCGCCAGGCTGACGGGTGCGGCGAGCTGCCAGGTGCTTGCAGCCTGCGCGCCAACGGCCATTTCCACGCTGAGCGCTACGGCCGTCATGCGAGCGGCGCCTCGTCCAGGCCGCAATGCCGGCAACGTCGCGCCGCCGCGTTGTCAAAGAAACGGCGGAAGATCGGCGGCATCTGGGTCTCGATATCGGTAATGACAACGAACTCCTCGTGCAGCTTGCGCTGGCAACGTTCGCAGTACCACTGGAAACCGTCGGGTTCGTGCGCACCGCGCACCCGCTCCACCACCAGGCCGATGGTGTTAGCAGGCCGGCGCGGCGAATGCGGCGTGTTAGCTGGCAGCAGCAGCACCTCGCCCTCGCGGATGGGCACATCGACCAGCTTGCCGTGCTGTACCGTTCGCAGCGTGATGTCGCCCTCGAGCTGGTAGAAGAACTCATCGCCCGGATCGACGTGAAAATCGCGGCGATCATTGGGGCCGCCGATGACCATGATGATGAATTCGCTGTCGCGGAACAGTAGTTTGTTGCCGACCGGCGGCTTGAGCTGCGCCCGGTTCGCATCGATCCATGATTTTAAGTTGAATGCGGCGAGCGTTTTCATGGGGCAGAGGACAGACGGCCTGATCTCGCGTATGTTACGCGAATGGTTGCTCGCAAGTTTCCCCGGTCGAGGGTCTGGTTCCTCGTTGGCGCGCTGTCATTGGCGATCGGCGCTGGCGCCAGCGGCGCGTTTACATGGTGGCCGTTCAAGAAGAAGGTGGCTCCGCCACCGCAGCCGGTTCAGGTGGTGGGTCTGCAGTCGCCGACGGGCCAGGTGCCCGCGTTGCTGCAGTTCTGGGAGCGCAATGTGCTGGTCCTCGACCTGCAGACCGCCGGCAGCAGTGGCGCCGTCATCCTGACCACGCCTGCTAACGGCCGCTGGCCGGTGCGCATCAGCTTCCGCACCGGCGTTGCCCAGTTTGCGGTCCTGGAAGTGCGCGGCGCGCAACGCGCGATCCTGCCGGTGCGCGCGGAAGGTCCGTCGCCCGTCACCATTCCGCTCGATCCTGCGGTGTGGACTCAGCAGACTCCGCAGCTTGAAGTGACCTGGGGCGCGGCCGCGACGCCCGGCGGCTAGTTCGCGACTGCTATTTGGCCACCAGCTCCCGCACGCCACCGGATATCAGCGTCGAGAGATCCAGCAGCACCGCCGGCAGCTGCAGTCCGCGCGGCGATGCCAGGTAACGCGGTTCCCACTCCGGGTCGAACTTGCTCTTGTAGCGACGCAGGCCCTCGAAGTTGTAGAACGCCTCGCCATGTCGATAGACAAATCCGCCGAGACGCTGCCAGATCGGCGCCAGCGCGCGGGTCTCCAGGCCTGACAAAGGCGCCATGCCCAGGTTGAACCATTTGTAGTCCTGGTTCCTGCCCCACAGCATCAGCTCGATGAACAGGTAGTCCATCGTGCCGTTGGG
>JANNVI010000038.1:0-41617 GCA_031414335.1 Gammaproteobacteria bacterium | reverse complement strand
CCGGTGATTGACGGCAAGACCCTCCTGCAACAGACCTGGACGCCGGACGCGCCGTCCGTGTCGCGCGACGTGCCGATGCTCATTGGTTGCGCAACCGATGAAACCGCTGCGTTCATCGCCACCGTAGTCGAGGAGCCGATCCCGGACGACGCGGCGCTGATTGCGAAAATCAGCCGCTATGGCGGCAAGCGCGCCAGCGACCCGGCGCGCGTGGCAACCTTGTTAGCGGCTTACCGCCGCGCCATGCCTGAACTGTCGCGCACCGAACTGCTGGTTCGCGTCACCACCGATCTTGGCATGTGGCGTAACGCGATCACGCAGGCCGCTCGCAAGAACGCCGCCGGCGGCGCACCGGCCTATCTCTATGAGTTCGCCTACAAGACACCGGCTTACGGCAGCACCTGGGCACTGCACTCACTGATCCTGCCGTTCGTGTTTGGCAACCACAACTACGAGAAATCCTGGGACATGAGAGATTCGCGCAGCGTTCGTGAGGCCATCGACCCGAATCGCGACTACCTGCGGCTCAGCGATCAGATCATCGGCATATGGTCGCAGTTTGCGCGCAGTGGCAACCCGGCGATTCCGGCGCTCGGCGACTGGCCGCCCTACGCTGCCGACACGCGGCATACAATGCTGCTCAATCGCGAGTCCCGGCTGACCAATGGCCTGCGTGAGGCCGTGCGGGCCGACGTCCTGGCGATGTGAGACCGGCGACCTGACGGATCAGCCTGAACGCATTCAGGGTTTTCCCAGCACCGGAACCGCGGTCAGGTTCCGCAGGTCCGCAGGCTGCAAGCTGACACGCTGTTCCGAGACCAGCGTGATGCGCCACAGCCGGCCGCCGCGGAACCAGTGCCAGGTGCGCGCGCGATACCTGCCATCCGCGGATAGCTGGATCATTTCGCAGACTTCGGCGCCCGGATCTTCGGTGAACGCGAAGCGCAGGTAGAGGCTCATGTCATCGAGCGCCCACAGAGAACCGCGGATTCGCCCGCTGTCCCAATGCAGGCGGCCGTCGGCGTACTGCGCCTCGAAGATCAGCTGGTCGGTGCGGCCGTCGGGCCACCAGTAATGGCTGGTCTGCCGGTAGGCCGCGCCCTGCTCGGGGAATTCCACCGCGATGCGAAACAGGCAGGTTTCCTGCTCGCGCCCGTCGGGGTCGATGTGGTGGTAACGTCCTTCCCAGATGCCTTCGTGCCGGGCTAACAGCGGGATGTATTGCCTGACCGCATTCATGCGCTGATGGCCTCAGAACCGGCCGCCGTTGAAATCCTCGACCGCGCGCTTGATTTCATCACGGGTGTTCATCACGAACGGGCCGTAGCGGGCGATCGGCTCGCCCAGCACGCGGCCCGCCACCAGGATCACCCGGCTCGCCGCCGCGACGCCGCGCAGCAGCACCGCATCGCCGCCGCCTAACACCGCGAGCATCGGCGCCGCGACCGGCGCCGCAGCGGTCGACTCGGCCACGGCGACCGAGCCTTCGTAGACATAGGCAAAGGCGCTGTGCCCGCGCGGCACCGGCACTTCGATTGTGGAATCCGCCGCCAGCGTCAGATCGAGATACAACGGCTCGGTGGCAGGCTGCAGGATGGGCCCGCGAGTGTCGCAGAACGAGCCCGCGATCACCTTGGCGGTGACGCCCGGCGGCAAACGCGCGGCCGGCACCAGCGGAATACTGTCCGCGGCATATTCCTGATAACGCGGCTCGGTCATCTTGTCGCGCGCCGGCAGGTTGATCCAGAGCTGGAAACCGCGCATGCGAGCCTGCTCCTGCTCCGGCATTTCCGAATGCACGATGCCGCGGCCGGCTGTCATCCATTGCACGCTGCCCGGGCCTAACAGGCCTTCGTGGCCGTGATTGTCCTTGTGGCGCATGCGGCCATCGAGCATGTAGGTGACGGTTTCGAAGCCGCGATGCGGGTGCGAGGGAAAACCCGCGATATAGTCCTCGGGCTTGTCGGTGCCAAACTCATCCAGCAACAGGAACGGGTCGAGCTCCATCAGCGCCGGCTGGCCGATCACGCGCGTCAGCTTGACACCCGCGCCGTCCGAGGTCGGCAGGCCGCGCACGGTTTTCTGGATTTGACGATTCGCCACCGGATGCCCTAGCACTTGACCGGCGCCGGCTGTTGCTCGCGCGCGTAGTTTTCCAGGCTGGAGAGGCTGTGATTCGCCGACCACTCGGTCGGCGCCTCGAAGTACCTGGCGTAGTGCTTCTCGGCGTAGTCCACGGCGGAGCGTGACAACACATCCGCGGGATGCGCACAGGTGCCCATGAAGCAGGCGTATTGGGCATGACCTGGCCGTTGGCCCATCAGCATCCACGGCAGCCACGGCGTGGTGCGGTTCCACACGCCCTGGTAATCGAGCGAGGTGATCTTCGGATTCTGCAGATCCGCCGCCTTCACATGGTGCGCGAAAAATTCTGACACCTGCGCCATCGGGCCAGCGGATTCGCGCGGCCATTTGTCCGGTTGCAGGGCGCTGGGATACACCAGATGAATGTGGATTTCCATCGTCAGCATGTCGCCATGCTGTGACCAGGGCAGCATAAAGGGCACACGTGGTGGTTCGGCTTCGGTGTTGAGCCCGCCGAACTTCGGCGGCTTCGGAAAATAGTCTTCGATGACATAGTTGAACGGGTCATTCGCCACATGCACGGCCTTGACCCGTTCATCGATGATCGGATTGTGCCACTCCTCCAAAACCTCGCCGCTGCGCAGGTCGGTGTACAGGATAATCTCGCGGCACAGGCGCTCGATCGAGCCGTCGGGCCGCTGCTTCAATCGAATCGCACCAAAACCGCAGGCGCCCACCAGGTCCTGGATTTTCTTGTTAGGTTCGACGGCCATCACGTAGCCCTTGAACCAGAAATACTTTTGCTTGCCCCAGTCGATATCGCCCTGGATTCGCGCGTAGCCGAGCTTGTTGCCGACGCCGGTGCGCAGGTCGAGGTAAGGCCCTTCGAGGGCGGGGCCCCGGCCATAGCGGGACGAATAGGCAGCGTCGGTCATAGGTCTTCCTTGCAAGTCGTGGGATTCAGGCTTTAGTCTCGGTACATGACTGTAGCACCGCGATCCAGGCTTTGGCCGCAGGCGCTCCTCGTGATCACCGCGTGGGCACTCGCCCCGGCCACCGAGGCGGCGGAGCCCGTGCTCCCTAACGATCCGATGGAGCCGATCGCCTCCGCCGAGGGCGCCCTGACCGGGCCTTTGTCCGGCGCGCTGCTGGTCACCCGGGATCTCGCCATGCTGCGCCGCGCCTACGTCGATGGCGTGGGCCTGACGCTGGAAGGGCCCCTGCCGCAGAGCCACAGTGTGTTTGCGGCGCAACGGAAATTGTGGCAAATGCCCGCCGACCTGCACTGGCAGGTCTACCGCCTAACAAGGCCGAGCCTGCCGACGGCGATTCGCGTGCTGGTGATCGTGCCCGATCGCGACACCCCCGTGATCCGCAGCAGTTACGAGCGCGAGCAGACCGGGCCCTATGCGCTGGGGTTTGCGATGCGCGATGTGCGCGCCGTCGATGCCCGCGTGGTCGCGTTAGGCCTGAAGCGCACGCTGCCCGCGGTGAACGAATATCCACTGCAGCTGCGCGATGGCACGCCCTACCCGGTCACCGAGGCCAGCTACGAGATCGGCGACTTCAATCGCCTCGTGATCCTGGGCCGCGGCAATGGGCTCAACCAGACTGGCGCCACCGAACCCGGCAGCGGGCTCGGCGGCCCGTCGTATTCCAGCCTGATTGTGGAAAACGCGGCCGCCATGGAGTCTTTCTTTACCGAGGTGCTGGATCTCGAGCGCCGCACCAGCCGCGAGTGGACTATCTTTCAGCCGCGCTTTCGCTACCTAACCTTGCATGGGCGCGGCGCACGCACCGGTAACCTGGGACTGGTGGAATACCAGCCCGCCGATCGCAAGCCCGGTACCGGCGTGGCGCCGCGGCCGCCCAACCGGGGCCTCGCCGGCTGGTCCTTTGAAGTCACCAGCCTGGACACGGTGCTGGCGCGCGCCAACGCACGTGGGCTGCATCCGTTGACACCGCCGGTCAGAATTATCGACCCGCGCTTTGGTGCAGTGCGCATGACCACGTTGCTCGCGCCTGACGGACTGCTGATCGAGATCTATCAGCGCTGAGGCGTCAACCTGCCTGGCCCAGACCCGTTGCAGCTAACAGGGTCGACGAGTCCAAACTCAAGCCAGGAGATGCGATATGAACCTCACCCAGACACTACGCCGGACTGCGGTATTTACCGCCGCTACCCTGATCCTGGGATTGGGCGCCGCCGCGGCGTTCGCCCACCCGCCGGGAATCAGCGACCGGGAAGCTGCGATCCTGCGGGCCCAGTATCACGACATCAAGCACCTGCAGCGGGTTGCACGCGCCGACGGCGACGTGACGCGCCGCGAGCACGCCCGCATCCAGTATCAGCAGCAGAAGTTGCGGCACATGATTCACCGTGCGAAAAACAATTGATGCCGGCTTGTTAGGGTACCAAGCTTCTGCGTGCCCGGTGATTGGGCGCGCAGCGTCGTCAGGTCAGACTTTGGTCAGCCAGCCGTGCTTATCGGGGGTTTCGCCCTGTTGCACGGCGACCAGCGCCGCGCGCAGCTTGCGGGTGTGCGGGCCCACGTCACCGCCGCCGACCGGGTGGTTCTGCTCCTGATAGACCAGCGTGCCGACGCCCGACAACACCGCCGCAGTGCCCGACAGCGCCGCTTCGCCGGTTTTGGCCCACTCGAGCGCCTCGGGAATGCGGAAGATCCGCTCCTCGACCTGGTAGCCGAGATCGCGGGCAATGGTCAGCAGCGAGTCGCGCGTCACGCCATGCAGAAAGGTGCTGTCGAGCGAACGTGTCAGCAAGTGGCCTTCGCGCAGCATCAGGAAATTGGCCGCGCCGGTTTCCTGCACTTCGCCGCGCGGGCAGAACAACACCTGATCAGTGCCATGCGCCTTGCGGGCTGCCAGCGTCGGGCCCATGGCCGAGGCATAGTTGCCGCCGGTCTTCACCATGCCCATGTGTGGCGCGCAACGCTGATTGACATCGTCCATCATGATCTTGAGCGGCTTCATGCCACCGGCGAAGTAGTCCCACACCGGGCTTGCCAGCACGATCAGCATCGCCTCGTTGCTCGGCGTCGCCGCGGCGCCGATGTTAGGCATGGTGCCAAAAAGAATAGGTCGCAGATACAGCGACCCGGGCGCGTCGGGTACATCGCCACGGCAGCGATCGACGAGCTGCAGCACCATGTCGCGCAGCTGCGTCGTATCCGGTTCCGGCAGCACCAGCGTGCGGGCGCTGTGGCGCAAACGCTCGACGTGCCGGTCGAGGCGAAACACCTTGACGCTGCCATCGGCATGCTTGTAGGCCTTGAAGCCCTCGAAACAGGAACTGGCGTAATGCAGCGCGTGCATGGCCGGATGCATGGCGAGCGTGCCGGTGGTCTGGATCTCCGCGGCGGACCAGGCGCCGTCGCGATACCGCGCCACCGACATCTTGTCGGCCAGCAAACTGCCAAAGGGTGCATTCTGGTTCTTGATACTGTTCATGTTAGCTACCAATCAACGCTGTAAAATTTTTGCCGGGTCTTCCAGCCGCTCTTTCAACGCCTGGATCATCGCGGCGGCGTCATAGCCGTCGACGAAGCGATGATCAAAGCTCGAGGAGAGGTTCATCATACGACGAATTGCCATGCCGCCGCTGCGAACGACCACACGGTCGATCGCCTTGTTGATGCCGATGATGGCCACTTCGGGCACGTTCAGGATCGGCGTCGAGACAATCCCACCCAGTTTGCCGAGACTCGTTACCGTGATGGTGGACCCGGACAGCTCATCGCGCCGGGCGGTATTGTTGCGCGCGGCCTCGGTGACCCGGCGGATTTCGGCGGCCAGGTCGCTGATGCTGCGCGCCGCGACATTGCGCACCACTGGGACTTTGAGTCCATCCTTCGTCTGGGTGGCAATGCCGGCATGCACCTCGCGAAACCGCACCAGCATGTTGCGCGCGCCATCGTAGTGCGCATTGCATTGCGGGAATTCGCGCAGCACCTGGGCTAACGCCGCGGTGATCAGCGGCAGAAAAGAATAGGTCGGCTGACCGGCCGCCAGAGCGGAGTTGAGTTCCAGGCGCAGCGCCTCGAGGGCCGTGACATCGACTTCCTCGACATAGGCGAAATGCGGGCTGTTGCGCTTGGCCTCGGTCATGCGCTGGGCGATCAGCCGGCGCACACCGATGACCGGGATTTCTTCCCGGTCACTGCCGGCCGGCGCGTCACTGACAACAGCAGCGCTTTGCGCTGCAGAAGCCAGATCGGACGCCAGGATGCGGCCGTCGGGACCGGTGCCCGCCACCGCCTTGAGGTCAATGCCCGACTCGCGCGCCTCGCGTCGTGTGCGGGGCGAGGCCTTGGGGCGGGAATCTGCGCTCGCACCGCTGACGCCCGGCGCTTTGGCTGCCGGAGCCCGCGCGGCTGGCGGCGGTGTTAGCCGCGGGCTCGATGCGGTCGCGGCCACTGGCTTTGCTGCTGGGGCTGCTGCAACGGCTGCCGCATCGGTTTCGATGACCACCAACTCCGCGCCGACCGCCACCACATCGCCTGGCTTGCCACCTAACGACACCACCCGGCCGCTGACCGGCGACGGTACTTCGACCACTGCCTTGTCGGTGGACATTTCCGCGATTGGCGAATCTTCGGCAATGACATCGCCGACCGCAACGCGCCAGGCGACGATTTCAGCGGACACCGTGCCTTCACCGAGATCCGGCAACTTGAAGATATGGCGACTCATGCCGCGCGCATCAGTTTTTCCAGCGCCAGCTTGACGCGGGTCTTGCCTGGAAAATAGTCCCATTCAAATGCATGCGGATAAGGCGTGTCCCAGCCCGCGACCCGCAGGATCGGCGCTTCCAGGTCCCAGAAGCATTCTTCCTGGATCGACGCCGACAACTCCGCGCCAAAACCCGCGAACCCGGTGGCCTCGTGCACGATCAGGCAGCGTCCGGTCTTCGACACCGAGGTCGCCAGCGTGTCGATATCGAGCGGTGCAATGCTGCGCACATCGACGACTTCCGCATCCAGCCCCAGGTCGCTGGCCGCGGCCAGGCAAACATGCACCATGGTGCCGTAGGTAACAATGGACAGCGCCGCACCCTGGCGCACGACGTTAGCCTTGCCGATCGGCACGGTGTAGTAACCCTCGGGCACCTGGCCGCCGGGGTGGGCATTCCAGCCGATCGCCGGCTTGTCCGGATCGCCGTCGAACGGGCCGTTATAGATCCGCTTCGGCTCGAAAAATATCACCGGGTCATCGTCTTCGATCGATGCTAACAACAGACCCTTGGCGTCGTACGGGGTCGACGGCATCACCACCTTGATGCCACAGACATGCGCAAACAGCACCTCGGGGCTCTGCGAATGCGTCTGGCCGCCGCGGATGCCGCCGCCACAGGGCGTGCGTATGGTCACCGGCGCGGGAAACTCGCCGGCGCTGCGATACCGCAGCCGCGCCAGTTCGCTGACGATTTGGTCGTAGGCCGGATAAATATAGTCGGCGAACTGGATTTCGGCCACCGGCCGCAGGCCATTGGCCGCCATGCCGATCGACGCGCCGACAATGCCGCCCTCGGCGATCGGCGTATCGATGACCCGGTGGGTGCCGTATTTCTTCTGCAGCCCCTCGGTCACGCGAAACACGCCGCCGAAATAACCGACGTCCTGGCCTAACACCACGACCCGTGGATCGCGCTCCATGGCAATGTTCATGGCGGAATTCAGCGCCTGGACCATGTTCATCTGCTTGACGGCATCACTGACGTCGTTCATGCGGCACCGGTCTTGTTGCGCATATGAATCGCGCGTTCTTCGTGCAGCTGCCGGGCCTGTTTCTCCAGCCGCGGCGTGCGCTCCTTGTACACGTCATCGAACATCAGCGCCGGATCGAGCGGCGGACCCTGCTGCAGCGTGCCGTAGCTGACCGCCTCTTTCCACTGCGCCGCCACGTGCGCTTCGAGCTCCGTGGTCAGCGCGACGTGCTGCTCCTCGGACCACGCGCCGAGGGCCATCAGGTGCTGCTTGAGGCGCATGACCGGATCCCCTAACGGCCAGTGCTCGTAATCGTCCTTGGGCCGGTAGCGCGATGGATCATCACTGGTCGAGTGTGCGCCGGCGCGGTAGGTCACATGTTCGACCAGCGTCGGGCCATGACCTTCACGGGCACGCGCCGCCGCCCAGCTCATGACCGCATGCACCGCCAGAAAATCATTGCCATCGACCCGGATGCCAGCAATGCCGGCGCCGGGACCGCGCGCCGCAAAGGACTTCTGCTCGCCGCCGGCGAAGCCCTGGAAAGTGGAAATCGCCCACTGATTGTTCACGACATTGAGAATGACCGGCGCGCGATACACCTTGGCGAACAGCAACGCGTGGTGGAAGTCAGCCTCGGCGGTACTGCCTTCGCCGAGCCAGCTGGAGGCGATGTGGGGTTCGCCCTTGATCGCCGACGCCATGGCCCAGCCGACGGCCTGCGGGAACTGGGTGGCAAGATTGCCGGAGATGCTGAAGATGCGGCGCGCCTTGCTGTGGTACATGACGGGCAGCTGGCGGCCGCGGCACATGTCGCGGGAATTCGACAGCAGCTGGCACATCATCTCGACCAGCGGCATGTCGCGCGCAATGAAGAGTCCCTGGTTGCGGTAGGACGGAAACAACATGTCGTCCGCAGCGAGCGCCATGCCGGCGGCAACCGAAACCGCCTCTTCGCCGAAGGACCGCACATAGAAGGTAATGCGTCCCTGACGTTGGGTGCGCTGCATGCGATCATCAAAAATGCGTGTTAGCAGCAGGTAGCGCAGACCGCGCTGCAATTCGGCCGGCGTCAGGCCCGGGTCCCAGGGACCGATCGCCTGGTGCCGCTCGTCGAGCACGCGCACCAGTTCCTCGGCCAGATCCGCGGTGTAAGGCACCGGCACGTCGATCGGCGGCTTGCGCACCGCGCCCGCGGGCGACAGGCGCACGTAACTGAAATCTGGCGCCTCGCCTGGCCGCGCCGGGACCAGGGGCATGTGAAAGCTCGCGTTGGTTGCCATATCCAAGCCTACCGCTGTCGAAACGATTAATGCTGCGCGATCGCACTTGCAGCCCGGCCGGTGAATGGATAGATTAACCTACTGCAATTAATATTTGGATAATTTATCTATGAAACTGGATCGCCTTGATATCAGTATCCTAAAGCAGCTGCAGAAGGACACGACGATATCCACAACCGACCTCGCCGAGTCGGTCGGCCTGTCGCAGTCACCCTGCTGGCGCCGGGTCAACCAGCTCGAGGCCAGCGGCGTCATCAAGCGCCGGGTCGCGCTGTTGGCTCGCGAGAAACTGGGCCTCGAGGTGCTGGTGTTCGTGCACGTCAAGCTGACCAGCAACGGCTGGCAGAGCCTGCCGAAATTCAAGCAGAAGGTCGTCAGCTTCCCGGAGGTGATCCAGTGCTTCGTGCTGATGGGCGATATCGATTTCATTCTGCTGGTCGCCACGCGCACCATCGACGACTACAACAGCTTCGTGCAGAAAAAACTGGCGCAGGTCGAGGGCGTGCATTCAATCGACTCGCGCATCGTGCTCGAGGAAACCAAGAACACCACCGAGTTGCCGCTAGACCTTGTGGTCGAGTCCTGACCAGTTTTTCAGCAGGTAGTCCTCCGACACCTGCTGCCGCTCCTCCACCGTCGGTCCGGCATGCAGCACCGTGAAATTGGCCGGCAGCCCGCGCCGGATCAATTCGTCCTGCTCGGTGAGATCGGGCTTGCCAAGCCAGCGCGTCAGCGTCGCCGGCACCTTGACGCGGGTAATCAGCTGGTGCTTTGCGGTATAGAACGCCGGCCGGTAGGCCGCCGCGTAATTCGTCCCAGCTAACACATAGTCGGCAAAACTTGCCTGGATCTGCTCCACCGGCGGCAGCGAGGTCTTGATGCGATCCCTGGCATCGGTGGAGTGCCAGGGCGAGAACAGCGACAGCGAACTCACCATGTGCCAGATAGTCAGCAGATGGCTGCCGTCGCGCTGCGGCGTGACATCCGGAAAATATCCCTCCAGCATTTTATCGAGGTCGGCATCTTCCTTGTGCCCAGCCGTGTCCATCATGCAGATCGCGCAGCGATCGGGGTAGGCATAGGCGAACAGGTGCGCGATTTCCGCGCCCGTGGCGTTGCCATAGAACGCAGCCTTCTGGATACCTAACGCATCGAGAAACTCCCGATACAGTGGCACATAGTCCTCGAGCTGCGGTGTGGCGGGATTTCCGGGCAACGGGTCGGACTGGCCATAGCCCGGCGTATCGACCGCGATGGCGGTGAAATTCTTTGCGAGCCGCAGCGCCATCGGCACCGAAAAGCGGCTCGACTGGGGCGACGGGTGCAACAGGATGACCGGCGGCCCGCTGCCGGCCACCCGATAGTGCATCTGGCCGCCACTGGCGAGGTTGGCGTAGGCGCGCAGCATTTTCATCACAACTCCGATCGGGGAACGAACCCAAGGACCCTTCGGTCACATTTGCAGGTCTTCATGTACTTTCGCCCACAGGGCCGACAGAATTCAAACCATGGACGATACCGTAACTCCGCTGTGGCGCCGCCGCAGCATACAGCTCATTGCGCTCGCCATTGTCATCGCCCTGGTGCTCTGGCGCTGCGTCGGCAGCAAGGCGCCGGCCCAGGCGTATGCCACCGTACCCGCCACACAAGGCGACCTGATTGCCAAGGTGACCGCCACCGGCACGCTGTCCGCGGTGGTCACCGTCGAAGTCGGCAGCCAGGTCTCAGGGCGGGTCCAGAGTCTGTTTGCGGATTTCAACACCCAGGTGAAAAAAGGCCAGCGCATCGCCAAGATCGATCCCGCGCTGTTCGAAGCGCAGGTCGCGCAGGCACAGGCTAACGTGAGCGCGTCCCGAGGCAACATCCTGCGCCTGCAGGTGCAGGCCGACGAAGCACGCCGCCTGGCCAAACGCTCCGCCACGCTGTTCGAGCAGAAAATCATTTCGGAGAATGACCGCGATTCCTCCGAATCCGCCGCGAACGCAGCGGTCGCGGCCGTCGCACAGGCGCGCGGCCAGCTCGATCAGTCGTTAGCCGCGCTGCGCCAGTCGCAGACGAATTTGCGCTACACGGACATTCTGGCGCCAACCGACGGCATGGTTATTTCCCGTCAGGTCAACGTAGGCCAGACGGTCGCCGCGTCATTGCAGGCGCCGGTCCTGTTCACGATCGCGCAGGATCTGCGCGCCATGGAAGTACACACCAACGTCGCCGAGTCCGATATCGGCCGGCTGAGCGCCGGCATGAACGCCTCGTTTACGGTGGACGCCTATCCGGGCGAGCGCTTCCGGGGACGCATCCGCGAAATCCGCAATGCGCCGCAGACGGTGCAGAACGTGGTCACCTATGACGCCGTGGTCGAAGTGTCCAACGCGGAGCTGAAACTGAAACCCGGCATGACCGCCACCGTGACCGCAACGACGGCAGAGCGCAAGGGCGTGCTGCGCGTACCTAACACGGCGCTGCGCTTCGAACCTCCGGCGGAAAACAAGGGCGCCAACCGCGGTGGCGCCATGCCCGGGATGCCGATCGGCATGCCTGGCATGCTGGGTGGCGGCCGGCGGCGCGCGGGCGGCGAACGCGCCGATGGCGCGGCACCCGGGACGGTGGTCTATGTGCTGGTCAAAGGCACACCTGAAAAGCGCGACATCCAGTCAGGTCTCACCGACGGCTCGCAAACCGAGATCACCGGCGGCAACCTGAAGGAAGCGGAGCCGGTCATTGTCGGACTGGAAAGTCCGGGCAGTGGCGGCATGGGCAGCCGTTAGACTCCGCCATGGCGCTGATCGAATTGCAGCAGGTGTCCCGAATCTACCGCTCGGGTGACACGGAATTTGCCGCGCTCGACCAGGTCGACCTGATAATCGAGCAAGGGGAATTCGTCGCGATCACCGGCTCCTCGGGCTCCGGCAAGTCGACGCTGATGAACATCATCGGCTGCCTCGACCGCCCCAGCAGCGGCGTCTATCAATTGAATGGCCGGGACGCTGCCAAGCTAACACGAGTGGAACTGGCGCAGCTGCGCAACCAGACCATCGGCTTCGTATTCCAGAGCTTCAATCTGCTGGCGCGCACCGCGGCCATGGACAATGTCGAATTACCGCTGATTTACGCCAAGGTTCCTGCAGCCGAACGCCATCGACGCTCCGCCGAGGCGCTCGAGCGCGTTGGTCTCGCGCATCGCAGCCGGCACCTGCCGTCGCAACTGTCCGGCGGCCAGCAGCAACGCGTGGCGATCGCGCGCGCGATCGTCTCGCGGCCGCCGCTGATCCTGGCGGACGAGCCGACCGGCAACCTCGACACGGTGACCAGCATTGACATCATGAACCTGCTGACTGAGTTGTGCGTGAAGGAAGGGATTACCGTGGTGCTCGTGACCCACGAGCAGGACATCGCCAGTTTCGCGCAACGCCAGCTGGTGCTGCGCGACGGCAAGATCATCCGCGATGAACGCAAACCGGAGAAACTCACATGATTTCCATGGGCGAAACACTGCGGGTCGGCATGCAGGCCCTCGGCCGCAACAAGATGCGCGCCGCGCTGACGGCGTTAGGCATCATCATCGGTGTTGCCGCGGTCATTTGCATGGTGGCCATCGGTGAAGGTGCGCAGACCCGGGTTCGCGCGCAGATCGAAGGCGCAGGCACCAACGTGCTGATGGTGATGTCGGGCTCCAGCATGGGCGGCGGCATGCGCGGCGGCATGGGCTCGCAGCCAACCCTGACCTGGGACGATCTGCGCGCTATCCAGACCGAACTGCCCACGGTGCGCGCCGCGTCGCCGCAGGCGCGCACCATGTCCCAGATCGTGTCGGATACCACGACCTGGACCACCACGATCTATGGCGTGACGCCGGATTTCTTTGCGATTCGCAACTGGGCGATCGTGCGCGGCACTGCACTGACGGCATCCGACCAGGCCGGCGCCGCGAAAAACCTTTTGATTGGCCAGACGGTCTCTGAAAAGCTGTTCGGCGCCAGCGCCGATCCGGTCGGGCAGACGGTCCGCATTCGCAATGCGCCCTACACCGTGATCGGTGTGTTAGACAAGAAAGGCCAGGCCGGCATGGGCCAGGACCAGGACGATGCGGTGTTCATCCCGATTTCGGCCTACACCACCCGGGTGCAGGGTGGCCTGAGCAAATTCATTCCCGGCATGATCTATATCAGCGCCGCGTCCTCGGACCTGATCGACGACGCGAAACGCGACATCGAGAGCCTGCTGCGCACCCGGCATCGCCTCGATCTAGAACAGGAAAATGACTTCTCGGTCATCAGCATGTCGGAAATGACCGGAACGCTGACCTCCGCCATGGGCACGATGACCGCACTGCTGTCCTCGATCGCGCTGGTATCGCTGGTGGTCGGCGGCATCGGCGTCATGAACATCATGCTGGTCTCGGTCACCGAGCGTACCCGCGAGATCGGCATCCGCATGGCCGTGGGCGCGCAGCCCGGCGACATCCTGCTGCAGTTCCTGGTCGAGGCCCTGGTACTCGCCATCATTGGCGGCGCCATCGGCGTGCTATTAGGCTGGGGCGCCGCTGCGCTGGTCGCCAAGAGCTTCGGCTGGACGACGACGATTCGCACCGACATCGTGCTGCTGGCGCTGGGCGTCAGCGGCCTGGTGGGCATCATTTTCGGGATTTACCCCGCGCGCAAGGCGTCGCTGCTGGACCCGATCGAAGCGCTGCGCTACGAATAGTGGCAGCGCTGCCTGTTAGCTAAGATGCTTCGCGCACAGCTCCATTGAGACCTGCCAGAGCTTTTCGGCCAGGGCGGCGTTCTGCATCTGGCCGCCGGGCAGCAGCGGATTGCAGTCTTCGAAATACTGGCCGCTGACCCTGGCCAGCGACGGCGCCGTGGCCACGTAGCACTGCGTGGCCGCGCCGACCGCCACCGGCTTCAGAAAAAAGCCGGAGATGGCACCAAGGATGGCGCGCTGCCAGCCCGGGTAGTGTCGCGGCAGATTGGTATCGACCGGTCCCGGGTTCACTGAATTGGACGTGGCATTCGTGCCGGCCAGCCGTTTGGCGAGCTGCAGGGAAAACAATCCATTCGCGGTTTTCGACTGGCCATAGGCCTTGTTAGGCGTGTAGTCGCGCGTGCCGGACAGGTTGTCGAATTCGATGCCAGCGGGCGGCGCCCACTTGTAGGCCGAGCTCGACATGACCACCACCCGCCCCTGCGGTGCCGCCTGCACCTGGCCTAACAACAGGTTCACCAGCAGGAAATGTCCGAGATGATTGACCGCGAACTGCTTCTCGAGGCCGTTGACCTGCTCGAGTTTCGGCAGGGCCATGATGCCGGCATTGCACATCAATACGTCGATGGGCGTGCCGAGCGAGCGGATCTGCCCGGCGCAGGCGCTAATCGAGTTCATGCTTTCGAGTTCCATGGCGTACGGCTCGCAGCCCGGACCGACGGAAGCGCAAGCAGTCCGCGCCTTTTCCAGGGTCCGACCGGTCGCGAGTACCCGCGCGCCCTGCGAAGCTAACACCCGCATGGTTTCCAGTCCCAGGCCCGAGGTGGCGCCGGTAATCAGGACCGTCTTGCCCTTGAGATCCAGGCCCGCGACCACCTGCTCGGCGGTCGACTTCTTGTCGAAACGGCTCAGCGGAATCCCTTCCGGACGCATGACGACCTCATCATTGTTGCGGGAACATGACTGCAGGCTGCCGGTGCTCGCAGCCAGGCCCACCAGCATCGCGCGACGGGTGACAAGGGGCTGGGGCAAACGGCAATCTGGCTGCATAACTGGCCATTCTGCCCAAGTTCCCGGCAGGCAGCGGGCCAGCGAACTTCCGTGGCCGTCAACTGGACGGGACGCACTCGGGCTGACCCGCTAAACTACCGCGCAACAACGGAACCACAGACCCGCCGTCGCGCGGGGCTTTAACATGCAACAGATTAGTTCGACATTTATCGGCCGCGGTATGCGTGGCCTTACTTGGGTCGTTGGCGTCGGCTGCGCGCTGACGCTGCTGTCCTGCGGCAAGAAGCCTGCGCAGGCGCCGGGGGCCGAGGACCTCACGCTGCCACTGGTCACGGTGGTCGTGCCGGGCCGTAGCAAAGTCGAGACCCTGGTCAACGTCACCGGCACGATCAGCGCGCGCGATGAAATGCCGATCAGCGTCGAAGGCGAAGGCCTGCGCGTGGTCGCAGTGCTCGCCGAAGTCGGGGATCGCGTCAAACGCGGCCAGGTGCTGGCCCGGCTGAACAATGCGATTGCCGCCCCCCAGGTTGCAAGCCTCGCCGCCTCGCTGGAGGAAGCAAGTACGTCGGCTGACCTGGCAGCGGCAGACTACCGACGCGCCCAGGGCGTGGCCGCGACCGGCGCCTTGTCTGCCGAAGAAATCGAACGCCGGCGCGCGCAGTCGGCTAACGCCGCAGCGCGCGTCAAAGTGGCCGCAGCCCAGCTGGCCGAGTCGCGTGCGCGCCTCGGCCGCAGCGAAATTCGTGCGCCCGCGGATGGCGTGGTGCTGACACGCAATGCCGAGGTCGGCCAGACGGCCTCGGCCGGCGGCGAGCCGCTGTTCCGCCTCGGCCGCGGCGGCGAAATCGAGATGCGCGGCCGCGTCTCCGAGGGCGATGTCGGTCTGCTGGCGGTCGGCCAGGCGGTGTCGGTGCGGGTCACAGGAGCCAGGGACGAGATCGCCGGCACGGTGCGCCTGTTAGGCGCGGTCATCGATCCAAGCAGTCGCCTTGGCACCGTGCGCATCGCACTGCCGCGCAATCCAAACCTGCGGCCGGGCGCATTTGCGCGGGCCAATGTGCTGGTCTCGACGGACAACACACCGATCGTGCCGCAAACCGCGGTCCAGACCGACCCCGACGGCAACTACGTGCTGATCGTCGGCCCGGATGGCAAAGTGTCGCGGCGCGGCGTGACTGTGTCCGGCACGCGAAATACCGGCGTCGTGATTACGGCGGGTCTCGAGGGTACTGAACAGGTCGTTGCGGTCGCAGCGGCATTCCTGCGTCCGGGCGAAAAAGTGCGCGTTGCCAAAGGGGCCTGAGCCATGAACAAGATGTCCGCATGGGCGATCAAGAATCCGCTGCTGCCGCTGGTGATGTTTGCGGTGTTCCTGTTTGTCGGCATCGTGTCCTTCATCCGGCTGCCGATCAACAACAATCCGGACGTCACTTTTCCTCTGATTTCGATCGTCGTGTCGCAGCCGGGCGCCGCGCCCACCGAAATCGAAACCCAGGTCACGCAGAAAATTGAAGCGGCCGTGGCCAATCTGCCCGGTGTCAAAAGCCTGACCTCGCGGGCGATCGAAGGCCAATCGCTGACCAATATCCAGTTCGAAATCGGCACCGATGTTTTTCAGTCCATGAACGATGCGCGCGACGCCATTGCCAAGGTGCGTTCTGAATTGCCCGAAGGCATCAACGAGCCGATCGTGCAGCGCCAGGAATTCGATGGCGGCGCGATCGCCTATTTTGCCATCAGCACCACGGCCATGACCGAGGAACAGCTGTCCTGGTTTGTCGACAACACGGTTTCCAAGCGCCTCACCAACCTGCCCGGCGTTGCCCAGGCGGGTCGCAACGGCGGCGTCGATCGCGAGATCCGGGTCGAACTGGACCCGACGCGCATGCAGTCGTTCGGCATCACGGCCGTCGATGTAAACCAGCAGCTGCGCCAGATGAACGTCGACGCACCCGGCGGCCGGCTGCAGGTCGGCGGCGGAGAGCAGGCGATCCGGGTGTTAGGTGGTGCGAAATCGGCGCTGGAACTCGGCGAGCGCCAGATCCGGCTCGCGGGCGGTCGCGTGGTAAGGCTGAACGATATCGCCGAGGTGCGCGACGGCATTGCCGAACTGCGCTCGCTGTCGCGTCTCAACGGCCGCCCCGCGGTCACGATTGCAATACTGAAATCGATCGGTTCGTCCGAGGTCACGGTCATGAAGGACGTCGAGCAGGAGCTCGACAAGATTCGTGCCGAACGCCCGGACGTCATCATCAAGCTGGTATTCACAACCGTCGAGCAGACCAAGCGCTCGTATCGGTCCGCGCTGATCGCGATGATCGAGGGCGCAATCCTGGCGGTCGCAGTGGTGTTCCTGTTCCTGCGCGACATGCGCGCGACGCTCATCTCCGCGCTCGCCATCCCGCTGTCGGCCATCCCGACATTCTTTTTCATGCAGTGGATGGGCTTCACGCTCAATGGCATCACGTTGCTGGGCCTGTCGCTGGTCGCGGGCGTGCTGGTCGACGACGCCATCGTCGAAATCGAAAACATCGTCCGCCACATGCGCATGGGAAAATCCGGCTACCAGGCCGCCATGGATGCCGCCGATGAAATCGGGCTCGCCGTCGTGGCCACCTCGGCGACCATTATCGTCGTGTTCCTGCCGGTCAGTTTCATGGGCGGGTTCACCGGGCAGTATTTCAAGCAGTTTGGCCTCACGGTTGCCGCAGCGGTGTTTTTCTCGCTGCTGGTCGCGCGCCTGATCACGCCCGTTATCGCCGCATTCACGTTGAAGCCGCACGACAATATCCGCACGGCTGATGGCCCGCTGATGGACAAGTACCTGGAGTGGCTGCAGATGTCGCTGCGCCATCGCTGGTTGACCTGCCTGGGGGCACTCGCGTTCTTCGCGGCATCCGTCGTACTGGTCGTGATTATTCCTAAAGACGTGGTGCCGGCCGGAGATTTCTCGAGCTCGCAGGTTACGGTCGAATTACCGCCCGGCGTGCGCCTTGAAGACACTGCGCGCGTGTCCGGCGAAGTCACGGCCATGCTGCTCAAGCAACCGGAAGTCAGCGACATCGTCGAGTCCATTGGCGGCAGCGACGAAGTGCGCAAGGGCGACCTCTACATCACGCTCGTCCCTCCTAACAAGCGCAAGCTCTCGCAGGACAAATGGGAAAAGAAGATGGCGCCGACGCTGCGCACCGTGGCCGACGCCCAGGTCAGCTTCGGCGGCTTCAATCCCGGTGGCGGCAAGGCCATTTCGCTCTATATCGTCGGCGACGATCCGGCCAAGGTTGAATACGCCGCGCACGAAGTCGTCAAGGCGATGAAGACCATCCCGTCACTCGATGATCCACGTATCAACGGCGACTACCAGAGGCCCGAAATCACGGTGCGGCCCAACCTGGATCTCGCCGCGGAACTTGGAGTTTCGGTCGCCAGCATCAGCCAGACGATTCGCATTGCGACGCTCGGCGACCTGCCGCAGAACGCGCCGAAGTTTTCGGTTGCGGGCCGGCAGATTCCGATTCGGGTCAGCCTGCGGGAATTTACCCGCCAGGACCTGGACACGCTGCAGAACCTGCCGGTGCCAACCGCCAACGGCGGCAACGTCCCCTTGAAAGCGGTCGCGGACATCAGCTTTGGCCAGGGCCCCGCCACGGTGCGCCGCTACAACCAGAGCCGGCGCATGTACATCGAATCAGGCCTCAAGGCGGGCGCGGTATCGGGCGACGCTAACAAGAAAGTCAAGGCCCTGCCGGTGTTCAAGAATCTCCCCGACGGCGTACGCCTGGTGGAAACCGGTTTGTCCGAGATCGCCAATGACATGTTCACCGCCTTTGCGTTCGCGATGGGCGCGGGCATCCTGATGGTGTTTGCGGTCATGGTATTGCTGTTCGCGCGCGTGTTTCAGCCGATCACGATTCTGTCCGCACTGCCGCTGTCGATTGGCGGCGCGGTGCTGGCGCTGATGATCGCGCGGCTGCCGTTTTCGATGCCAGTCGCGATCGGCTTCCTGATGCTGATGGGCATCGTCGGCAAGAACTCGATCCTGTTAGTCGATTTTGCCATCGAGGAAATGCGCGCTGGCAAGGACCGTCGTACCGCCTTGATGGAGGCCGGCCACAAACGCGCGCGCCCGATCATCATGACCACGGTCGCGATGGTCGCCGGCATGCTGCCGATCGCGATTGGTCTCGGTGGCGATGCCAGTTTCAACCGCCCGATGGCGATCACGGTCATCGGCGGGCTGATCACCTCGACCGGGCTGACGCTGGTGGTCGTGCCCGCGGTCTTCACGATTATTGATGACTTTGAGCGCTGGCTGACGCCCAAGTTCTCGCGGGTCCTGGCGAACCCTGACAATGGCGTGGCGCCGTTGCCAGCCGCAAAACAACCGGCCTGAGGGTCAGCTGGCGGCGATGGCCGCCAGCAGCGGCAACTGCCGCAGCCGTTGTCCGGTCGCGGCAAACCAGGCGTTAGCCACCGCCGCGGCGATCGGCGGCAGGCCCGGCTCACCGAGACCTCCCGGTAATTCCGTGGAGGCGATAAACTGCACCTCGACCTCGGGCGCATCCGGCATGCGCAACAGCGAATACTGGTGGAAGTTCTGCTCGCGCACGGCGCCAGCTTCGATGGTGATCGCCTCGCCCAGCGCGGCCGACAGGCCCATGACGATGCCGCCCTGGATCTGCTCTTCGGCGCTCATGGGATTTACCAGGATTCCGCAGTCAACTGCGGCATACACTTTGACGACACGCAGGCCGGTGGCTTTGCCAGCCGCATCCCGGGTAATTTCGATTTCAGCCACTTCGGCGACATAGCTGCCGAAGCTCGGCACCATGGCGATGCCGCGCGCGCGGTTCGACTGCAGCGCCGTGCCCCAGCCGGACATGGCCGCGGCTTGGGCCAGCACCGCCCTCGCCCGCGGCTCCGACGCTAACAAGTCATGACGGTACTGGTAGGGATCGCGCTTGGCCAGCGCGGCCAGCTCATCGATGAAAGACTCGACGAAGAATCCATGTTGCGAATGGGCCACGGAACGCCACGGGCCGGTGCGCACGTGGCTCGGCGCATCAACAAACTCGACCGCGAGATTGGCGACGGCATAGACAGGTCGCGCCGCGCTGGCGTCGTCGGCGCCGGCACTGCGGCTGCGAAATGCTAACAGTCCGCCGCCCGGGCCCGGCACCGCCGACAACTCGGCGCTCGCGGCCGGCCGGTAATAGCCGTGCGTGAGGTCTTCTTCCCGACTCCAGACCAGTTTCACTGCCGCCGGCGCCAGGTCGCGCGCGATCCGCACCACCTGCAGCACATAGTCGTGCTGGCCCGGCAGGCGCCGGCCGAAACCACCGCCGACGTGACCGTTGTGCACGATCACAGCGTCGCTGTCGAGATTGAGCTCCTTGGCGGCGACATAGGCGGCGTTGAGCGGGTCCTGGACACTGGTCCAGATCTCGAGCTTGCCGCCGGCCAGGCGCGCGGTGGCGCTCATCGGCTCCATGGTCGCGTGATGCAGATACGGCACCTCGTAGCGCGCGCTGACCTGCTGGGTCGCCGGGGTCGCCGGGGTCGCCGGGGTCGCAAATATTTTGCCGCCATCGCCGGTCGTCACTTCGGACTTGAAAGGTCCGGCGCTGATCTTCTGCAGCCGCTGTGCCAACAGGGACTCGCTGCTGACGCGCAGGTTCCCGGCATCCGCGGTGAATTGTGGCTGCAGGCTGTCGAGCGCGCGCTGCGCGCGAAAGCTGCTGTCGGCGACCACGGCGATCGCATCGGCATAGCGCAGCACTTTCCTGATGCCGGGCATCTTTTCGGCGGCGGCGCTGTCGCAACTTGTTAGCTTGGCGCCAAACACCGGTGCGGCGCGCACCGCGGCGAACAGCATGCCTGGAAACCAGGCGTCGATGCCGTAGCGGGCGCTGCCATCGACCTTGTCCGGCACATCAAAGCGGCGCTGCGGCGTACCGATCAGCGTGAACGCCTGCGGCGACTTGAGCGCTGGCCGCACCGGCGGGCCGAGCGTGCCGGCGGCTGCCGACAGCTCGCCAAAGCTCAGCTTGCGGCCGGAGGGGGTGTGCTGGACGATCGATTTCGCGACCGTGCATTCGCTGGCAGCCACCTGCCAGCGGTTGGCCGCGGCCCTCACCAGCATGTCGCGCGCCGCGGCACCCGCGACGCGCATGCCGTACTGGCCGGTACCACGAACGCTGGCGCTGCCGCCGGTCACCTGCAGGCCCATCTGGCGCGTGACCCGGTAGAAAAAATAATCAGCGCCGCGGCGCATGCTGTCGGGCAATCCTTTCAGCGGCATGAAAGCCCTCACGATGTGGTTGTTAGCAAACTGCGGTTCCGCGGGCGCCTCGCTCACCGCCACCTGGCTCCAGTCGCCATCCAGTTCGTCCACCAGCATCATCGCCAGCGCGGTCTGCGCGCCCTGCCCAAGATCCGCATGCGGCACCGTGACATGAATGCCGCCCGCGGCGTCGACGGCGACCCAGGTGGTGAGAGCCTGGCGGCCCGCCGCGCTGCGCCGGCCAAGGCCAATGCGGTTGGGCGCGAACACCAGTTCACCGACACCTAACAACAAGCCGCCGCCGGCAAGGCTGCCGGTCGTGATGAGCGCGCGCCGGGTCCATTTATTCATGACGCAGGAACCTCACAACTTCGTCAGTCCAGGGGACGGACTGCTCGTCAATGATATCGTGAGTGCCGCCCTCCAGCTGCGCGAACGCGAAATCAGGGCGCAAGCCATGGCAGCGCCGGGTTGCCTCGAACAGGTCTTCGCCGGTATTGGTCAGCAGCAGCGTTGGCACCTGGAGTCTGCGCAGCAGCGCGGTCAGGTCCGCCTCGATGATGAGCGGGAAAGCCTTCCAGTTGTGCGCGGCGCTCACCAGGCCTTCAACCGTGTAGCGATTCATCAGCTGCAGATCGGTCCAGCCCGGCGTCGAACGCAGGCGGTTCTGCCACGCCGTCAGCAGGTGCGAGCCATCCGCGCTGGGTTGTTTCGGTCCAAAATAGAAGGTCTTGAAATGCTGCCGCTCGGCGTCGCTCAGCCAGGGAAAGCCATTCAGCACCAGGCGCCGCACGCGGGCCGGTAATTCGGCGGCAAAGACCGCGCCGATGACCGCGCCGGTATGGTGACCAACGATGTGCGCGCTCGACCAGCCGCGCAGCCGCAGCGCCGCCGGGAGGATCGCCGCATACTGCGCCAGCGTGTTCGGTTCCGGGTTCGGATCCGACATGCCGAAACCCGGCAGGTCGAGCGCCAGCGCCGCGAAGCCCTGCGCGCCTAACAACGGCAGCACGGCCGCGAACTGCGCACTCGACAAGGGCGACTGGTGCAGCAACAGTAGCGGCTCGCCATCGTCCGGGCCGCAGGAGCGGAAATGGATCTGCCCCTGCGGACCGTCGAAATAGCCACGGCGTATCCGGCTGGAAGTATTCATGGCTTATGCAGGTCCGCGGTCAGGGGGTCGTAATTGTAGAGCCAGGCGGCGCGCTCACGATCCATCTTGCGCGCCGCGAACATGCGCCGCAGCTCATCGTCACTGTCATTATGGAACAGGGTCACGTTGGCCGCTGACTCGGTCTGCACCCTCGCAGTGCGTTGATAGCGGTGCTGCTGGTAGAGCTGCAGCGCGTCGCTGACCGAATCGGCGTCGGCCAGCGCGCGGGCGAGAATCTCGCCATCTTCGATCGCCATGTTCGCGCCCTGCGCCAGCAACGGCAGCGTCGGGTGCGCGGCGTCACCTAACAAAGTCGTGCGTCCGGTGCTCCAGCCCTGCGCCGGTGGCCGGTCCAGCATCGCCCAGCGATAACACTGGTCCTTGTCGACGGCCGCGACGATGTCGCGCACGCCCGGATGCCAGTCCGCAAACTCGGCATGCAATTCCTGCCAGCTGGATTTCTGGGTCCAGGATTCATTGCGCCAGCCCGGATCCTCGACAATACCGACGAAGTTGATCCATTCGCCGCCGCGAATCGGATAGATGACGACATGGCGCCTGGGGCCCGCCCAGACTTCGACCACCGGGTCCTTGAAGCCCGGGGGTAATCTCGATGCCGGCACCATGCAGCGCCAGGCAACATTCTCGGTGAAATGCGCGGGCGTATCGCCCAGGTTGCGCTTGCGCAGCATCGAGTGGATGCCATCGGCGCCGATCACGAGGTCAGCGCGATAGCTTGTGCCGTCGGCGCATTGAACCACCGCCCCGGAGTCATCTTCGCTGACCGACACGGCCTTGCTGTCCAGGCTAACAACATCGGCGCGCAAGGCACGCGCGGCCGCGTGCAGGATGCCGTGGACGTCGGCGCGGTGCGCCAGGCAATACGGCGCGCCATGGCGCTCGGCGTGAACTGCGCCGAGCGGAATGGTCTGCAGCAGCTCGCCGCTGCTGTGCAGGCGAAAACGGTATTCGATCGGGATTACCGACACCGCCTCCACGGCCGCCAGGACACCCAGGATGCGCAGCACCCGCGTCGAGTTGGCGCTGAACTGGATGCCCGCGCCGACCTCGGCGAGCGCCGGCGCCTGCTCCAGGACCCGGACGTCATGGCCGCGCCGCAGCAGCAGCGCCGCGCAGCTCAAGCCACCGATGCCGGCGCCGATAATGACGACCTGCTGCGGCCGAACCATACAAAAACCTCGTGCTGACAGGGCCCGTGCGAGCGGTAATTGTATGCGATTGTTGCGGTGCAAAAGGCGCTGTCGAAACGAGCTTTGCGGCCCTGTCCAATTCGCGCTAGCGTGGGCTACCTGCCTGGAGAAGCCTATGCCGAGCGCCAACCGAAAACGCCTTTTGTTAGCTGTCGCGGCCACCGTGCTCAGCGCCCTCCTCGCCCCGGCAGCGGACGCCGCCTCGAAATCCGCGGCGAAGCGCGTCTTTACGGCGCCCCCGGGTCTCACCGAGGTCCAGGTTGCGGGTTTTCACCACAGCTATGTACGCAAGGATGCGGACATTTCCACGCCGCGCGTGGTCTGTGTCAGCACCGGCGAGCTCACGTTCGCCGGGGACTGGCCGCGCAAGAGCTATGGCCGGGAGATTTCCGCCAGGGATCTCAAGCGGATCCAGGAGGATTTCAACAAGGCCGTGCGGCGCGAATTTGACA
This sequence comes from Gammaproteobacteria bacterium, assembly GCA_031414335.1. Lineage (GTDB taxonomy): Bacteria > Pseudomonadota > Gammaproteobacteria > Steroidobacterales > Steroidobacteraceae > UBA964. The sequence continues at coordinate 17,709 of JANNVI010000038.1, read as the reverse complement.
AGGCGTTTCGCAACCAGGGTGGCTACAGTCTGGCCAGCAGCGACAGCGCCTGCGCGCTGCGGATCACGGCCAGCGTGCAGGATCTTTACCTGAACGCACCGGAGGTATTCAGCGCCGCCACGACCAAGACCTATGCCCGCTCCATCGGCCGCTTGCGCATGCAGGTCGATGTGTACGATGCCAGCGGCGCCGTGCTGCTGGCACGTGCGCATGGTTCACGCTCGGATCCCGACAAAATGCAGGCAATGCAGCCGAGCGAAATGCTGGATGAATCCAACCGCGTGACGGAAATCGACAATATCGGTTTTGCCCAGGACGCGGCGCGCCGTTTTGCCGAATACACGCGCAGCCGCCTGCTGAACCGTCGCTAACGCGGCTGGGGCGGCTCCTTGCCGAGGCGCTGCCCGATGCCGCGCAACAGGGTGTTAGGCAGGAAGCTGTTGTCCCATTCACCCGCTGCACCGCGCGGCGGCGCGTCGCCGACGCGCAGGACAATCAACTGCTCCGACGGCACGATATAGACGACCTGGTTCGCGTTACCGTCGAACAACACCAGGTCGCGCGCCAGATAGGGCTCCGAGTGCCAGACCCGCCGCGCCGGCGGTTCGCGCTCGGGATTCGCGAATCCGCGTCGTTCCGTATAGGTCCCCGCGACATAGAGTCCCAGACCGTAGTAAGGGTTGTCTGCGGTGGCATGGCGCATCTGGTCGACGTAGCCGATCGGCAGCAGCTGTTTGCCCTGCCAGCGCCCATCCTGCATCACCAGCATGGCCAGTCTGAGCCAGCTCTCCGCCGGCAGCATCAGGCAACACCCCGAATGCGCCATGCCGCCCGGGCGGTTGACCCAGACATTACCGCCGGCGGCGCCCAGGGGTTTCAGCACTTCGGACGACAGGAATTCCGCGTAGCGCCGGCCGGTCGCGCGCTCGATCAGCACCGCGACCATTTCCGCGGTGGCGTTGTTGTACTCGTAACGGGTACCCGGTTCATCAACCACCGGATAGTCGCGCAGGATGATTGCCTCGTGGCGCGGATGCAGATAGGCGCGATTGAGAATGTCATCAGCGCGGGTCGCGGCCGCCTGCGGCAGGAATCCGGACCGCATATCTAACAAATTCCGCACCAGGATACGGGAGCGGCGCGGATCGCCCTGCCATTCGCTGACAAAATCCGCAACCGGCTGGTCGAGCGAGCGGATCTTGCCGAGCGCGATGGCGCGTCCGATCGCAACCGCCGTCATCGGCTTGGCGAGCGAACGTGATGGAAAGGTCTGCGCCGGCTGATGGCTGCGGTAATAGCGCTCCAGCTGCAGCTTTCCGGCGCGGAACACCAGCAGCGCGATCGAATTGTTGCGGGCGGCGTAATCATCCGCCGCCTGCAGGGCCGCTGCGGCGATGCCCGTACGATCGGCCCTGGCACGCGGCAGCGGCACGACTCGCGCGGCGCCGGGAACCGCCTCGAGCGGATCGTAGCTCTCGAGACCCGAACCGGCGCGCGCCGCCGCTGCCAGCTTTTCGAATCGCTGCAGGTACAGAGCTTCATCCTCCGACTCTGTTGCCATTGCAGGGATCCCTGTCGTTAGCAGGAAAGCGCATAGCGCGAGCAATACGCGCGATCGGGTTGAATTTTTCATGGTGCGCGCCAGCGTACAATGACTCGCATGCGGATAGCCAAGCCAATTTTGCTGACGACCACGCCGCTGGGTGTCGGCCTGGGGTTGGTCGAGGCGGCCGGCCAGGATGACTAATACAACGGTCGCGCCGTTGCTGGCAGGCCCCATCGACGTCGTCGGCGATGTGCATGGCGAATACCTCGCGCTGCGCCAGCTGCTGCGCCACCTCGGCTACGACCAACACGGCGAACATCCGGGCGGCCGGCGCCTGGTATTCGTCGGCGATCTGTGCGATCGCGGCCCGGACAGCCCCGCGGTCATCAGGCTGGTGCGCGAGCTCATCGGCCGGGATCTCTCGCAATGCGTGTTAGGTAATCACGAGCTCAATGTGCTGCGCCAGGAGCGCAAGCCTGGCAACGGCTGGATATTTGATGAGCATCCGGACCACGCGCGCCCTGCGCTGGCCGCCTGCCGGCGCGCGACCGGGCGCGAACGTGAGGATATCCGCCGTTTCTTCGGCAGCCTGCCGTTGGCGCTCGAACGCAATGACCTGCGCATCACGCACGCGGCCTGGCATGTCGATTCGGTGCGCGCGCTGCAACAGCAGCCGCAGGCAGCGACGCTGGAGCACTACCGCAGCTACGAAGCTGCGCTGCCAGGACTGATCCCGCGCGAGTTGAGCCTCGCGGCCGACCGCGAAAAGCGCCAATGGCGCGAGCTGCTGCAGGATCCGCGGGCGCAGGTGCCGTACCTGGAAAATCTTGCGGCCGAAGATGAGATCTACCAGACCGCCAATCCGGTGCGCGTACTGACCTCGGGCCTCGAGCGGCGCTGCGGGCAGCCGTTTTATGCGAGCGGCAAGTGGCGTATGGTCACGCGCGTGCCCTGGTGGAACGAGTATGCGCAGATTCCGGTGATCATCGGACATTACTGGCGTTGGTGGAGCGCCGGTGGCTCGCAGCTATACTCCCGTGGCGAACCCGACCTGTTCGGTGGCGTCGGACCACTCGATTGGATGGGTCCCGGCAAAGCGGTGTACTGCGCGGATTTTTCCGTGGGTGCGCGCTTTCGCGAAATCGAGGATGGCTATGAGCCCGGGCAATTCACCCGCCTCGGCGCGGTGCGCTGGCCCGACAATGAACTCGTGTTCGACAACGGCGAGCGCTTCGCGCTGAATCGCTAGCGCAGCGGGTCAACCGGTACTCTGTAGTCCCTGCGCAATGCCGGCAATACTGGCCAGCAACGCATCGAACAAGGCCCGTTCGCGCCGGCCGCCGGCGCGCCAGCGACGCAACAGATCGACCTGCATCAGGTTCATCGGATCGACGTACGGATTACGCAGCTGGATCGCGCGTTGCAGCGTCGGATCGCCGTCGAGCAGTTGCGTTGCCGATTTTATCTCGAGCACCGCCTCCAGCGTCCGCCGGTACTCATTGCGTGCTTCGTTGAACACGGGCTGCAACGCCGGGCCGGCAAGTTCGCTGTAGTAACCGGCGATTTCCAGGTCGCTGCGCGCCAGCATGGTCTCGACATCGTCGACCAGGTGCTGAAAAAACGGCCACGAGGCATACAGCGCGCGCGCTTCCGCCACGCCCTGGGTTGCTAACAAATGGCCGAATCCGGTGCCGGCACCAAACCAGCCGGGCACCACCAGGCGCGACTGCGTCCAGGCGTACACCCAGGGAACCGCGCGCAGGTCCTCGAGAACATTGCGCTCGGACTTGTAAGCGGGCCGTGAACCGATCTGCATGCGCTCGATGACATCGATCGGGGTCGCCTGCAGGAAATACTGGTAAAATGCCGGGTTGCCCCAGACCCACTGCCGGTAATACCCCTGGCTCGCGCCGGCGAGCTGCAACGCAACCTGGTGCCAGGCCGCGGTTTCAACCGGCAGCGCGCCGATGCGGGCCCGGTCGGTGGCCGTGACCAGCGCATTGAAGGCGCGCTCCAGCGTCCGCATCGCGATAGGACGCAGGCCGTAATTCTGGCTGACGACCTCACCCTGCTCGGTGAGACGCAGAATGCCGTTGATCGCCGCAGGCGGCGCGACCCTGACCAGGGTATCGATACGATTGCCGCCGCGCGGAATACTGCCGCCGCGGCCATGAAAAATCACATGCCGCTCGTGCGCGGCACGCAGCGTCTCGGACAGTTTTTCCTGCGCCTCGTGCACGGCAATGCGCGACGCGCACAGCCCGGCTTCCTTGCTGCTGTCGGAATAGCCCACCAGCACACATTGCCTGCGGTCTCTTGCCTCGAGGTGGGCCCGATAGACCGGGTCCTGCAGCAGTGCCGCCATGACCTGGCCGCTGTCGCGCAGGGCATCCATGGAATCGAACATCGGGGCGATATCCAGCGGCACCGCGCCAGTGTCTGCCTCGTCGATGCCCGCCCAGCGTGCTAACAGCAGGGGCGCAAGGACATCATCGGAGCCGGACGTCGCGCTGACGACGTAATAGCCGACGGCATCGCGGCCGTGGCGATGCCGCGCCTGCGCGATGTCCTCGAACACTCCCAGCGTGCGCTTGCCGACGGCATCCAGTTCGCGCTTCGGTCCCTGATCCCGGACCAGCGCATCGACAATCCGCGCATGCCGGTCGTGATGGCTGCGCTGCGGCCAGTCGGGGTCGTCGAGGCCGGTCGCGATCACCTGATGGTGCACCGCCGTGTCCTGGCGGATATCGAGCGACGCCAGATGAAACCCGAAAGTTACGATGCGGCGCAGCAGCCGCTGCACCGGGTAGTAGCCCGCGTGCAGGCCACGATTGGCTAACAAGCTGGCAGCGGCCGCGGTCACATCGGCGGCGAACTGCGCGGCGGTCTGATAGCCGTTAGGACGCCCGTCCCAGGTCAGGCGCAGGCGCTCGGCGAGCTGGCCGAAATAGACGCGGTACGGCATGCGATCGTGCCGCGCCGGCGTGGCGCTGCGCGCACCCGGCAACAACGTCTGGTATTGATCGATGCGCGCCTGCAGGTCCGCGGATATCGCGACGCGGCTGCCGCTTTGTGAGAGCTTTTGGGCCAATTCCTGGCACTCGAGGAAATACGCGTTGACGACCACCTGGCGCGAGCGCGCCAGCGTTTCGCGCAGCGACTTGGCGTTGACGTCCGGATTGCCATCCATGTCGCCGCCGACCCAGGTGCCGAATCGCAGCAGCACCGGCAGGCGCGCCGGATCGGCCGACCCGCCGTAGAGCTGCGCAAGTGCATCCGCAATTTCTTCATAAAAGGCCGGCACCACCCGGTACAGGACCTCGGCCAGGTAAAAAAGCACGTGCTCACGTTCATCGGCCACGGTCAGGCGTTCGCGCGGATGGTCCTCGGTCTGCCAGGCGGTGGTCAGCTCGTGGCGGATGCGACCCCAGACGGCGCGCGCTTCGTTAGGCGCGAGGGTTGGATCAAGCCGGTCGAACAACAGTTCGGCGACCCGCAGCTGCTTGCGCAGGATGGTGCGGCGCGTGGATTCGGTCGGGTGCGCGGTAAAGACCGGCTCGATACTCAGGTTGCCCAGCAACTCGAGCACCTGATCGTGGCTGAGACCACGCTCCTTGAGCTGCGCGAGCGCGGCCTGGATGCCTCCCGGCTGCGGCCGGCCGCTGTCCTTGAGGAAATACTCGCGGCGGCGGCGGATCCGATGCACTTTTTCGGCGAGATTGACCGCCTGGAACCACAGCGAGAAAGAGCGCACCAGGTCGCGCGCCAGTTCCGGCGGGCGATTCTGCACCCGCACGGCGAGATCGTTGGCCGCCTCGCTGTCGCCGTTACGCCGCCGGATCGCCGTGGTGCGGTCCGCCTCCACCAGATCGAACAGCGACAGACCGCCCTGCTCGCGCAGAACCTCGCCCACCAGTCCACCTAACGCGTGCACATCCTCGCGCAGGGCGTTATGGCGGGCCGGAAACTGGATATCGTCGCGCTTCATAAAAAAAGACGCCGGCGCGGGGTGTATCCCGGCCGGCGTCGTATCTTAAGGCCTTCCGAGGCCGATGACGCTCAGAACTTGTAGCCCACTTCCAGGCTCAAGCGCCGCAGCGCACTCGGATGAATGAACGCACCGCCGAATTCCGGCGCCATGATCACTTCCTGCAGGTACTTCTCGTTGGTGACGTTCTTGCCGATCAGCGCGACGCTCCACTTGTCGCTGGTGAGCGCAAAGCGCGCATCCACCGTGCTGTAGCTGTCACGCTGCATCTGGCTGTAGTCGGCGCGGCCCAGCACCGGACCGAAGGACGCCGCGAACAACGTCAGGTTGGTTTCTTCCTGCACCGTGTGGAACCAGGTCGGTCCCGTCAGGTTGTAGAAGGCGCTGGCCTGCACGTTCCAGGTCTCGCCGACCGGCACATTGAACTCCGCACCCAGGCTGACCGTGTAGTCCGGAGTCGCCGGTGACTTGTTGCCGACCGTCTTCGGGCGCGACGTGTTCTTGTCGATGTTGCTCGAAATACGGCTGTAGCCCGCCGACAGACGCAATGCATCGGTTACCTTGTAGTTCGCGGCCAGCTCAACGCCTTTCAGAGTGACTTCGTCGATGTTGTTGACGACGCGCAGCAGACCAAAGGCGCCGACCATGAATTCGAAGAATTGCATGTTGTCGACCTTGGTGTGATACACCGAGGCATCGATCGTCAGGCGCTTGTCTAACAAGCTGGTCTTGAAGCCCAGTTCCGCCGCGGTCGATTTTTCCTTGGCGAAAACATCGCGGATGATGACGGACTTGCCACCGGGCTCACCGGCGCCGGTGATGCTGTTGATGTAGAAGTCCACCGTCGCCGCCGAACCGGAGTTGTTGAAGCCACCGCTCTTGAAGCCGACGCCCCAGTTGGCGAACAGCGTCCAGTTCGGGCTCGGCTCATAGGTGAAGGTCACCTTCGGCTGCAATTGCGAGAAGGTCTGTTTCTTGGGCGCAATCACGCCCGAGGGATTGATCGACGGGAACAGGCCGGGGTTCAGGGGTGCATTGCCGGTGAAGCCGTCGGCCGGATTGGTGTCGATATACCGCGTGCAGGGTTGCGTGATCACCGTGCAGGGACCGGTGGGCACCGGCACCAGGCTGTTCACCTTGCGCTGTTCGCTGTCATAGCGCAGCGCCAGGCCGATCTCGAACTGGTCCGTGGCCTTCCAGTTCACCGAACCGAAGCCCGCATAGATGTCGCTCTTGAACTTGTCCCAGACCAGCGCTTCGGTGGAATTCAGCTGGGTGCGCGGCACGAACAGGCTGCGGGTAATCTGGCCGTTGTTGTTGTCGATGCCGGTGTTGACGCCGACTTCGCGATCGATGTTGAGGTAGTAAAAGCCCGCCAGCCAGTTGAACGCACCATCGCTGTCCGAAGCCAGGCGCACCTCGAAGCTGTAATCGGTCTGGTTACGTTCCTGGTACTGCGTGCCGTCGCAGGTCGTCGGGGTGTACGGGCCAAACACCGTGGCGCCCGGCGTACGCGGATCCGGCGAGAACTGGAACTGCGGCAACGGCCACGGGAACATCCCGTTGAAGGTGGCGGCGGCCGAGGCCAGGCAGGCCGGGTCGTTGTTGAAGAAGCCGAAAGCGCCGGATGTGCCGTCGGCGCCGAAGGCGTTCTGGATGTCGCTGTAGAGCGTCCAGGCCGTCAGCTTGCCGAAGCTCAGCTTCTTGTCCCACTTGACCGAGATGTCCTTCGCATCCTGCGTGTTGAACGGATCCACGCTGTTGATGAACTTGAAGTCATGGTTGTTAGGATCTTCGGAGAACTGCGGGATGCCGAAGGCCGAGGCTACGACCGGCAACGCGAACGCGGCGTTGAAGGAAATCGAGGCTGCATCCACCTTGCCGTAATGCGCCTTGATGTCCAGCTTGTTGTCATCGCCGAATTCGCCGGAGAAGCGCGCATTGACGTTCCAGCCCATGAAATCATCGACGCTGTGTTTCGAGACCGTCGCGTAGTTGTAGGCTGCATTACCTGCGCGGAAGGTCGCGAAAGAATTGTCATAGAAGCCGTTGGTGTCGCGATAGTCCGCCTGCACCTTCCAGCCCCAGTTCGGGTTGACCGGGCCTGACAAGGCGAGATTGGCAGTGACCGTGCTGTCTTCGCCGTAGCTGACATTGGCGGCGCCGCCAAATTCCTTGCCCGGCCTGGTGGTCGTCACGATGATGGCGCCGGCGGCCGCGGTGCGGGCGGAGATGGCGCCCTGCGGACCCTTGACGATTTCGAGCTGCTTGAGGTCGGAGTATTCGCGGTTGAACGCGGCGCCGTTGGTCTGCAGCACGCCGTCGATGATCAGCGCAAAGCTGTTCTCGGCATCGCGGGCACCGTTGATGCCGCGGATGTTGACCTGCGAGTCCGCGACTTCGGCGGTCTGCACCAGCGAGACGCCGGGCGTGAGGCGTATAAAGTCGGCCGCGCGTTCGACGTTCGCCGCTTCCAGCGTTGCTGCGGTAATCGCGGTAATGGCGGCCGGTACGTCCTGCAGCGCTTCCTCGCGCTGTCGCGCGGTGGTCACAATGACTTCTTCGAGCGCCGTTTCCTGCGCGCGCGCCACCGGCGCGCTGAACGCCGTCACCAGGGCTGACACTGCTGTTAGGCCGAACACCCTGGCCAATCGTGCAACACGAATGCTATCCATATGAAACTCCCTCTAAGGAACAAACCCGACGTCGAAAACGGGCGCATCCTAGCATGCCGCTACGGGGCAACCAATGTCCGGACAACTGCGGTAGAGGCCATGTTGCGGGCACGCAACGATTGTTAACCGTAAGGTGGCTACCGGCTCTGCGATAATCACCCGATGAACACGGCAGCCGGCTCCTACCAAGCAATCGACATCGTCTGTGGCCTGTGGACCGAGGAGGCGATCGCGACCCGGCCCGGCTGGCAGGAGCAGTTCTTCGCCGGCAAGATGAAGTCCAAGGCCAATATGAAGGGGGTCACGCTCGAGGAGCAGCTCGCGCTGATGGCCGAGGCCGGTATTGAACGCGCCTTCCTGTTTGCTCCCAAAGTGGGCCGCAAGGGCCTGCCCGGCTCATTCCATGTCCCTTATGAGATGGTCGCCCGCGCCGTGGAGAAGTACCCCGGGCGTTTCTACGCCATGGCGGGCGTCGATCCCTACGAAGGGATGAACGGCGTGCGGGCGCTGGAGGATGCGGTCAGGAATATGGGCTTCATTGGCGCCCACCTCTATCCGCACTGGTTTGACCTGGCGCCGGACCATGCCAGGTACTACCCGTTCTATGCCAAGTGCTGTGAGCTGGGCGTGCCCATCCAGATGCAGGTCGGCCAGTCGATGGTCTACTCCAGGGAGGCCCCGATGCGCAGTGTCGGCCGGCCTATTACTTTGGATGGCGTGGCCTGCGACTTCCCGGAACTGAAGCTGATCGGCATCCACGTCGGCATCCCCTGGACGGAAGAAATGATCGCGATGGCCTGGAAGCACGACAACGTCTATATCGGCTCGGACGCCCACAGCCCGAAGTTCTGGCCCCCGGCCTTGGTCAATTACATCAACACCTACGGGCAGGACAAGGTCCTGTTCGGCACCGATTTCCCGGTGTTAGGGTTCAAGCGCACCGTGGATGAGATCCACGGCCTCGGGCTGCGGCCGGAGTCCCAGCGCAAGTTCCTGCGCGACAACGCGCTCCGGGTTTACGGCCTTAAGTAGAACTACCTATGGGTTACCGGCAAGTGCGGATGGGCACTGACCGGCCAGGATCCCATGCTCCCGGTGGCAACACTACGCGGGGAGATCGACATGAAACCCATTCGCCGCATCCTGGTCGGAATCAAGAACGCAGATGCCACTTCACTGCCGGCGCTGACCAAGGCCGCGCAGATCGCCAAGGCGCTGGACGCCGAAGTCGAGCTCTTTCAGTGCCTGGATGACACGATTTACCTGGAGATGCCCGGTCGTTCCGGTGTGTCGCTGCGCAAGCTGCAAACCGAACGCCGCGAACAGTCGATCCTGAGGCTGGAGAATTTTGCCCACCGGATCCGTCGTCACGGCGTCAGTGCCTGGGCGCATGCGGACTGGGACTTCCCCGCGTATGAGGCGCTGATCCGCAGAGCTAACAAGATCAATGCGGACCTGATCATCGTCGAGCGGCACCTGGGCAAGCATCACGCGCCGTGGCTGCTGTCGTATACCGACTGGGGCCTGCTGCGGCATTCGGAGCTGCCGGTCCTGATCGTCAAGTCCACCCAGCCGTATCGTCATCCGACCGTGCTGGCGGCCGTTGACCCGCAACACGCGCATGCCAAGCCCGCGCGGCTTGATGACGAAATCCTGCAGTGCGCGGCCGGCTGGTCGGCCGCACTGCGCGGCAAATTGCAGGTGGTGCACGCCTTCTCACCGCCGACGCTGATCGATGGCAGCGCCGGCATCGCGGCTGCGGGCCTCGCCACTGACCTCATTGAAGGCGCCGAGCATCAGGCCAGGGTCACGCTGGCCGAGTTGTTAGCTGCCAGGCGCATCAAGCCGGTGGCCTCGCACATTGCCAATGCCCCGCCGGCGATCGCGATCCCGGCGACCGCCAAACGCACCGGCGCCAAGCTGGTCGTCATGGGCGCGGTGTCGCGCTCGGCGTTCAAGCGCGTATTCATTGGCAATACCGCCGAGCAGGTGCTGGACGCCCTGCCCTGCGACGTGCTGGTAGTCAAACCGCCGGGTTTCGTGACCGACATCGCCAAGCGCAGCCGTGGCGCGCGGGTCGCGGTCGCGCCTATCGGTGCCGTCGCCTGAGTCGAAAGCCGGCTGCGCGCTGGTCCGAAATCCTGCCCGTCTTGCCCCCCCGCCAGCGGTCAGGATTGGATCAGCGCGCAGATGGCACGTCTACTAACAAAAATGTCGAGGACCTAACGCGTGATGAATTCCAGTAATACGGCCATGGCCGCAGAGACCTACGACGACACCGTAGTACGACAGTTCGCCATCATGACCGTGGTCTGGGGCGTCGTCGGCATGCTGGTCGGCGTCATCATTGCCGCGGAATTGATCTGGCCGGGACTGGCTTTCAATTTACCGTGGTTCAGTTTCGGGCGCCTGCGGCCGCTGCATACCAACGCGGTCATCTTCGCGTTCGGCGGCAGCGCCATCTTTGCCTCCTCGTATTACATCGTGCAGCGCACCTGCCACGTGCGCCTGTTCGCCGGCAAACTCGCGGCCTTCACCTTCTGGGGCTGGCAGGCAATCATTGTCGCGGCGGCGCTGACGCTGCCATTCGGCATAACCAGCGGCAAGGAATATGCCGAGCTCGAATGGCCGATCGATATCGCCATCGCCATCGTCTGGGTCGCCTATGGCATCGTGTTTTTCGGCACGCTGGCCAAGCGTCGCGTGTCGCACATCTACGTCGCCAACTGGTTCTTCGCCGCCTACATCATCACGATCGCCGTGCTGCACATCGTCAACAGCGCGGCGCTGCCGGTCAGCCTGTTCAAGTCCTACTCGGCGTATGCCGGCGTGGTCGACGCGATGGTGCAATGGTGGTACGGCCACAATGCCGTCGGGTTTTTCCTGACTGCGGCGTTCCTAGGCATGATGTATTACTTCGTGCCGAAGCAGGCTGGCCGGCCGATTTACTCCTATCGGCTGTCGATCGTGCATTTCTGGGCGCTGATTTCCATCTACATGTGGGCCGGCCCGCATCACCTGCACTACACCGCGCTGCCCGACTGGGCACAGACGCTTGGCATGGTGTTCTCGCTGATGCTGATCGCGCCCAGCTGGGGCGGCATGGTCAACGGCATCATGACGCTGTCGGGCGCCTGGCATCTGCTGCGCACGGACCCGATCCTCAAATTCATGATCGTGTCGCTGTCGTTCTACGGCATGTCGACGTTTGAAGGACCGATGATGTCCATCCGCACGGTCAATGCCCTGTCGCATTACACGGACTGGACCATCGGCCACGTGCACGCGGGCGCGATCGGCTGGGTTGCGATGATTACCGTCGGCTGCATGTACTCGCTGGTGCCGAGGCTCTACGGGCGCAAGGAGATGTGGAGCGTCAGGCTCATCGACTGGCACTTCTGGACCACGACCATCGGCACCGTGCTGTATATCGCCTCGATGTGGATCGCCGGCCTGATGCAGGGCCTCATGTGGCGCGCCACCAACCCCGACGGCACGCTGACTTACACTTTCGTCGAGTCGCTGGCCGCCACCTTCCCCTACTACGTCATCCGCCTGTTAGGCGGCGTGGTGGTGCTCGCTGGCATGCTGATCATGGCCTACAACATGTGGCGCACGATCGCGCCGGAACGGGAAGTGCGGGCCGTAGCCGTGCCGATGCCCGCCTGAACCTGCCCCGGAACTGCGAATATGAGCCACGAAGCCATTGAAAAAAATACCGCGCTGTTAGGCGTGCTGGTCGCCATCGTCATCAGCGTTGCCGGCATCGCCGAGATCGTGCCGCTGTACTTCTCGCGCGCTGCCACCCAGCCCGCGCCCGGCATCAAGCCGCTGGCCGCGCTGGAGCTGGAAGGACGCGATATCTACGTACGCGAAGGCTGTTATGTCTGCCACTCGCAGATGATCCGGCCGCTACGCGCGGAAACCGAACGCTATGGGCACTTCTCGCTGGCGGGCGAGTCAGTCTACGACCACCCGTTCCAGTTCGGCTCCAAGCGCACCGGACCGGATCTGGCCCGCGTCGGTGGCCGCTACACCGATGAATGGCATCTGCTGCACCTGCGCAACCCGCGCGACCTGGTACCGGAGTCCAACATGCCGGCGTTTGCCTGGCTGGAAAAGCACCCGCTGGATGGCGCTGAAACCGGCGGAAAAATGCGTGCGCTGCGGATGCTGGGTACACCCTACAGCGACACCGATATCGCGGGCGCAGCGGCTGTGGTCGAGGGCAAGAGCGAAATGCAGGCGCTGATCGCCTATCTGCAGGGACTGGGCACGGCCGCGGCGCAATGGCAATAGCGAGCTAACAGGGACCAGGACGGATCATGGGAATCGTAAACGGAATCATGACAGTGGTGCTGATGGCGATCTTCGGTGCCATCGTGGTCTGGGCCTGGCGCCGCGAGCGACGCCCGCAATTTGACGAGGCGGCGGCACTGCCGCTCGAAGAAGATGTAAGCGTTGGCATGCGTGCCAGCAAAGGCCACAGTAAAGGTGAGCAACGATGAGCTCCGGAATGAATCTCCTGGTCGTGTTGCTGACAGTGCTCAACATCGCGGCAGTGCTGTGGTTGATCTGGTACACCCGGCGCGCACGCTCGGCACCGAGCGGCGACACCACGGGCCATGTGTGGGATGGCGACCTGCGCGAATGGAACAACCCCCTGCCGCGCTGGTGGCTGTGGCTGTTTCTCGCCTCCATCGCCGTCAGCGTCGTCTACCTGGTGCTGTATCCGGGCCTCGGGAATTACGCCGGCACGCTCAACTGGTCACAGGCAGGCCAGCATCAGCTCGAGGCCGAACGCGCGCAGGCGCTGGAGCGGCGCACGCTGGCGCCATTCGCCGGGCAGACAACGGAGGCACTGAGCCGCGATCCGCGGGCGATGGCGATCGGGCGCAACCTCTTTGCTAACAATTGCACCACCTGCCATGGCGCCGATGGCCGCGGCGCACCGGGCTTCCCCAACCTCACGGATGGCGACTGGATCTGGGGCGGCGACGCCACCACTATCCGTCAGACCATCACGGGCGGGCGTATCGGCGTGATGCCCCCCTGGGGCGATGCGTTAGGAGCCCAGGGCGTTGAAAACGTGCTCGCGTACGTTTTCAAACTGAGCGGCCGGAGCATTGCGGTCGGCGACCTGCGCGACGGGCAACAGAAATTCACGACGCTGTGCGCCAGTTGTCATGGACCGGACGGCAAAGGCGACAAGACCCTGGGCGGGCCCAACCTTACCGACCAGATCTGGCTGAACGGCGGCTCGCTGGCGGCGGTGCGGACCACGATTGCCCAGGGACGCCAGGGTGCGATGCCGGCGCAAGCGGCGCGACTGGGTGCTGCCCGCATCGACTTGCTGACCGCGTATGTGCTCAGCCTGGGATCACCACCAGGTCGCTAGGACCCAACCGAAGCTGCATGGACGCTCCGTCACCTAACACACCCAGCAACTACGCCGCCGCCGAGAAAATCTATCCGCGCGAAGTGGATGGCGAGTATGCCAGGCTGCGGCGCGGCGCCGCCTGGCTGCTGCTGGGATTTTTCTACCTGATCCCCTGGCTGCAGTGGCATGACCGCCAGGCACTGCTGTTTGACCTGCCGCGGCGCAAGTTTCATATCCTGGCGCTGACATTCTGGCCGCAGGATTTCATCTACCTGTCGCTGCTGCTGATCATCGCGGCGCTGACGTTATTCTTCTTCACCGCGCTCGCCGGACGCCTGTGGTGCGGCTATGCCTGCCCGCAGACCGTATGGACCGAGGTGTTCCTGGCGCTGGAACGTTTTGCCGAAGGCTCGCGCCAGCAGCGCATCAAGCTCGACAAGGCACCCTGGTCCGCCAGCAAACTGGCACGCAAGTCGTGGAAACAATTCCTGTGGATCGTGTTTTCGCTGTGGACCGGGTTCACGTTCGTCGGTTTTTTCACGCCGATTCGCGAACTGAGCGGCGAAGTCCTGGTCAATTCGTTAGGTCCCTGGGAGAGCTTCTGGATCCTGTTTTATGGCGCCGCCACCTACGGCAATGCCGGCTACCTGCGTGAGCAGGTGTGCAAGTATTTCTGTCCGTACGCGCGTTTTCAGAGCGCGATGTTTGATTCCAATACGCTGATCATCACCTACGACACGGCCCGCGGCGAACCCCGTGGCGCGCGCAAGAAGGGCACCGACCAGCGCGCCGCAGGACTCGGCGACTGCGTGGACTGCACGCTGTGCGTGCAGGTCTGCCCCACAGGCATCGACATACGCAAGGGCCTGCAATACGAGTGCATCGCCTGCGCCGCCTGCATCGATGTCTGCGACGGCGTGATGGACAAGATCGGCTACCCGAAGCGACTCATCCGCTATACCACCCAGAATGCCATGGATGGGCGCCCGACCCGGGTCCTGCGCCCCAGGGTGCTGGTCTACGGCGCAATATTGTGTCTTTTGTCAGGTGGCATGGCGGTGTCACTGGCGCTGCGCAAACCGCTGGCGCTGGATGTGCTGCACGACCGCAACGCACTGTACCGGCTGCTGGACTCGGGTGATGCCGAGAATGTCTACCTGCTGAAAGTGATGAACAAGACCGAATCAGCGCAACGATTTCGCGTCGGCGCCGCCGGCACCGGGGCGCTGCAGGTGGATCCGGAAACAGAATTTGTACAGGTTCCCGCCGGCGAAGTGCTGTCGGCGCCGCTGCGCGTGCGGCGCAAGGCCGGGGAGGTCACGGGCGCATCCGACATCAGGATCTCGATTACCTCGGTCGCCGACGCACGCCTCACCACGACCACGCGCGCGCGCTTTTTTTCACCGGACGATTCGTCTTCACCGGACGATTCCTCTTCATCGGATGACTAGCCCATGAGCGACGACAACGCCCGCAAGTCGCCGATACTCTGGCTGGCAATGATACTGCTGGCGGCCTGCATCGCCGGCACGCTGGTGGTGGTCGTGATCGCCGCGGTCCAGGGCGCCGGCGAATTGCCGGCGGTCTATCACACTGAGGGTGCCGGGGCCGACCGCGATCTGGCGGGCCTGGCGCAGGCCGCGACACGCGACCTGCACGCCACGCTGACAGTCAACGGCCGCACGGTCGCCGTGGACTTGTCGGACCGCGATGGCGCGATCGGTGCGGGTGTCGCCGTCACACTGCGCCTCGCGCACGCAACCTTGTCGGGTCTCGACCAGACGCTGCCACTGCAGGCACGCGGTGACCAGCTGGTCGGCGTGATGGCTAAACCGCTGGCGGCGGGCTACTGGCTGGCCGAACTGCGACCGGATGCCCCCGGCTGGCTGTTGCGCGGGCGCGTACCGCCCACGGGAGGCGTGCTCCGCCCGGGACACCCATGAACGCGGCGTCTGCGCCCATGCGCGATCACTGGGCCAGCGTGGTTGACGGCGAGGGCCAGGCGCTGCTGAGCGTCACCGGAATCCACTGCGCCAACTGCGAGCGCACGGTGCGCAAGGCCTTGCAGAATGTCGCCGGTATCAGCCATGTCGATGTCAACGTGCTGCAACGGCGGGTTACCGTGGGCTGGCGCAACCAGGACGTCTCACTGACCCAGATCCTGCAGGCGCTGGCCAACGCGGGATTCCCGGCGGCACCAGTCGCGAGCCGCGAACAACTGCAGCAATCGCGCGCCGAGCAACGCCTGGCGTTGAAACGCATCGGTCTGGCCGCGCTCGCGGGCATGCAATTGATGATGTACGCGGTCGCCTTGTATTTCGGCGCCGACAAGGGTCTGGGCGCCAACATGCGCCAGCTGCTGGAACTGGCCTGCCTCATCATCACGACGCCGGTGCTGTTCTATTCGGGCATGCCGATCCTGTCAGGAGCGTGGCGGGACTTGCGCGCCGGCCTGATCGGCATGGACGCTGCGGTCAGCCTCGCGCTGCTGCTCGCGTATGGCGCGAGCGTTATCAATCTGGCGCGCGGCAGCGGCGAGGTGTACTTCGACTCGATCGCGATGTTTGTGTTGTTTCTGCTAACGGGCCGTTACCTGGAAGCGCGCCAGCGCCATGATGCAAGCAGTGTCAGCGATGCATTGGCACGCTCCCTACCGCAGGACGCGCACCGCCTGAAAGCCGACGGCAGCGTGGAAAAAGTAGCCGTAGACCATATCGCACCGGGCGATCGCCTGATGGTGGCGGTAGGGTCGGTGTTTCCGACCGACGCCGTGATCACCGAGGGCGAGACCCACGCGGCCGAGTCGCTGCTGACCGGTGAATCGACGCCGGTACCAAAACTCGCGGGCAACCGGGTGTTAGGCGGATCGATCAATGTCGGCGCGCCGGTGACGGTGCTGGCCACGGAAGCGGCGGCCCAATCCACGGTTGCGATGCTGGCCCGCCTGCTGGCGCAGCAACAATCGGGCCGCGCCCGGCTGGGAAAAATCACCGATCGGATTGCCCGGCATTTCGTCGCGGTGGTCATCCTGCTGGCGGCGCTGACATTCGCAGCCTGGTGGATGACGGATCCAGCGCGCGCCTTCCCGGCGATGCTGGCGGTGCTGGTGGTCAGTTGCCCCTGCGCGCTGTCGCTGGCCGCGCCCGCGGCCCTGGCGGCGGCCACCGCGGCACTGGCCCGGCGTGGTGTGCTGGTGCTGCGCGCCGGCGCAGTCGAGTCGCTGGCGCGCATCGATACGATCTTGTTAGACAAGACCGGCACATTGACCCGCGGACAGCCCGCAATTACCGGCCGTGAGTCTCTGGACGGCCGCCCCGTGGAGCAGCATCTGGCGGTGGCCGCGGCGCTCGAGCGCTACTCGCGGCACTCACTGGCACTGGCTTTTCGCCCCTTTGCCCAGCCGCAGTTGTTAGCCAGTAACGTCACCGAGCACCCGGGGCGGGGTCTCGAAGGGGTCGTTCACGACCGCACCTGGCGCCTCGGCCGGCACGATTTTGTCGCCGAACTTGCCGGGACACCGCCCGCCGAGCAGCGCGCCGGGATCTGGCTTGGCCATGCGGGCGGCCCGGGCGCGCACATTACGGTCGGCGATCAACTGCGCCCGGGGGTCAGTGCGGCGCTCGCGGCATTGCGTGCGGCCGGGCTGCAGATCGAAATACTGAGCGGTGATCACCCCGAAACCGTACGCAGCCTGGCCGAACAGCTCGGACTGGAAACCTGGCAGGGCGGCGTCGATCCCGCGGGGAAATTGCGTTATCTGAAAGGATTGCAGAGTGCCGGCCGCCGTGTCGCAGTCATCGGCGACGGCATCAATGATGGGCCGGTGCTGGCCGCCGCCGATGTCTCCATCGCCATGAGTTCGGGCGCGGATCTGGCCCAGGCCGCCGCAGACATGGTGCTGCTGCGCGAGGACTTTGCGGCGGTCGTGGATGCGGTGCACTCGGCACGCCGCGCCATGCGGAGAATTCGGCAGAACCTCGCCTGGGCGACTCTCTATAATCTGGGTGCCATTCCGTTTGCGGCGCTGGGGATGATGCCCCCGTGGCTGGCGGCGCTCGGCATGTCGGCGAGTTCATTGCTGGTGGTATGGAACGCGACGCGTCTCAAAGCGAAGGCCAGG
>JANNVI010000037.1:0-2269 GCA_031414335.1 Gammaproteobacteria bacterium | reverse complement strand
AAATCCTGTCTGCGGCGCGTAGCCGCAGACAGGATTTCTGGCCGGCATGCCGGTCGCCGGCGATCGCGCCGCCGGCAGGATCTGGGGCGCGCACTGTTACGCCACTGTGGGCGTCGGCCGTGACAATGACGAAAATTCCGGCAATGGCAGCGAGCTGTACGTGGTCATCGGCCATGCGCCGCGGCAACTGGATCGCAACATCACAATCGTGGGTCGTGTGGTCCAGGGCATGGAAATACTGAGCAGCCTGCGCCGCGGCGCCGGCGCTGCCGGATTCTACGCAACGCCGGCCGAGGGCCAGGCGATCCGCAGTGTGCGCCTCGTGGCCGACCTGCCCGCGGCGCAGCAGACGCGGCTGCAGGCACTGCGAACCGACAGCGCCAGCTTTGCGGCGCTGATCGAGGCGCGCCGCAATCGTCGCGATGACTGGTACAAGCTGCCGGCGGGACATGTTGACCTTTGCAATATCCCGTTGCCGGTCCGCGAAGCTCCGTAGGCCCGGCGTGTAGAATCCGACATGGGTCGAATATTTGAAGTCCGCAAGCATGCGATGTTCGCGCGCTGGAATCGCATGGCGAAGCAGTTCGCACGCATCGCCAAGGACATAAACATGACCGTCAAGGCGGGCGGCGGGGATCCAGCGTCGAATCCAACGCTGCGGCGTGTCATCCAGAATGCGCGCGCCGTCAACATGCCCAAGGACAAGGTCGAGGCCGCGATCAAACGTGCGTTAGGCACGGACGCCACCAACTACGCCGTCGTCATTTATGAAGCCTACGCACCCCATGGCGTGGCGCTGATCATCGAAACGGCGACCGACAACCCAACCCGCACCGTTGCCAACGTGCGCAGCGTTATCAGCAAGGGCGGTGGCAACCTCGGCACGACCGGCAGCGTCGCTTACAATTTCAAACGCATGGGCGTGTTTCGTCTCGACCCCGCCGGTATCGATCATGACGAACTCGAGTTGTACCTGATGGATCACGGTCTCGATGAAATGGGTGAATCGACCGGCGAAAAAGGCGAGCCACAACTCGTGATCCGCTGTGCCTTCGAAGATTTCGGTACGCTGCAGGCGGCGCTCGAAGTGCACAAGCTGACCCCGCTGTCGGCCGAACACGAATACGTTTGTACCGCGCCGACCGAATTGCCGGAAGAGCAGGCGCGCGAGGTGCTGGAGCTGATCGACAAGCTGGAACAGGAAGACGACGTGCAGCGCGTGTTTCACACGCTGGCCTGATCTGCTAGCTGAAACCCGCGCGCGGCAGCTCCTGATGCAGCTCGTAGGTCATCATCCCGAGAAACGCTAACAGACCAAGATATACCAGCGCGTATTGCGCACGCGTTTCGAGCGCTACATCGTAGTAGCGTTCGTGTTCAGCCGTGCCGCCGCGCCAGGCCCTGAGCATGGATGGCGCCGCCAGCAGCGCGATGATGATGAATATCGGGCTCGGGTTGTAGAAGAAAAGCGCGACCAGTATCGGCACGCCGAGGTACCAGATTTTCGGCGAAATGGCACCAGTCACACGTCCGCCATCAAAGGGCAGCACCGGCACCAGGTTTATCAGGTTGAGAAAGAATCCCGAGTAGCTGATGGCTAACAACAACGGGCTGTCGAAATTCCGGGCCAGGAAAAAACAGGCAAGCGCGCCAAGGGTGCCGACCAGGGGGCCGGCCAGGCCAATGTACGCCTCCTGCTGCGCGTTGACTGGCTGATCCTTGAGCTGGATCCAGGCCCCGACGAAAGGAATGAACGTCGGCGCGCCCACAGCCAGGCCTTCCTTTTTGGCGGCGAGAAAGTGCCCCATCTCATGCACGAACATCAGCGCGACAAACCCGGCCGCGTAGCGCCAGCCAAACAGAAATGAGTAAGCAAACACTGACAACAGCATGGTGCCGCCGGTCATCAGGACTTTGCTGAACTTGAAGGCGCCGAGCAGCAGCAGCAGGTATTTCATGCGTGGGTCTGGTCGTTCTTGTTGCGGCCCCTGAACCACTTGGCAACACCAGCACCGGCCGCGACCACCGCGACGAAAATCACCTTGCCGAATTTCGCCAGCATCAGCGCCAACGTCGCTAACAGGCCCAGTTTCTTGGCGGCGACGCCAGCTACCAGGGCCGCGAGGCCGTAGGCGGCGACCTTGTCGGTCGAGCTGTTGAAATCCTGGTAACGCTTGCCATCATTGAACTGCAGAGCCGCCAGCAGCCTGCGCGCATCCGGTTTGTCCGTGTCCACGCTCCTGGCGCTGGTCACCAGGTTGAGCGAGAT
>JANNVI010000036.1:0-19908 GCA_031414335.1 Gammaproteobacteria bacterium | reverse complement strand
CGGCACGTTGTAGTTGCTGAGATCGATGTCGACGTTATTCCAGTTGCCCGAGGTCAGGGGCACGGTAAAGAAATTTTCCTTGCCCGGCGAGATGATCGACACCTTGACGCTGGTCAGGCTCGAGGTCCAGAAATCCAGGTGGAGCTTGCCCTTGCTCGACACGTTGACCGGAGTCCCAGCCCAATCAATGCCCTCGTACAGAGCCGTTCCACCGAATGTGTATTGCAGCGATTTGTTGCCAGCAATCGTCGGCTCGCTGAAAACCACCGGTGGGTTCTGGCCCCAGTCCGGGTTCTTCAATAAACCAGTGATCGAGGTGGCGTCGCTGTAAATCGTCAATGAACCCGCCGGGATCACCGTGGTCGGCGCGCAGGTCGGCGCCGTGGTGCCGCAGCTGACACCAGCCGCGGTGCCCCAGAAATAGATGTTATCGACGTACAGCGTGCCCGCCGCATTGGGCTCGAGCTTGATCTGGATGATCGCCGTCTTGTCCGGCACGGTGTAGTTGCTGAGGTCGATGTCGACGCCGTTCCAGTTGAGCGCGGTCAGGGTCACCGTGAAGGCGTTCTCCTTGCCGGCCGAAATGATCGACACCTTAACGCTTGTTAGATCCGGCGTCCAGAAATCGAGGTGCAGCTTGGCCTTGGTCGACACGTTGACCGGATTGACGGACCAGTCGAGACCCTCGTACAGGCCGCCGGGCCCGGCCCAGCCATAGCGCAGCGACTTGTTGCCAGCAATCGTCACTTCGCTGTAGGCCACTGGCGGACTCTGTCCCCAGTCCGGATTCGGGATGAAGTTCGCGATCATGGCCGCGTCGCTGTAGATCGTCACTGAACCCGAAGGAATTACTGTCGTCGGAGCGGTGGTGGGCCGCGGCGGCTCGACGACCGTGATTCCGACGGTGGTTGTCTTACCAGACGCTGTGTGCGTCACGTTGATGGTCACGACACCGAGGCTGATGCCGGTCACGACGCCAGCGGCACTGACGGTGGCCACCGCGGTGTTGGAAGAAATAAACGTGGCGCCGGCGGTAACGTTGCTGGTCGTCGCGTTATTGAAGGTCCCGGTGATGACCAACTGCAGCGTGCCGTTAGGTGTGACATTGACTGGCGCGGGGTTGGTCACCGCGATCGCTGTCACCCGCAGGGGGGCGACCGTCACCGTGGTGGTGGCTGTCTTGCCGGACGAGTGCGTGGCGGTGATGGCGGCGGTGCCAGGAGCCATGCCCTTCAGCGAACCTGTTGGCGTCACCGACACGATGGTCGGCGCCGATGAAACGAACGTCGCGTTGAAGCTAACGTCGCTGGTTGTGCCATCGCTGTAGGTCGCGGTGAGGACCAGGGACGCCGCACCGCCGACATCAAGGCTTACGGCCCCGCCTGCGATTGCAACGGTCGACAACTGCGCCACCACGGGCGTTTTAGGGTCGGATGGCTGGCACGCGGCGAGGGCGAGGCCCACAACGGCTGTGATAACGAGCGAAGCAAACTGCCTGGCGAGATTCATCTGACGCCTCCGGTCGCGTTCAGCGATCCGATGTCATGGGTTACTGCGCGCGCCGGTGGCGGCGGCGGACTTACCCGGTTATTATTTAGAAAGCGCTTTCAAGGCCGACTTTAGCACAGTCCTTGAGCCTGTCAAACAGGAAGCCGCGAGGCTGGCAATCGCCCATCCACCCCGCCAGAATTCGCGCCATGCTGACCCGCTCCACGATCCGTCCGTTTCTCACCGCGCGCGACACCGACGCCCGGCTGGCTGAACAAGCCCCGCTGGCGCCCAATGCGGACGATCCCGCCCTGCCCGCGGTCTGGGTCAACAGCGCACAGGCCTTCCAGACAATCGAGGGGTTCGGCGGTGCCTTCACGGAAGCGGCGGCGGTCACCTGGCTCAAGCTCGATGCCGCGCAGCGCGACGAAGTGTTGTACCGGTATTTCGATGCCGCGGACGGCCATGCGTATTCGCTATGCCGCGTCCACATGGGCAGTTGCGATTTCGCGCTCGGCAACTACGCGCATGTTGAGACGCCCGGTGACGTGACGCTTGAGAGTTTCAGCATCGAACGTGACCGGCAGGCGCTGCTGCCCTTCATCAAGGCGGCACAAGCCGTCGCGGGCCAGCCGCTCAAGCTGCTGGCCTCACCATGGAGCCCGCCCGCGTGGATGAAGACCAACGGCCAGATGAATCACGGCGGCAGCTTGAGGCCCGAGTATCGCCGTGCCTGGGCGCGCTGTTTCGTGCGCTTCATCGAAGCCTATGCGGCGGAAGGCGTGCCCATCTGGGGCGTCTCGGTGCAGAACGAACCTAACGCCACGCAGCGCTGGGATTCCTGCCTCTACACGGCCGAGGAGGAACGCGACTTCGTGCGCGACTTCCTCGGTCCGGAACTCGCGGCTGCAGGTCTCGGCGACACCCGCATCATCATCTGGGACCACAACCGCGATCTCATGGTTGAACGCGCCAGCATCGTTTATTCCGACCCGGCAGCAGCGCGGTTTGTCTGGGGCACGGGATTTCACTGGTACGGTGCCGACCATTTCGAGCATGTGCAGCAGGTGCACGATGCCTGGCCCGACAAGAAACTGCTGTTCACCGAGGGCTGCCATGAAGGCGGTCCGCACCACGGCTCCTGGGACCTGGGTGAGCGTTACGCGCGTTCGATGATCAACGACCTCAATCGCTGGACTGTGGGCTGGATCGACTGGAATCTGCTGCTCGATCACAGCGGCGGACCGAATCATGTCGGCAACCTTTGCAGCGCGCCGATCCTGGTCGATGCGGCGCATGCAGCGCTGCTGCCACAGAGTTCCTATTTCTACATCGGCCACGTGACGCGCTTTGTCAGGCCTGGCGCGCGACGCGTGCTTTGCACCACGACGCAGCATGGCGTGGAAGCGGCCGCATTCATCAACACCGATGGCACGATCGCCACCGTGGTCCTGAACCGGACTGAGCACGAACAGCCTTTCGCGTTGCGCATCGATGAGCTGCGGACGGTGACCCGGTTGCCGCCGCGCTCGATCGCGACCTACCTCGCCTGAGGTTCGCGCATCAGTTCCGGGTACACGGACTGCATGACCTGCTTCGGCGCGCGGTCCACGGTAAACAGGCCCCAGTGCTTCTCAGGTTCGAGCGGATCGTCAGAACCCTTCCACGGTTCGTCGAACGCCTCGAAGACGAAGGTCAGGATGTTTGCGGCGTTAGTCCAGTCCATCAGGTCGCCGTAGTAGATCTGCTGCAGATCCTGCGACGTGTTGTGCGGCTGGATGCCGCGCCCATTCGAGTTCGTCGACCAGCCGGCTTCACTGATCACAACCGGCGTGCGCGGATACAAGCGCGCCACATTGTCATAGTTGTCCCGGGTGACGTGGATCGCCTCGTGGATGTGCTTGTACTCCCACACCGGGTAACTGTGCAGGGAGATAAAGTCGAGCTCGGGCACCAGTGCGCGCAATTTTCCCTGCCAGGGCACATAGTTTTCGCAGAAGGTCACCGGCTGCGCGACGCGGCTCCTGACACGACGCACGTACTCGATCATGCGCTCGACCGGCACGACATGATCGGTCCAGTCGGCGGTCGTCTCGTTGCCGACGGCCACCGAAAACACAATGTCTTCATGACTGCGCGCCAGTGCGACCAGCCGCTCAATCTCCGCTGAGTTCTCGGCAACACTGTCATCCAGCTGCTGCTCGCTGTAGACACCGCCCCAGGGACAACCAAAGTTGTTCACCTCGGCGCCGAGGTAGGCGCCGAGCATCACCTTCAATTGAAACCCCTCGCGGCGGATGACTTCCAGCACGCGCTCCGCGTGCGGGCTGCAGTCGTACAGGCGCAGCAGCCGCCAGTGCTTGTGCAGGATCGCGAGATCCTCGCGGATCTCCTCCAACGAAGGATAGATCTTCGCGGCCGGACTCTGGCCGCCGCGATAGCCTGAGTAGCAGATCGCGCGGCCACTGGGGAGTGTTAGCATCAGCTTTGTTAGATCCAATCAGCCGAATTTTGGCTGACCATCCTTGTCCCACAGCCCCCAGTACGCGCCGACGTCGCCTTCGGCGCCGACCTTCCAGGCCTCATCGAACGCGGCGAAGTAGAAGACCTCGGCACCCTCGCTCTGCGCCCAGCGATTGGTGTCGATGAAGTAGCGCATCGCGCCCTCCTCCGACGGCACCGCGCCGTGGAACGCGCTGCCTTTATCGGGCCAGCCGGTTTCGCTGATGATGACGCGCTTGCCGGCGGCGGCCGCCTTGGTGCGCTGATACATCTGCTGCATGTACGCGATCGCCTGGTCGCGCGGGCAGCCTTCCCAGAACGGGTAGCAGTTGGTCATGACGACATCGCAGGCCGCGGTGATGCGCGGATGCTTCTCGAACAGGAAATAGGCGTCGACGTAGCCAACGGCCACGCCCGGCAGAGCGTGTTTCACGTGGCGGATGTAACCTAACAGCTCGTCTTCCGACAGGTCCTCGCGCAGCAGCACTTCGTTGCCGACCGCGACGATATCGGCGTGACCGGCGCGCGCGACCGCAATGGCGCCGTTGATCTCGCGCTCGTTGATCTCGCGATCGGTACCGAGCCAGGCGCCGACCAGCGTCTTCATGCCAAGTTCGTGCGCGATTCGTGGCGTCTGCTCATGGCCATCGGTGCAGGAGAAGCTGCGGACCCAGCGCGTATAGGGCCGGATGATCGACAATCGCGCGCGAATCTGCGCCTCGCTCACCTGCGAGCCCGGCGCCTGCTGCTCGATGTAGGGACTGAAGCACAGTCCATGCACGCCAGCCTGCAACACGCTGCGGAATTCGCTGACCAGCCGGGTGCGCTCCTGTGGCGACAGTGGCACCACCGCAGCAGTTGTCGTTTGCGTACCGCGACCCGCCCAGGCCGGTTGCGGTGGCGCCGATGGCGCGGCAGTGTGGCCGCCGGCTGCGGCGGCGGCGGTTGTGCGCTGATTCCAGAGCGATGCCTGCTCCGACAGTAGCGCCGTTCCGCTCAGCGGCTGCAGGCTCGTCGGCAACACACCGGCAGCGACGGCTGCGTCCGCGGACTTCAGCTTGGGGCCACGCCGCTCCGCCAGATCCGTGGTCATCTGCTTCACCATGTCCTCGTCGATTTCATAAAACCACAGCGCCGCCACCGCAATGATCGCGGCGACGGCGGGAATCACGCTCACCATGAGCATGATGCCGTTTACCGTCTGCGCGTTCTGCACGACGTTAGGCATGTAGCCAAAGTAAGCCAGCAGCCAGCCGGCGCCGCCGCCACCAATGGCCCAGCCAAATTTCTGCGCCAGCGAGGCCGCGGAGAACACCAGGCCGGTGGCGCGCCGTCCGGTTTTCCACTCGGAGTAATCAGCCGTGTCGGCGTACATCGCCCAGACCAGCGGCGCCGTCGGTGCGGCCAGCAGGCTGATGAGTCCGTGACCCGCCCACACCAGCGGGATGTTGTCGGGCGGCACAAAATAGTAGGCGATGGTCATCAGCGCGGCCAGGCTCATCGACACCATGTAGAAGTTGCGCTTGCCGAACATCTTCGACAGCGGCGCGGTCAGCATGACGCCAACGATGAAACCGATCGCGCCGGTGGTCATGACCGCCCCGAAATATGGCCGGCCGTTAGGCACGACGTAATCGAAGTAGTAGACAATAACCGTGCCGCGAATGTTCGCGTAAGTGAGCGCCGCGATGCCGACGACGCACAGCACCACCCAGGGACGGTTCTTGAAAAGATCCTTGACGTCCGTCGACAGGGAACCTTTTTCCTTCGGCTCCGGTTTCACCCGTTCCTTGGTCATCGCGAACGTGATCCAATAGCAAACCACGGCGAGGGCCGAGAAGATGATCATCGTCATCTGCCAGCCCGCCGGCGAATTCGCATCGCCACCGAAGTAGGTCACCATGGGAATGGTGGCGTTGACGATGATGAACACCGGCAGGAACGCCATGACGAAACGGTAGGAACAAACGCTGGTGCGATCCTCGGAGTTCGGCGTCAGTACGCCGAGCAGCGCCGAGTACGGAATATTGATCGCCGAATACGCGAACATCATGATGGTCAGCGTCACATACGCGTAGACGACTTTGGCGGTGCCGGTATAGGAAGGCGTGGTAAACGCAAGCACCGCGGTCAGCGCCATCGGGATCGACATCCACAGCAGGTAGGGCCGGAAATGCCCCCAACGCGTGCTGGTGCGGTCGGCGATCGTGCCGATCAGCGGATCGATGAACGCGTCCGCCACGCGCGTGACCAGCATCATCGTTCCCATGGTTGCGGCGCCGAGCAGGAAGACGTCGGTGTAGTACTTCGCCATGAAGATCGAGAACATCTGCCAGAAGAGGTTCGATGCGAAGTCGCCCATGCCGTAGCCGACCTTCTCGGTCACGGTCAGTTTCTTGTGATCAGGTTGCATTCTTGCCTCCGCGTTTCTTCTGGTAGGGCAGCCGGCCCGGCCCGCGCGGCCGCGGCTTGCCGTAACCGCCGATCTTGTCGTACACGCGCACGTAGTCGATCACCAGGTCCGCCGGGAACTGCGTCGCCGTGTTAGGTGCGCCGGGAAAATTGCCGCCGACCGCGACGTTCATCACCAGGTAGAACGGCTGGTCGAATGGCGCCGGCCATGGATTCAGGTCCGCTGCGCTCCGCGCTACGCCGCCCTTGCCGTCGCGCTGCTTGCTGCAACTCCACCAGAAAGTCTGCTTCGCCCACAGCACACCATCCACCAGCCAGCGAATCTCGCCTGGCTCCCATTCGACCGCGTAGACGTGAAACTCGCCGACCGTGCTCCCACCCGCGAACTTGTGCACATGCGTGACCAGTTCGCGCTTCGGGAAGGTTGAGCCAAAATGTATCGTCCCGAGATACTCATGCGGACGTTCACCGACAATTTCCATGATGTCGATCTCGCCCGAAGCTGCCCAGGGCCCGTAGGCGTCATCCTGCGGCAGTAGCCACAGCGCGGGCCACATCCCCTTGCCATGCGGCACTTTCGCGCGGACCTCGAAGCGGCCGTACTGCTTGGTGTATAGCGCCGTGCCGTCGCGCCGCCGCGTCTTCATCCGCGCCGAGGTGTAACCGCAGCCGTGCAACGACTCCTTGATCGCGCGAATGTGCAGCAGACTGTCACGGACGAAAACATTATCCGGATTCTTCGTGTAGTACTGCAGCTCTTCGTTGCCCCAGCCCGATATCCAGGTGTGCGTCCGGTAATCAAAAAACCCATTGCCAATGTCGAAATCCCATTTGGCGGGATCGACGGCATTGCCATCGAACTCGTCGCTCCAGACGAGCGTCCAGCCGGCCGGGCTGTCAGGTTTTGTGGTCATGGCGCGCGCCGCCTTGGCGATTGCGTTGCCCGTTGCGCGATCAGGAAATCGCGGTACCAGAGCGCACTGTCCTTGGGTGTCCGCTGCTGCGTTTCGTAATCGACATACACAATGCCGAAACGCTTCAGGTAGCCTTCAGCCCATTCGAAATTGTCGAGCAGGCTCCAGACGAAATAGCCGCGCACATCGACGCCGAGCGCCAGTGCGTCGGCCACTGCGGCCATGTGCGAGCGCAGATAACGGATACGATCCGCATCGGCAACCCGCCCATCGATCAGCTGGTCCTTGTAGGCGGCGCCGTTTTCCATGATGTAGACCGGCGGCAGCGGATAGTCGGCGTGAATCCGCGCGAGCAATTCCGTCAGGCCGGCCGGGAATACCTCCCAGCCCATATCGGTGACTTCCCGGCCCGCATGTGTGTTCTGCTGTGGCGCGCCGGTGCCAGAGACATTTCGCGTGTAGTAATTGATGCCGAGAAAATCGAGCGGCTGGCGGATGATTTCCATGTCGCCGGCCAGCACCGGTGGCGCGTCGGTGCCGAGAAACGACAGCACGTCTTCTGGATAGCGGCCTAACAACAATGGGTCCATGTACCAGCGGATCGTCAGGCCGTCGTCGAGCCGCGCTTTGGCAACATCCTCGGCTGAGTCGGTGGCGGCGTGGCTCGGCGACTGGTTCAGCACGATGCCGAGCGGCGCCTTGACGCCCTGCGCGCGCATTGCCTGCATGGCAAGTCCGTGACTCAGGAGCAGGTGGTGCGAGGCCTGTATGGCCGCCTTCTGGCTCTTGAGGCCCGGCGCAAAAATCCCGGCCTCGTGGCCCAGCGTCGCCACCACCCAGGGCTCGTTGTGGGTCGCGATCGACGCGACGCGATCGCCGAAGCGCCGCGCAACTTCAGCGGCGTAGGTTACAAAACGGCTAACAGTGTCGCGATGGGTCCAGCCGCCCTGCTCCTGCAAAGCCTGTGGCAGGTCCCAGTGATAGAGCGTCAGGTGCGGGGCGATGCCGCGGCTCAGCAGCCGATCGATGAGGCGTTCATAGAAATCGAAACCCGGCTCGTTCCAGGCGCCCCACCCGAGCGGCTGCACGCGCGGCCAGGCGATCGAAAACCGGTACGCGGGAATGTTCAGGCTCGCGATCAGATCGATGTCCGCTTCTGCCAGATGATAGTGATCACAGGCGCGCTCGCCGCTGCTGCCATCGCGAATGGCGCCGGGGCGCCGGCAGAATTCATCCCAGATCGAGTCGCCGCGTCCGTCCGCGTGAGCCGCGCCCTCGATCTGGTAGGCGCTGGTCGCAACTCCCCAGACAAAGTCCGCGGGAAAACGTGCTTCGAGAGGCAGAGTTTCCGCCGAAGACGCCCGCGCCGCTGACACTGCAATGGTCATCCGCTGGCAGCTCTAGCTAACAACGCGCGTTGATCGACGACTCTGCATGGGTCAGCTGGCCTCGGATCGAAATGATCAAATTGTTAGCAATTTTCCCGACTCTTACGCAGTCGATGTCTTGCCGGGCAACATTCCCCGGAAAGCGCTTTCAGACGCGAATCTAGCACAGCGCCACTCGGTGCTGTCAAACCCGCGTCAGCCGCGCAAGGGTCGCGCCGACTCCCGGATCGCGAGTGTCGGCGACGACAAACGGGCGACCGGAACCCGGCCCTCAACAAGATCGATCATGGCCCGGGCAGCGCAGTCCCCGACCTCGTCGATCGATCGGTGCAGGCTGGTGAGCGGCGGAATCGTGAATGCCGAGGCCGGCAGATCGTCGAAGCCGACCAGCGACACGTCCTCCGGCACTCGGCGGCCGCGCCGATGCAGCGCCAGCATCGCGCCGAAGGCGCTTTCATCATTCGCGGCGAAAACCGCGGTAAATTTCTCGTGGGAATCCAGCAGGCGGATCATCGCCGCGTAGCCACCGGCTTCGGAATAATCACCCACGGTGACCAGCGCCGGGGCGAACGGGATGTCGTGGGCCGCAAGCGACGCCCTGTAGCCCGCCAGCCGCTGCGCCGCGTCGAGATGGTCCGGCGACCCGGCGATGAAGGCGATGCGCCGATGACCCTGGCCGATCAGGTAGTCGGCTGTGAGGCGGGCTGCGGGGGTACTGTCGACATCCAGGCAATAGACGTTGTCGGCATGGACCAAACGTCCGGTGAGCACCAGTGGCACCTGACGCGACAACTTTGCGATCTCTTCATCCGGCAGGGTGCTGGTCAGCATGATGATGCCCTGGACGCGCTGGTCTAACAGGCGCTGCACACTCTTGCGCTCGTCCGCTGTTCGCCAATGACCGCTGACGAACAACGGCGAATAGTTGCTGCGTAACAAGCCCGTCTCGATCGCTTGCGCCGCTTCGCCGTAGAAAAGGCTGTTGAGAGTCTGGGTCACGACGCCGACGCTCATCGACTTGCCGCGGGCCAGCGAACGCGCCACCGGGTTAGGGACGAACTGCAGTTGCGAGATGGCGGCATTGACGGCGCGTACCTTCGATTCGCGTACACGCGCGGTGCCATTCAGGATTCGTGAAACCGTGCTCGGCGACACCCGGGCCGCCGCCGCCACCATCTCAAGTGTCACTTCCCGGCCGCTCGCCACCCCGGTCTGGCGCCGCTTCGCTCTGGATCGTTGCATCAATCGCCTCGCTTTTGCAGTCTTAATTCTAGTGTTTTTCAACAGCTACCGGGTCACGAGCCGTGACTGGCGCCCATCGGTCGCCGGACTCAGCGCAGCGCAGCATGCCACCAGCGCAACCCGCGCCAAATCCGACAACGATTGACAACTGTGCCGCGAGTTCGCTATTTTCTGCAAGCGCTTTCAAAACAAATAGGTTATCTCGGGTTCACGCCACAGGGCGTTACGACCTGCAGACGACCGGGGCCGCGCGGCCAGCAGGGGAAGACGCGAATGAGTCGAAGGCCAGTAAAAACGTCCCGATTCCCTGTTTCCAGCAACCGGGCCTGCGCCTGTTTGTTAGCAGCGGCGCGGCGCGTTGGATCATCTTTACTTTTTCCGGACAACAATCGGTGAATATCATGCAGACCGGCACCTCGACACTGGCTACGTTGCGGCGCTTCGCCCCGCTCAGCGTCTGTTTGCTGGCGCTCTCCGCCTGCGGCCAAAGCCAGAACTGGCAGAGTGCGCCCGCATATGTCACGGTCGGCGGCACGGTCTCGGGCTTCACCGGCGGCACGCTCGCGCTGTGGAACAATGGCGCCGACCAGGACAGGCCGCCGCTCGCTATTGGCGGCAACGGCTCGTTCAAGTTCCAGATTCAGATTGCCAATGGCAGCGACTACGCGGTAGCCGTGGCCACGCAGCCCGCAGGCCTGACCTGCACGGTTGCTAACGGCATCGGCAAGGCCGGCGCCGACGTTACGAATGTTGCCGTGACCTGCGTGCCCTACAGCTTCACGCGCCGCCCGCTGCCGGCCATCTACAACACCGGCAAGGCGATCAATTACAGCGCGTACCGCGGCGTCGGGCCCGCTGCTGGCGAGAAACCAAGCGATACCGACATCCAGCAGGACCTCACGCTGCTGAATGCGGCCGGCTACAACCTGCTGCGCCTTTTCGGGTCGGAGACGCCGCAGGACGATTCAGTCTCAGAGAGCATCTTGCGCCTGGCAGCGCAGTACTACCCGGGCATGAAGTTCCATATCGGGGTCGCGCTCGGCGGCTTGACCAGGTGTGACGATCCCAAAAACGACAAGAACGTCGCCTACCTGATCACCAAGCTCTCCAGGTACCCTAACGTCGTCGCAGTCAGCGTCGGCAATGAAACGTCGTTTTATTCGAAGTTCATGCCACTCGCCTGCCTCGAAGGCTATGTGCGCAATATCCGCGCCCAGGTGACGCAGCCGGTCACAGCCGATGACGACTTCACTTTTTATGCGGGCCTGACCTTCGGGTTCGGCGACCGCGTCACCGTGAAGCCCGACACGATCCTGCCGCTGATCGATTTCGCGGCGATCCATATGTATCCGATCAGCAATGAGAACCAGTGGAACTGGCAGCAGTCCGCGGTCGCCGCGGGACCGAACCGCGCCAAGGCCTCGATGGAGGCATCGCTGGTGACGGCCAAGGCCAATTACAACGCGGTCGCGACCTATCAATATCGCGGCGTGACCGGCGTCACTACCACTGTCGGTGCGTCGATGCCGATCGTGATCGGCGAGACCGGCTGGAAGGCCCGGCAAACCAATCCCAGGTCCGAAATCGAACAATACGAGGCCACTCAGGTGAACGCGAAGTGGTATTCCGACCTGCTGTACGGCAACGCGGCCAAGAATTATCCGGCCTGGCAGGGATCTGCCGGCGGGCCAGTGACGATTTTCTATTTCGAAGCCTTTGATGAGGCCTGGAAAGGCGCCGACGACGGCTGGGGCTTTTGGAGCGCGACGCGCAGTGCGCGCTATGTCTTTTGCGGCACGCCGTCAGGCCCGGTTTGCAACACTGATCTCTACCAGGGCGCGGGCTTCTACATTCCGCCGCCATTTGCAACCATCACGTTCGACTCGACCACGATCAATTACTCGTTTGCGGGATTTGGTGGCGCCGAGGACACACAGATCGTGACCGACCCGACCGGCGGCACTAACAAAGTGGGTCGCGTCAATCGCTCAGCGACCGCCGAGGTCTTCGCCGGCAGCGTGGTGGCGACGGGCGGCGGACTGACCGCGGGCGTCATACCGTTCACCGCAGCTAACACGCGCATGTCGGTGCGGGTGTACTCGCCGACGGCAGGCATCAAGGTGCGCCTCAAGGTCGAAGACTCAGGCGACCCGAGCCGCTCGGTCGAAACCGAGGCTACGACCACCAAAGTCAATGCCTGGGAGACGCTGACCTTCGATTTCGCCAACCAGGTTGCCGGCACGGCGGCGCTCAACCCGAGCTTCACCTACAACCGCGTCATCATTTTCTTCAACTTTGGCGTGACTGGCGCGACGGCCGGTGCGAAGACCTATTACTTTGACGACATCACGTTCATCGGCGGCGGCGGCCTGCCGCTGACCGGCCCGTTCACGGACATCAACTTCAGCACCGCCGGGGTGTCCTACAGCTTCACCGGCTTCGCGGGCGCCGAGGACTCGTCGTTAGCTCCCGACCCAACCAATGCGGGCAATACCGTGGTCCGCGTCCGAAGGTCGGGGATCGCCGAACTTTTTGCCGGAACTACCATGGCCACCGGACCTGCCAACTCGGTCGGCCGGATACCGTTTACCGCAACCAGCACGCGCATGTCGGTGCGGGTGTACTCGCCGGCCGCCGGCATCAAGGTCCGCCTCAAGGCGGAGGATGCTTCGGATCCGACGCATTCGGTCGAAACCGAAGCAACGACCGCACTCGCCAATGCCTGGGAAACGCTGACCTTCAACTTCGCCAACCAGGTCGCTGGCACGGCGGCGCTGAACCCGGCGTTCACCTACAACCGGCTGACAATTTTCTTCAACTTCGGCGTGACCGGTGCCGTGGCCGGTGCGCAGACCTATTACTTCGATGACGTGCTGTTCGTGCCTGGGGTCGCCGGTTGCGGCACCACGGCGCCGACCTGCGCGCCGACCACGGTGATCCCGGCGGGTTCGGTGACGATTTACAGCGACGCCACGACGGTTGCCAATTTCCTGCCGAATCCGGACTGGGGGCAGAGTCCGCCGGTGGTGTTCAACCAGCCGACGATCGCGGGCAACAAATCCTTGCAGTACACCTGGGCCGGACCGGGCGGCCTGTACGAAGGACTCGATTGGGCCGCCAATCCGGTCAACGTGTCGACCAAGGGCAAGCTGCACCTGGATTTCTGGACCTCGAACCTGACCAGTGTGAAGGTATCGATCATTTCGGCCGGTAAGGAAAATGCCGTGACCGTGGCCGTGACCTCGGGCAGCTGGAACGGTATTGATATCGATCTCAGCAACTACACCGTGCCGGACCTGGCGGCGATCATCCAGATCAAGCTCGAACCTAACGCCGCGGGCACGTTGTACGTCGACAACATCTACTTCTGGGGTTCGCCCGCCAGCTGCGGCACCACGGCGCCGACCTGCGCGCCGACCACCGTAATCCCGGCAGGCTCCATTACGATCTACAGCGACGCCACCACGATCGCCAATTTCCTCCCGAATCCGGACTGGGGTCAGAGCCCGCCCGTGACCTTCAGCGAGCCGACGATTGCCGGCAACAAGTCGCTGCGCTACGGTTGGGCCGGACCCGGCGGCCTGTACGAGGGCATTGATTGGGCCGCCAATCCGGTCAACGTGACGACCAAGACCAATCTGCACCTCGACTTCTGGACCTCGAACCTGGCCAGCGTCAAGGTGTCGATCATTTCGGCTGGCGCGGAGAACGCCGTGACGGTGCCGGTGACCTCGGGCAGCTGGAACAGCATCACCATTCCGCTCAGCAGTTACACGGTGCCGAACAAGGCCGCGATCATCCAGATCAAGCTCGAGCCGAATGCCGCGGGTGCGCTCTACGTCGACAACATCTACTTCAACTGAGTGCGCACCGACATGTACTCCAATGCGCCATCGTCGCGAACCTGCCCTAACGTCAAGCGGGACAGCCGCTTCAATCTTTTGAATCGGGAGACCGCTGTGAACAGCCACGCCTTCAGTCGATATCTCGCGGTCGCCGCCCTGCTGGTTACCGCTCCGGCGATGGCCGTGAATTTTGGCCCGCTCGAGGTGGTCGGGTTCGCCAAGGACGAAATCACATTCTGCGACAACTGCTCACTCGGGCTCGTCAATGTGTCGCCCTTCGATCCGCGCGGCGTGCTATCACCGCCTAATCCGATGCTCAACCAGGGTGGACCGTCCGGCCGCCGGTCGAGCAACCTGGGACTCGCGCAGCTGACACTCGGCCTGGCATACGAGTTCGACAATGCGGTCAAGGTAGAGGCCAAGGCGAGCGGCCGCGTACGCAACAACGGGCCGGATATCTTTGGCAATTACCTGATCGACGGCTATGTCGGCATCTCTTATCCGAAGTTCGGTTCGTTGCAGGTCGGCAAGATGTCGTCACGCTCCTGGACCCGTTCCGATTCGTTCGCCTACCCGATCGGCCTGTCGAGCCCGTGGGCCGAGTCAGGCGCCAGCTATGGGGTGATTCCGGAAGCCGTGCGTTACGCGACGCGTGAATACGAAATCCCGATCGGCAAGATCCGCTTTGAAGGGACCTACGGGCGCGCGAAGAAACGCTATCCGCTCAATCGTGCCTCAAGCGTGGTGCCGCCACCGTCGCCAAGTATTTTTGAAGCCTTTATTCAATACTCGAATGAAAAGAACCTCATCGAGGCGATCTACCAGGACAGCCGCGGTGGCATCCAGAGCTCGTTTGCCAAAGGCGCCTTCTACGGCGCGCAAGGCAACACCAACACGGCTGCCACGTCGCCGGGCTATCAGCCACCCAGCCAAAGCGTGGTGATTGTGCAGGGCACGTACTGGCGCAACGATCGCTGGAAATTCAACTACGGCGTGAAACGCAGCGATTGGTCGGGCCAGCAGCAGCAGTGCGATTTCGGTCCGAATTCCGCGACCACCAGCGCCTGCTTCTGGGACCAGGCCGGCTTCAACTACGCGAGAGACTTCAGGCTCTACCGCGCCGTCGAGTACGACCTGATGGCCGGCGCGAGTTACAGTGGCCAGCGGCCCTACGTATTCACGGCGGGGGTGGTGCGCATGAACCGAGCCAGCACCAGGAACCCGACGGAATGGGGCCAGTCTAACGCGGCGACGTTTCTGAACCTCGGCGTCTACCGCAAAGTGCCCGAGATCTCCAAGTACCTCGAAGTGTATGGTGGCGTCGGCGGCGTTTTATTCGGGCGGCAGGGCCCGGCGCCGTTCGGCATGCCGAATAACACTGCCTTCGGCGGCGTCGACCCGCGTATCAGCAAATCGAGCGCCTCGCTGACGATCGGTGCCAATTTCGTTTTCTAAGGTACATCATCATGCGCGCAACAGACTCGCGGGCGACAGCACGTCGTACGGCCCTGTGCCTGATCCTGTTAGGCGCGACGGCGGCAGTCGCCGCCGGGCCCCCAGTCACTGACGGCCTTGCCAGTTATTACACCGCGCCCAAGAGCGGCTCCGACCCGTCGCCACCAGTAGCCGAATATGTCAGCGGCGATGCGGCCGGCAAGGCCGCGCCCACCAACCAGTGGTATTCGTCGGTGATGTTCGAGCGCTGGTCGCATCCGATCCACGCGCATCCGATGTCCTACCGCGCGACGGAAGCGGGCTTTGAAGTCAGCCTGCCGGAGAAGCGCGTTGGCACGGTGGACGGCGTGCGCGAGGTCAAGTACGCGCATGTGCCGGCGATCACCGTCGCGCCGCTGGGCTTCAAGCCGCAGGACGCGCGCCTGTCGAAATTTTCCGACTGGCTGGCCGAGATCAGCATGGCCGCCGGCGGCGACGTACTCACGGCCACGGTGCTGCACGGCAGCCCGTTCAGTTATTTTGACTGCAGCAAGGGCGATGTTAGCTTTCGGCTCGCCGCAAAACCCGAGATGATCTCGGACCCGACGGCAGCTGGCAGCGACGGTCGCGTGGCTGCGTTCACGGTTGCCGGCCGCTCGTATGCGATCTTTGCGCCGACCGGCTCGACCTGGAGCAAGGCCGACGCGAACTCGCTGGTGCTGCGCCTGCCGGCCACAGCGCGGTATTTTTCGGTCGCCGGGCTGCCGGACAATCGCGCCGCCACCGTGAGCGACTTTCTCGCTCTCGCCTACGCCTTCCCCACCAACACACGCGTCGAGTGGAGCTATGACGAGCGCGCCAGCAAGGTGCGCTCGGTATTTCGTGTCGAGACGGTCGCGAAAGAAGGACAGAACCTGACAACGTTCATGGGGCTCTATCCGCACCAGTGGTCGAGCGTCGCCTCGGATCATCCTTCGCAGTACAGTTTCGACTCGGTGCGCGGTCGCATCCGTCTCGTCGCCGGCAACAGTTTCACGCTGGAGCGCAGCTACCAGGGCTTCGTGCCCTGGTGGGGCGGACTCGAGGATCCGGCTAACAAGGCCAGCGTCGCCAGCCTGCTGGGCGGCGACCTTGCCAAGTCTGATCAACTGTTCAGCAAGATGGGTCGCGGCACGTACTCGATCGGCAAGGGTCTTGGCGCAGTCGCGCAGCTGATGGGCGTGGCCGAGAGCGAGGGCCGCGCGCCGATGCGCGATGATCTCCTCAAGCTGCTGAAAAACCGCCTGGAGTCCTGGTTCGACGGCCGGCGCAGCACGTATTTCGTGCAGGACTCGCGCCTCGGCACCTTCATCGGGCTGCCGCAGGAATACGACAGCATCACCGCGATGAACGACCATCATTTCCACTACGGCTACTGGGTCATGGGCGCCGCCTATGTCGCGCTGCGCGACCCGGACTGGGCCTCGGCGCAGAAATGGGGCGGCATCGTCGGCAAGATCATCGCGGATATCGCGACCGATGAGCGCGGCCGCAAGGATTTTCCGTTTATCAGGAATTTCGATGCGTACGAAGGTCATTCCTGGGCCTCGGGCAACTCGATCCCGTTCGACGATGGCAACAACCAGGAGTCCTCGTCCGAGGCCATCAATGCCTGGGCCGGATTGATCCTGTGGGGCGAAGCCACGGCTAACACCCGACTGCGTGATCTCGGCATCTATCTCTACACCAACGAAATCGCGTCAATCAACCAGTACTGGTTCGATCTCGATCACCAGGTGTTTCCGTCGGATTACGGCAAGCCGCTGGCCGCGCAGGTGTTCGGCGGCAAATATTCCTACAACACCTGGTGGACCCAGGAGCCGCGCCAGATCACGGGCATCAACATGCTGCCGATCACCACGGCGTCAACTTACCTGGGCGCGGATCCGAAATACGTCGCCGGCGTGGTGAGCGGGCTGCCAGGCGAAGTGAAGGCCTATTCGGCGCGCGGCCTGAGCGACGGCACGCCGGCCGATATCTGGCAGGACATCGTCTCCTCGTACGCGGCCCTCGGTGACCCCGCCGCGGGTCTTGCGCTCTGGAATCGCAAAGGCACGGTCGAGTTCGGCGAGACCCGCTCGCATACTCTGCACTACCTTGCCAGCCTGAAGGAAATGGGCCCGCCGGACTTCTCGGTGACGGCCGACACGCCGTTGTATTCGGTGTTCAAGGACAAGAACGGCGTCCGCACCTACCTCGCCTACAACGCGCGCAGCTCGGCCATCAAGGTCACGTTCAGCACCGGCAAGACGCTCGACGTTGCGCCGCGCTCGCTCGCGCGCGCACGCTGACCCCGACTGTCGATCTGCCAGCCTGTTAGCTGGCGTTGCGCCTGCCGGCGATCTTGAGTGCCGGGAACCGGCCCGTCGCCGAGGCCTTTTCGTTGGCGGCCTGCGTATTCCACAACTCATTGCGCCGCGCCACGAACGGTGACGCCGACAGTTGCGCCAGCGATGCGGCCCTGGC
Source organism: Gammaproteobacteria bacterium (assembly GCA_031414335.1). GTDB lineage: Bacteria > Pseudomonadota > Gammaproteobacteria > Steroidobacterales > Steroidobacteraceae > UBA964. The sequence goes on along the minus strand of JANNVI010000036.1, from coordinate 2,178 downwards.
GAACAGGAAGCCCTGGCCGGCCACGCAGCCCAGCGCCAGCAGCGCCTCGACCTGCTCCTCGAACTCGATGCCTTCAGCCACGGTATCGAGTCCCAGCGTTTCGCCGAGACTGACGACCGCGCGCGCGAGCTCCGGACCGTCGTCGTCGCTGGTGAGGCGGCCAACAAATGAGCGGTCGATCTTGAGGATATCGATCGGAAAGCGATGCAGGTAGGACAGCGACGAATAGCCGGTGCCAAAATCGTCGATCGCCAGCCTGACACCGAGCGCCTTGAGCCGCTGCAGCCGCTCGAGGTTCGCATCCGTGTTGTGCATGATCGTGCTTTCGGTCAGTTCGATGACCAGGTTGCCGGGCTCCAGCTCCGACATCCGCAAGGCGCGCTCCACATCCTGAATCAGGTTGCCGTGCTGCAGGTGCCGCCCGGAGACATTGACCGCGATGCGCAGACCCGTGCCGCCGGCGATCGAGGCGCGCCAGCGATGCATTTCCTGGCAGGCTTCCAGCAACACCCAGCGACCGAGCTCGATGATCTGGCCGGACTCCTCGGCGACCTGGATGAAACGCGCGGGCTGCAGCACGCCGTACTGCGGGTGCCGCCAGCGCACCAGTGCCTCGACACCTAACAGGCTGCGGGTGCCAAGATCGATGATCGGCTGATACTCAAGGAAGAACTCGCGCGCCTTGAGCGCGCGGCTGATGTCCGCCTCGAGCTGCACACGTTCACGCAGTGCCTGCTGCATCTGCGGCTCGAACACGACGTAGCGGCCTTTACCGGCGGCCTTGGCCTTGTACATCGCGAGGTCTGCGTTGCTGAGCAGTGCATCGGCAGCATCTTCAGGCGCAGACAGGGCCACGCCGATACTGGCCGCCACGCGGACCTGCGTATCGGCGATGGCAAATGGCGCGCCGAGGGCCTCGATTACCACGGCAGCGACATACTCGACACCGGCCTTCTGCCCGACGCCTTCAATCAGGATCGCAAACTCATCGCCACCGAGTCGCGCCACTGTGTCGCATGTTCGGGTCGCTTTGATCAACCGCTGCGCAACGGCGCGCAGCAGATGGTCGCCCGCCTCGTGCCCGAGTGAGTCATTGATGTTCTTGAAGTTGTCCAGATCCAGGAACATGACGGCCACGTGATGCTGGCCGCGCTGCGCCAGCGTCAGTGCGTGTTGCACCCGATCGCGGAACAGATTGCGGTTGGCGAGCAAGGTCAGCGGATCATGGAATGCCAGCTGGCGCAGTTGTTCCTCGAGCGCCTTGCGATCGCTGATGTCGCGGAAATTGAGCGCCAGGCCTTCAACCGCCGGATCCGCTGTCAGGTTGCTGCCGACGATCTCCAGTGTCTGGCGACCCGTGCCGAGTTCGAGATGCAGTTCGACCGGGCCAACTGCGCCGGACAAACTCATCGCGACCTCGGCCAGAAACGCGCGCAGGTGCTCGCGGTCTTCGCCGACCCAGAGATCCAGGAGATTGCGCCCGCTGATGTCCAGGGGCTCGAGCCCAAACGTGCGCTCACAGGCTGCCGACGCAAAACGCAAGCCACCGTCCGGCGCAACAATCATGATGACGTCCGAGGCATTGGCGATCAGCGACGCGTAGCGAGCCTCGACCAGGCGCGTCGCGCGCTGCTCGCGCCCGATGGCGTCCTCACGCAGCGTGATGCCCTGGCGCACCATCAGCAGCAGCATCAGTGCGAATACGATGATGGTCATCAGGGCAGCGGGGCCGCCGAGGTCGCCGCGCGCGAAATACACCAGAACCGCAAATGCCGAGAGCATGGCCGCGTATGGCAGCGACTGTGCCAGCAGATCCACCCTCGACTCCTGCGCCGGTGCCTGGGTTGGGCGCCCCCGCAACTGCTCGCAAGCCGCGGCCGCGAGTGGCAGGTAGCAGACGACATAGATCACATCCTGCAGACCGCCGGGCAGATAGCCGCCGCCAAGTTTGCCAAGCGCCCACAGGATGTCGCCAATAAACATCGTTGCGAAGCCGACTGTCAGCAACAGCGGGATACGCCGTCCGCTGGCATTACCCACTCCGACCAACTGCAGTACGCCGAAAGCTAACAACAGCAGGCAGTTGCAGGCGAGATAGATCTGGCTCAGCGTCTGCTTGAGCAGCCCGACTTCCTGGGCTTGCGCAGCGGGCCGGATCACCAGGAACCAGAAGAACGC
>JANNVI010000035.1:0-6610 GCA_031414335.1 Gammaproteobacteria bacterium | reverse complement strand
GAAGTCCGGATGTGCGAGCAGGTAGTAATAGGCTGTCGGCACGCCGTCCATGATCGTGACGCGATGCCGCTGGATGGCACTGAGGACGGCGATTTCATTGAAGCGCGGAACAACGATCAGCATCGAGCCAGCCATCATCGCCGCATTGAACACGCAGCTTCCATAGACATGCGGCAGCGGCAGCGCATTGATGAGCCGATCCTCTGCCGTCCGCGCCGACATCAGCGCAGTGCCCACGGCCGCGCCGATCACGGATCGCTGACTCTGCATGGCGCCCTTCGGGTGTCCCGTCGTCCCCGAGGTGTAGCAAACGGCGGCCAGATCCGCAGGCTGGCGGCGCGGCGCAGTAAATTCCGGGCTGGCGTGCTGCAGCCAGTCATTCAGCATCCTGGCCCCGGCGACGCGCGCCTCGCCCCAGAAAACCAGATCGGTCAGGTTGCCAACGCCCTTCAGGGGCAGCAAGGTCTCGGCCTTATCCGCCGCGGCCAGCACCGCGCGGGAACCCGCGTCGGTCACGGTAAATCGCACTTCATCCGCCGTGAGCATGGTGTTGAGCGGGTTCACCACCGCGCCGGTCTTCACAATGCCGTAGTAGCTGACAAGCCACTCCCAGCTGTTAGCACCGAACAGGCTCACGCGGTCGCCCGGCTGAATTCCGACGGCGGCCAGGCCGTTAGCAACCCGGTTGGACATGGCATCAAGCTCGCGGAACGAGAACTGCCGCTCCTCGACGATCAACGCAATACGGTCTTTATGCCTGCGCGCGGCTTGCGGCAGAATTTCTGCGAGGGTTGTAACCATAGATAGCCAGGTGCAGCCTATTTTTTGTAGCCTGAGCCACCACCGCGCAGCTGGCGCTGGTAATCGACTGCGTCGTAATGCCCCTTGGAATCCGCGACCAGTCCGCCCGGACTCATCGTCCATTCCTCGTAACCGCTGATGCGAACCCGGTTGCCGGTGCCTCCCGGGCCCGTGCTCGTTCCCGCAAGCGTCCAGCGATAGATAGCCCGATTGCCGAGGAGCTCGGCGCCGTCCAGGGTGATGAGCAAATCAGGAAACTCGCTCATGAAGCTCTGCGCCGCCGCGGTGATTGCGGCGCGGCCGACTGCGGGCGCTCCATTGTTGATCTGCAACGAGCCGCTCTCGGCATAGAACGCCGCGACGCTTACGGCATTTTGACTGCACCACGCGGTCGTGTACCTGGTCGCGAAGTCTTGCAACTGGCTGGCGTTCATGCGGGAGTTGTCACTTTGCCGCCTGGTTCAGGAAGTTTGCAAGTTGCTGGGCATCGTACTTCGACAACTTGTAGAGCTGCAGGCTGGCCGACAGCATGGTCCTGGAAGTCACGCCAAGCGCCACAAAATCTTCATTTTTGTCGTCGTTACGCATGGCGTGCACCTTCAGAACCTGCCGGCCGGCCATGCCTCCCATCGTCGACACTTCGCCAATAGTGCGTTCGATGCGGCCGCCGGCGAATGCGCCGGTCCAGCTGCCGTACTTCACCCGGCCATAGAGAAAACGGCCGATGACCAGCGCGAAGATGCTGACAAATATAATCGCGGCAGGATCCATGTGACGCTCCCGTTGTATTACCTGCCGTTTGGGCCCAACGGCGGACCTTTCGGAAACGGCGTCTCGGGAATGCTGTTCGTGTTCTGGAAGCTCGCGATCAGCCATTGCCCGTTAGCTTTTCGCAGGACCTGGAGCTGGATACCCTCGCGCGGCGGCGCCGGCGCTCCGGGCGGCACCTTGGCTCCATCCATCGTCCAGCGCACATGCACGATCGCCGTCTCTCGATCTGGAAAACGCGAGTGCACATCGGTGATCGTGAGTTTACTGTCGCGGAACACCCACGCGAACGCGTCGGAGAGCTTGCTTTGAATCTCCGCGCGGCCCCGCCACCACCAGCCCAGCACGTTGACGACATCGCCGTCCTGGGCAAACAGGTTTGCGTACGCTGTCGCGTCATGCGCGTTCCACGCGGCCGCCTGTCGCGCCTGCAGCGCGCGAATCGCCGACTCATCCGCTTGCGAGGCGAAAGCATGTGCAACCAATAGCATCCCCAGCGCCACACCGCATGCAGCACGTTTCGTATTCCAGTTCATCGTATTGCTCCTCTACTCCAGCGGGATGCGGGCCTTGTTTTCCGCAAGCCAGGTCTTGAAGGTCTGCAGCGACGGATTCAGGGCGCGGGAAAAGTCCACGCTGCGCGCGCTGCAAAAGACCTCCGCGAAATCGCGATTGAACTGGAACATGTTACCCAGGTCATCAGCACCCGGAAAACCGAAACTGCGATACATGTCCGGCGTCACCGCGTTGTAGTGCACGTCCTGCCCTAACGCCTGGGACAGGGCGTCGGCCATCTGTTTGCCGGTCAGGTGCTCGCCGGCAATACCGACACTCCTGCCAATATATTCCGAGCCCTTCCTGAAGATACCGTACGCACACCGGCCGATGTCCTCAGCAGCCATGCCCGGCAATTTCTTGTCGCCCATCGGCAACGTGAAGGCGAGCTTGCCGTCCGGGCCTTTCTTCGGACCCATGCCGAAGCCAATCAGGTTATCCCAGTAAAACGACGTGTACAGGAACGTCGTGGGTACGCCCATCTCGGTGAAGAACTTGTTAGCTTCACCCTTGGCGTCGAAGTGCGGGACCTTGTACTTGCCCATCAAGGTCGGCATACGGTTGTCCGACAGCGGGATCCACTGGCGCGAGTCTTCGAGTGTCGACCAGATGACATGCTTGAGGCCCGCGGCCTTCGCCGCGGCCGCCATGGTGCGAATTTCCGCCTGCTCTTTCTCCGGGGAAAAGTGTTCCCAGAAGAAGGTCACGAAGTAGGCGCCGTAGGCGCCCTTCAGCGCCGCCGCCAGGCTCGCCTGGTCGTCGATGTCAGCAGCGACGACTTCCGCGCCCGCCCTGGCAAGCGCCTGGGCCTTGTCAGAACTGACGTTCCTGGTAATGGCGCGTGCACTGAACCCGCCGTTCGGATCGGCCAGGATTGCGCGCACCAGCCCGCCGCCTTGCGCACCCGTGGCGCCTACGACTGCGATGATTTTCTTGTCGGCCATGATGATCCTAGTTTCGAAATAATTGTTAGGTGACGGTTTTCACAGGAGTAGTCGCCGCGTCGCCCACGACCGTCGTCCATGGACGCACATACCAACGGGTAACAAGGCCGGCCCTGACATAAGGATCGACTTCCGCAAACTTTCGGGCAGCAGCGTCAGTCGGTCCCTGGAACAACAGCACCGCGCCATCCGCCGGATCGGCCAGCGCGCCCGCCAGGACCAGCTCACCGCGTTCCTTGGCGGCCCATGCCAGCTTGAGATGTTCCGCGCGGTATTGCGCCCGATCCTGCAGGTAATTCGGCGCGTATTCATAGAACAACAGGAAATGCACGAGTCCTCCAGATGCTAACGGCGACTGGCGACGCTTCAGGCTGATATCCGGGAACCCCCTGCGACTCGTTGCCGCGTCGCAGGGGCGTCCGGCCTACTCCGCTGTGGTAGGGCTGATGACGTTGCGAACCTGGGAAACCTTGTTCGCCGGGAATCCGCCCTTCTGCGCATGCTCACGCACCGCCGCTTCGTTGGGCGCGATGTAGACGCAGTAGACCTTGTCGTCGGTGACAAAGCTTTCGACCCACTGGATCTTCGGCCCCATTCCCTGCAACACCCCACAGGATTTCTGGGAGATGCCCTGGAGCTCGGCGGCTGTTAGCTTTCCGGCGCCCGGGATCTCTCTTTCAATGACGTATCTGGGCATGATCCGAATCCTCGTTGTTGTTGTGGACGGTCAGCCTAAGGCAACCGCCGCCCACGTTCAACTACCCGCCCAACAACACAGCGAACCGTGCCGCTCACGGCGTCTTGAGGCGCGGATCGTGATGACGGGCCGCAAAACCCAGGATGTTGTATTCCGGGTCACCGATGTAATAGATCGTGGCGGGACGGTCGGATGCGTCCCAGCGCTCGATCAGGGTCGCTCCGGCCGCCTTGGCCCGGGCAATGAGAGCCTGCTGGTCGGTCACTTCGAAAATAGCCACTACGCCCTGCTGCGTGCGGGAAGTCTTCGGGCCGGAAGGCCGGGTGTCTTTGTCCATCTTCAGCACCTCAAGCGCCCCCACACTCCCCTGCAAATAGAAATTCACACCAAAATTGTTTCTCGATACTTCCGCGAAACCCAGCGCCTTGTCGAATTCCGCCAGTTTGACCGGATCAGGCGAGCGAACTAACACCTTGGGTATGGACGTGAACTCGATAGCTGTTTGCTGCGCCACCGCCGGCGAAGTCCATGCCAGCAGCGCCAGCAGAAAAATCAATAATCTCCGTGCCATGTCGTTCTCCGCGTTATATGGAATCAAGATGCCGGCCCGCGCTTCCAGCTGTCACTCGCCCGAGTTATCGACAATATTTTTCTGTGTCATCGCACGGATGGTCGCCTGCTCGATACAGATGACCAGATGTCCCCCACGCTCGAAACGAACCAGCTTTGCGCCGGGAATGTGCGCCGCTGCGTACTCGGCATTGCGGTAGAGCTGCAGACCATCGTCGGCGGCATGGAATATCAAGGTCGGGGCCCGGATCGCAGCGATTCGTTCGTTGGGCATTGCGGCCTGGTTGTCGAAAACGGTACCGGCTGAGCGCGGCGCGACCGGGTTCATGAAATCGATGATCTGGTCGACCAGGCCGCGCTGCTCTGACGTCAGGCCGGCGATCACCTCTTTGTTAGCTCCCATCAGTTCCATTAGCTGTGTCTTGAACACCCGGGAGATGGCCCAGTATAGGAAATCATGCTGGAAAATTGTCTTCAGCATGTCGCCCTTCTGGCTCGCCTGCGATTGATTCGGATCGGTGGAGGCGGAGACGCCCGCGGAAATGAGTGTCAATGACAACACGCGCTCCGGGTGCAAGGCCGCGAACAGCAGGGCCGACGGCCCGCCGTGGGACAAGGTGACGACCGCGACCTTCTTTATGCCCAGGTGATCGAGCAGATACGCATATGCATGTGCCTGGTCGTCAATCGTTGCGCCCGCCCGAAAGGTCGAGCGCAGGTAGCCAAAGCGCGACGGCGCGATCCAGTGAAACTGCTCACCGAGCACGGCGCGCACCATCAATTCGCCCTGGTCGTAGCCGCCGCCACTGCCATGAATCACCAGCACCGCAGGACCGGAGCCGCCGGCGGTGTATTCGATGTCGCCGTAGGGCGATGTAATCACCGTGCCGCTGGAGCCCACGCGCGCGTAGTCGCGATTCATATCGGCTCGATACGCAGCTGCGAGCCAAACAAGAACCGCAACAAGCGCCAACGCGATCCAGGTCAGCGGCCGCTTGAGCATGGATTTCAACGCAGTTCCTTACGCAAGACCAGCTTCAGGCCGGACCAGGTGTCATCGACCGCGCAGACCTTGATGTCGACCAGACCTAACGGCAGCGCCAGCTTGCGAATCGTGTCTTCGGTGATCGTGGTCGGGACTTTCGCTGACTTTTTCGGCCAGGACACCCAGATGCTCGCGTCCGGCTGCAGCGTCTGCCTGGCCAATTTCAAAAACTTGCCGAGTTCGGCTTGGTCAGTAAAGAACGCGTGCACCAGATCGGTTTTCGCGCCGGGCGATTTTTCGAACAGAATAGCGGGCGGCAAAGGGTCCACGAGCGCGCGGTAATTCTTTGGGGCGGAAAGCAGAAACACGCGATTGCCGTCGCGATATCCGAGTTTTTTGGCGAGCGGAGTACCTGAGTAACCCGCTGGTCGTGCCGCGTTCATTGTCTAAGCGTAAGCGCTTGCAAAGAAACGCGCTTTTTGTCAGGTCCCACAAATTGCGTGCCGACTTCTCTGAAGCCCAGGCGACGGTGCAGCCGCTCGGAGGCAGGATTGGGCGGCTCGACATCGAATTCGCAGGTGATCAGTCTGATTGCGCTGCCGCGCGCAAACTGGAACAGGTCGTCATACAAACGCAGGCCCGCGCCGCGACCCTGCATGGACGCCGACACGACGATACGATCAATATAGAGAAAATCCGCATAGGTCGCAGAGAACCAGCGGTAGTTCGGGCTGTCGTACGGGGCTCCCGGACGCAACGCGAGCAGGAAGGCTTGCACAACGCCGTCTGCGTCGAGCACGCGGTGATATGGCGCAGCGTGATGCAGCATTGTCAAACGCGCGAGATCCAGCGGACTCAGGAAATGAACCGATTCCGCGTTGAGCGCAAGAATCCGCGGGAAGTCCGCGGTATTGGCATCCCGAATCACGCTATGCCAGTGTTTCTCCATCGAGCAGGAGATTATAGTCTGACGGCCATGCCAAGCGAGACTGAAGACCAAGCGCCCATCCCCGTGGCGTTCGATGATCTCGCACCGGCAACACTTCGTGCGGTCATCGAGTCCTTTATCCTGCGCGAAGGCACGGACTATGGCCTGCATGAAAGTTCGCTCGACGACAAGGTCACACAGGTGTTAGCTCAGCTGCGTCGTCGCGAGGCTTACATCGTTTTTGACCCGGGCACGGAGTCGGTCAGTGTGGTTCTGGCGCGGGAGATCAGGAGCTAGTTGCGCCCGCATACACCTGGAACGGTTTGTATGTTGACGGCATTGACACACGTCTGCTTTCGGCC
>JANNVI010000034.1:0-23336 GCA_031414335.1 Gammaproteobacteria bacterium | reverse complement strand
CCGAATCCCGCAGTTGCCGGCGTGCGCACGCGGGCGACGGCGACGCTGCCGCAGTACTTCACCTTCGCGATCAACAACGACGGCAAGTACGACATGTTCTCGCAGGAGTTCAAGGCCAGCGGTGCGTTCAATGACGACAAGGTCAAGTACGTTGCAGGCATCTACTTCTTCTCGGAAGACAACATCACCAAGGCAGGCCAGGCCACCGGCTCCGGCGCAGTGGGTGTGCCGTTGGCACTGACCTGCAGCACGGGTTTTTTCGGCGAAGGCCCGATCCCTTGCGGCGCTGCGCGCGGTTACTCCAGCTTCCGCGATATGCGTAACACGACCGACAGCTTTGCGGCCTACGCACAGTTCGACTGGAAGGTCGCGGATCGCACCACGTTAATACTCGGTGGCCGCTTCACGGATGACACCAAGAAACTCAACCTGGTGGCGACAGCGCAGGGTGCGATGACCACGGCCGACCTCGTGGCCGCAGGCGTTGCTACCAAGCTGAAGTCGAGCCAGTTCACGCCGAAGGCCGGCGTCAATTTCCAGGCGACCGACGACGTGATGTTGTATGTGAGTGGCACGCGTGGCTTCAAATCCGGTGGCTGGAACTCCCGCACGGCGTACCGGCCGCAGGAATTCCAGCCGATGCAGCCGGAAGAGACCAAGTCCTACGAGCTCGGCATGAAGAGCGAATGGCTCAATCACCGGCTGCGTTTGAATGGCAACTTCTACTACGCGACCACCACGGGTCTGCAGCTCGCGTATTCGACGCCGGGGCCCATCGTTGGTACGACGCTCTCGACTCAGGATAATGCCGGCGACATCAAGACCAAGGGATTCGAGCTCGAGGTCGCGGCGCGATTCAATGAGTACGTCGACCTGTATGCATCGCTCGGTCTGCAGAATGGCGAATACACCTACGTCAACCCGCGCGCGCAGTCCTCGTGCACGAACGGCGGTTCGATCGTCAACGGCGCCTGCGCCAATCCGCGGCCGCCACTGACCACCACCAGCTACACGAATGCGATCGACCCAACCGATGGCCTGTCGCGCTTCCCGGAGAAGAGCGGCAACCTGGGACTGAATTTCCACATTCCGGCGGAAGGCCTCGGCGGCAAGTTCGCTGCCTCGGTGGAAGTGCAGTACACGGGGCCGTTCTGGACCACGGCATCTAACGCCGTGCCGAACCTGCAGCTCATCCCAGGCGGGCCCTTCGTGAGCGGCGCGACGGTGCTGAGCACGCGAGCCGACGCCTTCACGCTGTTCAACGCGGGCCTGGTCTACACCTCCAGCAACGATGCGTGGAAAGTGACGGTGGATTGCAAGAACTGCAGTGACAAGGTGTACAAGATTTCCGTGTTCAACGGTTTGTTCTTCGGCGACCCACGCCGTTACGACGTCTCGATCGGCTACAAGTTCTGAGCCTCAGGCCCGCGCCGCATCAGCCGATGCGGCGCGGGTCATTTCTGCACTGGTAATGCAAACGCCATGATTGCGTCGGACACGTCCGGCGCCATTCGTGGATTGCCGCCGGCTGCGATCACGACGAATTGGCGCCCACCGACGCTGTACGTCATCGGGATGGTCATGCCGGGCGCTGTGAGATCGTGCTGCCAGAGCTCCTCGCCGCTGCGCACATCGAGCGCCCGCAGCTTGCCATCGACACTCGCCGCGATGAACACCAGTCCGCCGGCCGTGACCATCGGGCCGCCGATGTTAGGTGAGCCCCACTTGAGGAATGCCGGCGCGGTGATGCCGCGCCATTTTGCCTGACCCAGCGGTACCTGCCAGCGGATACGGCCGCTGTCCATGTCGATCGCGGTGACGGTGCCGAACGGCGGCGGTGTGCAGGGCACGCCGCCGGGCGTCGTGAATATGCCGAGTTCGGCGCGATACGGCGTGCCAACCAGATCCTGGGTCTTCGCGCCCGCGGTGGCCCGCGGCACGAGGCGCAGGCGCAGCGCCATGTTCTGGCCCTTGGCGATGATCAGGTTGTTAGCCGAGTCGAAGGCGACGCCGCCCCAGTTGCCGCCGCCGAACGGGAACACCAGCGAGCCGCGTTCGCTGGGCGGCGTGAACGGCCCTTGGTAGCGCAGCTTGCGGAACTCGTCGCGACACCAGGCGCGGTCCCAGGGCGTGATGCCCCAGAGATCGTCTTCTGTCAGCTTCTGGCGCGCCCAGGCTTCGGGCAGGTCCGGCATCGGTTGCGTGGCCGCGGCGCGCTCGCCCGGAATATCGGACGCCGCCACCGGGCGCTCCGGGATCGGAAACACGGGCTTGCCGGTCAGCCGGTCGAACACGAACATGCGGCCGAGCTTGGTCTGCTGGATCGCGACCGGCAGCTGCTGCCCGCCGTGCCGGATCGTGACCAGCAGCGGATGCCCAGGCAGGTCGAAGTCGAAAAGATCGTGGTGCGTCGCCTGGAAATTCCACACCGGCTTGCCGGTGTCGAGTGCGAGCGCGACAGTCGAGTCGGTGAGCGGCAGTGCGAGGTCCTTGCGCGTCACGCCATAGAAATCCGACGACGGACTGGTGGTCGGCACAAACAGCAGGTTGTGCGCCGGATCGGCGCTCATGGTCGACCAGACGTTCGCGGCGCCGGTGCGATGCGCGTGCTCATCCGGGATCGGCGTGAACGCCCAGCGCAGCTCGCCGCTGCGCACGTCGAAGGCGCGCACGAAACCGTCGTTGGCATCGACCATCGAATCGCGCGCACTGGTGGCCGAGATCACGAGATCGCCGGCGACGAACGGACCGGTGGTCGCGCCGTGCACCGCGCCCTCGGCGCCGCGGGCGTCGAAATCGCCGTGCGCTGCATAGCCCGGGTGACCGCGCGCCGCGCCGAAGTCGCGGCAGGACGCGCCGCTGTCGGCGTCGATCGCATAGACGTTGCCGTTCGCATCGCCCGCGAACACGCGTTTCTCGCAGGCGGTGTTAGGTTGAGGCGACGGTGACTGCCAGTAGGCGACGCTGCGGCAGATCGCCGCCTTGCGGGGACCCCTGGCGCCCGAGGCGCTTTGCATGTCGAACATCCACTTCGGTGCGCCCGTCGCGGGGTCGAGTGCGAACACCCGATTGAGCGGCGTGCAGTAATACAGCATGCCGTTGGCGTGGATCGGAATCGCCTCGAGCGACGTGGCGCCGCTGGGACTGCCGGCGCCGGCGACATCGCCCGAGCGATGCACCCACGCGAGCTCGAGCGTGCCGACGTTAGCCGTCGTGATCTGGCGCAGCGGCGAGTACTGGCTGCCACCGGAATCGCCGCCGAAAGTCGGCCAGTCGCCGGGCGGCGCGGCCATGGCGGAGTTCGCCATGGCCGCGAAGCCGAGCAGCATTGCGCGCCTCATGCGAGAGTCGCAGCCGGGTTGCTACTTCTTCGGTGCTTCCGCCGCAGGCGCGTTGTCCGAATTCCAGGTGTCACGGATCAATTTCCAGGCACCATCGCGGCGCGCGATGATCGACGTGAACTTGCCGACCTCGACGATTTTGCCGGCCTTGTCCGTGACGGTGTAGGTGCCCCATTCCCAGGCGAGATCGCCGGAGACGCCGACTTCGGTCGGATCGGTGCCCATGTTATTGGTTAGTCCGGCGGAGGCCATGTCGGCGATTTCCTTGGTGAAGAGCGCCAGGATTGCCGCCTTGCCGCGCGCCGCAGGCGCGCCCGGCGGGCTGACAACCGCATCGTCTGCGTACAGCGCCGCGACACCCGCGGCGTCGCCGGCACTCATGGCCTTGAACCAGGCGGGATTGATCGCGCGCACGGCCGCTTCGTCGGCGGCGGCGTCATTCTTCGGCGCCGCTGTAGCTGCCGGAGGCGCGGCCGGTGCGCAGGCTGCGAGTGTCAGGGCAGCCGTAGCGCCGAGCAGTAGTTGTCGGATGGTAATCATGTTTAGTACCTGTAGTTGTTAGAGTCTTGGCACGCTTTAGGTCGCATCCTAAGGATACACCTTAACGCGCCGCGGCGTCCGCCAGCAGCTGCTGGAACACCTCGCGCTGGGTATGGCTGCCGCCGATGGCCTGCAGTCGCTCGCGTCGTGGCGCCAGCCAGGTTACCGTTTTGGCGTAGTCGCCGGCGCGGTGCGCGGCGATGGCTTCGCAGAGAGCGAGACCAACGTAGCGTGTGACCTCGGCGGTCGTAGTCTTGCCGTTCGCGGCGAGCACCCGCAACGAGTCGAGCATCAGCTGCGCTTCGGGGGCCCGGTTGGCGGCGAGCGCCAGCAGGAAATGCGCATCGACGAACGCGAAGATGTGTTCATCGCGACGGTTCCGGACCTTTTCTAACAAAGGCTGCCAGCGTGCACCAACGTTGATACCGGCGAGCTCGAGCCGCAGCAAGAGCGAGGCGTCGTTGCAGAGATCGAGGTACTCGTCGGAGCGCGGATCCCAGATGCGCTCATCGTACAGCGCGAGCACCGCGTCGAACTGCCGCAGCCCGATTTGGAACAGCGCGCGGTGCCACCACAGGTGATAGCGGAAGTTGTGGCTGCTGTCCCAGTCGGCCTCCCGCTCCGTCAGGAAGCGCACGCCTTCCTGGTACCGGCCCTGGGATTCCATGACGTGTGCGACCGCGTGCACGGCCCAGATGTCGAGCGGATCGGCGCTCAGCGACTGGCGCGCGATGGCTTCCGCCTCGGCATAGTCGCCGGTTTCCTCCAGCCCGAAAGCTAACAAGGTGCGCACGTAGCCGTAGCAGGGCATGCCCGGATCCCAGAAACCTAACACGCGGCGCACCGAGTCGCGCATGCTGACGGGCTCGCCGAGATAGAACTGCAGGTAGTTCGCGAGCTTGAGCGCCAGGAAGTCGTGCGGATGCTCGCGCAGGATGCCCTCCCAGCGCGCGATCGCGCTGCGGTAATCGCCCGCGGTCCAGGCCTGCAGCGCGGCGATGTGTGCGCGTTCGCGGGGCGTGGCGTCCGCGGCCAGCGCTTCCGCGGCGGCGGCGGCCTGCGCGGCCTTGGCGAGCAACGGCTTCATGCCCATGTAGTTCATGAAGCAGCCCTTCAGCACCAGCGCCATCGGCATGTTGGGGTCGAGGGTCAGCGTTTCCTTGAGGCAATCGGCGACGGTACGGCGAAAGCTGGCGTAGGCGTGGATGGTGCGGTCGAAGGCCTGCACCGCCGCTGCGCTGGCGGCCGTGAATTCCAGGCCGGCTTCGTTGCTGTAGCGGGGCATGCGGCGAAGATAGCAAGAACGCGCAAGCTTTCGCTTGCGGTGCGGGACAAAAAGCGCCAACTTAGCCGCGAGGAGCGAGTGCATGTCCGATGAGTACGAGTACGTGGGGTTCTGGATCCGCTTTGCGGCCTCCATGATCGATACGGTTCTGGTGCTATGCATCACGACGCCGCTACTGGCGAAAATCTATGGCTGGGGCTATTTCATGGGTGAATCGCCGGGCCTGATCGCGGGTCCCGCGGACCTGCTGATTTCCTGGGTCCTGCCGGCGGTGGCGATCATCGCGTTCTGGCTGGCGCGCCAGGCGACACCCGGCAAGATGGTGTTCAAGGTGAAGGTGGTGGACGCGAAAAGCGGCGGTCCGCTCACGTTAGGTCAGTCATTGATTCGCTACCTGGGGTACTACGTGTCGACGATCCCGCTCGGCCTCGGCCTCATCTGGGTCGGCATCGATGCAAAAAAACAGGGCTGGCACGATAAAATGGCCGGCACGGTGGTGATCCGTGCGAAACCGCCGGTACCTGAAACAGTACGATTTGAGAAGCAATGAATCATGCGTATCCTGATCCCTGTTGCGACCGCATTGCTGATCGCGGCTCCGTCTGCCATGGCCATTGAAGAGCCGGCATTCCAGGTTGTCAGGAAGATCGGCGCCGTCGAGGTGCGCGAGTATTCGCCGTACGTCGTTGCCGAAGTCCTGATCAGCGCCGAGGCGTCGGACGCCGGCAATGCCGCGTTCCCGATCCTCGCCGGCTACATTTTCGGCAAGAACAAAGGCCAGAAGAAATTTGCGATGACCGCGCCGGTCACGCAGAGCGCGAAACCGATGAAGCTGAAGATGACTGCGCCGGTCACGCAGAGCGCCGCGCTGGGCGGCTTTGTCGTGCAGTTCGTGCTGCCGCGCGGCGTGACGCTCGACAGCGCGCCCGAGCCGCTCGATGCGCGGGTCAAGTTACGCGAAGTGCCGGCGCATCGCGTTGCCGTCATCCGTTTCTCGGGCCTGTGGTCCGACGCCAACTACAACCAGCATCTCACCGAGCTGCAGCAGGCGCTGCGCTCGGCTAACGAGACCTGGTCCGGCGAACCGGTGTACGCGCGTTATGACGCGCCGTTCATGCCATGGTTTTTGCGACGCAATGAAATCTGGCTCGATGTCGGACGCGGCGTCAGGTAATCGGCCGGCCGCCGTCACGCGCGAGAGCACGCGCTCGCTGGTCATCGCCAATGCGGTGACACTGGCCCTGGCGCTGATCTTTCAATGGCCGTTGAGCCTGCTGCTCTGGCCGTACTGGATTCAGTCGGTCGTCATTGGTTATTTCAGCGGCAAGCGCATGCTGGCACTCGAGCGCTTCTCGACTGAAGACGTCCTGGTCAATGACCAGCCCGTCGAGCCGACCGAGGCGACCAAGCACTCTGCGGTCCTGTTCTTTGCGCTCCATTACGGCTTTTTTCACCTCGGCTACGCTTTTTTTATTTTGACCCGCGCCGAGGAGCTGGGCCGCTGGGATTGGATCGGTATCGCCGTCGCGGCGCTGAGCTTCGTCTGGAACCACCGCTTTTCGTACCAGCAGAACATCGAAGCCGATGCGGCCGGCACACCTAACATCGGGACGCTGATGTTCCTGCCGTACCTGCGTGTGATACCAATGCACCTGACGATCCTGGCAGGCGGCGTATTGACCGGCAGTTTCAGTGTGCTGGCGGCCGTTGTCTTTTGCCTGTTGAAGACTGGTGCCGACGTTGCCATGCACCTCATCGAGCACAAACTGCTGCAACGGCAGGCTTGAGGCGCCCGCGATCGCCCAGGGCGCTGCTGCGCTTGCGTGGCTCCGCGCGGTAAGATGGCGCGCACCGGTATGGCCAACACTCAGCTTTTCAGCTCGGTCGCGCGCGAGTACGCGAACTTTCGCCCGGGCTATCCGCCCGAAATCTTTGCGTGGCTGGCGTCGCAGGTTCCGCGGCACGAGATGGTTTGGGACTGCGGTTGCGGCAGCGGTCAGGCGAGCGTCGTGCTGGCGGCGCAATTCGGTGCGGTGATCGCGACCGACGCCAGCGCCCAGCAGATCGCGGCTGCGACACCGCACCCGCGCGTCAGCTATCGCGTCGCGCCGGCGGAGGCATCCGGTCTCGACGCTGCAAGCGCCGATCTCATCACCGTAGCGCAGGCGCTGCACTGGCTCGACGTGGCGGCGTTCTACAGCGAAGCGCGGCGTGTCGCACGGTCCGGCGCGTTGTTAGCTGCGTGGACCTATACGATACCGGAACCGTCAGAGCCGCAGGTGCGCGCGGCGTTCGGTGATTTTTACCGGACCGTGGTCGGGCCATACTGGCCGCCGGAACGACGGCATGTCGAGTCGCGTTACACGACTCTGGAATTTCCCACACCGCGGGTGGCGGTGCCGGAGTTTCACCTCAGTGTCGAGTGGCCGCTCGCCCAGTTGTTAGGCTACGTCAGCAGCTGGTCGGCGACCGCCCGCTATCGGGCGGCAACCGGCGGCGATCCGGTGGTGCTCCTTGAGCGCGCATTGGCGCCGCTGTGGGGGCAGCCGACGCGGCTCATGACCGTGCATTTCCCGCTGACCGTGCTGGCGGCGCGCTTCTGAGGCTGGCGCGCGCATGACGCGGTCTTTAGCCAGGCGGCCTGGCGGGCGGTATGGCGAGCGCTGAATCGGGGCGATGCGAGCGGAAGACGGGGAACAGCAACTGGGCGAGCCAGTTCTCATGGCCGTAGAGCCGGTCATCGAGCAGGCCGAATGCGGGCGGATATTTCCGGGTGATGACCGCGGTGCCGAACAGCACGTCCCAGAAAAACAGCAGGTTGCCGTAATTGCCGGTGTAATGGCCGATGCCGTCGTCCTGTGACAGGGCGTGGTGCGCGTAGTGAGTGGCCGGCGTTGAGATCGTGCGCTCCAGCAGCCACATCAGCGGATGCAGCGCGGGATACCGGTACAGCTTTTCATCCCAGCGAACACTTGAATGCGCGCCGATGATGACGGCCAGTTTGACGATCGTGTACCCGACATAGACCCAGCCGAAGCCCAGGAACAGGAGCGCACCGCTCAACCACAGCCCCGGCATCATCGCGTAGTAGAACGCGTTGTTGCGATACACCACGCGCACGCTCATATAGCTGGCCGAGTGGTGCGCACGGTGCAAGGGCCACATCACGCTGGTGTGCGACAACCGGTGCCACAGGTACTGCGTCAGGTCGTCTGCGATCAGCAGCGTGCCTACCATGGCCCACCAGGGCCAGTGCGCGAGCGACCCCCCGGACTCGGGAATGAACCGCTCGCAGAGTGCGGTCGCGGCCAGCAACACGCCGGCCTGGACGATGGGGAACATGAACAGGACGGCCACGTCGAGCCGGTTGTCTTCCCGGTTGGCCTCGGGCGGGAACAGGCGATGCCGCCGCCACTCAAGCAGCGCAAAGGTCGCGAAGATCGCGGCAATTACGGTGAGCTGGACTTGTTGTGCTGTCATTTCTGCATGGCGCGTGGCCGCTCTGAAGTCATGGGGGGCTATTATAGTGGTTGCAAACCGCTGCAACAGATAACACCACTGGAGGACTCGCTCCAGGACGGAGAATGGAACATGGAACGCCGCGACTTCTTTTCATTGATGGCCGCCGGTGGCGGCATGTTAGGTGCCAGCGCGCTCGGGATTCCCGAAGCCAGGGCCAACTGGGGCATGGTCGCGCCGGGTCCGGTGCCGGGGCACGATTTCGACGGCCGGCTGCTGGTCAACAAGGCGCGCGCCTACGAGATCATGGACCGCGAGGGGCTCGACGGCATTGTCGCGCTGAATCCCGTCAACATTTTCTATCTCGGGAATTATTTCAGCTACGAACTGCAGAAGCTGCGCGCGATACCCAGTTTCGCGGTCATGCCGCGCGATGAAAAACAACCGAGTTTCCTGGTGGTGGCCGGCGCGGACCTGATGTTCCTGGCGAACGGCGACCGCGAATATCCCGAGATCGTGCCCTACAGCTTTCCACTCGACCTGGAAAAATATATTGCCCGGGGCGATTGGAGCCAGGAACCTGATGCCGCGCCGGTGGGCGCCTGGCCCACGACAGGCGGTGAATTGCGGCCCCGGGAGCAAACCTGGATCAATTTCGGTCGCAAGGTCAACGATCGCCGGGCGGCGACGCCGGAGTGGGCGCTGGTGCGCGCGCTCGAGCTCGCGGGACTCGGCAAGGGCAAGATCGCGGTCGATGACATGCGCATCTCGCTCATCTTGAAGACGCTGGACCGCAACAAGATTACCTGCGTGCCGGGTGACAACACGTTTCGCAAGATCCGCATGATCAAGTCCGAGGTCGAGCTCAAGCACATGCGCACCGTCGCACGCATCAACCAGGATGCCTGCATGGCCATGCTGAAACAGCTGCACAAGGGCAGCACCAAGGACCAGGTCGACCAGATTTTCATGGTGGAAGCGGCCAAGCGTGGCGCCAAGGCCATGTGGATCGCCTCGGGAACCATTGGCGGTTTCACGGAAGGCAAACTGATTCCAGGCGAGCCGATGATGGTCGATGCCGTGTGCCAGCGAAATTTCTACCACGGCGATTTTGGCCGCACGTTCGTGTTAGGTGAGCCATCCAAAGAGCTCAAGGCCTGCATGGTCTCCACCAAGGTCGGCTGGGAAACCGCACTGACCAACATCAAGCCGGGAATGAAGTATTCGCAGCTCAGAAAGATGTGCAGCGAGGCGATGCACAAGGCCTATACCGGCTCGTCCACGATCAAATTCGGCGCCGGCCCGCACTCCGTGGGTTTGCAGCACACCGATCAACCGTACCGCGACGGCCTGCCGTTCATGGTGTCGGATGACCTGACCTTCGAGGAAAACATGACCCTGACGGTCGACCTGCCCACGTCGGTGCTTGGCTGGGGCGCGCTGCATTGCGAAGACCTGATTGTGGTCACCAAAACAGGGTGCGAGCCATTGGCAACCGCCGACGGGCCGCTGGTGGTGATCTAACGGCTTGGTGGAGTCTTGAACTCGCGGGTCAGCGCAGCAATATGCTCCGGCCCGATCCCGCAGCAACCGCCGAAAATCGAAGCGCCCAGATGCTGCCAGTCACGGGACTTCCTGACAAGATCTTCGGGCGGGATGACGTCGATGAATTCCCAGTCCGGCGACTTGAAGTAGCCGCATTCGGGATAGGTGGCGACCGGGCCGGCCCAGTATTGGCGCAGGATCGTGAGCGCTTCATCGGTGTTGTTAGGTGACGTGTGCATGACCATCATCACTGCGGGCTTGAGCGCCGCCAGCGTGCGTGCAACTTCGTCGAAGGAACAATCTTCGCGGCTCCAGCCCCGTAACTTACCGTCCTTGCCGCGCTCGGCCGACAGCCCGATCCACACCGGCAGTCCCGTGGCGAGCGCCGCTTCGCTGGCCCACACGGCGTAGTCGGTGTCGCGCATCATCTCCATCATGATGAGATCGCAGCCATAAGCCTTGAGGCCATTGGCCTTGGCCTGGAAGAGGGCGCGCGCGTCACGCTCGCTGAGCACAAAGCCTAGATCGTTGCGGTCGGTGCCGATCGCCATGGGCCGCATCGTCGACATCGAGCCCGCGACGCACACGCCGGTTCCGGCGGCGGCTTCCCGGGCCAGCGCCACGGCAATGGCATCAATCCTGGCAACATCATCGGCCCGCCCGATGTAGTTAAAAGTGATCGGGCTGCTCGCAAACGTGTTAGCCGTAATAATGTCCGCGCCCGCGCGGATGTAATCGCGATGCACCGCACGCACGATGTCCGGATGCGTGAGGTTGGCATCCGCGCACCAGGTATCGCCGCTCATCGGCGCGCCGCGCTGCTGGATGTCGGTGCCCGTGCCGCCATCGAGGATGATGACTTCGTGGCGCCGCAGCCTTTCGGCTATTCTGGTGTAACTCATACGGAGACTGTAGCCATGCTGTTCCTGGTTGTCTGCCACGACCTGCCCGGTAGCGAAGCCCTGCGCACGGAGCTTATGCCGAAGCACGGTCCCTACATCAAGCCCTTCCTGCCGAACTTCGCGATCGGCGGCTGGCTGACGCAGGGCGGCCCAACCTGCGGCAGCGCCATCATCTATGAAGGCGCGTCACGGGAGGCGGTCGAAGCCATTTTCCGGGGCGATCCCTACTTCGGAACGGTCTGGCGGGCGGTGGACGTCTACGATTTCCAGGCCCTTATTGGTAGCTGGATCGGCAAAACGTCGTTCAATTGAAAGCTTTAGAGAGCCCTGAGCAATCCTTTCGATCTCCCTGAGGACTCTAACCGGCCGGTTCAAACACATTGCAGCCTCGAACGACAAGTTCCTGGAGGCTGCTATGACCACGCTGGCAAACGACTATCCGATTCGCATCCGCACGCTGGGCTGCCTCAGCCTGGAAGTGGATGGCGCTCCCCTGCGGTTCGGCCGCACCAGCCCGCGTAAACCCCTGGCCCTGCTGCAGGCGCTGCTGAGCGCGCACGGGCAGGCGATCAGTACGGTCGCGATCTGCGAGTCACTCTGGCCGGATGCCGATCCGCATGACGCTTATCGGGCCCTGGTCACGACCGTCTATCGACTGCGGCGCTGGCTGCGGCACCGGGATGCCATCCGTTTCGATCACGCGGGCATCGCGCTGGACGCATCCAGCGTGTGGGTGGACGCCTGGGTGTTCGAGCGCGGCGTGGGTGCGGTCGAATCGCTGCCAACGATGGTGGCAGCGCTCGATCTGTACCGCGGGGCCTTCCTCGGCGATGAGCAACAGGCCTTCGTGCTCGAGGCGCGCGATCGCCTGCAGCGCAAGTTCGTGCGCGGCGTGCGCAGCGCCGGGCATCAGTACGAGATTGCCGGCAACCTGCATGCCGCGATCGGGCTCTATGAACGTGCGCTCGAGGTGGTTGCCGTGTCGGAGGACATTCATCGCCTGCTGATGCAATGCCTGATCCAGCTCGGGCAGACCAGCGCTGCGGCGCAGATCTTCCAGCGCTGCCGCATGTTGTTAGCATCGCGACTCGGCGTCAGTCCCTCGGCGCCCACCGTGCTCGCCTATCGATCGATCGAGGCGGCAGCGCGTGACCAGCGTGTTACCAGCGCCGCCTAACATATCCCACGTCGAGAAACATTTACTCAACCACTGGAGATACGATCATGAAAAAGTCAGCAATTGTCATCAGCGCCGCCACCGTCGCGCTGTCACTGTTAGCGCCGCAGTTCGCGATGGCCAACGACACCGTGACCAAGAGCATCACGGTTTCCTACGCCGATCTCAACCTTGCGAACGCAGCGGGAGCGAACGCGTTGTACCAGCGCATTCGCGGAGCCGCACACAAGGTCTGCACGCTGAACAATGAGTCGCCGTATGCGCTGCAGGATTCGGCAAAGCGGAAGTGCATTGTCGGGGCGATCGACCAGGCAATCATGAAAGTGAACAGCCCGGTGCTCGTGGCGATGTACAAGGCCAAGAGCGGCCGGACTTTGAGTTGAGCTACAAGCGGCTCCCGCCGGTCCGGCGGGGGCCGCGTTTTGATCTGAGGCCTAACGAAGGCTGCGTCGCAGCTGAACCTTGATTGCGTTGATAACGTCGTCCGCCGGCTGCGGCCTATTCTCCGTTACGTTGATCGATCCGTCATTGGTAATAGAAATCAGCTGGATCTTGTCATGCTGCGTGAACGCCACAAAGAACGCGCGGAGTTGAGGACTGGATACGAAAAAGTACTCTTCCGGTCGTCTATGGTTTGCGGCCGCATGAGTCGCGCGAACATACGCCAGCCGTTGTGTGATTTCGTTGTTAGCATAGCCATGCTGCGCCCAATGACGATTCTCGTAGGTCATCAGAAAACTATCGACAACCTGATTATCAGTCTCGATGGGGTACAGTAAGGCGCGGGTCTTGCGCGCAAGAATACGACCCAGGTTTACTTCGGGATTTAGCAACTGCTGCGGTTCAAGCACGACGATCGGAAACGGGACGCCGACGTGCAATGCCTGTGTCGTGTGCACCCAGGCAGCAGACCGTTTTAGAAATCGAGCGCGTTGTCTATCGGATAGTGATTTATCGACTAGTAATTTAAAATCGTCCAGTGACTCAAAGCTGACCGACGGCAATATAGGTATGACGAGGTTGGGCGGACCGAAAATAGGTATGCGGTTAATTGCTACCGGAGCGTCAGCACGACATTGAGCAGTATTCGGATCCGGAGGCGGAAGGTCCGGTGGCGGCGCGACCGCCCCAAGAATCTTCCAGGTCTCCCGATGTCTCGCGAAGGTACCAAGGTAATTGTTTGGGTTCCTGTAGGTCCTGCTGCGGATATATTTCAGGCCACTGGCAGGCGAGGTTGCACCACTTGCCCACGGCGTCGGCGACGGGTCCCACACTTGCAATTTGAAACCGCCGGAGGCGGTACTGTCGTAGCCCACGGCAATCAGATAGTGATAGCCGTTGGCTGTCTTTGCGGCTGAGCTCGTCAAAAAATCCCAAGAGAATATGAACGGCAATTTTTTTTCGCCGATTTGCTCCTTTATTTCGCTGTTGCTTAGCGTCGCACCGTCTTGCAGTTGCTCGTAACGCAAACCGGCCAGAATAGGGTCACCAGTCCTATTGCATGCCACCGCATTATTGAAGCCTTTGGCCAGATCGCTGGTGCAACACGCCAGCTGGGCCGGGAGGTCAAGCAGTTTGTCAGGGGCGATAGATGCCGGATCCAGCAATTCCTGCGCGGAGATCGCATGAATATCGTAGGCAGCCTCCAGAGGCTGATCGACTTGCCGATTCAAGCTCAGATTCGACTGTTTCCACGTATAGGCAACTGCCATTTGGGCGACCGCTGCCCAGCACAGTTGCGGAGCCTGTTGCTGTACGTTGTCGATGGTAAGCGAGTAAGACGGTGGCGGGTCGGCCATCGCGGTCGGTGCGTAGGCCATTGCGGTGGCAAGTAGCAGTCGACTGGCACAACGCAGCAACCAGCGACGGTCAGTTGATGCTGTGCCGCGCTCGGTACTATAGTGCCGGGGCATCGCACACTTTCTAAACAGGGAGTAGCTCATGGCAGGCAAAAAGAAAAAGAAAGCGCAAAAAGAATCTTCTTCAGAAAAGGAGATCAATTGGCCATCGGAATTCGTTGAGGCGTTTGTGAAGGAGTTCTTGTTCAACAAAAAAAAACCCATTTGGCCTCCTCGCTTGCCGCAGCCAAAAATCAGCGACAAGGACAAATTTCAAAATATCAGCGATGTTGTCCAGGTTTTGGGCGAAGCTAGAACCGGATTAACCCCGGCACATGGAAGCATGTTCCGCAATCGCGTTGTTGAATTCGTCATTGCTCAGGACTGGCCATCAAAGCCACCGGCTCCGCAAGGACTGGAAGAAGAACTTACGCAGGTTCGTCTCGCGGAGATCTGCGACATTGTCCATCGCATGATTGCGGCCGTCAACAAAGAGGGCGGCGGCGGTTCGGGCGGGGAGCTGCCACCGCATCACCTATGAGCGTGGTGGCGTAAGAGCTGACAGGCGTTGTCGCATGGCATCATTAGATGCGGCCACGCGCCTGATGAGGTCTTTGTAGTCGTCGCGGTCTCGCAGCGCAGCAAAGTAGGGTTCGATCTGCGCGCGCCGTTCACCGGGCCAGCCCAGGCTGACCGCGGCGCGCAGCGCGCGCATTGCCTCGTCGGGGTCGCCGCGTTGCGCGGCGATCGCCGCGCGCAATGTCTCGATTCCATAGCGGCGCACGCCGGCCGAAGTCATCTGATCGAGTAGCTTTGTTAGCTCTGCGAGGTGTCGCGCCGCGCCCGCCGCGTCGCCGGTTCTCGTCTTGGCCATTGCCGCCAAAAGTTGAAAAGTATCGCCGGTGCGTACCGACCAGGGACTTCCTAACACAGTTGGTGTGAGCGTCTTGTCGGCGAGCACGCTGTCGACCAACTGGCGTGCCAGCGACGCGTCGTTGACGAACAGCGCCGCTTCGGCAACCTGCAATTTGATTTCTGGTGCGGTCGCGGGCTCGATGCGTATGGCGGCGATTTCCGCGCGCAACGCTGCGGCGCCGCCGCGCGCGAACGCAATCCGCAAACCGAGGTTGAGCACGTGCGTTTCCTGCCGGGCGTCGCCCGCAATCGATTCGATTGCTTTTTGGTATTCACTCTGCGCCCGGTCCGTCAGGCCGAGCGTCAGGAACCACTCGCCACGCTGCCTCAGGTCTGCGGTCAGGTTCGGGCTGCGTTCCAGCGCTGCCTTGTTCCATTGCAGCGCCTCGTCGATCCGGCCGCGAGCATCGGCGAGCATGGCCGTCGCTGTGAAGGGCCACTCCGATTTCGCGTCCAATGCCCGCGCACGTTCGCAGGCGCGCGCGGCCTCATCGTACTGCGCGAGGTCCTGCAGCGCCAGGCAGCGCTGCGCCTGCAGGTTGCCGTTGATCGGGTCGAGCAGCACAGCGCGCGTGTAGTTCTTCAGGGCTTCGCGCGGCTCACCCGAGGTCAGGTAGAGATATCCGAGTTCGCTCATCGCCGGAACCGAATTGCTGTTGAGCCGGATGGCCTGCAGCAAATTGCGCCTGGCGGCCTCAGGTTGTAACTTCTCGGATTCCAGTGCACCGCGGACCACATAAATGTCCGGCAGTTTCGGCTGGAGTTTCTCCGCCTTCGCGAGCAGCGGTTCGGCATCGGCCGCGATCTCCGCCACCGGACGGCCGCTGAAGTAACGTTCATCGAGATAGGCGGCCGCGAGACCGGTGTAGGCGAGCGCGAAATTCGGATCTTCCTCGATCGCACTCTTATACAGCTGGATGGCCTGATCGTTGTTAGCCCGCGTGCTCTGCTGGCGGTGGTGGCGGGCCGCCAGGTACATGCGTTCCGCCTTGTCGCTGACGGTGCGCCTCGCCGCCATGGACTGCAGGCTGTCCTCGGTCATGCGCACTTCAAAGTTCGTAGCCACTGCGCGCGCGATCTCCTCCTGCACTTCCAGTATATTGGTGTTAGCTGTGTCATAGGTCTCGGCCCAGACCTGGAAGCCGGTCCTGGTCGCGACCAGTTTGATGGTGACCCGCAGATCGTCGCCCTGGCGGCGAACCGAGCCTTCCAGCGCGTGCGTCGTCCCCAATTGGCGGCCAATTTCGCGCACATCCTGCTGTTTGTCGCGATAAGAAAATGCAGAGGTACGGGCGACGACGTTGACTGCCGGCAGCTGCCCCACCCAGTTCGAAACTTCCTCGGTCAGGCCGTCGCAGAATGGCCGCTCCGACTGGTCGGACGTCAGGTCGATGAATGGCAGGACCACGACCGAATCGGCAATCGGTGCTTCGACATTACTTCGCCACCACCACAGCCCCGCAGCCGCGATCACGATCAATGCACCGACGCCGGCCAGCATGAATCTGCGCGCGCCCGTGCCGGCGGGTGTTAGCACTGCAGCGACTGTGGCACCAGGGACCAGCGCGGCCAGTCGCCTGACCGGCGCGATCAGCCGGTAGCCCTTGCGGGCCACGGTTTCGATGTACCTGGGCTCGGTCTCGGTGTCTCCGAGCGTCTTGCGCAGCTGGGATACCGACTGATAGACAGACGCCGACCCAACGATGACGCCGCTCCAGACTTCCGTCAGCAGGCGCTCCATGCTGACGACCTGGGGAGCGGATTGCGCCAGGCAGACCAGCAACTGCATGAGCCGCGGCTCGATCCTGATGACCGTTTGCTCGCGGGTGAGGCTGTCATCGCTGGGATCGGCGATCCAGTCATCGATCTGCCAGGATGCTTTTTGTGGTTCCTCGGTCATGTTGATATTTGAATGCGAATGGGAACACCAATCCGAGGATGAGCGCATAAGCCGCAAACGTCCACCAGATACTCGGCCAGTCCTTGACGCCGCCCACGGTGAAATAATCGACCACCCAGCCGCTTGCGACACCGCCGACAAACGCGCCGATGCCGTTGGTCATGATCATGAACAGGCCCTGTGCGCTGGCGCGGATGTTAGGTTCCGCTTCACGATCGACGAACAGCGAGCCGGAAATATTGAAGAAGTCGAAGGCCATGCCATAGATGATCATCGACAGCACCAAGAGCCACAGGCCCGAGCCCGGATCACCGACGGCGAACAGGCCGAAGCGGAACACCCACGCGAAGATGCTGATCAGCATCACGGTCTTGATGCCAAAGCGCTGCAGGACAAATGGAATCGTCAGGATGAACAGGGTTTCCGAGATCTGCGAGATCGACAGCAGCAGGTTCGGGTGCTGGACGCCAAAGGCGTCCGGATAGAGCGTCTTGAAGTCATCGAGGAACGGGCCACCAAAGGCATTGGTGATCTGTAGAGCCGCACCTAACATCATGGCGAATACGAAAAACACCAACATCACCGGGCGCTTGAACAGCACGAAGGCATCGAGGCCCAGGGTCGAAACCAGCGACTTGCTCACGGCAGCCCTGGCCGGCGGGCAGGCTGGCATCGTGAACGCATACAGACCTAGGAACAGCGCCGCCGCGGCGCTGATGTAAAGCTGCAGCGCGCTCTTGGTCCAGCCGGCCAGATCCACGGTCCACATCGCGACGATGAAGCCGATGGTTCCCCAGGTGCGGATCGGCGGAAAGCGCTGGATGACATCGAGGCCGCTGCGCTCCAGCACCTTGTACGACACAGCGTTGTTGAGCGCGATGGTCGGCATGTAGACCATCGCGTTCAGCAACATGATCACGTAGAGCGTGTCGAAGTCCCTGACCGAGGACGCCCACAGCAGCAGGCCGGCGCCGATCAGGTGGCAGAGCCCATACACGCGTTCGGCGTTGACCCAGCGGTCCGCGACGATGCCCATGAGCCCGGGCATGAACAGCGATGCCAGCCCCATGGTCGCGTAAATCGTGCCGACCTGGCCGCCGGTAAAGCCCAGCGTCACGATCATGTACGCGCCCAGCGAAATGAGCCAGGATCCCCACACAAAGAACTGCAGGAAGTTCATCAAAGTCAGGCGAAACTGGATACTCATGCGTCCCTGGTTATTGTTGGTTGCCGGGGTGGATTTGGCCGTAAAACTAACAGATATGCTGGCTGTGAGCCATCATGGGCCAGGGTTCCTATACCCGGCGGCGCCAGAAACTTACCGCCGCCGGGCCGGTCCCATTACCAAACAACAGACGGGATTCAAGCATGGTTGGGGTCGAGCGCGGGCGGGGACGTCGCACGACGGCAGCGCTCGGCGCAGTTATTCTGCATCTGGCGGCGGTGTGGCTGTTGCTGAACACGACGCGCCAGACCCCGCAAGTGCCCGAAACGGAAATCACCAGCGTGTGGCTGCTGCTGGATCCGGACACGCCCGAGGCGCCGATCGAGGCCGCGAAGCCGCCGGCGGTTGCCGCGCCGCGGGCGCGCACATCTGTTAGCTCTGCGGAGTCGAAACCGGGCGCTGCGCCGCCGGCGGTGGCGACGCCATCGATCCCGAACGTGGACTGGCGCCAGGCGGCGGCACAGGCGGTGCGCCGCGCCGGCACGAGTTTGTTAGAGCGCAAACCGCGGGGTTTCGGCGCCGTGCCGTCGCCGCAGTATCGCAAGTGCAAGCCGAAGAAGGAAAGCTTCGAGTGGGACCCGGATGCACTCAAGAGCGGTCTTGACGCCATCCTGCCGTCGTTCCGCATCGGCAAGCGCTGCTTCATCGTGCCGCCATTTTTCAGCTGCGCGCTCGGAGAGTTGCCGCCGCCTAACAGCCACATGCTGGATGACATGAAAGATCCGGACCGCGACCGCAACTCCGTGCCAGGCAGCGGGCTGTGCGGTGAGGACAAGGTCTCAACCCCTCCCGGCGAAGCGGGTCCCTGAGGGCCGGGCAGGGGTAATGGCTCTTCCATAATCGAGGGCGTATGCTCCAACAACAAGGATGGCTCACATGCGCAAGTACCTGATCCTGATAGCAACCCTGGTGGTCATAGGCGTCAACGCCGCAGCCAATATCGTGCCCATCAATGGCGTCAATACCGGCCAGGTGAGCGCGAATTATCCGACCGGTTTTACCCCCGCCGGATGGGTGTTCGCGATCTGGAGCCTGATCTACCTGGGCCTGATTGCATTCTCGATTTTCGCAGTCCGCGCCACGCCGGTCCAGACGACCCGGGTGCGCCGCATCGAGGCCGCCTATCTTGTTAGCTGCGTGGCCAACGCCGTCTGGATTTTCACGTGGCACTACGGTTTCATTCTGGCAAGCCTCGCGTTCATGCTGGTATTGCTCGCCGGCCTGGTCGTGGTCTACGTCAAGCTGCGGCGAACGGCGCCTTTGTCTTTTGGCGAGCGCCTGTGTGTCGATATGCCGTTCAGCCTGTACCTAGGCTGGATCACCACGGCGACGCTCGCGAATCTCGCCGCCTGGTTCTACGACGTGAAGGCGTATCCCTTTGGCTTGCCGATGGACGAATGGGCCATCATCACCGTGGTCGTCGCAACGGCGATCTACACCGCGGTCGGCGTGCGCACCCGCGATGCGATCTACACCGCGGTGTTTGCCTGGGCCGCGGCGGGCATCGTCCTGCAGACGCTGCCAACCACCCAGGCGGTCAGGCTGGCCGCAGCGGCCGGTTGCGCGGTCGCAGTGCTGGTCACGCTGAGCTCGGCAGTGCAACGCAGGACGGTGCCCAGACGATGAGCAAGCGAATTGTATTTTTTATCGCGGCTTTGCTGCTCGCCGGTTGCGCCAGTGCACCGCGCCTGCCGGCGCTGCCGACTGCCAGCAAGGTCGATCTGTCGCGCTTCATGGGCGACTGGTACGTCATTGCTAACATCCCGACCTTCATCGAGAAGGGCGCCCACAACGCGGTCGAGAGCTATCGACTCGATGCGGATGGCTCGATCGCAACCACTTTCACGTTCAACAAGAATGGCTTCGACGGGCCGCGCAAGACCTACCGGCCGCGCGGTTTCGTGGTCGATCGCGTTAGTAACGCCGTGTGGGGCATGCGTTTCGTGTGGCCCGTGAAGGCCGACTACCGCATCGTGCATGTCGATGACGCCTACCGCGAAACCATCGTCGGCCATAACGCGCGCGACTATGTCTGGATCATGGCGCGGACGCCGACGCTGCCGGAGGCGGACTACTGCCGCCTGCGCAAACAAGTCGCTGATGCCGGCTACGACCTCTCGCAGCTGCGCCAGGTGCCGCAGGGCGCTGCTCGCGCGCCGATCGCCTGCCCTTAAGGCCAGGGTCTTGTCAGAGACCCAGCGCGCTCAGGCCGGGGTGATCGTCGGGGCGCCGGCCTGACGGCCAGCGGTACTTGCGCTCGGCCTCGGTGATCGGCAGGTCGTTGATGCTGGCATAGCGCATCCGCATCAGGCCCTGGTCGTCAAACTCCCAGTTCTCGTTGCCGTAGGACCTAAACCAGTGCCCGGAATCGTCGTGCCATTCGTAGGCGAAGCGCACGGCGATTCGGTTCTCGCGATGCGCCCAGACTTCCTTGATCAGGCGATAGTCAAGTTCCCGGTGCCACTTGCGGACCAGGAAGGCCTCGATCTCGGCGCGGCCGGTGATGAATTCGGCGCGGTTGCGCCAGCGGCTGTCGACGCTGTAGGCCAGCGCGACACGGGCCGGATCGCGCGAGTTCCAGGCGTCTTCGGCCATGCGCGCCTTCTGGGCAGCGGTGTCGGCGGTAAACGGCGGGCGAATCGGGCCACTCATATTCAAGTCTCCATTGACGACGCAACTTGAGCAGTGACATTGTACGCAAATGGCACGCACGACTCGACGCAGGTTGTTAGGGATGGCAGGGGCCGCAGGCACGCTGGCGCTTCTCGACAGTAATGCGGCGCCGGGGCCGGCCCAGGTCATGAGTTCCGCACGCCACCCGGTGCTCAACCGGCTGCCGTCGCGCATTGCCTTCGGTTCCTGCGCCGACCAGGACAAGCCGCAGCCGATCTGGGACGCCGTGCTCGCGGCAGATCCGGAACTCTTGATTCTGCTGGGCGACAACATTTACGCCGACACGCGCGATCCCGCGGTCATGCGCGCCAAGTATGCGCAGCTGGCAGCGCAGCCCGGCTTCCGCCGCCTGTGCGAGCGCACGCCGGTGCTCGCGGTCTGGGACGACCATGACTTCGGCGAAGACGATGCCGGTGGCGACTTCCCGATGAAGGAAATCTCGCGCCAGATCTTTTGCGACTTCTGGAATGAGCGGGCTGATTCATTACGGCGTACGCGCGATGGCATCTATGACGCGGTCATGTTTGAGGCTGGAGGCAAGCGCCTGCAGGTCATCATCCCCGACACGCGGTTCAATCGCACCCCGCTGCGACGGCGCCAGCTGGGCGGCATGCCGTACAAGACCTGGGCGAAGCTTTTCGAGAACGATCCGTCCGGCGTCCCGGGTCCCTATGAGCGCAATCCGGATCTTTCGGCCACGATGTTAGGTCGGGCGCAGTGGCGCTGGCTGGAACAGCAACTCGCACAACCGGCCGATGTCAGGGTATTGGCATCCAGCGTGCAGGTGGTCGCGGATTTTCCCGGTTGGGAAGGCTGGAGCAACTTCGCCGCCGAGCAGCAGCGATTGTTGCAGGCGATCCGGCGTCAGCGTGCTAACGGCCTGTTCTGCATCAGCGGCGATATGCACTATGCGGAAGTCTCGCACCTGGATCTCAATGCACCGTATCCGCTCTGGGACTTCACCTCCAGCGGCCTGACGGAGGTGTGGGCGACGCCGACACCTAACGCGCTGCGGGTCGGCAGCGTGTTCGCCGAGCCCAACTTCGGCCTGTTGACCCTTGACTGGCAGGCGGCCGGAGGGCCGGCGGTCCGGTTCGAGGCGCGCGACCAGCAGGGCCGGATCCGGCTCAATCAGGCCGTCAATATCGCTGATCTTGCGGTCTGACCCTGGCGTTTCGTGATTCCGTCACAAATGGCTTGATCGACTGCTCTGCCAATGATACCTGTATATACAGGTAATTAGCGGAGGACATCCATGGCCCAGGACCCGGATACGCCAGCTCGCAGGTCGCTGGTTCGCGCGGTCGCGCGTCTCGAGCACGACCCTGCAGAATGCGTGTTTCGCAGTGTCAGTCGCCTGGCCCGGGTTGTAGCGTCGACGTTTGATGAGGGCCTGACGCCCGCCGGCCTGACGGCGAGCCAATTCAATCTGTTGATGATGCTGAGTCGACTCGGGCCCACGCCGGTCGGCGCGTTCGCGGAACGCCTGTCGATGGACGCCAGCACCGTGCCGCGGGTCCTGGCGCCTTTGCAGAAAGCGCGACTTGTGACGATTCGGCCTGGATCCGATCGGCGCGTGCGAGTCCTGGACATCACCAATGCCGGCTGCGACAAATTGCGCCTGGCGCTGCCGCACTGGCTACGTCTGCAACGGCGCCTGCTGCAGGCGTTAGGTGAACCAGACTGGGCGCCGCTGCGCCAATCGCTGACCGGCTTGCGGCATTCGACGCAGGCCGCGCGTGCCAAGCGCCACTAACGTCATGCCGCCCAGCACCATTGTCGGGGCGACAGATGCGGTTGAGCTGCAGCGGCGATCCTGGGCGTTGGTGTGGGCGGTCGCGACACCGTACTGGCTCTTCATGCTGGCCACACGAATGCTCGGGTTCAACATGGCGACAGCCCTGGATCCGCGCATCATCATCGCACCGCCGCATTTGCGGGTGCTGCAACATTTGTTGCTGTTACCTTTGTTAGTGCTTTTCCTGCGCAGTGCGCTGCTGATCGGACGGCGCGAATCGCAAAGAATGCGCGCGCTGTGGCTGCACGCCGGCATGGCCGTTTTCTTCGCGCTGCTGGCGCGTCCGGTTCTGGTGGTCCTGGTTGCGATGCAGCGCGGAGAAGTCGGGCTTCTGGATGAGCTGTTCCGTTCGATTATCGGTCCTTCTTTCTCACTGGTCTTGTGGTCGTCCTCGGGAGCTGACTTCCTGTTGTCGTATCTCGGCGCATTGCTGCTGGTTTTTGCGGCGCAGCACTGTATGAACCTGCGCGAGCAATTGCGTCGCGCCGCCGCGCTCGAAAGTGAATGGGTCCGCGGTCGTTTGCAATCCCTGCAACAACGTGCTCACCCGCAATTTGTCATCAACACCTTGCAGGACGCCGTCGCCGCCATCCCGCAGACTCCGGTCCAGGCAAGCAACTTGTTAGCACGCCTGATCGGGTTGTTGCGGCGCTCACTGACGCTCAACGGCGACGACCTGGTGCCGGTGACGGATGAAATCGAATCTGCGCGACAATATCTCGACATTCAGAGCCAGCG
>JANNVI010000033.1:0-7213 GCA_031414335.1 Gammaproteobacteria bacterium | reverse complement strand
GGACCGGCTGTTCGCGCGGCTGACACTCGATGACGCCGAATTCGAGCTGTACGAACAGGTCCACGCGAAGATCGCCGTGGATCCGCCGAAGCCGGATCTCGTGGTCTACCTGCAGGCGCCGGTATCGGTGCTGATGGACCGTATCGCGAAGCGGCGTATTTCATCGGAACAGGGGATCGAGCGGGCGTACCTGGAGCGGCTCAATGAAGCCTACGCGCGCTTTTTTCACGACTATGAAGCCGCGCCGCTGCTGATTGTCAATGCCGCGACCATCGATCCGGTCGGCAATCGGGCCGATTTCGAGGAACTGGCGAGCGCGATTGCCCGCATGCGGCGCGGACGACTTTATTACAATCCCCTGCGTCACCAGTCGCTCCAGGCCTAAGAACATGTATACCCAATTGCAAGTGCGCGACTCGGCGCGCCCGCCGGTCACGATCGCGACGCTCGACAAGATGAAGTCGCAGGGCGAACGCATCGCATGCATTACCTGCTACGACGCCAGCTTCGCGGCGCTGGTCGATGAGGCGGACGTCGACGTGATCCTGGTCGGTGATTCGTTAGGCATGGTGATCCAGGGTCATGACACCACGGTGCCCGTGACCATGGATGAAATGGTCTATCACACGCGCGCGGTGTCGCGCGGGATGCAGCGGCCATTGCTGATGGCGGACATGCCGTTCATGAGCTATCCGTCGCGCGAGGAAGCGCTGACCAATGCCGCGCGCCTGATGCGCGAGGGCGGCGCCGAGATCGTCAAGCTCGAAAGCGGCGCCGGGCAGATCGAGATCGTCGAATTCCTGGCGCGCCACGACATCGCAGTCTGTGCCCACCTCGGATTGAAGCCGCAATCGGTGCACAAGACCGGTGGCTTCCGGGTGCAGGGGCGGGAAAAGGATGCCGCGACGCGCATGATCGACGACGCCAAGGCGCTCGCCGAGGCAGGTGCGGACATGGTGCTGCTGGAATGCGTACCTAACGAACTGGGCCAGCGGGTCACCGAGGCACTGTCGGTGCCGGTGATCGGTATCGGTGCGGGACCCGCGGTCGATGGCCAGATCCTGGTCCTGTACGACGTGCTCGACATCACCATTGGCCGCAAGCCGCGTTTCGTGCGCAATTTCATGGACGGCGCGGCTAACAACCTGGACGCCATCCGGCGCTACGTGCAGGCGGTGAAATCCCGCGACTATCCGGGCCCGGAACACGGCTTCAGCTAGGGAAGCTCTGCACAGGTCGCACGGGCGCGGCCGTGACGGATTTTTTCACTGGCAAGGAACGACGAGTGATGTGTATCGAGATACATGAGCGAGGAGTTGGATTGATACGCATTGTTCGCATTCTTGGGAAAAATCCGTCCGGCCCCAAAGGGTTAGGCCGCAAATGACCGGCTACGGCGTTGCTCCCTCCTCACATGGAATTACCATGCCGCGTCGGTCGCGCCTTGTATCCGGCCATTTGCAGCCTAACGCGCTTCGCGTGACCTGTGCAGAGCTTCCCTAGATGCAGGTCTCCCACAGCATTGCCGAGGTGCGCCGGATGGTGGCCGCCTGGCGCGCGGCCGGTGAGCGCATTGCCTTCGTGCCGACGATGGGCAACCTGCACGCCGGACACATCAGCCTGATCGAGCTCGCCGCGCAGCATGGCGACCGTTTCGTGGCGAGCATCTTTGTCAATCCCATGCAGTTCGGGCCTAACGAGGATTTCAATCATTACCCGCGCACGCCAACGCGCGATGAGACCATGCTGAGCGCGGCGGGCTGCGACCTGATGTTCATGCCGGAAGTCGCCGAGATCTATCCGAACGGTCACGAGATGGCTACGCGCGTGGAAGTGCCGACACTCTCCGATCTGCTGTGCGGGGAATTCCGGCCCGGGCACTTCCAGGGCGTCGCCACCATCGTCGCGAAGCTGTTCAACATCGTGACGCCGGACGTCGCGGTGTTCGGGCAGAAGGATTTCCAGCAGCTCACGGTGATCCGGCACATGGCCGCCGACCTTTGCATGCCGGTCGAGATTATCGGCGCGCCGACGGTGCGCGAGCCCGATGGACTCGCGATGAGTTCGCGCAACCAGTACCTCTCGGACGAGGAGCGCCGGCGCGCGCCGGCCATTTATCGCGCGATGCAGGAGGCCGCGAACGCATTGCGCGACGGGCAGCGGGACTTGCGGGCGCTGGAGGCCCGGGGCCGTGATGCCTTGTTGGGCGCCGGATTCAAGGTCGAGTATTTTGTGATACGCCGCTGCGCCGACCTGCTGAATCCGGGTCCTGCTGACCGCGAACTCGTAGTGCTGGTGGCAGCGCGGATCGGCAAAGCGCGCCTGATCGACAATCAGACTGTGGTCGGTCCCTGAGCGGCTGCGGGCCGCAGCTGCTGTTGCCGCAACGCCCAGGCCACGTGTTCGCGCACCAGCTCTGACGCATCGTCGGCACGCGCGCTCAGCGCCGCCAGGATCCCGGGTTTGTTAGGTGCGTTGCCGAGTGCCACCGCGATGTTGCGCAGCCAGCGCTCATAGCCGATGCGATGGATCGCCGAGCCGGCCATGCGCGCTGCGAATTCCGCGGCTGTCCAGCCGAACAGTTCGACCAGCGTGGCGCTGTCGAGACGGTGGCGCACCTTGAAATCCGGGTGCGTTGCGGCGCGCGCAAACTTGTTCCACGGGCACACCAGCTGGCAATCATCGCAACCGTAAATGCGGTTGCCGAGGGCGCTGCGAAATTCCTCGGGTATCGATCCCTGCAGCTCGATGGTCAGATAGGAAATGCAGCGCCTTGCATCGAGCGTGCCGGGGGCGACGATGGCGCCGGTAGGGCAGGCGGGGATGCAGGCCGTGCAGCTGCCGCAGTGCGCGCTCGCGGGTTCGTCGACCGGCAGCGGCAGGTCGGTGTAGATCTCGCCCAGGAAAAACCACGAGCCGGCGTCGCGGGCGATCAGGTTGGTGTGCTTGCCGATCCAGCCCAGCCCGGCATTGCGGGCCAGCGGTTTTTCCATCACCGGCGCGCTGTCGACGAAGACGCGATGACCGAAGGGGCCGGCATCGGCGGCGATCCGCGCCGCGAGTTTCTGCAGGCCCTGGCGCAGCGTCTTGTGGTAGTCTCGGCCTAACGCGTAGCGTGATACATAGGCCTGCTCCTTGTTAGCCAGCACGTCGTTAGCCGGTTGCGCCTCGCCCGGCCAGTAGTCGATGCGCACGCTGATGACGCGCAGCGTGCCCGGTAGCAACTCGGCCGGCCGGCTGCGCTTCGCGCCGTGGCGGGACATGTAGTCCATCTCGCCATGCATGCCCGCCGCCAGCCACTCCTGCAGCGCCTGCTCGTCCCCGGTCAGCACGATATCCGCGACGCCCACGGCGGAAAATCCGAGCTCCCGGGCGTAATCGTCCAGGCGCGCGCGCAGCAGCTTGAGGTCGGCGGGTGTCACGAGCGGCAGTATAATGAGCGGATGTCATTGCCAGCGGCCGTCTACTCCACCGCCCAGGTGCGTGCGCTCGACCGCTATGCCATCGACCGGCAGGGCATTCCAGGCTATGTGCTGATGGAGCGGGCCGCCGCAGCCAGTTTGCGCCTGCTGCGCGGGCGTTATCCGGCGGTGCGACGGGTCGTCATCGTCTGCGGCGGGGGTAACAATGGCGGTGACGGCTATGTGTTAGCCCGGCTGGCGCGGGCCGCGTCGCTCGAGGTCGTGGTGCTGGCCGCGGTTGCTCCCGACAAGCTGCAGGGCGATGCGCGCCACGGATTCACCGATTGGCTCGCTGCCGGCGGCAGCGTCGCGGCATTTGACGCCGAGGCGTTGCGGGACGCCGACCTGCTGGTCGATGCGCTGTGCGGCACCGGATTGAGCGCGGACTTGCGCGCGCCCGCGCGCGGCGTCGTCATCGCAATCAACGCCGCCGGCCGGCCGGTGCTGTCGCTCGATGTGCCCTCGGGACTCTGCAGCGACACCGGTCGCGTGTTAGGCACGGCCGTGAATGCCGATGCGACCATCAGCTTTGTCGGGCTGAAGCAGGGTTTGTTTCTCGGCGCCGGACCCCGGCAGCGCGGTGCGCTGTTCTTCGATGATCTCAATATCGTGGCGCCCGGCGGCGCAGAGTTTGCGCCGGTGCTGCAGCGCCTGATGCGCAGCGATCTCGACGTCGTGCGGGTCAATCGGCCGCGCGATGCGCACAAGGGCCTGTTTGGCCAGGTGCTGGTGGTCGGCGGTGGCAACGGCATGCCGGGGGCCGCGGCGCTGGCGGCGCGCGCTGCGCTGCGCGTCGGGGCGGGGCGGGTGCGGGTCGCGTGCGCGCCCGGCAGCCTGGCTGCCATCGCCGGCAATACCGCCGAGGCGATGGTGCAGCCGATCAACGCGGCCACCGACCTGGATGGCTGTTTCGCCGCCGCCGACACGGTTTTGTTAGGACCGGGCCTCGGCCTGGATGACTGGGCACGCGCCTGCTGGAGCCGCGCGCTGGCGCTGTGCCGGGAACGCCAGATCCCGCTGGTCATCGACGCGGACGGCCTCAATTTGTTAGCCGACGAGGGCGCTGACCATTGCGCCTGGGTGTTGACGCCGCATCCGGGAGAGGCGGCGCGCCTGGCGCAGATCAGCAATGCCCAGGTGCAGGACGATCGCCTCGGTACTCTCACGCGGCTGACTCACAAATATGGAGGCATCGTCGTGCTGAAGGGCGCCTGCACGCTCATCGGCGCGACCGGACAGACTCCTGCCGTGTGTGACGCCGGCAATCCCGGCATGGCGACCGCCGGCATGGGCGATGTATTGGCGGGTGCGGTCGCCGGGTTGCTGGCGCAGCTGCGCGATCCGTGGCTCGCAGCGCGCGCTGCGGTGCTGGCGCACGCGCTGGCCGGCGACGCCGCAGCACAGGCGGGTGGCGAGCGCGGCCTGATCGCGAGCGATGTCATCGAGGCACTGCGCGCGCAAGTGAATCCCTGATGCCGGCCAGCGCGCGCAGCTGGCGGTTGCCGACCGCCGGGCACACAGCTGGCCTCGCCGGCCGTTTCGCCACGGCCTGGCGTGCGCTGCTGACCGCGGGCCCGCGACACCCGGATCGCGCCTGGCGCGTCGCGCTCAGCGGTGAGCTGGGAGCCGGCAAGACGACCTGGGTGCGGGGGTTCGTGGCGGCGCTCGGCGTTGACGCGCCGGTGGCGAGTCCCAGTTACGCGCTGGTGCAGACCTTTGCAGCCGGCCAGCAGCTCATCCTGCATGCCGACTTCTACCGCTTGCGGGATGCGGCGGAACTCGATGCGCTGGGACTGGACGATTTTGATCGGGCCAATGTGCTGTGGTTGATCGAGTGGCCGGAGCACGGCGCCGGGCGGCTCGGTGACTGCGACTTGCAGCTCAGCCTCGCCATCGAAGCCGGGGCGCATTCCCTGCAGGCCCGCGCCGCCACCGAAGACGGCGCTCGCTGGCTCAGTCAGGTTTTAGATTAGATTTCTATCTTTCTAATTTTGTTGAAGTTATTGCCGCCGAAGGCTAGAGTCACGTCCGCAATGATCAGCGGCGCAGCTCGAATCGGGCCTGGTTGGGCGCTTGGCGTTCTGTCGCTGCTTGCCTCCTGCGCGTCGGCAGCCACTCTGCAGCGGGCCGAGCTGCAGCAAAGTGGCGCTGTCACCACGCTCAGTTTGCAGTTCGACCGCAAGCCGCAAGCCAGGGTCTTCACACTGACCAAACCGCAACGCGCGGTCGTGGACCTGAAAGGCTTTAGCGGCGGGTCCGGGCTGCGCTTGCCCGAAGGCACCGGCGTGGTCTCCGAGGTGCGCAGCGGGCCACTCGCCGGCGCAAAGGGCCTGCGCCTGGTGCTGGAGCTGGATGGCAAGGTGCAGGCGCCCAGACAACGCTACCTGGCGCCGAGCGCGGGCCAGGGACATCGCCTGCTTATCGAGCTGACCGCGACCGGCGCCGTGGCGGCGAGCGCGCCGGCACCGTCACCTAACAGCGCGCGCAACAGCCTGCCGGTCCGCGCCGAACATGCGCCGGCGGAAACCGGCCGCGACATCATCGTGGCGGTCGACGCCGGCCATGGCGGCCAGGACCCGGGCGCATCGGGCCGTGCCGGCACTTACGAAAAGAACGTGGTGCTGGCAATCGCCCGTTTGTTAGCTGCGCGGCTGAACGAGCAGCCCGGCATGCGCGCGGTGCTGACCCGCGATGGCGATTATTTCCTGCCGCTGCGCGAGCGCATCGCGCGTGCACGGCGCGCCAAGGCGGACCTGTTTGTATCGGTGCACGCGGATGCAGTGCGGGATCGCGAGGTGTCCGGCGCATCTGTGTATGTACTGTCGGAAAAAGGCGCCACCGACGAGCAGGCGCGCTGGCTGGCGGAAACGGAAAACGCGGCCGACCTGAAAGGCGGCGTGTCGCTTGATGACAAGGGTGACACCCTGGCCTCGGTTCTGCTGGACCTCAGCCAGTCCGCCAGCATCGCCGAGAGCATGCGGGCGGCCGAGCGTGTGCTGGGGACCCTCGGTGGCGTTTCCGACGTACGCAAGAAGCAGGTTCAGCAGGCCGGCTTTGTGGTGCTGAAATCACCTGACATTCCGTCGATGCTGGTAGAGACCGCCTATATTTCCAACCCCGCGGATGAGGCGGATCTGCTCAACGACGCGCATCGCGAGCGCATCGCGGTTGCGATCGCCAATGGCGTGCGCGAATATTTCACCGATCACCCGCCCGACGGTACGCGCTTCGCGCTCGACCGGCGGCACGGCGCGGCTACCATCGCCGCGCGCTGAAGGCGATTCGCCGCCGCTCGCGCGTCGGCAGCGAGAGTACGGTGATAGGATTCGCGGCGTCATGGCCATCCACCGTTTGCCCACCGGGCTCATCGACCAGATTGCCGCGGGCGAAGTCATCGAACGGCCGGCATCGGTAGTCAAAGAACTGGTCGAGAACGCGCTCGATGCCGGCGCACACCGTATCGAGATCGATCTCGAGCAGGGCGGTGTGGGATTGATCCGGGTTCGCGACGACGGCAGCGGCATCGCGGCCGGGGAACTGCCGCTGGCAATCGAGCGGCATGCCACCAGCAAGATCGCAAGCTTCGACGACCTGGTTGCCGTTCGCACGCTGGGCTTTCGCGGCGAGGCCCTGCCGTCGATCGCATCGGTCGCGCGCGTCAGTTTGCGTTCCCGCACTGCGGATGCCAGCACGGCGAGTGAACTGCGGATCGACGCGGGGGTGCTGCAGGACCAGCGCCCCGCGGCCCAGTC
>JANNVI010000032.1:0-149546 GCA_031414335.1 Gammaproteobacteria bacterium | reverse complement strand
GGCCGCCCGTGGGTATTGGCACCGCGCTCGCGGCTCTGGGCAAGCGCATCGGCGGCGTCGATCTGTCACGCCGCCGTAAACGCAGTCCGGCTAGAGCAGCGAGTTTCGAATCATGATTATTCTGGATACCAATGTGGTATCCGAACCGCTGAAACCAAATCCCGATACGGCGGTCCTGCGCTGGCTGGATCGCCAAGGGCCGGCCACGCTCTATCTAACAACGATTAGCCAGGCTGAGTTGCTAGCCGGCGTGCAGGCGTTGCCCGCAGGCAAGCGCCGCACCGAACTGCAGAAGGTGCTGAACAGCGCGCTATTGTCGTTGTTTTCCAATCGTATTCTCGCCTTTGGCGAGCGCTCGGCGGAGGCCTACGCCCACGTGGTGACTGCGGCGAACGCGGCGGGCAATCCGATCGACTTTGCGGATGCGGCGATCGGCGCCATTTCGATAGAACACAACTTCACCTTGGCCACTCGCAATGCGCGTGACTTCAAAGGGACCTCAGTCAAACTTCTGAATCCCTGGTCGTAGTCTCCAGACCACCAGACTCCACCGTCCTGCCGCATCGAATGCTGGTTGACGGCGCGTGCTTTCGGCAGGTGGCGCGGACCAAGGAATACGAACTAACGCGCTCAAGTAACAGGCGCCGCGCCACTAAAAACTACTGCGCGTTTGAAGTCTCTCCTGGTGGCAATGGCGCGAGTAGAGAAACCCGCTTCTGCACGTCGGTGGCCACGCGAATGAGCGCCGCGAGCAGTTCGTCATCAATGTCCAGCTCGCCTTCGTATTCCGCCAGGTTTCTTTTCTGGTGGGCTTTGTCGAGTACGCGCCATTGGTCGGCGGAAATTCCAAGCGCGTGTTCGAGACATTGAAACACCAGGAATCGATTTTCGGAGCGGTAGCCATGCCATCGAAGCGCCGCGAGCGATAAAGCATGCGCGGCGTTGTAGGCCAGATCGAAACGGCTCTCGGTATGCAAGGTTGTATTGGCGGCATTCTTCAGCCTGGCCCGGCCGGATCGAACCAGGCCAGCGAATTCCAGCCGCGACGGCGGCTCCACCTTGAGCTTGCCGATGCGCACCAGGTTGTCGAGTTGCTTAGAGGGCATTCAGATCGCCGATGAGCGGTATCGTCGGTCCGGCCAGAACTCTTGTCAAAAAGGGATTCTGGTCTTTTCGGCGACGTTTGAATTCGGCGACCGATAACAGGTTAGGGTTGATCTTGCGCCCGAGTAGTTGCTCCGCGGGCTCGATCGCTCGAAAGAGTGTTTCCAGGTCGAGGTCGTCTGCAACGACCAGCAAGTCGATGTCGCTTTCTGCCGTTGCCTCGCTCTTGGCAATGGATCCGTAAATGAGTGCGAGATCAATGGGCTTTCGGACCCGACCTAGCGCGGCTCTCAATGGGGTGGCTATACCGGTAGTTTTGAGCATGAGCTGGCACAGCTCATGGAAGATGGGTGATGCGGGGTTTGCCTGGAAGTACCGCAGGCGTCCGACTTCTCGGCTCGTGATAAGACCAGCGCCGAGCAGTTTTTGAATTTCGCGCTGCACCGATCCCGATCCGGCGCCCGCCAATGCAATGAGTTCGGTCGCGAAATAGCTGCGTTCTGGTTGTCCAAACAGCAGTCCCAGCACGCGCTGCTGCGTGCGCGAGAAGAGTGACGAGGCAACCAGATCGTGCGGTGCCGTTTGGAGGACTGCCCGGCTCCGTTTGGCAGGCGATTTGTTAATACCCATTTAGGGTATTGTAATACCCAAAAAGGGTATAACTCAAGGCCAGTGGTCTGGACTGTGACGGGACGCGGCATGAGGCAGAGCCTTATGGCCGCGTATCGTGCCAACCGACGTGGGCGTGGCCCTGTGTCCTCGGAACAGCGAGTTCTCGATAGTGGCAATGCCGCTCTGCGCCCGAACAAATGGCTTTCTGGAATCAGTCGCTTAGACAGCCGATGTGACTGCCGCCCTCGAGCGTCTTTAGAGAGCCTGTACTGAAGGCCTGAAATGCGAGCTGCAGCAGTGGGAAAATACTGTTGGAACCTATTCTGGAACCTTTCCCATTCAGGCTTGGAACCTTTCGCCAAAATGGGCCT
Organism: Gammaproteobacteria bacterium; assembly: GCA_031414335.1. Lineage (GTDB taxonomy): Bacteria > Pseudomonadota > Gammaproteobacteria > Steroidobacterales > Steroidobacteraceae > UBA964. The sequence goes on along the minus strand of JANNVI010000032.1, from coordinate 147,459 downwards.
TTTGGCGAGGAAAAAGTCCTTAAATCAATGGTCGGGATGAGAGGATTTGAACCTCCAGCTCCTACGTCCCGAATCGCTCGGCCGACACGCGTCAAGGTGTCCTTGCGATAAGTCCTGATACTGTATAAAGTGTCCTTATCAAAAGGATACAAATCGGACGCCCGATCCATGACGTTGCACCCCGTTTTGGAGGAGAAACTCAACGCGGCGTTGGCTCCGACAGCCGTCCAGCCGTTGACGCGTCGCGACGCCGAACTTCCAAACGTACCTAACAAGGTGCACGCAGTTACAGGGATGCGTCGCGCAGGGAAGACCACGTTCCTAAAGCAACTCGTCGCAGAGCAGCAGTCCGCGACCTCACTCGAACGTGCCGTATACATCAGCTTCGATGATGACAGGTTGGCTGAGATCAAGGCCGATCAGTTGAGCGCGTTACTCGAAGCCTACTACCGGCGGTTTCCAAACCTGAGACGGAAGGAGACCGTGTCATGGTTTCTAGATGAAATCCAGCTCGTACCTGGTTGGGAGCGCTTTGTCCGCCGCGTACTCGACACCGAAAAAGTCGCGCTGGTCGTGTCGGGGTCGTCGGCCCGCATGCTCTCGCGCGAGGTTCACACGTCGTTGCGCGGCCGCGGGATCGAGACCGTGATTCGGCCGTTCAGTTTCCGGGAATTTCTGCGTCATCGGGCAGAGGAACCGGCCGCGGAACCGCGGCGTTGGACTGCGGATCAGCGTTCACTCATCGAGAAGCGTTTTGGCGAGTACCTGCTTGAAGGCGGGTTTCCCGAAGCCCAAGGGCTTGCGCCGACGTTGCAAGTTGAATTGCTGCAGGGCTACGTCGATACGGTGCTGTTCCGCGACGTGATCGAGCGCTACGCGGTTTCGCAGGTGAGCGCGCTCCGCTGGGTCATACGCCATTGCCTGCGCAATCCGGCCGCGAGTATGAGCGTGCACCGACTGTTTCTGGACCTGAAAGCGCAGGGTCACGCCGTAAGCAAGGATTCCGTGCATGCCTTGCTGGCCCACCTGATCGATTCGTATCTCATAGCGACCGTATCCCTGCACACCGCATCCGAGCGGCAACGCAACTCGAATCCCAGAAAGGTCTATCCAGCCGATCCTGGGTTGATTCACGCGTTCGATTTTCAAGGTCGCACAAATCTGGGTCATGCTCTTGAAACCGCGGTTTTCAACCAGCTGCAGCGACACGGAGCGGAAGTGGAATACATCAGGACGACAGACGGCTACGAAGTCGATTTTTACGCGCACTATCGCGCCGGTCGCCCGTCGATGCTGCAGGTTTGCGCTGATCCGACATCCGAGCAAACTCGCATGCGTGAAGTTCGAGCACTGAGTTCCGCTCTGGCGGAGAACCCGAAGATACCGGGTGCGCTCTTGGTTCTCACTCAGGAACAGGCTGTGGCGCTATCAGGTGAATCGTTCCGGGTTGTACCTGCCTATGAATGGATGTTGGAGGCGTAACGATAGGGCGCTGACCTCAACGCTCAAGCTCTACGCTGGTTCGTCGTCGGCATCGCCAAACATGAACGAACGCGTCTGGAACCATCGATATGACGCCAACCCATAGCGGAGATTGTCCTCTGCCTTGTCATCGAGACGCACGATATTCTGCAGCTGACCCGATGCAAACCGCGCGCGATATTCGCGCCAGGTCAAAATGCCAGGCTTATCCAGGCCATTCTGCTTCGCCCTTTCGGTGCTGTAGAAAGTGATGTAGCCGTCGGGTCCGACGTCATTCCCGTCAGAATCAATCAGGCGTCCTCCTGCGGTGATTCGGTATCGAAACATGCAAGGATTTGGAAATGACTTCGTCTGGAAGCAAGTTCCTATCGGCCAATCTCCATCGGGCAGCGCCACGTCGCAGTACATTTCGTCGAACATTCCCATCGTCCGTGTAAGCTCCACTTAAGTTCTTAGGTGAGAGGCATGTGCAAGATTTGCCATTTATACCTTCCAAGTGGTGTGGACAGGCTTCGAATATTGGTCAACTTTGCAAGCCTGTTGACACTTTTGTTTCGGATTCCTTGCACACACACTAGAAAATAGTGTTTTTGAACCGAACAAATAATACTTTCAGCCCCTAACAGATTGAGCGCTGTTCGTTTTGACGTGACACGCGCGTGTTTTGTTTAGCCGCCACCGCAATAGTTTTGTATGCGCGGCGAGCAAAGTCTTATGATCTGCTCTAATCGCAGACACTGTTCTTCCGGCGCAGTTCGCGGCCTGCCGCTTTCCGGTGGGGGCCTCTGTGGGGGCCTTGTATTTGGCCGCTGAACAAATGTCCAGCATCTTCAGTCACTTAGCTGACCAGTGTTTGGTGCAAGTGCAGGGACCGGATTGCTAGCAGCCAAGCGCTGTGCTCGCCGGGCATGGTATTTGCGCATGCCAGACTGGTGTCGACCAGTGCTATTCACCTACTTGAAAAGCGGGTTCGTCCAGAACGACTCGCAGTTCGTTGAGCGGTCTCGTACCTAACAAACTGCGGCGCGACGGACTTTCGGTGCGGGACGGTCCGCATTACCTACAGGAATCCCGATCGCCCAAGATTGCACTTTAGGTCAATGCGAATTATCTATAGAGTGCGTTTGTTACTTGCACCAGAGATAGCGGTACAAAAGCGACAACATGATGGCTCTGAAAGCGGCGCCGGTGGTGGTTCGCGAGGTAGGGCTGCGCGACGGGCTGCAGAGTATTGCGTCGATCCTGCCCACTGACCGTAAGAAAGATTGGATCCTGGCGGCGTGTGCGGCCGGGCAGCGCGAAATTGAAGTCGGCTCATTTGTGCCGGCGTCATTGCTGCCCCAAATGGCGGATACCGATCAGGTGCTTGCGTTCGCCAAGTCGATTCCCAACCTGTTTGCGTCGGTACTGGTGCCGAATCTGATGGGTGCCGAGCGGGCGCTCGCAGGGCGGGCCGATTTGATGATAGTCCCGGTGTCTGCCAGCCAGGCGCACAGCGTCGCCAACCTACGCAAGACACCGGATGAGGTGATTGACGAACTTGCGCGCATGCGTGCAGCACGCGACGTATCGGGCTGCCGTACCTTGATTGAGGCCGGGATCGGTACCGCGTTCGGCTGCACGATTCAGGGTGAAGTCAAGGCGTCGGAAGTGCTCCGCTTACTGCGCCGTGCGCTCGATTCGGGTGCTGATCGGGTTAGCCTGGCAGACACGGTGGGTTACGCTGACCCTGAATCAGTCCGCCGGCTCTTCGAGCAAGCACTGATACTCGCCGGCAATCGGTTCTGGTGTGGACACTTTCACAATACCAGGGGACTGGCGCTCGCCAATATTCTCACCGCGTTGCAACTGGGCGTGCAGCGCTTCGATACTTCGTTAGCCGGCATTGGAGGTTGCCCACAGGCGCCGGGAGCAAGCGGCAACGCCGCGACCGAGGATGTCGTTTTCATGCTCGAGGCGATGGGTTATCGGACGGGTATTGATGTCAGGAAGCTGCTGGCCCTGCGCCAGCAATTGGTGCACTGGATCCCAAGCGAGGCGACCTACGGCGCGCTTGGCCACGCAGGGCTGCCCAAGACCTTTGGAGTTTGATGCGTGCCAGACCTAACATCATCATTGCCGTTGTCCGGCATCCGCGTCGTTGAATTCACCCACATGGTCATGGGGCCGACCTGCGGCATGATCCTGGCCGACCTGGGTGCGGAGGTTATCAAGGTCGAGCCTCCCGGTGGCGACAAGACCCGCAGACTACCGGGATTGGGGCAGGGTTTTTTTCGCAGTTTCAATCGCAACAAGAAAAGCGTGGTGCTGAATATCCAGACGCCTGAAGGTTTGCACCAAGCGCGGGCTCTGATCGCATCGAGCGATGTCATGATCGAGAATTTTCGTCTGGGCCAAATGACCAAGTTCGGTCTCGGCTTCGATCAGCTTGCTGCTGAATACCCGCGCCTGATATACGTGTCGCATAAGGGTTTTCTGCCGGGACCGTACCAGCATCGGGCCGCGCTCGATGAAGTAGTGCAGATGATGGGCGGCCTCGCCTACATGACCGGTCCGCAAGGACGACCCCTGCGGGCCGGCAGCAGTGTCAATGACATCATGGGCGGCATGTTTGGCGCGATTGGCGTGCTGGCGGCACTGCGTGAACGCGACCGTACCGGGCGTGGCCAGGAAATTCAGAGCGCCCTGTTCGAGAATTGTGCCTTCCTGATGGCGCAGCACGTACAGCAGTTCTTGATGTCGGGACAGCCACCGCCCCCGATGCCGTCCCGCGTATCGGCCTGGAGTGTGTACGACGTATTCACGTTGGCCGAGGGCGAGCAACTGTTCATCGCTGCGACCAGTGACAGGCAGTTCCATGCGCTTTGTGAAGTCATCGAACGGCCTGACCTTGCAGGCGACACTGCACTGGCCACGAATGCCCAGCGCGTTGCCGCGCGACCATATTTGCTTGAGACCCTTGCCGCAACCCTGAGTACGAAGCGCAAAGTCGACCTGATGGCCAAACTGGATGCGGCCGGTTTGGCCTATGCGCCTATTTCGCGCCCGGACGAGCTGGTCGACGATGTGCATCTCAAAGCCAGTGGCGGCCTCGCGGCGATGACCACCGATGATGGCGGCACCACGCAGGTCGTGCTGTTGCCTATGATGTTAGGTGGCCGACGGCTCGGTGTGCGCTCGGCCTTGCCCAGGGTTGGAGAGCATAACGCCGAGGTCTTCGCCAGTCTGGCGCCCGAGCGTTGAGCACCGTGCCGGTTATGGCGGATTTATCGAATGGAATGCCGGGGAGCACGCGCGCAGGCGATAATGCCGCTATGACACCAACTTCGATTGCGCTTACGCCCGGTAAGCGCGTGCTGTTTCTTACCAAGGACCCGGACCTGATTCGGCGCCAGCTGGCGGGCCTGCTCGACTTGCAGATGGGCGACTTGGAAATTGCCGATCTGTTAGACGATATCAATACCGACATGATGACGCCGGCCTGGACCTGTTTCGACCACGAACCGGCGGAGATTGCGCGCAACGCCTACGCGGGCCTGATAGTCAAAGGCGAGCGTTTGTTCGCTGAAAATGCCTTGCGAGATGGCAACTTCGAAGTGATCGTTTCCGGCTTTCGCAAAGGCACCGGCTCGTCACGCGAGACCGCGGTGCAGGCCGAAAAATGGAGCGGTATTCGCATCGCGATCGCGGCCTCGTTCGCGCCAATTCATGCCCGCAACAATCTCTGCCAGGGCGTGCTGATGGGCGATCACGCGCTGCTGCGGCGTCTGCAGGCAGGCGAATCCGTGCCGCTCGAGTGCTTCATGGTAGGGCGCGATGCGGTTGAGCGCGACATAGTTGCGACCGGGGGGTTGTTCGCGTATTCGCGCCAGCTTGCGGCGGGGACACTCCGGCCACCCGGATTGCCGGCCCGCGACCCGCGTCCGCTGACACTTGCCGAGAAAATCCTCGAGCGCCACTTGGCCGCGCCGGTGCCGAGCGGGCAATTGCGCCCGGGTGATGCCGTGGTGGTTCGCGTCGACAGTGGCTACTCACACGACTACACGTCGGCGCAGGTGCACTATTTTCTACAGCAGCAATTCGGTGCCGACTACGTCGTCGCCAATGCCGAGCGATTCGCAGCCTTCGAGGATCACCTCGTGTACGCGGACGACGTGCCGCAGATGCGTCCGTTTGTTGGCAAAATTGAGCGGCTGCGTCGCCTGCAACGAGAATTCCAGCAGCACACGGGCGTGCGCAACTACGCGGCTGACAATGGCGTGTCGCCCGGCATTTGTCATCAGGTCGCGCGCGAAACGCTGCTTGAGCCTGGCGATTTCGTACAGGCCACGGACTCGCACACCTGCATGGGCGGCGCGAGCAACGCGCTCGCCTGGGGTGTTGGCGTAACGGAGTACGCGGCGCTGCTGCACAGCGGCGTTACGGCAATCACGGTGCCCGAATCCATCCGCTTCGAGCTGCATGGGAGTATGGCGCCTGGCGTGACCGCCAAGGACGTGATGCTGCACATTCTGTCAACCTTCGGTCGGCGGCAGCAGACACTGAATCGCGTGATGGAGTTCGGCGGTCCTGGGCTCGCGCAATTGCCGGTCGACGAGCGCGCGACGCTGGCGAACATGGCGACGGAGTGTGCGGCCCGTACCGGCATTTTTGAGGCGGACGATGCGTTGTACGCATGGCTCGCCCGGCAGCGTCCCGCAGTGAGTCCCGACCGATGGTTGCAGGGCGCGGTGGCGCCTGACCCGGGTGCGCACTACGATGGCGGCGTGCATCGCATCGATCTCGGCGCGATCGAGCCGATGGTCGCCACGCCGGGCGATCCGGATCGCGGTATTCCCGCCGATCCCGGCAACGGCGCACGCGTCGCCGACATCGGCGACGTTCGCATCGATATCGCATACGGCGGGTCCTGTACGGCTGGCAAGGAAGCAGATCTCGACCTGTACGCACAGGTGGTCGCGCAGGCCGTGGCGGCCGGGCGGCGCGTAGCGCCCGGCGTCAGGTTTTTCATTCAGTATGGATCGCGCGCGGTGCAGGAATATGCGCAGAGTCGCGGCTACGTAGGCTTGTTCGAACGTGCGGGTGTGCGCCTGATCACGCCAGGCTGCGGCGCCTGTATTGGCTGCGGTCCTGGAACCTCCGAGCATAAGGACGAGGTGACGGTGTCCGCGATCAATCGCAATTTCAAGGGACGCTCGGGGCCAGGCTCGCTGTGGCTTGCGTCGCCGTTGACCGTGGCCGCCAGCGCCTTCGAGGGGCGCATCACGGCGTGGTCCGAGGATCTGTGGGGCGCGGGGCGTGGCTGAGCCGTTAGTCGTCTTGTTGTATTCAGCGCGTTTTATCCCGCCGGACGTGCTGGAGTTTGTGACCGCGAGTGTACCGCCCGGATGTCGCTGGCTGCCGCTGGATCAAAGCGCATCCGCCGAGGTTCGACTCAAGGCGTTTGCTGCTGCTGATTACATCTTTGCCTATCCGGGTGATCCGGCGCGCGACGAACTGGCGAACGCGCCGCATGTGAAGCTGTTCCAATTGCTTAGCGCCGGCCATGACTGGCTGGACCTGCAGTTGTTTCGAACAATGGGGATTCCTGTCGCGAGCAACGACGGTTCGAACGCGACAAGCACCGCTGAACACGCAGTGCTCCTGATGCTCGCACTGCTGAAGCAGCTGCCGCTGCACCATACCGCCACCATGAGCGGCGATTGGCTGGCGATGAGCAAAACCCTGCAGATGCGTGAGTTGCGGGGTAAAATGATCGGCTTGGTGGGATTTGGCCGCATCGCCCAGCAGGTCGCGCGGCGTCTTCGCGCATTTGAGGCGACGGTGCGGTATGCCAAGCCGACGCGCGCGGCGCTCGCCGAGGAACAGGCGCTGGAAGTGGAATACCGGCCATTCGATCAATTGCTCGCCGAAAGTGACATTGTCAGCCTGCATGCGCCATTGAATGCCTCGACTCGCGGAGTCATTGATGGGCGCGCACTCGCGCGCATGCGCGCGGGCAGTTGGCTCATCAACACGGCCCGTGGCGCACTGGTCGACGAGAACGCGCTGGTTGCCGCGCTGCAAAGTGGGCATCTGGCGGGTGCGGGACTCGATGCCTTTGTGCACGAGCCACTCGAGCCGGATTCGCCGCTGCTGCGCCTTGCAAACGTCGTGCTAACGCCACATATCGCGGGCGTGACCCGCGATGCCTGGATGCACCGTCTGGCGCGCGCCTGGGACAATGTCCGACGCGTGGAGTCCGGCCTGCCGCCATTGTCCCGTATTGCCTGAATGGCTGTGGATGAACCCCGGTTATGGGCCTCGGCACGCTGGTTACTGGCCGCATCGCGCGCCCTGTGCAACGATCTGGTCTCGGGCCAGGCGACCGCCTGCTGTGGTGGCGCGGCAACAAGGTATCTGAAGGGGAATTCATCCATGAAAAGCTCGACAACTCTGTCCAACCTGGCCACCGCCGCAGTCGCTGCCGCGGCAATCTTGTTAGCAGACAATGCAGCTGCGCAATCCAACGGCGAGCAGGGAATCGACGAAGTCATTGTGACATCGCGTCGTGTGGCCGAGAGCCTGCAATCCATCCCGGTGTCGGTGTCTGCGTTTCAGGCAGAAGACCTGGAGAAACTCGGCATTGAGAATATTGCCGACACTGCGGCCTACACGCCCAATTTTTTGTCCAACGGCGGCCCAACAGGTCATAACGACGGGTTCTACTACGTTCGCGGCGTGGGGCAGGTCGACCTCAACCCGGCTACGGATCCTGGCGTTGGCACGTATATCGATGGGGTTTATCTCGGACGCGTCATGGGCGCATCATTCGATGCGCTGGACATCGCGCGCATCGAAGTTTTGCGAGGACCACAAGGGACGTTGTTTGGTCGCAATACCATTGGTGGCGCCATCAACGTTGTTACGGCCGATCCGGGCGATGCGATGTCCGGCGACGTTCGCCTGACGGGTGGCAGTCGAAGTTTGTTTGGCGCCCAGGCCAAAATATCGGGCCCCTTGAGTGATACGTTTGGATTTGCCCTGTCGGCGCTCTACCGGAAACAGGATGGGTGGGGCAAGAGTATCGTTACCGGCAAAACTTTTGACGACGAGGCCAATACCGCTGGCCGTGTCAAACTGGTCTTCAAGCCGACGGACTCGCTGACTGCAAGTCTCGCGGCAGATGTCTCCCGTGTGCGCGGTACCGGGCAGCATCAGATCCTTGTCGGCTTCAATGGCATGGCATCATCACCGTTAGGTGTGGTGCTTGCGCCGCAAATTGGCGCCGATCTCAATACCGGCGATATCTACGTCAACCGCTCATCAATCACCGACCCCCGCAGCGATCTGGATGCCAATGGCGCAAGCCTGACGATCGATTGGAAGCCTGGCGCCATTGGCTTCAAATCGATCACGTCCTACCGTGATCTGGACCAGTTTGCCAACGGCGATTTTGATGGCAGCCGCATCAATTTCTACCAGAGCGAATTTACGACGCGCCAACACCAGTTCAGCCAGGAATTACAACTGACCCGGGAAGGTGACCGCTGGACCGCTTTGTTAGGCGCCTACTACTTCAAGGAAGGGGCGTATCACAACAATTTCATCACCCTGGGCGGCAACAACGGCTGCGCGCTGTTCCCGCCGCCGTTCCCGTTTGCCGGCCCGCCGCCCACGTTGTGCGGCGCCAATCCATATGCGACTGCACTGGTCAAACGCTCGATCGGCAACAACCAGCAGGTCAATGTCGATGTCGAGGCGAAAGCGCTGTTCGCGCATGGCACGTTCAAGTTCAACGATCAATGGTCGGCCTCGCTCGGACTACGGTACACGGATGAGAAGAAGACGCAGGCCTACGATTTCTTTATTGACAATACCGCCAACGTTTTCAATTTCAGTTGCGTGCCACCGGGCGTGCCCGGATTTCCGCCGACCGGGTTGTGTTTCCCATTGCTGCCGCCGGCGATCGTGCCGACCTTGTCGCCGCGCAATCCAAACGTGGGTGTGCCGACGACTTACAGCAACAGCTGGAGCGAGGTGACGCCGAAATTCGGCATCGAATTCAAGCCCGCCGAGCAGCAGCTTTACTACATTTCCTACTCGGAGGGCTTCAAGAGCGGTGGTTTCAACGGCCGTCCCACGCCTGGGCCGACGGGTCAATTTGCCGCGGTTCAGCCATATGATCCGGAACGACTGAAGACCGTGGAACTGGGCGCCAAGACCCAGTTTGCGAACAACAGGGTCCGGTTTAACGTGTCGGTATTCGCGTCGCGGTACGATGACATTCAGTTGCTGGTGTTAGGTCCGTCGGGATTTTTCGAGAACCGCAACGCCGGTCGCGCCGACATCAAGGGCGTCGAGATCGAACTGCTCGCCAAGCCAGTACCAGAATTCCAGCTTAATCTCAGCCTGGGCTTCATGGATCACGAGTACAAGGAGTTGTCGGCTGACGCGATCCGCTCAGGATTCACGCTTAGCAACAAGCTGCCCATGACGCCGAGGACCAACGGGGCGCTCGGCGCCGAGTACACCTGGCCGCTAAATGCGCATGGCTCGGTGTCTTTGCGGGGCGACTACACCTATCGCTCCCAGGTGTTTTTTGGCGCGCCTAACGGGCCTCTTGAGCAGGAAAGCAGCCTGGGTCTGCTGAGTCTGCGACTGGGATACGAATTCGCGAACCAGCGAATGAAACTGGTGGCGTACGGCAAGAACGTGACGGACGAGGAGTACTTTACTAACGGACAGGACGTGCGCGGGCCATTGGGTATCGCGTTCGTCGGTGTGGGTGCGCCGCGCGAGTGGGGCGTCGAATTCAGTTACCGGTTCGGGAAGTAATTACGGGTGCCCAAGCGGCGCGCGCAACGCAACGGCGAGCGCGTCGATGCGGTCGTGATCGGTGCGGGCGCGGCCGGCGGGGTCTATGCCGCGCGGCTGGCGCGCGCCGGCAAGCGCGTCGTCGTGCTCGAAGCGGGTCCGCGCTGGCAGCTCGGTGATCTTGTCAGCTCGCAGCTATATGCCCGCCGACTGAAGTGGCGGGGCGGGCCCGTGTTAGGTGGTGGTTCGGATCCGATCGCCCACAACATGATCATGGGTTCGGGCGTCGGCGGCGCCGCGCTGCACCACTACGGCACCTGGCCGCGCATGCCCGCGGATGCCTTCCGGATGAAGAGCCTGTACGGGCGCGGCCTCGACTGGCCGTTTGACTACGACGCGCTGCGACCCTGGTACGACAGGGTCCAGCGCGAGGTGGGAATTTCGGGCGACGCGCAGGCCGAGGTCTTCAGACCCCCCGGCGCGAGCTACCCCATGCCACCTTTGCGCAGTTTCACGCACGGCAAGCTCCTCGCCGAGGGGTTTCGCAAGCTGGGCCTGCCGGTGGCTCCCTTGCCACTGATCATCAATAGCGTGCCTTACAAGGGCCGCGCGCCGTGCATATATGACGGTTGGTGCGACGCAGGTTGCCCGACCGGCGCGCTCGGCAATCCCTTGTTCACCTATCTTCGTGACAGTGAGCGCGATGGTGCAACTGTTCAGCCGAACTGTGAAGTGACGCGGCTCCTCACCGATGATCGCGGCCGGGTAGATGCCGTGGAGTATTTCGAAGCGGGAGAACGCCGGGTACTGACAACGCGGGTTGCCGTTCTCGCGGCCTCCTTTGTGCAGAACCCGCGGATCCTGCTCAATTCCGCATCGAGCCGTTATCCCACAGGACTTGCGAATTCCAGCGGCCTGGTGGGTGCCTATCTAACGGCTGAGGCAATGGCATTTGTCTATGGCCTTTTCCTGCAGGAGACCGAACCCTATATGGGCGTAAGCGCCGGGCAATTTACCCATCGCTCGGCTGGCATTCGGGATCCCAGACACCCGCGCGCATTCGGCGGTTACCAGTGGCAGATCGCGCCGGCGGTCAAACCTAACGACATCTTCGGTATTGCTGTTACGCGTCCGGACTTGTTCGGCACACGTTTGCGCGATTTCCTCCTGCGGGCCGCGAAACATCTCGCTTACATGGTTGGATTCGCCGGCGGCGAGCCGGTGCGATCCAATCGGATGACTCTGGCGGGTGAGACCGACCGGCTTGGCATGCCGCTGGCGCGGGTCGAACATTCGACCGACGCCAGTGCCATGGAGACCTGGCGTTATTTGCTCGAACAAGGCCAGGCCGTGATGCAGGCGGCCGGCTCCGAGTCGATGTGGACCGGCCCGCGTGCGACCGGTCACGTCATCGGCGGTACCATCATGGGCACCGACCCCGCTGCGTCGGTGACCGACGAGTTTGGTCGGGCACACGATGTCAGCAATCTGTTTGCCGCGGGTGCCGGACTTTTTCCCACCGGCGGTGGTGTGGGTCCGACATTCACCATTCATGCGGTGGCCTTGCGCTCAGTCGAGCACCTGCTGCGGAATTGGTCGGTTTACGCGCGACCGGATTTGCGATGAGACAGTCTTTGCAGCTTGGGCGCTGCGTCGTCACACGTGTCGAGGAGCGGCTCGGGCCGGCGGTGCCGCCTGACATCCTGCTGCCAGACCTGACACCCGAGTTGTTGGCGGAGCATCGGGATTGCCTCACGTCGCAGCAGCTGGACCCGCAGTCGGGGCTGTTCGTAATCAGTATTCATAGCTGGCTGCTGCGTACGCCGATGCACACGATCCTGATCGATGCCTGCGCTGGCAACGACAAAGAGCGGCTGCGACCGGAGTCAGCCGAGTTCCATCGCCAGCGGCTGCCGTGGCTCGAGCGACTCGCGGCGGCCGGCGCGCGCCCACAGGACATTGATTACGTGCTCTGCACGCACTTGCATGTCGATCACGTCGGTTGGAATACGCAGCTCGCCAATGGTCGTTGGGTGCCAACCTTTCCTAACGCGCGTTACCTCTTCGCGCGGCGCGATTTCGATTTCTGGCAGGAGCGCGCCAATGGTGGCGGTGGCACGCATGCCAATGACGGTGTTTTCGAAGATAGCGTACTGCCGATCGTCGAGGCGGGACAGGCGGATTTGGTCGCGCCGGATTACGCGCCGCTGCCCGAGTTGCGCATGGTCGCGGCGCCAGGTCATACACCCGGACACATTATTGTGCAGCTCGCGAGCGCGGGGCGGCGTGCTGTGTTTTCCGGTGACGTGATGCATCACGTGCTGCAAGTGCGATTGCCCCAGCTCAACAGTGTTTTCTGCGAGGACGGCGTGGCGGCGCGGCACACACGTGCGAAGCTGCTCGATGACTGTTGCGAGCAGGACGTGTTGCTGTTGCCGGCCCATTTTGGCGCGCCGCATGTTGGCAGGGTTGTCAGGCGTGATTCCGGTCATGACTTCCGGTTTATCAATGAGTGACAGCGCTGCGGTGTCCACGGTGCATATCGCCGGTGCGCCACGACTCATCGCGGACTGTTGCGGGCAGGGCGAGCTGGTGATATTTCTGCACGGCATCGGCGGCAATCGCAGCAACTGGCGCGCGCAGCTCGAATCCTTGTCGGATCGCTTGCTAACAGTCGCGTATGACAGCCGCGGCTATGGCGACAGCGACGATTACGACGGCCCGCTCGCGATGTGCGATTTGCGCACCGATCTAGTGCGCGTGCTGGATCACTTCGCTGCACGTCAGGCGCATCTGGTCGGATTGTCGATGGGCGGCATGGTTGCGCTCGATTTTGTCGCCCACTACCCCGATCGCGTGCGCTCGCTGGTGCTGGCTGATACGAGTCTCGGCCCGGCCCAGGATTTTTCCGCGGTCGAGATCGAGGATTTTCTGCGACTGCGGCGCGCGCCGCTCGAAGCCGGGCAGTCCCCGGTCGACATCGCGGCGAGTGTCGCCGCGTCGCTGGTCGCGCCTGACTGCGAGCTGGCCGTGCGTCGCGAGCTCGAGGCGAGCATCGCCCGGTTGCATCGCGAGTCCTATCTCAAGACCCTGGACATGATTACGCGCCATCGTGACCTGACAGCCGCCGCGGTCGCCGGCCGGCCGACACTGGTGATCGTCGGCAGCGAGGATCGCCTAACGCCACCTGCGCGGGTACGTGATTTCGCCGCGACGATTCCCGGCGCCCGTTTCGTCGAAATTCGCGGCGCAGGACACCTCTCTAACCTTGAGCGGCCGGCCGAGTTCAATCGCGCCTTACAACACTTTTACACCGACATGGGTTGACAGGAGATCGCATGCTCGCCAATCGCATCGAATATAAATGGATCGCGGCGTTCGCCAACACCTTTACGCTGTCCAAGGTCCGGCCCGGCGATACAGTCGCGATCGTCTCGGAAACCCAGAGCCGCGCGCTCAACGTGCAGCTTGCCGAGCTTGCGCTGTTGCAGCTTGGTGCGAAAGCCTTTCATGTGGTGTTGCCGACGCCGCCGCAAACAGCCTCGGTGCCGATCCGCTCGACCGGCGCCTCGGTCGCGCTTCAGGGCCTGGAACCGGTTGTCAAGGCACTCGCGGCGTCTAACATGGTGATCGACTGCACGGTCGAGGGCATGATGCACGCGCCCGAGACGGCGACGATTCTCAAAGCCGGCAGCCGCATTCTCTATGTCAGCAACGAGCACCCGGAGCTGCTCGAACGTTGTCAGCCCGATGCGATGTTGCGCGACAAAGTGCAGGCCGGTATCCGGCTGCTGTCGGCCGCGAAGGAAATGCGGGTGCGATCGGAGGCCGGCACTGACCTGACGATACGCGTCGCTGGCGCGCCCTGTGGTGGCGGTTGGGGCGCCTGCGACACACCGGGCACGCTTGATCACTGGCCCGGCGGCCTGGTCGCGTGCTTCCCGTCGCCCGGCGCTGTCAACGGCACGCTGGTCATGGATGCGGGCGACATCAACCTGACATTCAAGCGCTATCTCGAAACGCCCATACGGTTGCGCATCGAGAAAGATTTCATCGTCGCGATCGAAGGCGAAGGTGTCGATGCTGAATTGATGCGAAGCTATTTCGCAGTCTGGGGCGATCGCGAAGCCTATGCAACGTCGCACGTCGGTTGGGGCATGAATCCGCGTGCGCGCTGGGACAGCCTCATCATGTACGACCGTGGCGACATCAACGGCACCGAGCAACGCGCGTTCGGTGGGAACTTTCTCTATTCGACAGGCGCTAACGAAGTCGCAGGCCGCCATACGCTCGGGCATTTCGATCTGCCGATTCGACGGTGTTCGCTACACCTCGATGGCTGCTGCATCGTCGACCGGGGAGTCCTGCAAGCCGATCTGGCATGACAGCAAAAACACAGCTAGCCGAGATCGTCGGCGCCGGATTCGCCGGCCTCGCGGCGGCGGTTGCGTTACTGCAGCGTGGTTGGACGGTGCGCGTGCACGAGCGCACGCCGCTGCTGCGCGCCGAAGGATTCGGCATCGCGTTGCACGACAACGGGCTGCGTGTGCTCGCGGCGCTCGGCGTGCGCGACCGCGTGCTGGAACATGGCCTGCGGATCACGCGCCTTGTTAGCCTGGACAGCGCTGGTCGGGTGGTCGCGGACCGGCCGGTCCCTGGCAGCAGCTATCGATTGTCACGCCATGCGATCGTCGCCGCGCTCGCGGCGCGCGTCGTCGAGCTGGGCGGCTGTATCGACGCCGGCGATGCCATCACAATCGTGGAACCTGATGGAACCTGGGCGTCAGCCGTTGGGGCGGCGGGCCGTGCGGATCTCATCGTCGTGGCCGATGGCATCCAGTCGGCACTGGCGACACGGCTCGGTCTGGTTCGCCGCCGCCGCATCCTTGGCGATGGTGCGATGCGTTTTGTGACCGCAAGGCAGGCTGAGGAAATTCCAGCCGGCGCGGACGATGCCTCGGTCGTCGTTGAGCAGTGGTCTGGTGGCCGGCGGCTGATCTACAGTCCCTGCGCGCGTCAGGAAGCCTACGTGGCGCTGAGCTGTCCTGCCGCCGACGCGCTCGGCCAGGCGATTCCGCTGCATGCAGATTCCTGGCGTGACGCGTTTCCGACTCAGGCGGGGCTCATCGCGCAACTGGCGCGCGCTGACAGCGGCATTGTCTTTTGGCAGCGCTTCCAGCGGCTCGAGCTGCGTCGCTGGTCGCGCGGTCGGATCGTCGTGTTAGGCGACGCCGCGCATGCGATGCCGCCGAATCTCGGGCAGGGCGCCGGCTGTGCGCTGATGAACGCGCTGAGTCTGGCCGTCGGGCTGGAAGGCATCGTCGATCTCGAAACCGAACTGCCGCTCCGGCTGGTGCAGTGGGAGGCGCGCGAACGTCCGCTGACCGAGCACGTGCAACGCTGGTCGACGCTATACGGCCGCACAAGCGCCTGGCCGGAACGGGCGCGCTCGGCGTTCTTCGCGCTCGGCGCTCGCTCGCGCTGGGTGCGCGCTCAGCTCGAACGCTGCCAGCGCCACGTGCCAACCGGCACATCCGCCAGCTAACGAACGTAATCGCGCCAGTTTTGCCGCAGGTGCGCGGCGGTGCGGGCTGCCAGCGCATACAGGGTGAAAGTCGGGCTGGCGGCGCCTATGCTCGGAAACAGCCCGCCACCGGCCACAAATACGTTGTCGATTTCGTGCAGCCGGCCGAAGGAATCGGTGACGGAGTCGCTCACCGAGCGACCCATCAGCGTGCCGCCAAGCGCATGCGCCGTGGCGGCCACACCATTCCAGGCGTCACTCGCGCCTGCGGCGCGCACGATTTCAATTCCTTCGCGGCTAACGTGCTCGCGCAGAGCCAACGCCTCGGTCGACAAGCTGTGCGTTACGCGGACGACGCGCAGGCCGTGACGATCGCGTTCGGCGGTGAGTTCGATCCGGTTAGAGGCGTCAGCGAACGTTTCGCAGACAGCGCTCATCATCGCGATATGCTTCGCAGCACTCTGCAGGAACTCAGTCAGGCGCGGGCCGAAGATTTCAGGACGCGTGTTGGCGATCCCGAGCAGGTCGTTAGGTTTGATGGCCTGACCAATGCCCCACTGGTAACTGCCGAACGGCTTGCCGGCGCGCGTCTTGTCGTAGCCGTCCTGGCACATCAATGAGCCGGCATTGACGCCGCGATGCGGTTCGGTCGGTTCCGGGAACATACCGAAGCTCGTGACAATCGCGTGGCACTGGAAATACCGGCCAACCAAGTCATGGTTGTTGCCCAGGCCCCGCGGATGCGCGTCGGTCGCGGATTCGAGTAGCAGGCGCGCATTGTGAATCGCACCTGCTGCCAGCACGATCACGCGGGCCGCCAGCGACCGTTGCTGGCCGTCAGCATCGACGAAATCGACTGCAGCCGCGCGCTGTGCGGACCGCATGCGGATCCGCGCCGCGGTTACACCCGTCAGGATGCGCGCGCCAGCCTTGATGGCTTGTGGGTAGTGCGTGATCAAGGGATTTGCCAACGCGCCGATTGGGCAGCCAGCGTCGCACCAACCGTCGTCGATGCAGGCAGCGCGGCCGCGGTAGACAACGGAGTTGATCCCCAGCGGTGCAGGCCCGACTCGCATCCCCAGCTTGCGAAAGCCCTTGGCCAGAGACTCGCCGTGACGATAAGTCTTGAGTGGCGGCATCGGATAGGGCGCGCCGGGCGGGCGCCAGGGCTCAAGGTCGGCATCGCCGCTGACACCCATTTCGGCCTGGATCTCGTCGTACCAGGGGCGCAAGGTGTCATAGTCCAAGGGCCAGTCGAAACCCCGGCCGAATTGCGAACGGAGGCGGAAATCTTCCGGATGCATGCGCGGCCAACCCGCGTAGTGATGCAATGCCGAGCCGCCAAGACCCCAGCCGACGCCGAAGCCATTGCCAAAGGGATGCGCGCCCGCACCTAACACCGGCGCGCCACCCCATTTGAGGCGGCGTGCCCAGATTTGAGAGCTCGCAAGATCGCCGAGCGACCAAGCGGGCCCGGCCTCGAGGACCACGACGCGTCGTCCGGCGCTGGCCAGTCGCGCTGCAAAAAGCAGCCCCGCGGCGCCGCCCCCCACGATGGCCACATCAGTTGCGAGCGGCAGGCGATGGGTCGTAGCTTTCATAGTGCCTCTTGTGCCACAACTCGAGCCAAATACGCCATTCCCTGCAAACCTTGGCCCATAACCCAACGGCCTTGGCTGTGCGGCCGCCGGCTGGTTATCCTTGTCCAATGACCATGGCCCGCCGAACTTTTTTGAACCAGGTGACGGCAGGTACCCTGTGGTTTCAGATTGCCGGCGTTGCCCAATGCCTAACGCCTCGCGCCGCGCGGGCCGCGTCGGCCGATTTTCGGGTGCTCAGCGCGACGGAAGTACTGGCGCTCGAAGCGCTGGGCGAGACTCTGCTGCCGGGTGCACGCGAGGCAGGCATTGCCCATTTTGTCGACAGCCAGCTGGCCGCCGACCCTGCCGAGTCCTTGTTGATGATTCGTTACCTGGACGTGCCTCCGCCCTACGTTGGTTTCTATCGACCGGTTCTCGCGGCGTTGGATGCAGCGGCGCGCGCAGCGCATGGGCAGGCGTTCCACGAACTCGGCAGCGGCGCTGCCGACGCGATGGTGGAGCAGATGAGTCGCGCAAATCCCAATGGCTGGCAGGGCCCGCCGGCGGCATTCGCGTACTTTGTGCTGCGAAACGATGCGGTCGATGTCGTGTACGGAACGATGGAGGGATTCGAGAAGCTGGGTATCCCGTATATGCCGCACATCGTGCCGCCTGACAAATGGTAGCTCGAAACGAGCAGTGGAGAGTTAAATCATGATTACAGCAATTTCAAAATTCAGGTTGCCGACCGGCCTCGATCGCGCGGCATTGATCGAAGATATCAAGCATTCGATCCCTGTCTACCAGGGGCGAGCCGGCCTGCTGCGCAAGTACATCTGCATCAATCAGCAGGAAGGTTGGGGCTGCGGCATCTACCTCTGGGAGACTCGTGCGCAGGCCGAAGCATTTTTTGCGGTCGCACGCGAGATGATCCGCAAGCAGACAGGATCTGAACCCGAAATCACGCTGCTGGACACGCCCGTGATTGTCGACAACGTCTCTGGAGAGGTTGCGGTCGCCGCCTGACATGGAATTGAGTGTGCCGCGCGAAGGAGACACCGGCCTGTTCACGCAGTCCTGGTTTCCAGTTTGCTACTCGCATGAACTCGAGCCGGGCGCGCTTCCGGCCGCGCAATCTGACGCGTGCGGATGCGGATCTCGCGCGCTTTCTGCAAATGGTGCGAGACTATCCACGTGCGCATCCTGCGAAGGATTATCTGCGATGAGTGTCCGTGGCTGATCGTCGAGCGTTGGTTGTGGGTGCAACCGGGATGCTGGGGCGCCCGGTGGCGCAGCGCCTGCTCGCGAATGGCTGGCAGGTGCGTTGTCTGGTGCGTGATACGAAGCGCGCCGCGGCGCTGCTCGGACCCGGCTTCGAGTTGGTCTCCGGCGATGTCACAGAACCGGCCACGCTCGACGCTGCGTTCGCGGATTGCACGCATTTGCACCTGAACCTGCGGGGAACCAATACCGTTGCCAGTTATCAGTCTAACGAAGTGGACGGTGCAAAATTCTGCCTGGCGGCGGCCCGGCGACACGGTTTCAAACTTGTCAGCTATCTGTCGGGCGCAGGGCGGCGCGACGCCGCGTTGGATCGGCACTTCGTGGTGCGGGTCAAAAAAGCGGTTGAAGAGGCGCTGCATGCCAGCGGGTTGCCCTGGATTGCGTGGCGCGCCACCCATTTCATGGAATCTCTGCCGCAATTTGTCCGCGACGGCCGCGCCACGATCCTGGGCAGACAGCCAGAGCCAATGCACTATGTGGCAGCCGCGGACTATGCGCGCATGGTGGCCACGGCATTCGATGAACCACGCGCCTGGAGCCGGCCTCTGTATGTATTTGGACCGCAGGCCATGACCATGCGTGAGGCGCTGGGCTTGTACGTGGCGGCGAGGCACCCCGGCATGGTCGTCGGAACACTGCCTTTGCCAATCGCGCGTGTGCTTGGACGACTGACTGGCAACGCGGACCTGAGCTTTGCTGCGGAATTGTTCGCCGCTTTTCGTGACATCGGCGAGGACGGCGATCCGGTCGAGGCCAACCGTTTGTTAGGGCGACCCGCCACGATGCTGCGAGACTGGTTGCGCGGGGAGGTTGCGGCGTGAACACTTCGAAGTCGACGGGTCTGTTGGTTGACAAGTTGCGGGTGGTCCGCAAAGGCGGTCCGTTGTTGCCGACGGCCGATGCAAATCCGGCGCCTGCCGGTCTCGAGGCGGCGTATCGGATTGCGGATGAACTGGTGGCAATTGACATCGCGCGCTGGGGCCAGGTGGGCGGTTACAAAATCGGGGCCAACAATCCCGCCGGTCAGCAGCAGCTCGGTCTCGCGGAGCCATTCTTCGGCCGTGTGCCCGCGGGGCGGATTGTCGCGAGCGGTGCGCCGCTACCGTTGCTCCCGATCGGTTGTACCATCGAAGCCGAGGTGGGCATTCGAATGGCGGCCGACCTGCCTTCACGTTCCCGGCCCTATGTCGGTGACGACATTCGGCGCGCGGTGGGCGGGTTTTTGCCGCTGTTCGAAATCAACCGGCCATCCTATGCCGAACCCTTTCAGGTCGGCGGACTATTCCTGGTTGCAGACAACGGCGTCACTCAGGCGCTGGTGACCGGCGGGGCGAAGTCATGCGAGCAGGTCGGGCCATGGTCGGATGAGCAGGTCTCGATGTCGCGCAATGCAACTGTTTGCGCAGAATGCATCGTCGGCGCGCGAGTGGGCGATCCACTGGACGTCGTCCTCTGGCTCGCGAATGCGCTGTCGAAGCGCGGTGCGGGCCTGAAGCAGGGCGACATCGTAGCCAGCGGTGCGCTGACGCCGCCGACCCCATTTGCGCCGGGCGACCGCGTGTTGGCCCGCTTTACGACGCTGGGCGAGGTTGGGTTTGTCGCAGGGGACTGGGCCTGAGCCCGGGTTATGCCGTTGGCGGCAGAAAGCATTGGCGCATGGCACACCGCTCTCGGGACAATGGCAGAGTAGTCCGCAACTTGCCGGGCAATCGAGGCGCCTTGTGCTGAACGACCGAATTGAAGCCAAGTGGATCGACACCTTCGAACATGCGTTTCGATTGTGTCGCGTCGAGGCGGGCGATGTTGTGGCCATCCTGTCGGAGACGCAATCGCGGGCCATCAACGTTCATTTGGCGGAACTCGCGCTGCTGCGGCTTGGCGCCCAGGCGTTTCATATCGTGTTGCCAACGCCGCGGCTCGAAGCGCCGGTGCCCGTGCGTTCGACCGGCTCGTCGCATGCTATCGCAGGTTTGGAGCCCGTGTTAGCTGCGCTGACCAGCGTCAAGTTCATCGCCGACTGCACCGTTGAGGGGATCATGCACGCCCCTGAAACACCGCGCATCCTGCAGGCCGGTGTGCGCGCCATGTACATCAGCAATGAGCATCCCGAAGTCCTCGAGCGCCTGAAGACCGATCCGGCGCTGTGGCCCAGGATTCAGACCGGCCGCGAATGGATGCAGCAGGCCAAGCAGATGCGTGTTAGCTCGAAAGCCGGCACGCGCCTGACAGTATCGCTGCAGGGCGCGCGCGTCGGCGGCAATTTCGGTGCCAGCTTCAATCCCGGCCAGTTGTCGAGCTGGCCGGGTGGCATTTGCAGTTGTTTTCCTCCGGCCCACTCGACTAACGGCGTATTGGTGCTGGATGCCGGCGACGTCAATCTGACCTTCAAAAGGTACCTCGAGCGATCCGTCACCTTGAGGATCGAAGATGACTTTGTGGTTGCCGTCGAAGGCGAGGGGCTCGATGCGGATCTGATGCGCAGTTATTTTTCGGCCTGGGGTGATCGCAATGCTTACGGCGTCTCGCATGTCGGCTGGGGCATGAATCCCGGCGCCCGCTGGGACGCGCTGGTGATGTACGACAAAGGTCAGATCAATGGCACCGAGCTGCGCGCATTCGCGGGTAACTTCCTGTATTCGACCGGCGGTAATCCGTTTGCGGATCGCTACACGCTGGGACACTTCGATCTGCCCGTACGCAATTGCACTATCGAACTCGATGACAAGATCGTCGCTGTCGAAGGGCGCTTGCAGGCGCCGTTGGCGTGATGACCGCTGTGCCACGCGCCAGGTTTTTGCGTGTAGATCCGCGCCCGCGCATTGCGGTCGATTGCCTCGGAGTGGGTCCGGTCGTGGTATTCCTGCATGGCATCGGCGGCAACCGACACTCCTGGATCGATCAGCTGCCGGTGGTTGGCGCGGAGTTCACCGCTATCGCCTGGGACGCGCGCGGCTATGGGGACAGTGACGACTACGAGGGTCCTTTGCATTTCACGGATTTCGCGGATGATCTGTGCCGGGTACTGGACTACTTTGCGGTTGACCGGGCTCACGTCGTCGGCACGTCGATGGGCGGCCGTATCGCGCTCGATTTCAATGCCCGCTACGGGGCGCGAGTCGCAACGCTCACTCTGGCAGATACCAGCGCGGGATCCGCTAAAGTGGCGAGTGCCGAGGAAGTGGAGAAGTTTCTGGCCTTGCGCAAGAAGCCTTTGTTGGAAGGTAAAACGCCGCGGGACATTGCGCCGCAGATCGCGGCCAGCCTGGTTGGCCCTGGCACCGGGCCACAGGTCATGGCGCGCCTGCTGGAGTCAATCGGCACGCTGCATACGGATTCCTACGTCAAGACCTTGGACACCGTGACGCGCCATACGGCCTTCGCGCCGTTTGCGGACATCCATGTGCCCAGTCTGCTGATTGTGGGCGAGCACGATAGAATCGCGACGCCGGACTACATGGCTGACATGGCAGCGCGCATTGCAGGCGCGAAATTTGTAATGATCCCAGGTGCATCGCACATCGCCAACATGGATCGTGCCGCGGAATTCAACGCGGCATTGTTGCCGTTCCTGCGTCAGCATCGCGCACTGGCAGATAGCCCGGCGACCGCGATCATCAGTGAGCAGGCGTGACTGAGCGCGCATGAACAAGGTTAGAAAAAGCGCCCGCGTGGTTTTGCGGACATACCCGGTCGGCATGCCGCGGGTCGAAGATTTTGCACTTGAGATGCAGGAGGTGCTTGTGCCGTCGGCTGGACAAGTGCTGGTGGAAACCCATTTTCTTTCCATGGACCCGGCGCCACGGATGCGCATGACCGCCGCACCGGGAGGCCCGCCGCCATTGCCGTTAGGCGAGACCGTTATTGGCCGCGGCGCAGGAGTAGTGATCGAGTCAGCCGATGATCGATTCAAGCCAGGCGATGTCGTGGCCGGTGAACTGGGCTGGCAGGAGTATTCGCTGACTCCAGCCGCACAGCTCCGGGCGGTCAATCCGGGTCTGGGTCCGATGCAGTGGTCGTTAGGCATCCTCGGGCCCTCCGGGATTACCGGCTGGTGCCTGGTGCATCGCGCAGCCGCCGTTCGCAGCGAGGACACGGTACTGGTCAGTGCGGCCGCCGGTTCCGTCGGATCGGTTGCATTACAGCTCGCGAAGAGTCTTGGCGCACGCACCATTGCGCTCGTCGGTGGCGAACGCCAGCGCCAGTTCGCGCAAATCGAGTTGCAGGCCGATGCGGTCGTCGATCATCAGAGTCCCGGCTTTGACACAGAGCTTGCGGCGGTCGCGGGCAAGGGTATTGATGTATTCCTGGACTCCATCGGCGGCGAGCTGCATAACAAGGTCATGGCGCATATCGCACCACTGGCCCGCATCGTCGCCTTTGGGTTCATCTCCGCCTACAACGCGCAGGGGCGGGCGGCTGAGTATGGCCGCATGTACGAACTGATACGCAAGCGGGCGCAGTTGCGTGGCTTTCTGGTAGCCGACTACGCCAGCGAGTTCCCGGGCATACTGGGCGAGTTATCGGCGCTGCTGGCAAGCGGAGCGCTGCGCAACTTCGAGAACTGCGATAGTGGCATCGACGCGGTGCCGCGGAGTTTTGTGCGTTTATTCACCAGCGATCCGGTCGGCAAGCAATTGGTCCGGCTGCGGGGAAGTGGTCCACCATGAAAGCAATTTTGCTGGAGAGCTACTCGAACGACTACGACTGCCTGCGGCTGCGCGATGTCGCCGAACCCTCCATCGGTGCGCGCGATGTGCTGGTCGAGGTGCACGCCGCCGGCTTCAACCCTTTTGACTGCAAACTGCGCAAAGGCTGGCTGCAGCGGTTTTATCCATTTGCAATGCCGCACATCCTCGGCAGCGATTTCGCTGGCAAGGTGATCCGCAAAGGCGCCGCCGTTTGGGAGTACGCCGAGGGGGATGCCGTCTACGGGCTGCAGGAAACGATGCGCGACGGTTCGTACGCCGAGTACCTGGCGATCAACGCAGATTGCCTGCGACGCATGCCGGCGAACCTGAGCTTTGCGGAGGCTGCCTCGCTACCCATGGTCTATGAGACGGCCTGGATGGGCCTGCACGACCAGGCGCTGCTGCGGCCAGGTGAGCGTGTGCTGGTGCAGGCGGGCGCCGGCGGCGTCGGCAGCGCCGCCGTGCAACTTGCGCGCGTGTTAGGCGCCAGTGTCGCGGCAACGTGCCGCGCGGGCGCGTTCGATTTCGTCAGATCCCTCGGCGCCAACGTCCTGGTCGACTACCAGACGCAATCTTTTACCAAGCAGCTGCAGGATTTCGACATCGTATTTGACCCCATCGGCGGTCAGGTCAATCTCGATTCCTATCAGGTCCTGCGGCGTGGCGGGCGCATGGTCGTAGTCCTGCGCGAAGACAAACTTGAAATCGAGAATTCCGCACGCTTGTGTGCGGAGCGCGGCGTGACTCGCCATGTAGTCGCGTTCGAGCAGCGCGCGGACGTCCTTGATTACATTCGGCCGCTGTTTGAGCAACAGCTTTTGCGGCCGGTTGTTAGCCAAGTGCTGCCGCTGGCAGACGCGGCGGCTGCGCATCGCGCCTCCGATGCAGGTGGTGCGCGCGGCAAGATCGTTCTGCAGGTCAGGACGGATAGCGCGGGGTAATGCATGTCGATCAAGATGACCGACGAGCAGCAATTGCTGCAGACCACGGCGCGTCGATTTGCGCGTGACCAGATTGAACCGGTCGCGGCCAAAATCAATCGGGATCGGCCGGATGATCCGTGGACCCTGTGCGAACCGGTTTTTCGGCAGGGGTATGACCTGGGTTACACGCGAATGTTGCTGCCCGAGGCCGATGGCGGCATGGGCGCCTCGATGCTGGATGCCGTGCTGGTGCTGGAAGAGCTCGGCGCTGCCGACGTCGCGATAGCTGCGGACCTGTTTGCGCTCAATATGACCGTGTCCTTGATTGTGGCAGCGGTGGGCGATGCTATGCAGCGCCGCGAATTTCTCGGTGCGATCTGCCGCAGCCCGACGATGCTGTCGGGTGCGCTCAGTGAACCTAACGTGGCGGGTTCCGAGCTGTTCACCCAGGATCCCGACCCTGCGCAGGGCATCAGGACCTTCGCGCGCCGCGAGCGCGACCACTACATCATTCGCGGGCAGAAATCGGCCTTCGTCACCAATTGCGGCATCGCCAACTACTATTTCGTCCTAGCGCGAACCAGCCTCGACAAACCGCTTTGGGAGAGCATTTCGGTGTTTTTCGTGCCGGCCGATACCGCCGGCCTCAAGGCCGGCCGCCGCACGCGGATGTCAGGCTGGCACACCGGACACCACGCCGAGTTGTCACTCGAGGATGTGCGGGTGCCGGCGAAAAATTTGCTGGGCGGGGAAGGCGCGGCGGCCCGCGTCATGGGCAGCCTGCCGCAAATGCCCATCGGCCTGGCGGCGGCCTACGTAGGGCTGGCGAGACGCAGCTATGAGTTTGCGCTCGACTACGCACAGCAGCGCAGGAGCATGGGCAAGCCGATCGTGCAACACCAGGCCGTGGCGCTCAAGCTTGCCGACATGTATGCGGATTATCAGGCCGCGCGCCTGGTGTTGTGGGATGCGGCCGTGGACTGCGCTGTCGATCCCATGCGGGCGGCCACATTGAAAGCGCCGTTGTCCAAGACGATGGCCGTCGACGCTGCGATTCGCAATGCCGAGCGAGCCGTACAAATTCTGGGCGCTTACGGCGTGACCGCCGAATATCCGACGGCCGGCTGGTTGAACGACGCGTGGATTGGTTATTCCTGCGATTTCACGCGCGACATGCTCCGGCTCGGCATGGTGCCGTTTCTGCCACGTTAGGCGGCGGTAGTGCTGGCAACCGATTGCAGCGCCGCGATCAACGCATGCGTCGCAGGCGAAATCGCCGCACGCTCGCGCACGGTCATGGTGATTTCGACGTCGCGCTCGAGTGCGGGTACCGGCAATCGCTCCAGGGGCACGCTGCGCGGCCTGGCGGCGAGGCTTTGCAATGGCAGGTAGCTCAATGACTGGTTGTCGAGCAGCATGCTGCGGATGAAATTAGCGGAATTGCTGGTTACGGAGGGCTGTGGCGCCGGCAGGCCACCGGCCATGAAAATCTCTTCGAGCACCTGTCGCCAACGTTGCGTTTCCGGTGGCAGCACCCAGGGAAATTCCAGCAACTCGGACAATTCGACTTTGCGCTTGCGACTCAACGGATGGCGCGGTCCGGCCACGACACAAACCTTGTCCTTTACCAGGGTTGTTGCGCTGATGTCGCTGTCTGCGGGACGCGGCCAGCCGCCAACCGCCAAATCGATTTCTCCGCGGCGCAGTGCTGGCAGGATGGTGTCGACCAGGCCTTCAATGACAGTCACCGTAATGCCAGGCTTCGACTTGCGCAACTGGCCGACAGCCAGGGGCATCAAGTGTGCTGCAATGCTGGGACCTATGCCTACCGTGATTTGTCCTTTGACCGCGCCGCGCAAATTGGAAATTTCAGTTTCCGCGTGGCGCATCTCCGCGCGGATGGCGCGGGCGTGCAGCGACAGCGCATCCGCATACACGGTGGGCACCACGCCTAACGGCGTGCGCTCGAATAATTTGACCTCGAGATCTTCCTCCATCTGCCGGATACTCTTGGACAATGCAGGCTGCGTCAAAAACACTTTCTGCGCGGCCTGGCCAATGCTGCGCAAGTCATATACTGCAAGAAAGTGCTTGAGGCGGCGCGAATCCAGCAGGTCCATGGCGTGTCCAGGGGATAATAAAAAGTGATGAAGACTGTGCTACATATAACTCTAGTTTCTGCCCTTTGCAATCGGAGCAAGTCATGACGACCGCCCACGACGTGGTACGGCACGAGACCTGGATCAATTGCATCGTCAGCGCGGTATTGGCGGGCGGCGTCGCCTGGCTGATTTTTCGGGGGCAGGACGCGGTTGCGGCCTGGGCGCCGCCCCCCGGCGGCATATTCGGGATTCTGCCCGGCACGTTCAATTTTACGCTGTTGGTGACGCTGGGTCTGACAGCGGTTATCCGCAAACGCTACCGGAGCGCAGCCCCGCCTGCCGTGTCGTCGACGGCACCCTGGGGCTGGCTGCCACGGCACCTGTTGCTGCGCGGCCTTTTGCTCGCCCTGCTCGTCACGATACTGTTTGTGCCGGCAACGATGTTGCTGGTGATCTGCGCGATCCGACTGTCCCTCGTGGCCGCGATCTGGACACTACCGGCGATGATTGGATTTTTCATCGTCTACTTCGTGCTGGTGACCGCGTTCACCACCCCGATCGTCGTGTGGTGCGCATTGCGCGACACCGCGCCGGCAAACACCGTCAGGCTTTAAGGAACGGTGCGCAGATACCGATACGACAGGTCGTCGAGGCCACGAATTCCTTTTGGCATGTCCTGGTTGTTCTCGAACCAGCGGTCGGGAATCGGCAGCCAGCGCCCCCAATCCATGACCTCGGTTCGAAAACAAATGCGCCACTCGGCGCCGCGGCACGTTAGCTTGTCGAGATACCGTGCACCGACCTGCAACTGCACCAGCTCGCTGCCCTGGGATATCACGTGATAGGCGTGCACGTAGGATTCAGCGCTTGCGGACTCGCCGCTGACCTCGATTGAGATGTTGCCGACCAAGTGTTGAGTATCCCGCATGGCTCCCTGGAACTGCATCGCAACATCCAGAAATCCGGCAATTGGACCCCGATAGAACTGACCATAATCGACTTCCGCGTCGGGCCAGAACTGCGCGGCCAGCAGGTCGCGATCCAGTCGATCCAGGGCGCGCGAAAAACCGTACACCCGTTGTCGTATTTGTTCGCATGCCTGGAGCCTGCGCAGCTCGGTCGCCAGAGTTTCCAATGACACTGTCATAGTCCAAAGCATGCCACAGCCAGGTCGCGCGCCGCAGTAGTTGCATGCGGCCGAACGGGCAGTTCGAGCGCATATCTTTTGGCTATGGGCCCGATGGCCAAAGCCATGACGCGCATGCGGCTGCGTGCTCGTAGATTGCGTTTGCTGTGACACTGCACCTGTCCGACTACACCGCGCATGTCGATGCCTTTGCGCGCGAGCGCCTGCCCGCGCCGGAACTGTGGCCGCAGCTGTGCTTCGACCGGCCTGAATTGCAGTATCCGGATCGTCTGAATTGCGCCACGGTGTTGCTGGATGACGCGGTAGCCGACGGGCACGGCGACCGCACGGCCATCTATGCGGATTCCGGTACCTGGAGTTATCGCGAGTTATGCAGGCAGGCCAACCGCATAGCCAACGTGCTGGTGCATGACATGGGGCTGGTGCCCGGCAACAGGGTACTGCTGCGTTCGCCGAATAATCCGCTGCTGGCGGCCGCCTGGTTGGCAGTCATCAAGGCAGGCGGTATCGCCGTGGCCACCATGCCGCTGTTGCGGGCCAAGGAATTGGCGCAGATTGCCACCAAGGCTCGCATCACTCACGCGTTGTGCGACCACCGGCTGTTGGCTGAGTTACAGGTGGCGGCCGCCCAAACCGGATTGCTAACAAAATGTCTCGCGTGGGGCGGCGGCGAACTGGAAGCCGCGATGGCACGCCAGCCCGATGTGTTCCAAAATGTTGCGACGTCGCGCGATGATGTGTGCCTGCTGGCATTTACCTCGGGCACGACCGGGCAACCGAAGGCGACCATGCACTTTCATCGCGATGTGCTCGCGATGGCGGACGTGGTCGCGCGCCACCTGCTGCGCACGCAGGCCGACGACGTGTATACCGGTAGCCCGCCGTTGGGCTTTACCTTTGGACTTGGCGCGCTGTTGGTGTTCCCGCTGCGCTTCCGGGCGGCGACCGCGCTCGTCGAGCAGCCTTCGGCGGACAATTTGTTAGCCGCCGTCAAGCGCTACGGCGCTACCTGCCTTTTTACTGCGCCCACCATGTACCGCACCATGGCGTCAATGGTCGAGCGCAGCAGGATTGCCAGCCTCACGCAATGTGTTTCGGCCGGCGAGCCCCTGCCTAAATCGGTATCCGACGCCTGGCATGCGGCGAGCGGCATCCGGCTCATCGATGGCATTGGCGCGACCGAACTCATTCACATATTCATCTCGGCGAGCGGCGATGACATACGGCCCGGCGCGACCGGCAAGCCGTTGCCGGGCTACGAAGCGGTGGTCCTCGATGACATGAACCGACCGTTGCCGCGCGGCTCCGTGGGGCGCCTGGCGGTGCGCGGTCCAACGGGCTGCCGATACCTGGAGGACGCGCGCCAGAAGGAGTACGTGATCGATGGCTGGAACGTCACGGGTGATCGGTACCGGGTCGACGAAGACGGCTATTTCTGGTTCGAAGCGCGCGTTGACGACATCATTCTCTCCGCCGGATACAACATTGCGGGCCCGGAGATCGAGGACTGTCTGCTGTCGTGTCCGGCGGTGCGCGAGGTCGCCGTGATTGGCAGCCCGGACCCGGAACGCGGACAGGTCGTTAAAGCGTTCGTTGTGCTCAAGGACTCTTTTCAGCCTGATGCTGCGATGGCGAAGTGTTTGCAGGACCATGTCAAAGCGCGAATCGCGCCCTACAAATACCCGCGGGTGATCGAATTCGTGCCCGCGCTGCCAAAGACCACGACCGGCAAATTGCAGCGCGGCGAGTTGCGGCGTCTGGAGCAGGACCCAAATCGCGCGCCGAAGCTCGTTTTCGGATAAATTGTCAGCATGACTACCGCCATAGTGTTGATCAAATCCCAGACCGACCAGGTGTCTGCCCTCGCGCAACGCATTGTCGAGCAACCGGGTGTCCAGGACGTCTATTCAGTCGCGGGCCAATACGACCTGGTAGCGGTAGTAGTGGCCGCGGACAACGACAGTCTGGCCGAGGTCATCAGTGACAAGATTCGAAAATTGCCAGGGATAGTCGATTCAATGACTCTGATCGCGTTTCGTACCTATTCGCAACGGCAGCTCGAAGCGGGTTTTGCGCTCGGGCTCGACTAGCCGATGGCATGCGGCGACCTAGGCGCATTCTGTTAGGCATCCTGTGGTCGTCGGTTGCGTCGGTTGCGTATCCGGCGCACGAGGCAGCAGCGCCCGTTGCGCCCCCCAATATCCTGTTGATTGTTGCCGACGACCTGGGATATTCCGATCTCGGATTCTACGGCGGCGAGATTGATACCCCCAATCTGGACGCACTTGCGCGGCGTGGCGCGGCGTTTTCGCAGTTCTACACGGCGTCGTCGTGCTCGCCGACCCGCGCGATGTTGCTGACAGGGGTTGATCATCATCGAGTTGGTTTCGGCATGCTCGCGGAAGTGCGTCAGTCTGTGCACCAGCATGCGCCGGGGTATGAAGGCGAACTCGATCCGCGTGCTCCGACGCTGGCCGAGCGCTTGCGCAAGCGTGGTTATTACACCGTAATGGCGGGCAAGTGGCATTTGGGAGATACCGGCGCATCCACTCCCGTTGCGCGCGGTTTTGACCATTCCTATTCAATTGCCCATGGCGCCAGCAGCCACTTCGATGATCGCGGCTATATGCCGTCGGTGCCCAAAGTCGAGCATCGTGAAGACGGAGCGCGAGTCGCCGTCGGGGCGGACTTCTATTCGTCGGATTTCTTTGTTGCCCGAATAATGCGCTACCTGGATGAGCCGGCGGCCCAGGGAAGGCCATTTTTCGCCTATCTGGCGCTGACAGCGCCGCATTATCCACTGCACGCGCCGCGCAACCTGATCGACAAGTATCAGGCCCGATACGCCAAAGGCTGGGACGTTGTGCAGCGGCAGCGGGTCAGGCGCCTGCAGTCGGTGGGATTGTTAGGTCGTGATCGGATCGCCGCACAGCGGGCGGCTAACATCCCGCGCTGGCTCGCGCTGTCCACCGACGTACGACGTTTTGAAGCGCACCGCATGGCTATCTACGCCGCGATGATCGAGCGGCTCGATCAGGATGTGGGTCAGTTGCTTCAACATCTCAACGACGGAGGGCGACTGGCCAATACGCTGGTCGTTTTCATGTCTGATAATGGTGCTGAGGCGACTGAGCTGGATACGATGCCGGCGCTCAAGACCTGGTACGACAAGGAGTTTGACAACTCATTCGATACCCTCGGCAGCGCCGGGTCTTTTGTGGCACTTGGTCCTGCCTGGGCCGGGGTCGCGGCGACGCCGTTTGCCGGTTTCAAAGGATTGACTCAAGAAGGGGGTATTCGTGCGCCGCTGATCGTGGCAGGACCTGGCGTGCTGCGCGGCTGGCGCACCCAGTCTGTCAATGTGGCCGATTTGTCCGCTACCTTGCTCGCGGACGCGGGTATCGAGCTTGCTAACGCCGTGGCGTCCGTTCCCGGGGAATTACCACTCGACGGACAGTCGTTCCTGGGTCTGCTGCGTCATGCGAACCAGCTGCCCGCGCAAGGACAGCTATTTTTTGAAACCTACGGCGCGGCTGCCGTCATCGACTCAGGTCGTTGGAAAGCACTGCGCCTCGGCCCGCCCTGGAGCGATGGTCAGTGGCGCCTTTACGACCTGCGAACCGACCCGGCTGAGCTGCATGACCTGTCCGCAGCCGAGCGTCCGCGGCTAACAGGGCTGATCGCTGCGTATTCATCCTACGCCAAACGCGTTGGAGTCGTGCCACCGGAACGGGAGCCGGTACTGCCCTGGGGCTACAGCAATCGCTATCGGCGTTATCAGCAACCGCAGTAGCTGTCAGCGTCCGTTGTTCGCTAGATCGGGTTTCTATCAATCGACTGACGCACCCGAGCGAGACTCCCGAGCTGAGCGGTAATCTCCCGATCGCTCAGTTCGCGAAAACTGGCATCGATCCAACGCTCATGCGCTGCCGCCATGCGGCGGAACAGGGCCTGACCCTTGCGGGTCAGCATGACCCGCTGAATGCGTCGGTCTTTTTCTGTGGCCTGCGTGTAAATGAGATCTTCCTCGATGAGCCGCGCGACCAATCCTGTCACGTTGCCATTCGACATCAGGATTTGCCGCGAAAGCTGGCCCATGGTCAGCCCCTCGGGTCGTCGGTCAAGAGCCGCCATGACGTCGAACCGGGGCAGGGTGGTGGAAAATTCCCGCTTCAGTCGCAGCCGGATGCGCTTTTCCAGAATGACGCTGCAGCTCAGCAGTCGTAGCCACAGGCGCAGGGAATCCTTGCTGTGGGCTGTGCCGCCAGACTTTTCGGCGCCAGACTGTGAGGTCGATAGGGTCATACCGTCGCTACGAGGGTGACATGTAGATGTTTTAAGGTTAAAGTATTCGCCTCATGACCTGCAACAGGTAACTGACATGAAGCGCGTGGTATGCATGGGCGGCGGGCCCGCGGGCCTTTATTCGGCGATTCTGTTGAAAAAAGCCCGTCCGGCGCTCGAGGTCGAGGTTTTCGAGCGTAACCGGCCGGACGACACCTTCGGCTGGGGAGTGGTGTTCTCGGATCAGACGATGTCAGGGTTTGCCGCCGCCGACCCCGTGTCGCACGCGGGCATCGTGAGTCACTTCCACCACTGGGACGACATCGACGTTCACTTCAAGGGGCAAATGGTCCGCAGCGGCGGGCATGGGTTCTGCGGTATCTCGCGCCAGACGCTGCTGCAAATCCTCAGCGAGCGTGCATCCGAGTTGGGCGCGCGCCTGCACTTCGAGCGCGAACTGGATGACGATCGGGAATTCAAGGACGCCGACCTGATCGTGGTGGCTGAAGGCGTGAACAGCAAGACGCGTGCGCGCTACGCCGATGAGTTCAAACCCGATATCGACGTGCGCAAGTGCCGCTACATCTGGCTCGGCACGCAGCAGGCTTTTCCGGCATTCACGTTTGCGTTTGAGGAGACCGAGCACGGCTGGTTCCAGATTCACGCCTATCAATTCAGCAAAGATATGTCGACCATGATCGTGGAGACGCGCGAAGAAACCTGGCGCGCACATGGTCTTGACCGGGCTAACACCGATCAGTCCATCGAGTTCTGCGAAAAGATTTTCGCCCGCTATCTTGGGGGTACCAGATTGTTGAGCAACGCGCGGCATCTGCGCGGCTCGGCCTGGCTCAATTTCAACCGCGTGGTTTGCGAGCGTTGGTATCACGATCGCAGTGTGCTCATCGGCGATGCGGCGCACACCGCTCATTTTTCCATCGGCTCGGGCACCAAGCTCGCGATGGAAGATGCCATTTCACTGACGCAGCAGGTGCTCCAGCAGACCGATCCACGGGAAGGATTGCGCCAATATCAGCAAGAGCGCAGCACTGAAGCGCTCAAATTGCAGAGCGCGGCGCGCAATCGTATGGAGTGGTTTGAAAACGTTGCCCGCTTTGCGCGTATGGAACCGCTGCAGTTCAGCTACAGCTTGCTGACCGGCAGTCAGCGCATTGGGCATGCCAATCTGAAACTGCGTGATGCGTCCTTCGTTAACCGCGTGGAGCAAGATCTGGCCACCCGTTACGGCGCACCGTGCGCCGTGCCGCCGATGTTCCTGCCGTTTGATTTGCAGAACCTGCGGGTGGCGAACCGGGTGGTGGTATCGCCGATGGCGCAATACAAGGCGGTCGATGGGCTGCCGGGCGATTGGCACCTCGTACACTATGGGGCACGGGCCGTGGGTGGTGCGGGCTTGTTGTTTACGGAGATGACTTGCGTGGCGGCAGACGCGCGCATCACGCCCGGGTGCACGGGCCTGTGGAATAATGCGCAACGGCTTGCCTGGCAACGGATCGTCCAGTTCGTGCACGGCAACTCGGTCGCGAAGCTCTGTTTGCAGCTCGGGCACGCGGGCCGCAAGGGCTCCACTCAGCTCGGTTGGGAGGATGCGGACCATCCGCTGGCGTCGGCCAATTGGCCGCTGGTGTCAGCGTCGCCGCTGCCCTACCTGGCGGGCGCCAGCCAGACGCCCATTGAGCTGGATGCGGCTGGCATGCTTCGCATTGCGGCGCAATTTGTTGATTCCGCACAGCTGGGTCTGCAGGCAGGATTCGACATGCTCGAGCTGCACATGGCGCACGGCTACTTGTTAGCCAGTTTTCTATCGCCACTGACCAATCATCGTGCGGACGCTTACGGTGGATCGGTCGAAGGGCGTGCGCGGTTCCCGCTCGAGGTGTTGCGGGCGGTGCGGGCGGTGTGGCCGCGGGGCCGGCCGCTGAGCGTGCGCCTGTCGGCGAGCGACTGGCATCCGGGTGGTCTGGGTGAAGACGATTTGTTAGCCACGGTCACGCTGTTGCGAGCCGCGGGCGCGGATATCATCGACGTGTCGAGCGGCCAGACGGTCGCCGATCAGAAGCCGCGCTATGGCCGCATGTGGCAAACGCCGTTCTCCGATCTGATTCGTAACACACTCGGCGTGCCGACGATTGCCGTAGGTAATATCTACGAGCTGGATCATGTGAATTCCATCATCGCGTCGGGGCGCGCGGATCTGTGCGCGATCGCCCGGCCCCATCTCGCCAATCCGTCCTGGACCCTGCAGGCCGCGGCGGAGCAGCAGTATCACGAACAGGTGTGGCCGCTGCCATACCTGTCCGGAAAATCTCAGCTCGAGCGCAATGCCGAACGGCTGGCGGCTTTGCTGCTGGGACAAGTCTGATGGGAGTGCTGGACGGACAGCATGCCCTGGTCACGGGCGGTGGCAGTGGCATCGGCGCCGCGACGGCGCGGGCGCTTGCAGCCGCAGGCGCGCGGGTCACGGTGTTAGGTCGGCGAGCTGGTCCGCTCCAGGACACGGTTTCCGGGCTGGTTGATCCCCGGGCCGGGCAGACTCTGGTGGCGGACGCCACTGACCCAGTCACGCTTGCAGAGGCTTTGGCATCGGCCACACGCAACTTTGGGGCGGTCACGTTACTCGTCAATAATGCGGGCATGGCGCGTAGCGCGCCGTTGACCAAAACCACCGATCAGCTGTGGCAGCAGATGTTGGATGTCAATTTGACTGCCTGCTTTCGCCTGAGTCGTGCGGTGCTGCCCGGCATGTTGGCGTCAGGCTTCGGGCGCATTGTCAATATCGCGAGCACCGCAGGTCTCAAGGGGTATGGCTACGTCGCAGCCTATTGCGCCGCGAAGCATGGGGTCGTTGGTCTGACGCGGGCGTTGGCGGCCGAAGTCGCGCGCAAAGGCATCACGGTCAATGCGGTTTGCCCGGGCTACACGGACACCGACCTGGTGAAAGATGCCATTGGCAATATCGTCCGGACAACCGGTCGCAGCGACGCGGAGGCGCTCGCCGAACTGGTGGCCGCCAATCCGCAAAAGCGTCTGATCCGGCCCGACGAAGTGGCCGCGGCCGTTCTCTGGCTCTGCTGCCCGGGTGCAGAAAGTGTGACCGGCCAGAGTATTGCCGTCGCCGGCGGCGAAGTCATGTAGAGGTGTTAGATCATGATCCATGCCATTGCCGATCCTGTCACCTATCGCGCCCAGCACTTCGCCTGGCGGGTCGAGGGTCGTGTCGGGTTCGTTACGCTCAATCGCCCGGAACGCAAGAACCCGCTGACCTTTGAGTCGTACGCGGAACTGCGTGATCTGCATCGTGCGCTCGCGTACTGCGAGTCGATCAAGACGCTGGTGATATCGGGCGCGGGCGAAAATTTCTGCTCGGGCGGTGATGTGCATGAAATCATCGGGCCGCTGACGAAAATGAGCATGCCGCAGTTGTTAGCCTTCACGCGTATGACCGGTGATCTCGTGCGCGCCATGCGCGCCTGTCCGCAGACCCTTGTTGCCGCGATCGACGGCGTCTGCGCTGGCGCGGGCGCCATCATGGCGATGGCATCGGATCTGCGCGTCGGTACCGAGCGGGCCAAGGTTGCATTCCTGTTTGCGAAGGTGGGTCTTGCGGGTTGCGACATGGGGGCCTGCGCGATTCTGCCGCGCCTCATAGGCCAGGGTCGCACCGCGGAGCTGATGTACACGGGCCGTTCGATGACCGGGCCCGAAGCCGCGCAATGGGGGTTTTTCAACCGCATGTCGAAGCCCGAGTCCCTGCTCAGCGACGCATCGGCCTGGGCCGCCGAGATTGCCAGCGGCCCGACCTTTGCGCACGCGATGACCAAGAACATGCTGAACCAGGAATGGAGCATGAGTCTGGAGCAGGCGATCGAGGCCGAGGCGCAGGCCCAGGCGATCTGCATGCAGACTGAGGATTTCCGGCGCGCGTACAACGCGTTCGTTAGCAAGCAGCGTCCGGTATTCCAGGGCGATTGAGCGGCTTCCATGGACGTTCAAACCACCTCGATCGACCTGCCATTTTTCGATGTCACGCACCGCGAATTGCAGGTGCTACTGCGTGACTGGCTGCAGGCGCATGCTCACTTGCCGCACCCTTTGGCAGCAGAGGTGGACGCGGCCTGCCGCGAACGTGTCCGGTTGCTAGCGCGTGGTGGCCTGCTGCGTTACTCGGTTCCCGGCAGTCACGGAGGTGCGCTGCCGCAGCTTGATTCCAGGGCGCTGTGTTTGATTCGGGAAAATCTCGCATGCGCCGACGGCTTGACCGATTTCGCATTTGCCATGCAGGGTCTTGGCAGCGGTGCGATCTCGGTGGCGGGCTCGGATGAGCTGCGCCAGCGTTTTCTCCCAGGCGTGGCCCAGGGCACGTCGATCGCCGCGTTTGCTCTGTCGGAACCGGACGCCGGGTCGGACGTCGCCGCCATGACCACGTTTGCGCGCCGTGACGGCGAGCACTTTGTGATCGATGGCCAGAAGACCTGGATCTCAAACGGCGGCATCGCCGATTTCTATTGCGTGTTTGCGCGCACCGAGGCAGGTGTGGTGCGCGGCGACGGCACTGTCGGCGCCCAGGGTATCAGTGCTTTTGTAGTGCCGGCCGACACGGCGGGACTCCGTGTGGCGGAGCGCATCGAGGTCATCGCGCCCCATCCGCTGGCGCGCCTGACGTTTGAGCGCTGCCGGGTGCCGCATTCGCATCTGATCGGTGACATGGGCGCAGGTTTCAAGATCGCCATGCGCACGCTGGATATTTTTCGAAGTTCCGTAGCGGCCGCAGCCATCGGATTTGCGCGGCGGGCGCTGTACGAGGCGCGCACACACGTGAAAGCGCGGCCAATGTTTGGCAAGACCCTGGCGGATTTTCAGCTCACGCAGGCGGCGTTGGCTGACATGCTGACGCGAATCGAATCGGCAAGCCTGCTGACCTATCGCGCAGCCTGGCTGCGCGATCGCGGTCAGCCGGTGACCCAGGCCGCCGCCATGGCGAAGTGGCAGGCGACGGAAAATGCCCAGTGGGTGATCGATCGGGCACTGCAGATGTTTGGCGGTCGTGGCGTGCGCCAGGGCGAAACCATCGAGCGCCTGTACCGCGAGATCCGCGCGCTGCGGATTTATGAAGGAGCCTCCGAGGTGCAGCAAATGATCATCGCGCGCGAGTTGCTGTCATGACCCACCAGATATTGCAACCGCCACACTGGCCGCGTCCCAGAGGCTATAGCAATGGCATCGCGGCGCGCGGGCAGCAGATTTTTCTGGGAGGGCAGATCGGGTGGGATACGCAGGGTCAGTTTGCCGGCGCAGATCTTCCCGCGCAGGTCCGCCAGGCACTTCGCAATATCGTGGACGTGCTTAACGAGGCGGGAGCGGAACCCAGGCATCTCGTGCGGCTAACCTGGTACGTCACCCGCATCGAGGACTATCGTGCCCAGATCGCGGCAATCGGCCAGGCTTATCGCGAGGTCATCGGCAAGGTGTTTCCGCCGATGAGCGTGGTGCAGGTGGTCGCGCTCGCCGAGCCTCAGGCCTGCGTCGAAATCGAGGCGACCGCGGTTTTGCCGGACCCCGGCAACCGTTAGGAGGCCGCGCGATGGCGATGTGGCGGCCGCCCGAGCGAATCCGATTCCTGCCATCTCAGGCGCCGTGGCCGGATGCAGCGACTGCTGCATGCTCGCGCCTGTTTGCGCCCCTCGAGTATCAAGAGCTCAAGCTGACAAGTCGAACCTGGGTGCCGGCGATGGTGCCCTGGCGCGCCACCGACGATGGCGTGGTCACCAACAACAATCTGCAATGGTACGAGCGATTTGCACGCGGCCAACCCGGAGCTCTGGTGGTCGAGGCGACCGGTATCCGGGATGTTCCGAGTGGACCGTTGCTGAGGATCGGTCACGACCGATTCCTGCCCGGTCTGCGCGAACTCGCCGCCACGATCAAGCGTGCGAGCGGCGGCCAGACCCGCGCCATCATCCAAATCATCGATTTTCTGGCCATCCGGCGCCGACCCGATCGGGAGCGTTTTCTGCGCGAGTTTTTGCGCATTGGCGCACATCATCGTGAGCCTCTCGGCCTGCGGGACGCGCCTGAGGCCAGTGTGCGCGCGGCGCTGGCTAACAAAACTGATACCGAGTTACAGATTCTGCTGGCGCCGCGCGAGTGGGAAGCCATGACACAGGGCGCCCGTGAACGTGTCACCGACATGGATCTCGATCATATTAGTGAGCTGCCGCAGGTGCTGCCGGGACAGTTTGCGGCGGCGGCGCGCCGTGCCCGCGAGGCGGGCTTCGACGGCGTGGAGCTGCACTTTGCGCACGCCTACACGATGGCGTCGTTCCTGTCGCCACTCAACACGCGCAGCGACGGCAATGGCGGCAGTCTGGCTAACAGACTGCGATTGCCGCTCGAGGTCTATCAGGCAGTGCGCGCGGCAGTCAGCTCCGATTTCGTGGTGGGCTGTCGCTATCTTGCCGAGGAATGCATTGCGGGTGGCGGCACGGTGCCGGAGGCTGTCATCGCTGCGCTGGCGTTTGCACGCGCGGGCATGGACTTCCTGTCGCTGTCACGCGGTGGAAAATTTGACGACGCGCGGCAACCCAAGGTCGGTGAGGCGGCGTATCCCTACACCGGACGCAGCGGTTATGAGTGCATGCCGTCCTATTATTCCGATGCTGTGGGACCGTTTGGACGCAACACCACGGCCGCGGCGGCCATTCGCCGGTCGCTGCGGGACGCGAATTTTCGGACCCCGGTGGTGCTGGCTGGCGGTATGCATCATTTCGCGCAAGCCGAATCCGCCCTGTCGCAGGGTGCCGCAGATGTCATTGGCTTTGCGCGCCAGGCGCTCGCGGACCCGGACTGGTTTCGCAAAGTGCGTCTGGGACGTGGTGCGCAGGTGCGTCAGTGCATTTACACCAACTATTGCGAAGCGCTCGATCAAAGACATCGTGAAGTAACATGCGAGTTATGGGACAGGGAGAGGCTGGACGAGCCTGCCATCCACAAGTCGCAGGACGGCAAGCGTCGTTTGATCCCACCGGACTGGGACGAATCGCAAGGCCCTGATTGATGGACGGGCTCCCCAAGAAGGCTGGCTCAGATTGAGTGTAGGTTCTTCGGCAAAGTCAGGTTCTCCACGTCCGACGTTGTGTCTCCGGCAAATCCGCTCGCACAATTGAAAAAACGAAGGTTCGCGACCGGCATCATGTAGGTGCCGCCAGCTGCTGGTCAGTCATCTCACACCGCGGCTGACTTCGGCCGCAACTATTGCGAGCGGCAGTGATGAAGTCGTCGAGCGGCAGATGCCGATGACTATTCCAGTTCCGACCAACAAATCGACTCCGGCATTGCATTTCAACTACCTGCGTCGGACGAACCAACTTTAATGCATTGCAGTGTTCGACCGATGCAACGCTACACGCGTTCCAGCGCGACGGCGATTCCCTGACCCACGCCGATGCACATAGTGCACAGCGCATATTTTCCCTTGCCACGACTGAGCTGATACGTCGCGGTTGTTGCGAGTCGCGCGCCGCTGGCTCCCAACGG
Source organism: Gammaproteobacteria bacterium (assembly GCA_031414335.1). GTDB lineage: Bacteria > Pseudomonadota > Gammaproteobacteria > Steroidobacterales > Steroidobacteraceae > UBA964. Next base: position 108,095 of record JANNVI010000032.1, on the reverse strand, counting down.
GTGTCCTAACGAGATGGCCCCACCATTCGGGTTCACCTGCGGGGAGTCGTCGGCGAGCCTTAGCTCGCGCAGTACCGCCAGAGCTTGCGCCGCAAACGCCTCGTTCAACTCAATCACGTCGAATTGCGTTAGCTTCAGGCGCAGACGCGCCAAAAGTTTTTGAACAGCCGGCACTGGTCCAAGCCCCATGATGTTGGGCTGGACTGCGGCAACGGAAGCGCCTAGAAAACGCGCGCGCGGGGTTAGCCCAAATCGGGAAATCGCTGCTTCGCTGGCTAGCAGCAGTGCGCAGGAACCATCGTTCACGCCCGATGAATTCCCTGCAGTGACGCTGCCTCCTGCTCGAAATGGCGTTGGCAGACGGGCCAGCGCTTCCAGCGTCGTCGTCCGCGGATGTTCATCGTCGGTAGCATGCAGCGGGTCGCCTTTCTTTTGCGGTAGCGCGACCGGCGTTATCTCCTGCGCTAGAAGACCTGCCTTGGTAGCAGCAAGGGCACGCTGCTGACTGCGTAACGCGAATGCGTCCTGATCTGATCGCGATATGCCACATTGCGTCGCAACGTTTTCCGCGGTTTCCGGCATAGAGTCTATGCCATACTGATGCTGCAGTATTTTGTTAGGAAAGCGCCAACCTATGGTGGTGTCAAACAGCTGCACCTCGCGCGAAAAAGCCAGCTCGCTCTTGCCAAAAACAAAGGGTGCGCGGCTCATGCTTTCAACACCACCGGCGACGAGCAAATTGGCCTCGCCGCTGCGAATCATGCGTGCCGCAGTCGCCACGGCATCCAGTCCGGAGCCGCAGAGTCGATTCACGGTCATTCCCGGCACGCTCACTGGCAGTCCAGCTAACAGTGCCGCCATCCGCGCCACGTTGCGATTGTCCTCGCCCGCCTGATTGGCGCAGCCGTAAATCACGTCGTCGACTGCCGCCCAGTCGACGTTAGGCTGGCGTGCAATCAGAGCCCTGATGGGCAGCGCTGCGAGGTCATCACTACGGACGCCGGATAAAATGCCGCCGTAACGACCGATCGGTGTCCGGATGGCGTCACAGATATAGGCTTCATTCATAGCTTCACGGCGTTGTGTCTTAAATGCTGCAGAATGATTCACTTAACGCCATACATGCGGGCGATCGCTTCGATCGCGAACGGATGGTCGGCACGATAGGGCTGATAAGCATAGACCCAGCGGTCGTCCTCTCCCAGTACAACGTGCCCGGTGGGTTCAAGGTCGGCACCTATCTCGTAGAAACAACAGCGCGACACCGGAACAAGTCGGCTTGCCAGCAGTTGCGCCTGATTCTTGAATTGTAGGATCAGCAATGATGCTGACTCCAAGGTGTTTCGCCAAACTCGGAACGAATCTCAACGCTATATCATCCCTCAGAATGATGCGTCGATTCGTGCTGAATCGCTATCATGATTTTGTTGCCGGCTGTTCGGATCACTGACCCTGCTGCTTATGCGATAGCAGAGAAATTGAACATTTTCATCGGGTTTGGCGAGGTCACTATCATGAACATCGGCTTCGTCTCGTTAACGCGAATGATGCATTTGTTTTCCGCGAACTGCGTTGTTTCGAACACAAAATGGCGGCTAGTGATGTTCGCGACGATTGGGGTGGCATCAGCGCAAGAGGCAATCAACAGTGGGGCACTGATTGAGGAGGTGACCATCACGGGATCGCGCGTGCCGCGTGCGGATCTTAAATCCAGTAGCCCGGTGACTGTAGTAAGCGCGGAAGAATTGGGACGGTCGCAGTCGCTGGAGATCGAGCGGGCGCTCTCGTCCCTGCCACAGGTTGCTGGCACTGTGGGTGCAACATCCAACTTCGTGACGGCTTCAGGCATCGCGACTGTCGACCAGCCAGATCTCGGGCCCGCGAGGACCTTGGTTCTGATGAACGGCAGGCGGATGGTCGCCGCAGGCAGTGACGGTGTCGTCGATCTGAACACGATGCCGCCTACGGATCCGATGCGATGGCTGGCGTCGTCAATTTCATCCTGAAACGGGATTTTGCGGGCGCGCGAACCTTGATCTCACGCTGGGGACGAAATTTTCAGAAGGCCGCGGCAATGCGGATTTCTATGCGAACTATCTTGATCGCGACGCCACGCTCGCTGCGCAGCGCCCATGGGGCGCGGCATCGCTCGTCAAAGCTACTGACGCAAACGCCATGCATTCTTGCGTCGGCTTGTGAACGAGGACCCCGGCGCAGCTCAAACGCGCTCCCGCGCACCGGGTCTGGTCTATCAGCCGTCGTGGGTACCAAATTTGTCCGCCACTGCGGACTATTACCGCATCAGTATCGACGATTGGATCGCCATTTTCGGTGGCGGCCTCGCTCAGACTATCGCTGCCTGTCGTCAAAATCCAACCTTACAAAATGCGTTCCGCTCAAATCTCGAGTTGCCGATTACCAGCTGGACAACTTGCCACTGCTGAACCAGAACATCGCCCGCTTTCCTACAGCCATTCGTTGCCGTCAATGTGGGGGTGCCTTGAGTGGTCCCTCGCTGGGGCGCGGGTTCGCGAAAACTCTCATCAATCGAGTCCGATTATCGCGGCGGTCGACTGCGCGAGTTTTGTCGGCGGTGGCTCGTGCACTAACGCCGATCCGCGGTGGCGCGGCGTGCGGCGGCTCACCCGGAAAAGGGGGCGATGCAGCTTGTTCGCCGTGATCGATAACGCGCCGGACAAAGGTCCGTTGATCATTGGCAATACCGATGGACGTGGACTCGTGAACACCGATACCCAGACCTACGATGTCATTGGTCGCTCATTCTCCGTAGGAGTTCGCGCGCAATTTCGAATTGTGATGTATCTCTAAAAATAAAACCTAACACGTCGGCGGATAGAGCGAGGCTCTACCGCGCCACTGACGCGGGTGTTCTGCTCAGTTTTCTCCATCGCAGCTTTACTGACAGTGACCGCACGTATGGTGCACGGCGTGTGCGTCACGACCTGCGCGCCTGGGAGCAGCCCTGCGGCATCCACCGCGTAGAACAACTGATGCTTGGCGAGCGGGCCTGCAGGCCCGCCGCAAGCTGCGTCGGCGACCGTTAGATATTGGTCAACATCCTGCGGAAGCGATCGCTGACAATGTGCTGGATCGCAAGTTTGTGGCCTCCGCGCTGAACCGGCGCTGGGTCGCAGACTTCACGTACCTGTGGACAGATGAAGGCTGGCTGTACGTCGCTGTGGTGCTGGACCTGTTCTCAAGACTGGTCGTCGGCTGGTCGATGCAGTCCAGCATGGCGCCACAGCTTGTTAGCTACGCCATGCTCATGGCCAATTGGAGGCGCCGACCCAGCGATGAGCCAGTGCATCATTCCGACTGCGGCAGTCAACCCAGGGATCAGTTCCAGCAGTTGGTCGCGCAGCGCGGCGTCCTGTGCAGCATGAGTTGCAGTGGTAACTGCTGGGACAACGCCGCCATGGAGAGCGTCTTCTCGACGCTCAAGACGGGGCGGACCAGCAAGAAGGTCTGCGGGTGTCGGTGGACGATGCGCTTGCCAACGCCGACTCCCGGACGAGCCTGGAATCGAAGATCAACTTCGGTTGATCAGCCTCGCGCGAGGTCCTTGCGCACCCGTTGAATGGCCATCCAGGCGCCGCTGACGGTAATGGCTGTCACGCCGGTGAGCAGCAGCAGGGCCACGATGTCCCAGAGCGGGCGCTTGCGCAGGCCGCTGAAGTCCAAACCGTGCAGTCCACGTTCCAGCCAGCGCATCTTGCGGGCAGCGCCATCGACGATGCGATATTCGCCCGTGGTGGGGCTGATGTAGATCCGCGTGTGCTGCTCGTCGCCCAGGATGGCGCGCCACACCGGCAATTCCCGCTTCTCCTTGTGGGAGTAGTAATAGGCGTCGTCCGAGTTGAGCAGGGAAAGTTCGGTCAGGCCGATGGCCAGGTCTGCCAGTGCCGAGCGAACCTCCCGCTCGCGTAGGGGCGCGGGGGTTCCACTGGCGTCGAGGCGCAGGGTGCTTCCATCCACACGATCGGCAATCACGAAGAACCGGCTGGCAAAAGGCTGGGCGCGCAGCCGCACGAACCCTCCGTCATTCAATCGAGCCGGAGCTGCATCGAGAAAACGCCTCAGTTCCGTAACGGGAACCGGGCCTGTCAGGTGTGGGCGCACCTGGCGCGCGACATCACTGCCTTCCAGCAATCCCCAGGGATTCATGGTGAGAAGGCCGCTGAAGACCCACGTGAGCGCCAGCACGCCGAAGACAAGGCCCGCGATGTGGTGCCAGTACCACCAGCTTCGAAAGGGCGACGCGCGGCGGCCATCTCGGCGTCGTTGCCAGCGGGCGATGCCCACATACAGGCCGGTGGCCGTCAGGAAGGTGCCGATCACCGAGGTCCAGATGACGACTTTCGACCACAGCGGGCCGTTCTGGCGCAGCGCGAAGGGATACAGCCAGTGGGGTATGGCGCCCATCCAGGCAAGGACACGCTCGCGGCGCCGGGTGTCCTGCAGCAAGTCCCCGGTCTCTCGCGCCAGGTAGAGCTCGGTGCCAGCAGGGTCATCCAGCGCCACACGGGCGATCTGCTGATTGCGCCCGGCCGACAGCAGCGTCCATTGGTCGACGCCGCCTTCGCCCAGCCAGCGGGCCTTGGCCCGGATTCCCGCGGCTGCGGCATAGGTTGCAGCGATGTCGAGCAGGTCCTTCTGCGTGGGCATGCGCAGTCGCGTGCCGCTCGAGAGGTCGAAGGCAGCGCTGTCCTCCTGCAGCAGCACGGGCACACCGCGCTGCATCTGGATGCGCCAATCGCCAACGCGGACATCGTCGGGGGGCAGGAAGTCCGAATGGCAGCATCCCGCCAGGCGCAGTGGTTCGAGTCCCCGCAGTCGCTCGGTGTCCGTGAGCGATGGGTACTGCTGGTACAGCATCACGAAGCCCGAGAGGCACCACAGCGCCATCAGGAGGCCCACCGCCACGGCGAGATAGCGGTGCAGGAACAGCAGCATCCTAAGCATCGGCGACCCGGTCAGAACTCATAGGCATAGCTGGCGTGCAGTGTGCGCGGCGATCCCCGGAACGAAAAGGCATAGGCATCGCCCGCATCGGTTTCGCCCGTGCGCACCCGCGAAGCATATTTCTCATCCAGGGCGTTTTCGAGTCGCAGGCTCAGGCGGTGCCGCCGGTCTGCGCCCACCCTGATGCCGGCGTTGAGGTCCAGCACGTAGTAGTCGCCGTAGTTGATCCGGGACCCGGCTGCCCGGCGGTACACATCGCCCGTGTGCAACAGCGTCGCTCCCGCGAACAGCGATCCGTCGCCGGGTGCGTAGCTCAGGGCGAGCTTGGCCAGCGTCTTCGGCACTTCCTGCTGCTGCAGACTGCTGCCGGCCGGCCTCGCGTCGGTTACGGAGAAGCTGGCATTGGCAGAAAGTCCGGCCACGAAACGACCTGAGAGGATCAGTTCACCACCACGGACCTTCGTAGTACCGGAAATGTTGTCCAGCGTGTCGATGCCTCCCGGCCCGGAGACAATGTCGATGAGGTCGTTCACGTCGCGGAAGAAGCCCACCAGCTCCCAGCCCAGTCCGCGCTCATCGGTACCCGTGCGGCCTCCCAAAGAGACATTGAGGTATTTGCTGCGTTCGGGCTTGAGGTTGGGATTGCCCTGTTCGCAGCACGGGTCGATGACGAAGAGCTCATACGCATCCGGCAGTCGGAAGCCCGTGCCGAAGCTGGTGCGTGTGAACAGGTTCGGCGAGATGTCCCAGTGACCTGTGGCCGACCAGACCGTCGATGACTTGGCCTTGCCGGGATCGTTGTAGCGCGCGCCCAGCGACAAGCGCACGTCCTGGCTCCACGTGGCGGTGGTGCGCAGCTGCGCGAAAGGCGCGTGGACGGTCTCGACACTCGGGGCGATCAGGAACACCTGATCCTGACCGCTGTAGTGCTGGTAGTCCCAGCCCGCGAGGTACTCCAGCGCACCTCCCGGCGAGTACTTGGCCAGCATGTTGGCGCCGTAGTCCTTGAAACCCCAGAACTCCCGGTCCGAGATCACCACGTTTGCGCTGCCGCTGTTGTCGGTTTCGCTGAAGAGGCTATCCCAGTCATGGTAGTAGCCCTTCACATAGAGCTGCAGGCGGTCGCCCGCGACGATATCCACCTTGCCGGTGAGCAGGTCCTCGTTGCGATCGTTTGAAGCGTGCGCGATGCCGAAGGGTCGCACGTAGTCCAGCGTCGCATCCGTGTGCTGGTAGCCGAAGCTGGTGCGCACGGTGGTGCCGAAGTCGTAGGCGTATTTGAGTCCAAAGTTCGCGAGGTCGTAGCCGCGCTTTCGATCGGTGCCACTGGGCTGGTAGTCCGCATCGCTGAAGGGCTGGAATCCATCAGCCTTGTCCTTCGAGGCGTAGGCCACGATGCGGTGTTCGCCGATGGCCGTGCGGAAGTATCCATTCGCATGCCTGCCCTGGTTGGTATCCAGGCCCACCTCCACCTGGCCATCCGGGCTGTCGGCGAACTGCTTGGTCACGATGTTGACCGTGCCGGCCACCGACTGCGTGCCGTAGAACAACCCCTCGCCACCTTCAAGCATCTCGATACGCTCGACCATGTGCGCGGGAATGGTGTCCAGCGGAGTCGTGGTGCTGTACAGGCGATTGTTAAGGCGGATGCCATCGACCAGCCACAGCACTTCGCTGCTGCGCGAGCCCTGCAGCGAAAGCTCCACATAGTCGAAGGGGCCGGAAAGCGGGGAGATGTAGAGCCCCGGGGTAAGTGCCTGCACGGTCTGGGTGATGTCGTTGTAGCCGCCGCGCTGCACCTGGTCGGCGCTGATGGTTTCCACGCGCGAGCCGTAGCGGGAGAGTTCCTGCGGCAGGGTTTCTTCCAGCCGACTTGTTACGGTGACCTCATCCAGGTCGGGGTCGCTTGCGGGCGAGGCAGCGAGGGCGCTGCCCGAGGCAGCACAGAGCAGCAGGGCGCAGCGTTGCGCGATCAGGGCACTTGGCACGGTAGAGATCTCCGGAACTGGTGAGGAGAACACTCGCTGGATTTTGGCGATGCAGTTGTTAGGTTCATCGTGGCGCAGTACAGCCTATGCACAGTTTTTCGATTGGCACATGCTTTCCGACCCCACGTACGACTATCAAATCAAGCCCGGTACGACTTCGAGCAGCTCGGCCACCCGCAGCGAGGGCCGGACCGCCAAGTCTGCTCCGCTGACCGTTCCCTCGCTCGCGGCAATTGCCTTGCCGATCAGCTTCTCGGCGCGGCCGAAAACCACAACCTCCTGGGTGATGGTGCTGGATCTATCGGTGTTAGCAACGGCATCGTCAGCGAGCGCGCAGCCATTCATCGATTCGAAGCAGGCGATCCAAATGGCAACGTGCAACGCGCGGTCCCGACGTTTTGGATGCCGCGTTGCTGGCCAATAGTCCGGTGGGGGTTTGAAAACGCCGTGGGTTTGAAAATTGGAGTTGCTCATTTTTGTGACAGCGAAACTCTCATCAATCAGACCTCGTGCATGATGTCCGGAAGCGCCGCGACCAAGCGCGTAAGTCATGGTTTATTCGCAACGGGGGCGCGCAAACTAGTTCTTGATATCGGTCGGCGCGGGTTGCTTCGGATACCAAAAAACCGTGTGGCAGGCCTCACACACCTCGTCCAGTGTGCCCCCATGTTCCACAATCGCCTCTGTGTCCTTGCGATCGACGTCGGCCAGCAGTTTAAGGCTGATATCACGCAACGCGCCGGCGAACCCCACCAATTGTTCATGTTGCGCATCGAGCCGCTGCTGGATCTTGTCCACCTCCAGCGGGCCCGCATCTTCGACCGTTGTGGTGCCATGGGCGACGCGGCGCCCCGGCACCGCGATCAGATTGGCTGCTTCAACCAGAATGACGACATGTTGCCGGAGTTGATGCCATTCGCCAGCCGTATGCGGCGCGAATTCGTGCGTGCCCTTGGCATCGATCTTGGTCGAGACCGCTTGCCAGAGGTAATCCGCGGCTGGATCCACCACCGAGTCCATCACTTCCTGAAACGTCGCCGTGGGCTGGTAAGGACTCGTTGTCGCCGGCCGGTTTGTGGCCTCGGTTGTGGCTTGAGGTGTGGCCGCTGGCTGCTGCGGCGTGCAGCCGCCAGCCAGCAGGGTGGCACCGAACGCGAATACGACCGCGAAGATTTTCAACATGAGCGTCTCTCCCGTTAGAAATGGCTTTGGAATCAGTGCGGACCAGAACGTGTTAGCGAGCGACCACTGCGTCGATGATGCTGCAGCTACCGTTGATTGCACGGCGTACCACATCGTCTGACCGCAGAAATGTTGCGCGTGTTGCCGCGCAGACGTGCGCCATCTGCCACGGTGGTTAGACATGCAGCTGGTTCGCAATCGGTAAGCGACGCACGCGAATTCCTGTGGCGCGAAAGACGGCGTTACAGACGGCCGGCGCGAGTGGCGGAACGCCGGGCTCGCCTATGCCACCTAACGGCGCATCACTGCCAATAATGTGTACGTCGATTTTCGGCGCTTCGTTCAGCCGTAAAAGTCGGTAGGTGTCAAAATTGCGCTGAAGCACCTGGCCATCGTCAATCGCAATCTCACCGTGCAAGGCGGCGGAGAGCGCGAAAATGATGCTGCCCTCCATCTGTGCCACAACCTGATTTGGATTGATCGCGATGCCGCAGTCGACGACGCAGGTAATTCGATGCACGCGCAAACTGCCCGCACGAACCGATACCTCTGCAATTTGGCCTACAACTGTTCCGAACGATTGATGCAACGCGAGTCCATGAAAGCGGCCTGCTTTCAGTGCTTTGCCATAGTTTGCCGCAGCAGCCAGCTTGTCGAGTACCGCCAGATGCCGAGTCTTTCCGACGAGCAAACTGCGGTGCAGTTCCAGAGGGTCTCGGTGACCTAGGACCGCAAGTTCATCCAGGGTCGTGTTAGTCACGAATCCGTTTATGGAGTGGCCTACGGAGCGCCACCAGAGTATGGGCACACTCTGCTCGGTATTGTGGACTTCCACGCGCAAATTCTCGATTGGGTACGGCATGTCGACGGAACCCTCCACAGTGGTTCTGTCGATGCCATTTTTTACGACAAATTTCTGAAACGGCGACCTGGCGTGTACGTTTTGCCCCACTATGACGTGATGAATCGCCACAGGCTTGCCTCTGGCGTCGATGCCTGCACGCACGCGGCTAACAGTCGACGGCCGATAGTAGCCGCCGCGCATATCATCTTCGCGACTCCAGAGCGTCTGCACCGGCATAGTCTCGCCATTGGCCACATGGGTGGCTTCTACTACAAAGTCGGAATCTCCCGTGCCACGCCGACCGAATCCGCCGCCCAAAAATAGTGTGTGCACCGTGATGGCGTCCGGCGTTCGACCGAGTACCTTGGCAACATTAGCTGCATCAAAAGAGGGCGCCTGCGTCCCGCTCCAAACATCGCAGCGATCCGCGGTGACATGCACCGTTGCATTCAGTGGCTCCATACAGGCATGGGCTAGATAGGGGAACTCGTAGAAAACATCGATTCTGCGTGCCGCGGCGGCAAGGGCTTCCTCGACATTGCCGACGTCGCGCGCTCGTGTTCCCGGCGTCCCGGCGAGTTGGCGATAGCTTTCGCGTTGACTGCGCGTTGACAGCTGTGCAGATTCGCCAAGTTCCCAGTTGGTGATTAGCGCGTCTCTACCGCGTTGTGCAGCCCAAGTATTCGTTGCCAGCACTGCAACACCTGTTGGAATTGCTTTCACCTTCACGACACCCTTGATCGCCAGTGCGGGGCTCGCATCAAAGTTGCGCAGGGTTGCGCCAAATGTTGGCGCCCGTGCCACCATCGCGATGAGCATGTTCGGCAGGCGTACATCGATGCCGAAGCGAGCGCTGCCCGTTACTTTGCCTAAACTGTCCAGCCGTCTTTGCGACCTCCCAAGATACTTATAGGATTGGGGAGATTTTAGTGCGACGTCTTTAGGAACAGCGAGGCGCGATGCGGCTGCTGCCATCGATCCATAACTCACACGACGCTGTCCATCAAGCACAAAGCCATCGTCAGTGCGCAGGCTTTGCACATCGACATTCCACGCTTGCGAGCAGGCGGTGAGTAGCATGCTGCGCGCGGTTGCTCCCACTTTAAGGAGCGGTTCAAACAGCGTTTGCGTGCTGTTGCTGCCGCCGGTGAACTGGGCAGGGAGAAAGGGATGTTTGAATGCGGCGTCCACACCGGCGACCTCGATCACAAGTTTTTGTGGATCAACATCCAGTCCTTCCGCGAGGATCATCGCTAGCCCTGTGTGGATACCCTGGCCCATCTCCGATTTGCCAACGAACAGCGTGAAAACGTCATCGTCGCTAATTCGAAGAAAAGCATGCGGCTGGAAGGTGGCGGGTTCCGCAGAATGCGCGTATTTCGCGACCAGCAGCGCGCCGGCGCAAGCGCCAATGCCGATCAGAAACTCGCGTCGCGTCGCGCGCAATTCTTGCGTCACGTCGCGCGTCTCGGCGAGCGGCTGGGGCGTGTGTCGGGGAGGCATCCCCTTACGGCGATCCTATTCTTCAAAAGAAGAATTATCGTTTTGCAGCCTCGCTGGTCGCTGGCTAACATTGTGCTAAAAGCGATGGCGAATGCGCTCCCAGTATTTGTCCATCTCACCGTTTTCATATAATTGACGGTAGAATGAATCAGGATCGCACTCATAGTCGACGATGCGGCGGTGCGACGCGCGCTCCCAATGACGTCGCCAGACTACCGGGACTCGATAGTAGTCGGGATCTTCAAGCGTCAACGTTGCCTCTATTCGATTGCCGTCGGCGCTGAGGGAGTACCGCTCCTGAATTCGGGCATTCTCAGAGACAGGCAAACCACCACTGACGAACGTGAAATGCGGCTTGAGGTGGTCGGTGGTCACAATCAGCGTGCCAGCCTCCCAACGCGCGACGGAAAAACCATTTGCGGTGGGTTCAAAATCGTCGAGCGCATGTTCAGGCTTAGAGTCGCTGCCTGCCAAATAAATCCGACGAACTTGGTTCTGCCCTTCATAGAGCATCACGAGATGGTCGCCAAGGCGTCCAATTTCAATCAAATTGTCGGGCCATTGGAACAAAACAGTTAGCCCGGGCGCGACACAGCGCAGGCTCGGCGCATCGGATGGGTGATAAGCATCCGTAATCGCTTTTGATACCGGTGTCTGATCTAACGCCGCCGGTGAAATTCCGCCAGGAGGCATCCACCAAATGCCGTCGAACGCTGCCGGATTGCGTGTGGTGTTCTCGGTTGGTTGTGCAGCGCGCGTAGCGCCCCACTTGAACGGCACAATGCCGGGTTCGCTGAACTTTCCTTGCGCGTTATTTTCGCGCGGTATGGGATAGATGAGGCCGCGTATCGCGTCACCTTGGAGCGTGCCAATGAGCTTGATGTCTTCAACTAGTCCGCTAGGCGCCCGGTTGTGTAGTGTTAGGTGCAATTCCTGGTTTGTCGCGAGGCTTATCTCCGTGAGCCCGCCGTCCAGGTGTGCTTCCAACTGTGTTCCGCGACGCGTAATTGTTAGGAGGCCACCCTCGACTTGCTTTGCGCCACGCTCCAGCGTGAGCATCCATTCGCCAAGGAACGGGTTGCCGGCGGTATCGCCGGATTTGACCGGCGCCTTTGCGTTGCAGGCTCCTGTGCTAACGAAGCCTAGAGCGACGACAACGAAAAACAATCTGGTGAACCGAGCAGCTAACATACCAAGATGAAAATAGACGCTATCAGAACGTGAGTGTTTTGCCATCAGCGGTCGTGATCTTGTTCATATAGAGCGTTTTCTTACCGTCACGTCCGAGAAATCCCTCAACAATCACCTTGTCTCCGATCTTCAGAGTGTCCTGCGACCAACCTTTCCTTCGCAGGTTGATCGGACTCTGGGATTGAATATCCCAGGTAGACTGTTGACCCTGCTTGTCGACGACAGTGAGGTAATAGCGCACATGCGGCGCCTTGAACCAGACCTCTTTGACAACGCCCTCAATGCGACCGTTCTTGGTGACGTCAAATTCAACGGCTGTACCGTGATGGGCAAAGGCAATCGCGCTCAGAAAACAGCCGGCCAGGAGCGCGCGTATAGCTATAGCCAAGAACCTCGCCGCAGACATGCGCAGGCCTCGGAAGGTGTGGCGCCCGGTCAATAATTCACGCATGGATAACATCCTCACTCAGTGCCCGAGTGAACTTGTGCGCAATCGCTGGCCGACGCGCTCCACGTCGCGCCACACCCGAAGCAAATTCCCGCCCCAGAGTTTCTCGATTTGCGCTTTGGTGTAGCCGCGGCGAACTAGTTCCAAAGTGACATTCTCAGTCTCTTTGACGTCATTCCAACCGACCACACCACCACCACCACCAAAATCAGAGCTTATTCCAACATGGTCAATGCCGATCACCTTCACGGCATAATCGATGTGATCAACTAAATCGCGAATGGTGGCAGGAGGCCAAATAGCCTGAATGTCTTTCATTCCTTGATCGAAAGCGGCGCGCTTGTCCGGCGGGAGAAGCGGAATGAAGCTAGGACTCTCAACCCCCCATTTCGCGCGCAAAGCGCGCACTGCGGCCTGCTGCTCGGGCGGTTGTTCGCGCGTGTAGGAATCGAACGCGATGATTTGGATTACTCCGCCATTCTTTTTGAGGGCGAGCAGCGTTTCGTCATCGAGATTTCGCGGATGCTTGGTGACGCCATATGCACCGGAATGGGATGCGATGACCGGTGCACTCGACAGCGCTATGGCCTGCAGCGTCGTCGCCTTAGACGCATGAGAGACATCCACCATCATCCCAAGACGATTCATTTCGGCGATCACTGTTTTTCCAAATTCACTGACGCCTCCATGCTCTACTGGCTTGTCGCCGAAATCTAGACGCGGGGCCGCGGAGTCGCCAATGTCGTTGTGGCCATTGTGCGTCAGGCCCATGTACCTCGCACCCAGACGATAGAAGTTCCGCAGCGTTTCCAAACTCCGGCCGATGCTGTAGCCGTTTTCGACGCCTATCATCCCCGCAAGTTTTCCTGAACGATGAATTCGTACGACATCGTTTGCGCTGTAGGCCAAGGTAATGCGATTGGGGTACAAGTCTTCAGCCATGCGATGAATGGCGTCGAACTTGATCATCGCTTCATTCATCGCTTTGAATGCATTCTCGGGTACACGCTTGGATTGCCCCGTGTAAACGATGAAAAACGCGGCATTCAATCCGCCATCGATCATTCCAGAGAGGCTCACCTGCTCATTATTTTTTAAGGGATCGACAGCCTGCGTGCCGAAGTTCAGCGGAATGTCGAGGTGCGTATCCAGCACGATCAGAGACCGATGGATCTGATGGGCGCGGCTGATGAGCTGGATTTCCGCTTTGCTTGGGTCTGCGGCGAAAGCGGGCAGTGCGGCGAGCATTGCCAGTGCGAATAGGCTAGAAAAGCGTATCATTGTAAAAGTCCTGCTGAGCCCGCATAGCGCAGTTTTCCTTACTATCAAGATTGTACATCCGCTCACTTTAACCATCGGTTATGAATTCCGACCACGCGGTGGCGAATTATCGAAACAATCTATCGTTCGATGGCCCGTCCCTGCGCACTACACTGAGGCTGTGAGTCGCTGCTTACATTATGAGCTCGGATCGCATAGGGTCGCAGATGCATTGTCTGGCGGCTCCGTGATGAATTTTGGGCCTAGACCCCAGGGCGTGAAGATCATGCGTTTGCGCGACACTTCCACCGGCTATGGCTGGATATCCATCGTGCTCCATTGGTTAAGTGCGGTGCTGGTGTCGGTGGTTTGGTTTCTGGGCAATAGCACCCAGGCGTCACAGTCTGTGAATGCTCCCGCGGTTGAGATGCACACTTCTTTCGCTGTGCTGGCGTCCGTGGCGCTGATTGGTCGAATTGTCTGGCGAATTTTCGAACATTATCCTGGCCCGCAGCCGTGCCAGCGCGGCTGGAGCTTTACGCTAGGCAAACTGCTGCATAGCGCACTTTTACTAGCGATTTCAATCATGCTCGTCTCCGGTCCTGTTATGGCGTGGTCCTCAGGCGATGCGATACAGGTGTTTGAGTTCACATTGCCGAGCCCAATCGGTATGCATCCAGACCTGTGGTCTTTCATGCATGTGGTGCACGAGAACTGCGCCTTGTTCATCGCATATGGCGTGCTCTTGCATGTCGCGGGTGTTTTCAAACACATCATTTTCAATCGGGACGGCACGTTCGACAAAATGATGGTGCCAGCAAACCCGTCGGACCCCGCCTCGCGCGAGCCGAGACCATAGCCAATGCAGTTCCTCGAATGGCTGTATAAATCGCCCGTAGGACTGTTCGTTCAGGAGTCGAGCTGGGGCTATCCGCTGGTGCTGAGCGCCCATGCAGTGGGCATGGGAGTCGTTGTTGGCTCCGTGTGGATGTATGACTTGCGAGTACTTGGGTTCGCTAACAAGATTTCACTAGCGTGGTTTGATCGGTTGTATTTGCTGGCTTGGTTTGGCTTCGCGCTCAACGCGGTATCCGGAGCCTTGCTCTTCACAGGCGATCCATTAAAGTTCGCCTTCAGCACTCCGTTTCAAATCAAGATATTGCTGATCTTCGCAGGCGCTTTGTCAATTTGGCTGCTAGGACGGTCCGTTAGCCAGGACATCGCCGGTGAACGGACTGTGATTTCGTCGACAAAGTCAAAATGGATTGCCAATCTTTCGATTTTCTTCTGGCTCGGCGCGATCGTTGCGGGTCGACTCATTGCCTATTTGTAGTGCGGCGAGGAATTCGTAGTGAATGAGGCGGAGATTCTGCATTGGTTTCATACCACCGCGCTTGGCGAGGTGGCGCGCAATAGCCGTGTGCTATGGCCCACATTCGAGTCATTACACTTCGTCGGGCTCTGTGTGCTTTTTGGTTCGTTATTGGTCGTAGATTTGCGCGTGCTGGGGCTTGGAAAAAACCTCATTTCGGTCTCGTCCGTCATGCCGTTCATCCCGCTGGCGTTCGCGGCAGGCTGTCTCAATGTGGTCACAGGCATCAGTTTTTTCTGCGCCCAACCTGAAACGTATTGGCATAACCCCGCATTCAAATGGAAGATGGCATTGTTTTTATTCGGCGGACTAAATGCTTTGTTTTTTGAGTTCTATGAGCGTCGTCGGCTAATGACTTTGCCAATCGACGCGGACACCGGATCGTTAGCAAAAATCGTGGCGTTAGGGTCCATAGCGACGTGGTTAATTGTGATGATTTTGGGCAGAACATTGCCTTACACCGGCAGCGGCGGCTGAACGTTGATGAGCTCCAATCAACACGGCAGTGGCGTCCAAGCATCGGCAGCACCACCGCCGTTGGCACAAGGCGCTGAGCAATACGTACGTTGCATTGAGAGTTGGGGCGACGAATCGCCCATCGCTGCGAGCGATGAAATTCAATATGGGTCTCACGACAACCAAAAGCTCGACTTGTATTTGCCGTCAGCAGAGCAGCGCCCATTGCCCATTCTTATTTTCTTTCACGGTGGCGCGTGGATTGGCGGCAGTCGCTCCTGGCTTCGATTTATGGCTCCCGCGGTCACGAGCCTGCCTGCAATATTTGTAGCGAGTACGTATCGGTTGGCGCCGGTGTGCCGTTGGCCCGATCAATACGAAGACGTCTGTGATGCGATCGCCGCTGTGCAAGCGAGTGCTGCGAGTTTTAGTGGCGATGCCAGTCGGATCGTGGTCGGCGGTCATTCCGCTGGCGGGCACCTCGCGACGTTGGCGGTGCTTAAGCGCGAAATCGCGCCGGTGCGCGCGTGTTTTCCGATCAGCAGCGCATTTAACCTCCAATACGGAGAAGTGCCAGCGGAGAGCGCGGAAAATCGGGTCTACAAATACCTGTTGAAGCGGCGGCAACAGGATTTCGGCGCGAGCCCGATTAACTTCGTTAGCGGGAATCGAACACGATTCCATCTCACGTGGGGCGCCAAGGATTTCGAGCGCATCAGTCGCTCCGGCGCCGATATGACTCAGGCGTTGGCACGCGAGAGCGCGCCCGTAAGTGCTCACGTGGTGCCTGATGCAGGACACTTCGACATGCATATGCGGCTGCGCGATCCGGCCTGCGAATGGTATGCACAGCTACGCGTGGCCCTCGCGGGAGAGGCCTGATGCTAGATGATCGTATGGAACCGAAATGGGCTGATACATTCGAGGATGTCATCGGCCAACTTTGCCAGGTCAAGCGCGGCGAAACTGCCGTGATTTTGTCGGAGTCTCAATCGCGCAGGCTTTTGGTTGATTTGTCAGAAATGGCGTTATGGCGCTTGGGTGCGCGCGCTTTTCACGTCGTAGTGCCCTCGCCACGCTCCAACCCGGTCGCACCGCTCCGTTCCACGGGCACGTCGCTGGCCTTGGGCGGGCTACGTCCGCTTGTCGACGCCTTGGCTGGCGCAGACGTCGTCATCGATTGCACGGTAGAGGGGCTGCTTCACTCACCAGAGCGCAAGGACATTCTGGCACGCGGTGCCCGAATCCTGATGATTAGCAACGAACATCCTGAGTTGCTCGAGCGGTTCCGTCCCAGCAGCGAGCTGCATGCACGCTGCGTTCGTGGCGCAGAGCTCATTAGCGCTGCCCGATCCATGCGCGTCACGTCTGCACACGGCACAGACTTGCATGTAAATCTTGAAGGCATAGTGGGCCGAGGCAGCGCGGGTGCGGCCCATCATCCGGGCACGATGGGTTATTGGCCCGCTGGATTATGCCTATGTTTCCCAGGGCGCCATAGCGTCAACGGCACGCTGGCATTGGTCCCGGGCGACTTAAATCTAACGTTCAAGCGCTACCTGGAATCCCTCGTTGTCCTGACAATAGACGATGATTACGTGACCAACATTGAAGGGTCGGGCCTCGACGCGCAGTTGATACGCAGCTACTTCGCTGCCTGGCAAGATAAGGAAGCATACGCGGTGAGCCACGTTGGCTGGGGAATGAACGCAGGGGCGCGGTGGGATGCGTTAGCCATGTACGACAAGCGCGACCACAACGGCACGGAGCAACGCGCTTTCGCCGGGAATTTCCTCTACTCAACTGGTGCAAACGAGTCTGCGAATCGATTCTCGCCCTGCCATTTTGACTTGCCAATGCGTAATTGCACGGTGTCTCTCGACGATGTGGTTGTTGTCGATAACGGCAACCTCTGCGACAGTCTTTTCTGCTAGCGCGGTTTACTGACGCCGGCGTTTTATTTGTGTTCTACGTCCTTTTTCACTAACAGCAGTGCTCAGGAGCTAACGAAAAGTCTATGAAATACAAAATCACCGGTCGCATTGTTGCGACATGTTTGTTAACGCTAATGGCAGCAATAGCGCACGCGGATCCGGCAGTCAGGGTTTTCGTGGTCGACGCAAAGGATGCGGCCGCATACCTCAAGGAAATTGATCGCGGCCGGGCAATCATGAAAAGACTGCGCTGCGTTGCAACAGTTCGCGTGCTGCAAGCGCGTTTCGCCGGAACTAACGTCGGGCATGTCGTTACGCTAATGGAATTTCCGGACGGCATCGCGCAAATGTTAAGCGAACAGAAAAGACTGAACGACGACCCCGAGTTTGCGGCGTGGAATGCAAGTCTTGAAAACGGTCACCTGATCCGTTCAGACAGCATCTATTCCGAGCGAGTGGCGCAGTAAGCAACTGCGCAATGGGCAGAAGTTACAGGAAGGGCAATTGAGTGCCTGAGCCGTACATCGTTTTCAAAAACGTAGTCGTTTCTCACGGTGAGAATGTCATCCTAGGCGGGCTCAGCTTTTCTATTGATGCAGGAGAATTTGTTTGCATTCTCGGACCTAGCGGCTGCGGTAAGTCTACGACATTGCGACTGATGTCAGGCTTGCTGCAGCCGCAGTCGGGCACCATTCGCATAGATGGCCGCAGTCCGGACGCCGCCTACGCGGACTTCGCCTTCGTATTCCAGTCTCCTCGACTAGTCGCGTGGCGCAACGCGATTCGAAACGTCACATTGTCCACAGAACTTCGGAACGGTTCTGCCGATCAACTAATCAATGAAAGGAAGGCACTTGAGCTGCTCGCGTTAGTCGGGTTGGCTCAGGATGGTCACAAACGAGCGAACGAACTGTCAGGTGGAGAAAAGCAACGAGTGGCAATCGCCAGGGCGTTGCATGTCAATCCGCGGACGCTGCTCATGGATGAGCCTTTTTCTGCCCTCGACGTGCGAACCCGCGAGTCAATGCGTCGCGAGATCGTCTCGCTGTGGGAGCAGCAGCGCAAGACCGTAGTATTCGTAACGCACGACATCGACGAAGCGATCTTCCTTGCCGATCGGATTATTGTGCTTTCGCACAAACCTACAGTTGTAGAAGAGACGATTCGAGTTGGCGTGTCCAGGCCTAGAGATATGGATCACAATTTGGAAGTACAGGCGCTTAGAAAACGCTTGTACCAGATCATGCGCGATGATGGCGCAACGGCGGACGTAAAGGCGAAGCTGTGACGCGCGCGAGTGGCCGCGCAACTTTGGCATTGCAGGCCCCGACGCGCGCGCTAGTCTGGCAGTGTGTATTTGTGTTGGCTTTCATCCTGTGCTGGATTGTCGCCGCGAGAAATCTGCCGGTGTATGTTATTCCTGGGCCGCAGGCTGTTGCACTCGACATGATGCAATTCGTACTGACGCCGGCGCTTAGAGCCAGCGCACTTGCATCGCTGTATCACGTGTGTCTGGCGGTACTGCTGGCATTTTTTCTGGGTGGCGTGCTCGCAAGCATTGCTGAAACTTTTCCTGTGTTTCGCGCATTGATTCATCGCCGGATATCTCCATTCTTCAATGCATTTTCTGGCATCGGCTG
Source organism: Gammaproteobacteria bacterium (assembly GCA_031414335.1). Classification (GTDB taxonomy): domain Bacteria; phylum Pseudomonadota; class Gammaproteobacteria; order Steroidobacterales; family Steroidobacteraceae; genus UBA964. The sequence continues at coordinate 89,294 of JANNVI010000032.1, read as the reverse complement.
GGCTCTGCTAGCAGTGCTCTGGTTTGGAGTCAGTCAACTCACAGTTGTTTTTTCGGTCACTGTCGTGTTATTGCCTTTCAGCCTCATCAATATTCGCGAAGGGCTTGCGAGCCTGGATCGCGAAACTGTCGAAATGGCGCGTAGCTTTTCGCGGCATCCACTTCGAACTGCGCGTCTCGTATTGGTGCCACTGCTATTGCCATTCCTGATTGCCGCACTGCGCATCAGCTTCGGTGTGGGTTGGAAAGTCGCACTCACGGCGGAGCTCCTCGCCGGCGACCGCGGACTCGGCTATGTCATGAATATTGCGATGCAAGAACAAGACACCACACGCGTGATTGCAATTTCGCTAATTATTGTTGCCTTTGTTCGCGTCGTTGATAAATACGGCTTTGAACACATTCAACGCAAACTATCCATGGCGTTCCGTAGCGCCTGACATGAGTTTTGTTTCAACTCTACGTCTTGCTTTCACCGAAAATCGCATCGCTAATTTCGGCTTGATCGCACTCATCGCGGCGTGGTGGCTTTGGTCGCAAAACCTGCCGGACTTTGTGCTTCCGGGACCAGTCAACGTGGGGCGCCGTATGGTGGAGCTCGCGGTCGACCCCACGTTTCTGCGTCATCTAGCCTTGAGCTTGGCGCGCATTGCTGTCGCGCTGATTTTTGCAATGATCCTGGGTTCGGCAATGGCGTTGTTGCCTTTCTATCGTCCAGGCAGCCGCTATGTCGTTGAAAGAGTGAACCTGCCATTCTTCAATTCTTTTCCATCACTTGGGTGGGTATTACTCGCGACGATCTGGTTTGGCGTGTCAGAAACGACAGTCGTATTTATACAGGTAGCAATCTTGTTGCCATTTTGCCTGATCAATGTCGCAGAAGGGGTTCGTGCCCTCGATGCCGAGGCACTCGAGCTCGGCAATAGCTTTACGCGAAAAAGTATTCGCGTGTTTTTGCGGATCATCATGCCTTCGCTAATGCCATTTTTCGTTAGTGCACTGCGAATTGCGTATGGCGTAGCCTGGAAAATTGCTTTGCTGGCGGAATTGTTCGGGGCTCGCGATGGCGTTGGCTACGTGATGCTCCAGGCGCAGATTGCTGCCGATTCCGCCACCGTGTTAGCAGTCTGCTTCTTCATTGTATTGCTTTTTGTGCTGGGCGATCGGCTGGTGATTCAATCGTTGGCGACCCGATTTGGCGAAGCGAAAACATGACCGAGCAGCGTCAAATCGTTCTAGCTCGTACGGCGGGCGTATCTTTGACGAAAGACATTTTTGAGTTGCGCAGCGGCCCGATCGAGCCCCCGAGCGACGGACAGGTGCTGGTGCGAGTCATGATGCTTTCCATAGATCCATATTTGCGAACTCTTATCGGATCGCGGCCCGTTGTCGGCACGTCCTGTGTAATCGGCTCAGTCATGCGCGGCCGCGCGGTGGGTGAGGTGATCGAGAGTAGATCGCCGCAAATGCCCGCGGGGGCTTTAGTTATCGGGGATCTCGGTTGGCAAGAAGTAGCGACGATGGATGCCCGCGCACTTAGATTGTTGCCAAAATTGCCCTATCCCATCTCTTGGCAGATGGGCGTTTTAGGTTTGCCCGGTGTAACCGCACTGCTGGCGTTTGACCTGATTGCGCTGCCGCAGTGCTCAGAAACTGTTTTCATCTCGTCGGCCGCGGGTGGCGTGGGCAGTTCCGCGGGTCAAATTGCCAAGGCTCGAGGTTGTCGCACTATTGGAGCGACAAGTGCTGGCAAAATTGATGTTTGTCGGGAGTCCTTCGGTTATCAATTCTGCGTAGATCGTGATTCGCCTGGCGGTCTGGCCGCGGAACTCGCTGAGTTTACTGACGAAATCGATGTCGTCTTCGACAATGTCGGGGATGTAATACTAAACTCTGTTGTCCCGCTAATGAGGCCGAGAGGGCGCATCATTCTCTGCGGTAGACTGGCATCCTACGATCAGTCCGTGCCGTCACCGAAGCTGGAGGCGCTCTGGGAACTGATGCTGATGCGGCGTCTGCGAGTGGAGGGCTTCAATGTGCGTGATCATTTTGATCAACTCGAAAGCGCTGTGCTCCAGTTGGCGGCCCTCGCGGATCGCGGATTGCTAGTGCAAGTGGAGACCGTGATACGAGGCCTCGAGAATGCCCCCGCCACTCTGGTAGGGCTATTGAGCGGCAAATATAAAGGCAAAGTCCTGGTGGAGTTAACTTGAAGACCGCGCATTTGCATGATCGACAACACCCTAAAAGTCACAGACGGCTCTTCGTTCGGGCGGGCTTGTTGCTGGCTCTCGTTTCAACCTGCGCTTCACATGCAAAAGAGAAAATCACCTTTGCATATCAGGTCGATCCTGTTTTCGAGGCTGTGCTGTGGGGGATAAAGAATAGCAAAGTCACGTCCGATCTGATCGACGTGGAAGCGACCCCGCTTGCGATCCCCGCACTAATTCAGGCCACACTGACCAAGCGCTATGACGTTGTTCAGACCGACACAATTGGAGTACCGCGTTCCGCGGAGCGCGGCCTGGAACTGCGAATACTGTCAACTGCAATTCGCTACCGGCCAGAAGGCGACGCGCAAATACTTTTCGTGCCAAAGTCTTCAGATGTAAAAACGGTAAACGATCTCAAAGGAAAGAAAATCGCTGTCTCATCCCTGGGATCCACCGGATTTCACAATTTGCGATTTGCCCTCGGCGAAGTATCGGGACTCAATGTCAGCGTCATGGGCGGTGACTTTTCATGGGTGGAACTGCCCCCGGCCGCAATGTACTCCGCATTGAGTCAGAATCGCGTGGATGCGGCCAGCATGTCTTTAACACACACGTATCGCGCAAAAATGAGTGGTGAGTTCCGGCCGGCGATCTTTGCAGGCAAGATCTTGTTTGATCGGTTCAAGGTACAGATGATTTCTTCCGTCAACGTGAGCTATCCGGAGAAACTTGACGCCCGTCCGCAGGCCTACCGTGAATTTAATCGATTGCTGAGAGCGTCGGCCGATTACATGCGCACGCATTCTGCAGAGGTTTACGCCAGCGTCGGCAAGAGCTACAACGTCGATCCGCAGATTTTGCGCGGTTTACAGTTGACGCTAGCGGAATTTCCGGCTGAACTCGAGCAAAAGGATCTGCCCGCTTTGGCGCAAGAATGGGAACTCGCAAAGAAGTATGGCTTGTTGAAAGTCATTCCAAACGTTAACCATTTCGTTTGGACCGGCGTGGTGATGCAGAAATAGCTGCACGCAACTTAGTGCGCAATTAGAATGCTAGACCTCTATTTTGCTCCGACACCGCATGCGCAGCGAGCACTGCTCGTTCTTGAAGAGACGCATTCGACGTATCAACTGCATAGCATCAATTTGCTCAAAAACGAGCAGAATAGCGCCGAAATGTTAGTGCTGAATTCCCTTGGCGCCGTACCAGTACTGGTTGATTCGTCTGGTTTCGACGGTCAGCGCGTCGTGATAACGCAATCGGTTGCCATCATGCTCTACGTAGCCGAGCGTAGCGGCACACTAATTCCCGCCAATGCTCAACGCCGCCTCGAAATGTTCCAGTGGCTCATGTTGGCAGCTAGCGACATTGGCGGCACCAACACAGCCATTAATCAACTCGTGCGTTCGGCGCCAGAGAAATCGAGTGCGAATGTCGCTTTCTTCGAGCGCAGGTTGCTGCGGTATTTGAGCGCCTGCGATTCACATTTAGCCGCGCACGATTACTTTGCGGGAGAGCTTTCGATTGCAGATCTTTGCGTCTATCCGTTCGTTGTCGCGCGGCGTTCACTGATTGGTGACGTTCTGCCCCACCTGGGGCGTTGGGCGCAGCAGATTGGATCACGTGCGGCAGTAGCGCGCGCCATGGCTGTACAGTAACTCGGTTGACAAAATCAGCCACCTGCCTTCGCGTTATCCGACATTGTTGCGCAGACGTCGACCATGTAGATTTCATGGGTGTTGTCACATTCTGGTCCTCCGTTGTTATTTCGCAACGATGTGGGCGACGGGCGCGAAACGGCAATCTCTAAAAGTACGTCGTTAGTGTTTGAAGCATCGCCCCGAAGTACAGCTCGGAGGAATTGCGTGGTAACCGTCTGAGCATTGGCATCGGTTGCAATAAGGGGTTTTAAGCTGTGAACAAATCAGTACGAAAAGCAGTACGAGTAAGCACCGCAATCGCGCAGGCACTGGCCTGGGTTGCCCCCGCCGCCGTACCTACTGCGCTCCTGGCTGCAGAACCCGTCGCAGTTTTGGATGAAGTCCGGGTAACCGCGCGCAGACGCGAGGAAAACCTGCAGTCCGTCCCGACATCGGTCGTCGCATTTTCCAGTGAACAGATCGCACTCGCAGGCTTCTCCGAGGTTAAAGACCTTGATGCGATGGTTCCTAATCTTTCAATCCAGTCGCATCCGGTAACAGGCCCCAATAACGCGGACGTAAGGGTTCGCGGCGTGCCTGGGGTCGGCATTTTTGTGGATGGAATCTGGCAGCCAAGCGGCGCGAATCTCTTAGATCACCAGTTCATTGAAATTGAGCGAGTGGAAGTGCTGCGCGGACCTCAGGGCACGCTCTACGGCCAGAATACTCTCGGCGGTGCGATCAACATCATCACAGCGAAGCCGACTGCTGACTTCGGCGGTGCCGTTGACGCCACGTTAGGCAATTACAGCAGACACGATGTTGTTGCATGGGTAAACGTTCCAATTTCAACATCCTTCCAAGCGCGCTTTACAGGTGCTTTGCTCAAACGCAATGGATTTATTAATCAGGTCAACGGCAAAAACGACTATGGTGACGTAGATCGGAAGAACTTCAGAGGCGACTTTCTCTGGACTCCAACCGACAATTTCGACGCTCGCCTCACTCTGGAATCTGACAAATTCGATCAGAACGGTTCAGCGCTTGTGCTGAGCGGTTTCGGTCCCGGTGGCTTAATCCCGGCTTACAACAACCTCGGGGCGAGATTTGGCTTGCAACCTATAACAGCTGCAACTCACGTATCGGGCTTTCCCGGTGGTCAAGTTGGCAAATCCGCAATCAAATCTAATAGAAACGGCGACGCCTGGACGCAAGATGCCAGGCTGCTAACAGCAACTCTGAACTGGAAAGTCAATGACTGGCTAAAGGTCAAATCGTTAACTGGTTATCGAAAAATCGAAACCTTCACGGTAAACGATCTCGACGGCACAGACGCCTACATTTTCGACAACAACCAGTTCTTTCGCTCTAACGAGGTGTCTCAAGAATTGCAATTGTTAGGTAGCAACAATCGCTGGGACTGGGTCGTGGGCGCATATGGCTGGCGTCAAAAGACGGATCAGCGAATGATCACATGGATTCAGGGCGACCTGAAGCGGGTGGGCTTTCCGTTTCCCGTTCCAAATCAAAACGACATCAATCGGCTAGAGGACGAGGGCAGGGCTCTGTTCGGAGAACTGAACTTCGACGTTACTAGTCGCCTCAAGACCACACTGGGTTTGCGCCGCAGTCGCGAAAGTCTCACCGATATTCAGGCAACGCCCGTCACAGCAGTGCCCGCGCTAGGTGTTCGCCTCGCGACTGATCCATTTGCCGGCACAAACTTCAGTACATTGCCTGGCAAATTCAACGCAACTACGGGAAAGTTCTCGGCTCAATTTCAATGGACTGAGAAATTCATGACGTATGCCAGCTATTCACAGGGATTTGGTCCGGGCTCAGTCAAATATATTCGTGGCGTTGGATTGCCTGCAGCGCAGGAGTTTGTCAAGAGCGTTGACCCGGAGCGCGTTAGCAACATTGAAATAGGCTTTCGCTCTGATTTCCTAGAGAAGCGACTGCGGCTAAACGTGACAGCGTTCGCGATGAAATGGAAAGACATCGTGATTAACGAAGCCAATCTGCCAGACCCTGCCAACCCAGGCAGCTTCCTGGCTATTTTCGTGCCTACAAACGTCGGCGAGGCGAAAATCAACGGCGCCGAAATTGAATTGAACTATCGCCCCAACGCCGCTTGGACGTTCATGTTTAACGGTGGTTGGCTCGATTCGAAGTACACTAAAGTTGGCAGAGCGACGACGATCGCATTGAATTCCCAACTTGCAGAATCGCCTAAGTCGTCGTTCGGCGTCAGCGTGCAGCACGACGCCACCTTCGCCAACGGTGGCTCGCTCATCAATCGCCTTAACTATGGTTGGACGGACGACTACTCGACTAACACCGATCGAACTGTGTCGCTGACGCAGAAAAGCTATGGATTGCTGAGCTATCGTCTCCAATACACACCGCCCAGCAATAAATGGCAACTATCTCTTTATGGGGATAATCTGACAAACGAGTTTTATTTTCTGAATTCACTTTATGTGGTGACCGGTGCCAACCTAAGTTATGTAGGCCGGCCTCGGGAGGTTGGTGCTACTTTCAAGCTTAAATTTTGAGCGTCGCGATCTAGCAACATCTTCAGGAGCACTCCGCAAATGCGTTCAATTCCTAGCAGTCGGCTGGTCATCCTGGTTGTCGGTTTGCTGGCGGGGGCCGTGTCGTTAGCAGCCACGCCGACGGGCCTATACAGCAAGATTGAAATCCGGAATTTGGCAGTGGCAAATGGATTTTGGGAGAAAGTTTTCCTCGCACGCGACCCGGAGCGCGCGAAGGACTACCTCGCACCAGATTACGTCGACCATAATCCGAACCTGCCAGTCGGTGGTGGATTGCCCGCATTTGTCGCATTCCTGAATCAAGTGAAAACGATGTTCCCGCTACCGCCGGACACCGTAGCAAAATCCGATATTGTACTAACGCTGGTGGATGGCGATTTGGTGACGTTCGTGCGCAAACGCGAGGCTACGAGTCCGAAAGACAAGACAACCCGATACAACGCTTTCAATTTTGAATGCTTTCGCATTAAGGGCTCCAAAATCGTAGAACATTGGGATGGCGCATGGTCGGATATTCGCATGTGAGCCCGTCTAGCGTCGGCTTCTCAACTGCGGGGCGTGCGTCGACTTACGCCACTTTCGTGCTCTCGCTGACCATTGCTTGTGCAAGCGCATATGCTGCGGAGCAGGTCTCGTTGGTCGCTGCATCGGCCGACGACAGAAACGCAATGATGCAATTGGGCAAAAAACATCCCAATGCTGTGTCCCTCTTTAATGCACTGCGCGAAGATGCGAGGCGTCGTCACACGCTAAGTCCAGCAACAGTCCCGAGCTGGCTAGGGCTGTACACGCGAGCAGGCTTTATCCTCAATTTCGACTCCGATCAGGCGCCCACGGCGCGTGCATCTGCGAAATTGACGCCTGAATTTGAAAAACGCTACAATGAAAAACTTGCACTGCTCGCAAGTGGCGTCGAATACGACCCGCTGAGCAGCTGCGCGCCTCCTCAACATCCGCGCTGGCTGACAGAGCCTTATCTTCGGGAGTTTGTGGTCACCAAAAATCAAACGTGGCTAATCAATGAGATGCAGAACGATATCAGGCGAATCTACACCGACGGTCGTGGGCACCCTCCAGCTGAGGATCAATATCCGCTGCACAACGGCGATTCAATCGGATTTTGGGACGGCCGTAAACTGATCATTCACACCGATGAACTTATGGCCGGCGAGTATCAACGTACGCAGCCACACAGCTCCGAACGAGCAGAGACGGTAGAAGTTTGGCAGCAAGGCGCCGATGGCAGTGTCCTGGTGGATGTCTGGGTCTATGATCCTCCAGCGTTGGTCGAGCCCTGGTACGTCAGGCAGCGTTATGTCAAAGTCGATGATATGGACAGGCAGCTGCGAATCCGTTACTGGTATTGTCAGGAAAACAAGAACAACGACGTTTTCAAAACCAAGGAGGGCACGTCGCAATTCTCCGAGTTCAGCTTCGGCAACGGACCTGCCCCACAAGTTCCGCCAACCGACGGCCCACCGAAATAGGAGAGCTTCTGTTGAAAAAACTACAACCTAAATTGCTCGCGACAATAGTAGCAACGATGGTGTTTTGCGCGCTGCCAGTTGCCTCTTTCGCGCACCACTCGCGTGTCATGTTCGACGAGTCGAAGTCTGCCACGTATCGCGGCTCGGTCAGAGAATTTCAATACACGAATCCGCATGCATGGCTGATTGTGGATGTCGAGAATGCTAACGGCCAAGTGACAACCTGGGGCTTTGAGACCTTGGCTCCCAGCTCGCTAATGCGTCTCGGTATTCGCAAAGGCGATTTCCCGTTTGGTACAAAAGTGACGGTGAAAGGCAATCCGATGAAGGACGGCCGCCCAGCAGCCTATCTAATCTCAGTGACGCGGGCTGACGGTAAAAAGTTTTCGGTGCTACCAGAATCTAGCCCACCCTCCGGCGACGGCGGTCCTAAGCCGCAAGCACCAGCATCGACTCGTTGAAAGACGCCTGTCCCTGCAGGAGAATGCCCCCGGTCTGTTCTGCTCATCCGCTTAACTATGTCCGCCGTTGGAGATTGTCGTGGACCTCCTGCTCAGTATTGAGGCTTTCGTCCGGGTCACTGAGTCGCGAAGTTTCGCAAAAGCTTCTCGGCAGATCGGCGTAGCCAGATCTGTAGTAACAACACGTGTCAAACAACTTGAGCAGCATCTTGGAGCTTCGCTGCTGCATCGATCGACGCGGGCGATCAAGCCCACCGAAATGGGCGATGCGTATTACCAAGAATGTTCAGAGCTGCTCGTCCGCCTGAATGAATTGGTGTTACGGTCGCAGCGCGATTCGGTAGCGCTGAAAGGCACCATCCGCATGCACGTGCTGCCAGGCTTTGCGTTAGGTCATTTCTCAAAAGCTCTCCTGGACTTCCGCGCTGCCTATCCGCAAATAGATTTTGAAATCTCTGTCAATGACCGCGTCGTTGATCCGGTGCAAGAAGGCCTCGACCTGGTATTGCAGCTGTTTCCGCCGGCATCTAATTCTCTGGTGGAACGCCGCCTATTTCCAGTCCGCGGCATCTTCTGCGCCACATCGGCAGTGAGTCGGCGCGCGCCATTGCTACATCCTAGAGACTTGGCACAGCACGACTTTGCCAGCTATTCCAGCTACCCGTGGGGAAACAATTGGCCGTTGGTGCGCGGAAATGAAAGTATACCCACAATCCTGAAGCCCATGCTGCGGACTAACAGCGTGCATCTGTTGCTGGAGTTCGCGCGCTCTGGCGCCGGCGTCGCCTACCTGCCCACCATGGTGGCCGCCCCTGATCTCCTGGAAAGGCGCATTGAGCGAGTGCTCCCCGACTATTCCGCGCCGCCGTTGTGGTTTTCGGCAGTATATCCAACCTCGCACCGTACGACAGCAAAAGTCAAAGCGTTTGTTGATTTTTTGCGTGCCAGATTTCCGGTCGAACCGCAGTGGGACGTTGCGCTCGGGTTTCCGCCATTGTCTCGAGTTGATCGCGATCGAATATAAGCGCTAGCCGCGAGTGATACGCACCGTCGGTTCCCGGCTTATTCGGTTATTGCGTCTCCTACAGTCGAGAAATTTGAACGACTGGTGCATTGCTCCGCAAGCTCCTGTCGCCCTATCTTATTGCGTCGAAATCGTCGGGAGGCTCCATGGCACACACTACACAGTTCGGCTCGATCACCGCCTTTAATTCCGGCGGCATTCAACCTATCGACGATGACCCGAAGAATTATGTGTTTTCCAATGTCTTTGCCGTCGCCTCGAAGGCAGCGCCGTACGAGCGAATTGCGGTCGGAAAAAACCTGGAGTACGTAATTGAAGCGGTGCGAGCGCAAGGCATTTCTCCTTGGTACTCAGCGCCACATGACGAGTTCGTGCTTGCTATGGACGGCGATGTAACCGTGGAATTTGTGAAACTTGCTGCGAATTTGGCAATAGACAGCACCGCCGGTGCAAAGCTACTAACAACCGAGCCTCAAGGAAAAAAGATGGGCTGGGTTCGACTTCGACGCGGTCACATGGCGCTGTTGCCAGTTGGTTCGGCGTATCGCTTCAATGCACTAACGACGAGTTGTCTCGTTGTCCAAACTATTTTTGGACCACTCACCATGGAGCGCTGGGCGCAGATCTGTCACACCAATGCACTCTCTTAATCGGATCGCCACTATGCAAACTCAATCACTGCAGACCAATTTCAGAACGATAGCTCCAGATCCTTCGACAGGGTTTAAAGCGTTTGAAGCTGGAGGGTTTGGCTTTTCGCGCGACGAGTATTTCGTAAACATTAGCTGGCCTGGCGGCAAACACAGCATGCCGATCGACGCATTTCTGCGCGCACTCATGCGCGATATAGCATGGGGCTTTTTTTATGGAACGGTAAACTTTGACGGCGTGTTTGGCACGACCAATCACTACGGTGAAGTCGAAATGTTTGCGGGATCCATGAATGAGGCTTACACGAGCACCAATCGCGACTTCCTTCAGCGCTTTGGTGCTGCTGATTTAATGAAAACATTCCGAGAGATGATTGACGATTGGACCATCGAGGGATATGACCCGTTTGCCGCGCCGATGGAAACATCCGTAGCCTGGGGATCAAAGCGGGGAAAGAATTCGACAGCGGTGACGCGGGAACGCGTCACGGCGAAGCGAATGGTCGGACTGCCGGGCGATACGCCTGTGCGCAGCGATGCAAGCGGCTATCCCGTGAATCGCATGTTTGCAGACGTGGCACAGGACGAACCAGAAGTGCATGCTGAGCCCGGATTCGAGGGGCAGATCGGCGCATTTAATCTATTCAGCTACCTCTCGCGATCTGATGTGACGTGGAATCCATCAGTTTGCTCCGTACTGAAGGACAGTTTGTTTTGTCCGACGTCAGAGGAATTCATACTTCCCGTCGAACATGGCAACGATCGTTGCGAGTGGTTCCTACAGCTTTCGGATGAGATCGTCTGGAAGATCAGCGATGGCAAGACGGGAAAACCTCGTGCCACAGTGACGATGCGAGCGGGCGACATTTGCTGCATGCCCGCGGATATCCGCCATCAGGGTTTTTCACCCAAGCGCTCGATGCTGCTGGTGTGGGAAAACGCCTGTGCCGATCTACCGCAAATGATCAGAGACAAAAAGATCGCGGTGGTCGCGGTGCAGTTCTGATGAACACCATAGCAAGTCCTCTGTTGCATCGCTCGCCAACTGGATTGCTGATAGGCGGCAACTGGGTTGACGGTGCAGCGGGTAAAACGATCGATGTCGTGAATCCCTTCGACAACTCGCTGCTTGCGACGATTGCGGAAGCCAGTGCTGCCGATGTCGACAAAGCAGTTGAAGCAGCTTGGCTGGCGTTTCCCGCGTGGTCGCGACTCGCGGCGCACGAGCGCGGTCGCCTGCTGCTGAAACTGGCTGACTTGATTGAGGCGCGAAAAGACGAGCTTGCATTGCTCGAATCAATGGATACGGGGCATCCGATTCGTGATTGTCTGTCACTCGACGTACCCCGCACGGCATTGTGTTTTCGGTACTTTGGCGGCATGGCCGACAAAGTCGAGGGCACAGTAGTTCCCGTGGACAGCGGCTTTCTCAATTATGTCTGTCGAGAACCGCTAGGCGTAGTGGGTCAAATTGTCCCATGGAATTTCCCTTTGATGTTCACGAGCTGGAAACTCGGCCCTGCGTTGGCGGCCGGCAACTGTGTTGTCATGAAGCCCTCAGAGTTGACCCCGCTAACGACGCTGAGAATTGCCGAAATGATGCTGGAAGTGGGAATTCCCGCTGGCGTCGTCAACGTCGTGACAGGCTACGGTTCAACAGTAGGACAGCGCATCGCCGAGCACGAACGGATTTCGAAAGTATCCTTCACCGGATCGACCGAAACGGGGCGAAGCATTGTTAGAGCTTCCGCGGGCAATCTCAAAAAACTTCAGCTCGAGTTGGGAGGCAAAGGTCCCAATATTATCTTCCCAGATGCGGACATGGAGGCAGCAATAGGCGGTTCGGCGTTCGCCATCTTCCACAATCAAGGGCAAGCTTGCATTGCAGGATCTCGGCTGATAATTCACGAAAGCATAGCTGACGAATTCTTAACTCGCTTTGTAGCCTTGGCGCGCTCCATAAGACTTGGCGATCCGCGCAATGCTTCCACCGAAATGGGACCTCTGACGTCGCGCTTACACCAGCGCCGAGTGCTTGATTATTGCGCTAAGGTCGTCGCCGAAGGCGGAGAAATTCTAACAGGGGGGAAAGTTCCGGCATTATCAGTGTTGCGCGACGGATGCTTTGTCGAACCGACTGTTGTTCGCCTAGCAGCAAACAGTCCTATTGCACGACAGGAAGTGTTTGGGCCGTTTGTGAGTGTGACGACTTTCCGCACCGACGACGAGGCGTTACGGATTGCGAATGATACCGATTACGGTCTCGGAGCCGGCCTGTGGACGCGTGATCTGCAGCGCGCGCACCGATTCGCCAATCTCTTGCGCGCCGGAATGGTGTGGATCAATTGCTATAAGCGGGTTCATCCTGGTTCTCCATTTGGTGGTGTTGGGCAATCTGGCTACGGAAGAGAGATGGGATTCGATGTGATGCGGGAGTACACGCAATCTAAGTCGGTTTGGGTCAACGTCGACGCAAAGCTGCCTGCCTTTTACTCGCGATGACCGCGGTGCACTGTGCCAAAATTGTGACGCTGTCAATGGCAGTGTCCCAATTGGTGCGCGACGGCGACTCTGTCGCCATGGAAGGATTCACTCACCTGATTCCATTTGCGGCTGCGCACGAGGTCGTTCGACAGAGGCGCCGCGATTTGACGCTCATTCGGATGACGCCCGACCTGATTTACGACCAGTTGATTGGCTGTGGCTGCGCACGTAAGCTCATTTTCTCGTGGGGCGGAAACCCAGGCGTGGGTTCACTACACCGATTGCGCGACGCCATCGAAAATAGTTGGCCGAATCCCCTGGAAATTGACGAGCACAGTCACGCAGGAATGGCGAGCGCGTATGACGCAGGAGCTGCGGCGCTGCCGTTCGCAGTGCTGCGTGGTTACCAGGGAGGGGGGTTGCGCGCGAATAACAAACAGATTCGAAGCGTTAGCTGCCCTTTCACGGGCGAGGTGCTCGCTGCAGTACCGGCGTTGCGTCCGGACGTTACGATAATTCATGCGCAACGCGCCGATCGAAAAGGGAATGTTCAGATTGAAGGAATCGTCGGAGTACAAAAACACGCTGTTCTAGCCGCGAAACGAGTTTTGGTTACCGTTGAAGAGATTGTAGAACAGTTGCCCAGCTCCGGGTTGACGGGAGTAATTATTCCCAGTTGGTGCATCGACTATGTGAGTCCCGTCCCAGGCGGTGCTATGCCGTCCTACGCGCATGGTTACTACCAGCGTAACAATCGCTTTTATGCATCCTGGGATGCGATCAGTCGCCATCGAGAGCAATTCCAGAAGTGGATGCAGGACAACGTGCTATCCCGAAACCCGGGCGATGTCGAATCAACTAACGCGTCGTCGGCTTTGTCGTGAGCGGCACTTACACGGCACAGGAAATGATGACCGTAACGGCATCACGGCTGCTGCAAGGCGCTCAGGTGTGTTTTGTGGGAATTGGTTTGCCCTCCGCGGCCTGCAACCTCGCGAGACTCACGCATGCTCCTGATGTCACCTTAATCTATGAATCGGGAACGATAGCAACTAAGCCGGAAGTGTTGCCGTTGTCAATCGGCGACGGGGAACTGTTCAGCACTGCGCTAACCACCGTTTCCGTGCCCGAAATGTTTCGATATTGGCTGCAAGGTGGCCGCATTTCCGTCGGGTTTCTCAGCGGGGCGCAAGTTGATCGATTCGCGAACTTGAACTCAACTGCAATTGGGCCATACGCGCGACCCGAAGTGCGGCTGCCAGGCGCTGGAGGGGCGCCAGAGATCGCAGCTCATTGCGGCGAGGTCTTCATCGTCATGCAGCAGTCGAAAAGAACATTTGTGAGTGAACTGGAATTCCTAACAACATTTGGTCACGGCCAGGGCGCCGATGATAGACTCAGGCATGGACTTACGACTCACGGCCCAACTTGTCTCGTCACCGATCTTTGCGTGATGCGCCCTGACCCACAGAGTCGCGAGTTGGTTGTGCGCAGTCTTCATCCTGGAGTGACTCGTGAGCGGGCGAGCGCTGCTACGGCTTGGCCACTCCGCTTTGCGGAGGAACTAGCGGAAACTCCCGCACCGAGTTGCTCTGAGCTCGACGTACTCCGAGATTTGTTGGCTAGAACCGATCGCGCGCACGGCGCAAGCTGATGCTACCGTCATTCAACTTCGCCGGCCTCCCTAGTCGCGTGTTATTCGGCTCGGGTACGATCGCTCAAGTGGCGCAGGAGATGCGCAACTTGGGCGGTCGCAGCGCGTTCGTCATCAGCACTGCCGGACGCTCACAGCAGGCCTTGATGCTGGGCGAGCAGCTGAATGGCATGTTGGCCGGCAGCTTTCCAGGCGCAGCCATGCATACGCCAGCGGACGTCACCGCAAAGGCTCTGGCAAAGCTGACCGAGGTCCGCGGCGACTGCCTGGTTGCCATTGGTGGTGGCAGTGCGATCGGACTTTCAAAAGCGCTCGCACTTCGCACCGATCTTCCGCAGCTTGTCCTGCCGACGACTTACGCTGGATCAGAAGCGACGTCCATACTCGGCGAGACCACCGCAGGGCAAAAGACCACGCTTCGCGATCTGCGGGTACTGCCCGAAACGGTGATTTATGATGTCGACCTAACGTTAGATCTTCCCGATTGGGTCACTGCAACCAGCGGGTTGAATGCAATGGCGCATGCAGTGGAAGCGCTATACGCGCAAGATCGAAATCCGGTGATTTCCACTCTGGCATCCCAGGCGTTAAATTTGCTGGTAACCAACTTACCTGAGCTGAGACGCTGTCCTCGCGATAAGCAGCTGCGCAGCGATGTGCTGTACGCAGCCTGGCTTTGTGGTCTATCGCTCCACTCAGTGGGCATGTCGCTGCATCACAAAGTCTGCCATGTGCTCGGGGGCGCGTTCCAGTTGCCGCATGCGCAGACTCATGCTGTGATGCTTGCCTATTCGGTGCAATATAACGAAGCTGCAGTACCGGATTTGCTCGCTCCTCTGGCGCATGCAACGCAGTGTCAGAGCGCAGCCCGAGGCCTCTTTGCGTTAGGGCAAGCGCTTGCAATTCCGCGCGGACTCAAGGCAATCGGCATGGAATACGACAATCTTGATCGCGCCGCGACGCTGATCACAGAAAAACCCTACTGGAATCCGACGCCAGTTTGCTATGAACCGATTCGGGCCATGCTTGAGCACGCATGGCACGGCGCTGCACCCTAAGCGTTCAATACTATGCATTGGATCGTTCTGGCATTGGACCGTGGAGGCACCGCCGACTTGAGATCTACCACTCGGCCGGCACACCGCGAGTATCTGCGGCGCGCCGATCTGAGTGCTCGTTTTTTGACGGGTGCGCCGATCGTGGACGATTCTTCAGGGACGATGTGCGGCACGTGGCTGCTGCTCGAGGCTGACACGCGAGCAGCGGTTAAGGCCTTTCTGGCGGGCGATCCGTATGCGCAGGCGGAGCTATTTATTCGAACGGAGATTTTTGCTCTGCATGCGGATCATGAAAGTACATGGCGCGCCATCACGGGCAGAGTTGCGTCGTGACGCGCACATTGTGCTATTGGCAACATCGCTCGAACGCTCCCGAGCCAGGACATGTTCTTGGTCCGCTCGCGGAGATTCCAGATGGTGCCGCGAGGGAATATCGTTTTGGCACCCACTACGCTGCGTTCTCTATGTTTGTCGTACGCCGCGGCCAAGCTGTTTATGGATTTCTCAACCTTTGTCCGCATAACTCGTTGACCCTGAATATCCGACCTCACGAATTTCTAAGCGAAAACGGCGACCGAATCAGGTGTTCGCGCCATTTCGCGGAATTCCGCATTGAAGACGGATTCGGCGTGCTCGGTGCTGCGGAAAACTGCTGGCTGGAATCAGTACCGGTTGAAGTGCGTTCTGGTCAGCTTCGAATCGTGAAGTCTATTGACGCGACCAATCAAGTCCATGATGCATAACATCCAAAGCCTGCCTTCTGGATTCAGCCTGTTGCTGCGCCCAGACGGCCACTCGATTTTCAGGAGTACGAGCTCATGATCAACTCAACTAAAGGTGACGGCAATACTCAAGCTCACGACACGAAGCATGAATGGCGAGTCGTGCTGCTACTCACCCTGGGTTTCGGACTAGTTGGTTTGGATCGCTGGATCATCGCCCCATTGTTTCCAGAGATCATGCGCGACCTTCATCTCAACTATCAGGACATCGGAAACCTGGTCGGTGCTTTGGGTATCGCCTGGGGTGTATTTGCAATCATAGGCGGAGGGCTGTCCGACCGATTCGGACGTCGCATTGTCCTTGTTCCAGCCATCATCGGCTTCTCGCTGCTGTCGGGAGTTTCTGGTCTGGCCACTGGACTAACAACCTTGCTGGCGTTGCGCGCAATGATGGGAGTGACGGAAGGATCATTCTGTCCGACCAGTTTTGCCGCCACCGCAGACGTGTCCAGGCCTTCCAGGCTGGGATTCAATTTGGGGCTGCAGCAGAGCGCGTTCCCGCTATTCGGCCTGGCGCTAGGACCCATTGTGGCAACGCAACTGCTTCGAGTCGTGACTTGGCGATGGGTGTTCCTCATCGTGGCCGTTCCTGGCCTGATCATCGGCTACCTCATATGGAGAGTCGTTCGTGATCCGCAGTCCGCTGGCGCCAGCGTCGAAGCCGCGAAGCGTCGGGCCCCGCTGAGCGAACTACTGAGCCACCGGAATGTGCCAATTGGCATGCTGGCACTGCTGTGCGCAATGAGCGGTATCTTTGTATTGAGTGCTATGGTGCCGAACTATCTTGTCGACTTCCTGAAGCTGAACACTCAACAAATGGGTTTCGTTACCGCCGCTATCGGTTTCGGTGGGTTCCTGGGGCAGGTCGTGTTGCCAGGTGCGTCAGATCTCTTTGGCCGAAAAACCGTCTCGCTGGCGGGGTTTGCAGTTGGTGCGGCGTTCCTTTATCTGTTTACGCGCTCAGCAGCCAATCCAATGCTGTTGTTTGCCCTACTCTTTGCGTCTACGTTTTTCTGCTTCGGACTATTAGGCTTGATCACCGGCCCGATTGCGGCAGAGGCAGCTCCGCAAGGGCTGATCTCGTCAACTGCCGGCCTTATCATCGGGACCGGTGAGATCTTTGGCGGCGGCGTAGCGCCATCAATTGCTGGAGCCATTGCGCAGCGGTTCGGCATTCAACATACCCTCAGTTTGGCGTTAGGGGCACTGATTCTCGGCATCTTCGTCAGCGCTTTCTTGAAAGAAACTGCACCCAAGCGTTAGGTGATCGATAATGCCACGGCGCCATCAACTATTGCTATTCGCAACTGAGATAGCCATGGTGGGCTGCTCTCACCAGACCGCCACAGATCTGCCCGCGTCGACACCGCAACTTAACGGCAGCACCTATCTCCGCTGCAATGCGGACCCACTTTGCAAGGCTGGAGGCATGCCCGACCTCGCGCGAAAGAGAAAAACAATGGGCCACAGGGATAACGCCACACGAAATTCAGCTTTGACAGCAGCTCATGCATTCATTTGTGAACGCCGCCTTACACCGTTAGCGTCCAATCGTTTGTTCGTTCATAAGGCACCACAATGTCGGTAGCAGTGAATCACGGTGCATATTCGGCCCACGTCGACACCTACGCTCGCGATCACTTGCCGCCTGTGTCACAGTGGCCAGTTTTCCTATTTAGCCATCCTGAAACGCAGTATCCGCCCCGTCTCAACTGTGCCTCGGCGCTGCTCGACGACGCGATTGCGGAAGGGCATGCCGAGCGTATCGCGCTGCACTGCGACGCCGGCACATGGACCTATGGACATTTGCTGCAACAAGCTAATCGCATCGCTAACGTGCTGCGGAGCGACTTGGGCGTCGTGCCGGGCAATCGCGTGCTGTTGCGAGCACCGAACTCGCCGATGCTGGTTGCCGCATGGTTCGCGGTGATGAAAGTCGGCGCCATTGCCGTCACAACCATGCCTATGCTGAGAACCAAGGAGCTCCAGCAGATTGTCGAAAAAGCAAAGATTGACTGTGCTTTGTGCGACGTGCGACTGATCGAGGCCTTGCGCGAAACGAGCCGCATTACGAACGGCCTGAGACAAACGCTTACGTGGGGCGACGGAGAACTCGAGGCACTCATGGCAAGGCAGCCGTCAACATTCGACAATATCCAGACCGCACTGGATGACGTTTGCTTGCTCGCATTCACTTCCGGCACGACTGGGTCTCCGAAAGCGACGATGCATTTCCATCGCGACGTGCTGGTAATGGCCGACATCGTCGGCCGGCACTTGCTGCAGACTTCGGAGAACGATATCTATCTTGGCAGTCCTCCGTTAGGCTTCACCTTTGGTCTCGGAGCATTGCTGGTGTTTCCGCTACGTTTCCGCGCTGCGTCGGTATTGATAGAACAACCGTCAGCTGAGGCGCTGCTAACGGGGGTGCAGAAATTCAAGGCAACTTGTCTCTTCACAGCCCCAACAATGTACCGCAACTTGCTCCCAATGACTGAGCGCGGTGATTTGTCATCACTGCGGCAGGCTGTCTCGGCTGGCGAGCCCCTGCCCAAAGCCACCTCGGATGCATGGTACGCTGCCACCGGCATACGGCTGATCGACGGTATCGGCGCTACTGAAATGATTCACATCTTCATCGGCGCGCGAGGTTCGGACATTCGACCAGGGGCGACAGGCAAGGCATTGTTGGGCTACGAAGCGGTGGTGTTAGATGAGCAAGGGCAACCACAGCGTCGTGGCAGTGGCCGCCTTGCGGTACGGGGACCAACGGGATGTCGCTATCTTGATGATCCTCGGCAGCGCGATTACGTCATTGACGGATGGAACGTCACCGGCGATCGGTACCGTGTCGACGATGATGGCTACTTCTGGTTCGAAGCAAGAGCAGACGACATGATTTTGTCTGCCGGGTATAACATCGCCGGCCCTGAGGTGGAGAGCGCATTACTCGGCCATCCGGCAGTGCGTGAAGTGGCAGTCGTCGGTTCACCCGATGAACAGCGCGGCCAAATTGTTAAAGCGTTCGTAGTTCTCGCACCAGAGTATCAGGCGTCACCCGCGCTATCGCGGGAGCTGCAGGAATTCGTCAAGAGCTCAATCGCGCCCTATAAGTATCCCCGCGCCGTCGAATTCATCGCTCAGCTGCCGAAGACACAAACCGGGAAAGTACAGCGCTTCGTGCTGCGCCAGCAGGAGCAGGAAAATTCGTCGGTGCCATCCTCGTCTTGATCTCAGCCGCAGACCTCGCGCAATATCGACGGCGGAAACGAGCCATCCTTGTGAGTAAAGTCCTATGACCGTCACAGAAATTGTTGTTATCAAGGCGCTTGCAAATTAAGTCACTGACCTTGCGCGACAACTCGTGGAAGTGATTCAATTGGTCTGGATGAGAGAGGATTTGAACCAACGACTGTTACGTCCAGGACGCACATCAAAAATAGTATTTTTCGACCTAACAGATAATTATTACGGACCCTAACAAGTGGAGCGCTGTTCATTTTGACTCGACACGCCCGCAATTCGTGTAGCCGCCGCCACAGTGCTTTTGTATGCGCGGTGAGCACAGCCCATGATCGGCTTTAATCTCAGATACAGTTCTTCCGGCGCAGTTCGCGGCCTGCCGCATTCTGGCGGGGGCCTCAGTGGGGGCCTTGTATTTGGCTGCCGAGCAAATATCCAGCATCTTCAGTCACTTGGCTGACCAGTGTGGTGCGTACACGGACACCGTTCGCCGGCGTTCGCCTGCGTTCGAATAAGCTTGGACCCTAATCTGCCCCTTGGACCTGAACGAGCCTCGACCCTAGCGGTCTACGGCGCTATAAGTTATTGATTTAATTGGTCGGGATGAGAGGATTTGAACCTCCGACTCCTACGTCCCGAACGTAGTGCTCTACCAGGCTGAGCTACATCCCGATTTTTGATGCCCGCCGTAAGCGGGCGCGCATTCTAGCCGATGGGGTGGGGGTGTTCAATGCGAACTCCATCCTTGCAATTGCAATATTATTGCAATATTATTTCATTTGAAATGACTATCCGGACGGCCACTTTACCCCGTTCCACGGCCGACGCCAGCGCGGTGCTGGCCAAGGCAGCGCTGCGGGCGGCGGACTGCCTGGCGCTCTCCCAGGCCGATCTGGCGCGGGTGCTGGGGCTGAGCCCCGCCACGGTGTCGCGGCTCGCGCATGGCCTGAAGCGCCTGGAGCCGGCCTCCAAGTCCTTCGAGCTCGCAGCACTGTTCGTGCGCCTGTTCCGCTCGCTGGATGCCATCGTGGGCTCGGACGATGCCGCGGCCCGTGTCTGGCTGCGCAGTCCCAATCTTTCGTTAGGCGGCGTGCCGCTGGAGCTGATCCGCGATCTTACCGGCCTGGTGCGCACCGTTGACTACCTGGACGCCGCCCGCGCTCGCATCTAACGCGCGGCGCTACGCGCGGACCTTGTGGCGCGTCGTCGAGGCGCAGCACACGGCCTCGACCATGCGACTCGTGGACTCGCTCGCCGAACAGCTGCTGCTGGAGCAGCTGCTGGAAGCGAGCAAACCGCCGATCCCCGCGGCCGCGGCGTCGCTGCACTATTTGTTAGCAACGCCATTTCGGTATCGCCCGGCGCAGGGCTCGCGTTTTCGCGCGCCGCAGCAGGCCGGCGTCTGGTATGGCGCCGAGCACCTGCGCACGGCGCTCGCCGAAAAAAGTTACTGGCGCCAGCGCTTCCTGCTCGATTCACCGGGTACGCCGGAGCTGGGCCCGGTGCCACATACCGCATTCACCGCGGCGATGCACAGCGCGCGGGCGCTCGACCTGACGAAGCCACCATTGGTGCGCGACCTCAAGCACTGGAAAGACCCGGACGACTACAGTGCCACGCAGCACCTGGCAGCGCAGGCACGCGCCGCCGAGCCGCCGCTGCAGGTGATCCGTTATGCCTCGGTGCGCGATCCGCGCTCGGGCCACTGTGCGGTGCTGTTTGATCCCGCGGTCTTCAAATCGCCGGCGCCGCTGCATCAGGAAACCTGGTTCCTCGCCGCTACGCGTCAGAGGGTCCGTTGTGTGCGCGACGTGCCGGGTGCAGAACCGGCGGCGTTTGAATTCTAGGGCGTGGCCACCGGGAAAGAAGGTTCGACATCCCGTGCCCAGGCTAACAAACCGCCCTCGAGATTGCTGACCTCAGCCAGACCGGCCAGCACGGCCTGCTCGCACGCTTTCTGGCTGCGGCCGCCGCTGCGGCACAGGAACAGCACCGGGCCGTCATCGCCTGCGAGCTGCGGCAGCATTGCGGCGAGATCCGCGAGCGGGATGTTTTTGCTGCCGTCGAGGTGGGCGACGGCGTACTCATGCGGCTGTCGCACGTCGATCAGGCGCAAGCTTGTTAGCCGCGTTTGCAGCACTGCGGCGCTCAGCTGCCGGATACGCGCACGCTGCTCCGCAGTGCAGGTCGGCCCGCCGGCGTCGACAGGTTTGGTGATAGTCGGACGCTCGCCGCAGACCGCACAGTCCTTGCGGCGCGAGACCTTGAATTCATCGAAGCGCATCGTCAGCGCATCGAACATCAGCAGCCGGCCTACGAGCGGCTCGCCGATGCCGGTCAGCAGCTTGATGGCCTCGGTGGCCTGGATGGTGCCCAGAATTCCGGGCAGCACACCTAACACGCCGGCCTCGGCGCAATTGGGTGTCGCACCTTCGGCGGCATTCGAAAACACGCAGCGGTAGCAGGGGCCCTTTCCGGGGAGATAACTGAAAGTCTGGCCTTCGAAGCGGTAAATCGCCGCCGACACCAGCATCTTTTTTTGCAGCACGCAGGCGTCGTTGACCTGGTAGCGCGTGCTCAACCGGTCGCTGCCATCGATGATCAGATCGTAAGGCCTGATCAGGTCCATCACGTTAGCTGCGGTCACTTCCGCTTCGTGCGCCTGCACCTCGATCAGCGGATTGAGGGCCCGGAGGCGCACAGCTGCGGCGGTCACTTTGAGCGTGCCGACATCGGCCTGCGAATACAGCACCTGACGCTGCAGGTTGGTGACATCGACGGTGTCGAAATCGACGATGCCCAGCGTGCCGACACCGGCTGCCGCCAGGTAAAGCGCCGCCGGTGAACCCAGTCCGCCGCCGCCGACGATCAGCACGCGCGCCGCCTTCAGTTTTTGCTGGCCGGCTTCGCCGAATTCGCCTAACACCAGATGGCGGTGGTAGCGCTCGCGGTCGGCCTGGGTCAGTTCGGGGAGCGGGTTCATCAGGTCAGCCGCCGCTCAGGGCGCAGATCAGGTGCACGGTATCGCCATCTTGCACGGGGGTATTGATGATCAGGGCCTCATCGGTGTTGACGAACAGGCGTATGTGCGGCCGGATCGTATCCTGCTCGTCGATCATCCGGAAACGCATGCCCGGATAATCACGATCGAGCTGCGCCAGCACGTCGCGCAAGCTGTCGCCGCGGCCCGGCACTTCCGCGGCGTCCCCGGTATAGGAACGCAGCGGACTCGCGACGCGGACTTTGCAGTGGGTCATGAGGTCTAACGCGCGAAGGTCAGTGAATAGACCTGTGGCAGATGCCGTGCGAGACAACGCCAGCGCGCGCCGCCATTAGCCGAGCTCCAGATTTCGCCCGCCGTGGTGCCGAAATAAAGGCCGGGGCCCTTGCCATCGTCGCGGCACATGGCCTGGCGCAGCACCGTCCACCAGGCCTGTGAGCGCGGGAAGCCGGCGTCCTGGCGCTGCCAGGTCCTGCCGCCGTTAGCGGTGCGATACACCGCGGGCTTGCCATCGACCGAGGTGCGCGGCCAGACCGTCGTGCCGTCCATCGGGAAGACCCACGCGATGTCCGGATTGTCGGGATGCAGCACGATCGGGAAACCGATATCGCCGATCTTCTTCGGCATGTTGTCGCCGATGCGGGTCCAGTTCCGTCCCGGACGGTCGAGGCGATAAATGCCGCAATGATTCTGCTGATAGAGCCGGTCCGGAAATTTTGGATGCATCGCGACACAGTGCGGGTCCTGGCCCCATTCGGGGTAGGCTTCGGGACCAAACTGAACCATGACGCCTTTGTTGATCGGGGCCCAGTCCTTGCCGCCATCAGTGGATTCAAAGCTGCCGCCAACCGAGATCGACAGGTAGAGATGTTTGGCATCGCGCGGATCAACGAGGATCGAGTGCAATAACTCGCCGGCGGGCGAGGCAATGCCCATGGCCCACTTCGGGTTCATCGGATGATCATTGAAGCCGGTTACAGGTGCCCAGCTAACGCCGTGGTCGTCGGAGCGAAACAGTCCCGCGGGCGCGGTGCCCGCATACCAGACACCGGGCTGGCTTGCGTGCCCCGCGGCGATATAGAACACGACGTCGACCGCCTTGGCCTTCCTGCCGTCCGGCAGTGGCTCGGTCACTTTTGGAAACGCCGGCGGTTTCGTGGACTCGACCCAGGTCTTGCCGCGGTCGCTGGAGCTGTAGACCGTTGGCCCCAGATGGCCGGTCTTGGCGGCCATTACATAGCGTTTCGGGTCGCGCGGATCCTGCACGACATGGTGGATGATGTGGCCCAGCATCTGCGGCCCTGTTTGCTTCCAGCGGCCGCCAGCGCGCCGCAGCGCGAACAAACCCTTACGCGTTCCGATCCACAGTGTGTCGGCCATGAGTGCGCTCCTTCAAGGTTTTTGCTTGTCGAAATCGCCCGCTTTGACGACCGTCAGTTTGTCCAAGCTCAGATGGCGGCGCAGCGCCGCGTTGACTTCGTCCGCCGTCAACGCCGTGACTTTCTGCTCCAGCGCCGCGTCCCAGGCCAGCGTGCGCTTGAGGAACAACGAATTGGTCAGCGTGCGTGTCAGCTCGTTGTCCTGCGCGCGGCTCACCTGCCGCGACTGCAGCCAACCGGGTTTCGCGGCGTCCAGCTCCGCCGCGCTGAACCCGTCCTTGATCAGCCGCTGCAGTTCTTCGCGCAGGCCGGCCTCAACCCGCGCCGCGTTCTGCGGCGCAAAGATGGCATAACAAAAGAGCATGCCAGTCGTGTCCAGTGAGCTGACCTGCAGTTGTGACCCGGCGTCATAGCTGAAGCCATCCTGTTGCCGCAGCCGCATCGCAAGACGCGAATTGAGGAAACCGTCGCCTAACAAATAGTTGGTGAGCGCGATGGCCGGGTAGTCCGCATCGTCGTCGCGCAGCTTGAGATTGATACCCGCCATGATGAAGGCATTGGCCTTGTCCGGCGTCAGGATGGTTTCGCTGCCCGCGGGCACATCAAAATAGAGGCGCGGCGCCCGCGTGAATGGCTTGCGGCTTTTCCAGTTCTGGAACAGCTTCGCGGTCAGCGCGGCAATTTCCTTGCTGTCAAAGTCACCGACCACGGCGAGTTCACCCGCGGCCGCGCCGACGAACTGCCGGTGGAAGTCCCGTGCCTGCTCCAGGGTGGTGGCGCGGGTTTCCGCAGCCATCTGCTCGGTGGTCAGATAGGAACGAATATCGCTCGTTTCATAAGGAGCGATTCGTCGCAGCAGTGCATTCTGCGCCAGCACCGTGGGTTCCTTGCTCTGCTCCTCCAGGTCCGCCAGGCGCTCCTGTTTGGCCAGCTCGAACTCAGCCGCTGTGAAGGCAGGTTTCTGCAGCACCTCGGCTAACAAGGCGAGCGCTGCGGGAAGGTTCGCGCGGGTCGTTTGCAGGGACGCGGTTGCCGCTGTTGCGGTGCTGCTGACTGCGACGCGTGTCTTGAGCCGGTCGAACTCGTCATTCAGTTGCGCGCGGGTGCGGGTCGTCGTACCGCGCATCAGCATCGTGCCGGCGAGCGCTGCAGCGCTGCGCTGGCCCGCCAGAGACTGCAGGTCGCCTAGCCGCAGAGTCAGATTGACGTGTACTGAGCCGCCGCGTGTCTTCTTCGGCAGCAGTGCGAGCCTGAGGCTGCCGGGTAACTGGCTGCGCTGGGTTCGCGCGTCGATGTTAGCCGGTGAGGGATCAAAGACCTCGCCCTCGCTCTTGCTTGCATCACCCTTGTAGTCCCGGACCAGGCTCGCGACATCAACGCCCGCCGGAATGTCGACGCGGCTGGGCGTATCGGCCGAATACGCGAGACCCAGCGTGCGATTGACCGGCGACAGGTATTTTGTGGTGACGCGATTGAGATCTTCGACCTTGACGGCGCGCATCTGATCGCGATGCAGGAAAAACATGCGCCAGTCGCCCATGCTGATCCAGTCGCTCAGCATCAGGCCGATGTGCTCCGAATTATTCAGGCTGAGTTCGATATTGTTGAGTTCCTGGGCACGCGCGCGCTCCAGTTCCTCGGGGGTGATAGGGGTGTTAGCCAGCTTGTCCATGGCCTTGACGAGGCTGTCGCGCGCCGCATCCAGGCTCGCGTCCTTGCGCGCCTGCGCACCGACCACGATTACGCCCGGATCATATTGCAACCTCGTGTAGGCGAAGACGCCGGCCGCCTGTTTGGTCTCCACCAGGCTCTTGTAGAGGCGCCCCGTGGGTTCGTCGCCCAACAGTGTTGTCAGCAAGTCGAGCGCCGCCGCATCCGGATGCGAAGCGGAGGGGATGTGGTACGCGGCCATCACAAACTGCGTGTCCGACACGCGGCGCAGGATGACACTGCGCTCGCCATCCTGCGCGGGTTCAACCGTGTAAAACGTGGGCAGCACACGCGTGGGTCTGGGAATCGGCCCGAAAAATTCGCTCACCATGCCTAGTGCCTTGGCCGCATCGAACTTGCCAGCCACCATCAGCACCGCATTGTCGGGTTGGTACCAGGTGCGGTAGAAATTCTGCAGCCGCTCGATGGGCACGTTTTCGACGTCGGCGCGCGAGCCGATCGGGCTGTTGCCATAGTTGTGCCACAGGTAGGCGGTGGACATCACGCGCTGCTGCAGCACGTTCGCCGGATTGTTCTCACCCATTTCGAATTCGTTGCGGACCACGGTCATCTCGGTGTCGAGGTCCTTGCGCGCCACGAAGGAATTCACCATGCGATCGGCTTCGAGCTCCAGCGCCCAGCGCAGGTTGTCCTCGGTCGCCGCAAAGGTCTCGAAATAGTTGGTGCGGTCGAAGGAGGTCGTGCCGTTCGGTCGCGTTCCACGCTCAGTCAGCTCCTTCGGGATGTTAGGGTGCTTCGGCGTGCCCTTGAACAGCATGTGCTCGAGCAAATGCGCCATACCGGTCTCGCCGTAACTCTCGTGCCGCGAGCCGACCAGGTAAGTGATGTTGACCGTAGCGGTCTGCTTCGACAGGTCAGGAAACAACAGCACCCGCAGGCCATTGGCGAGACGATACTCAGTGATTCCCTCGACCGTCGTGACCTTTTGCACCCCCGCCGGCAGAGCGGCGTCGGCTGCCCATGCGGTCGTACTCAACAGCAGGGCACTGCCCACAGCTAACAAACTGGCGTAGCCAATATTCTTCGACATGATTTACTGCTTTCCTGTCAGGTGGCGCGACCGACGGCAATGCGCGCCAGGGCGATGAGGCCCTGCTTGTGCGGCGATTCCGGCAGCGCGGCGAGCGCATCGATGGCGAGCCGCGACTCGGCAAGGGCCGCGCCGGCCGTGTAATCGAGCCCACCCGTGGCTTCAATGGCCTGCACGATGTCCTCGAGGCGATCGAGCCCGCCGTGCTCGATGGCCTGGCGAATCAGCGCGCGCTGGCTGTCGGTGCCTTTCTTGAGCGCGTGGATCAAGGGCAGCGTGGGTTTGCCCTCGGCGAGGTCGTCGCCGAGGTTCTTGCCGCGTTCGACCGGGTTGGACTGGTAGTCGAGCACGTCGTCGATCAGCTGGTAGGCGTTGCCCAGATGCTTGCCATAGGACCCGAGCGCGGCCTGTTCCGTTGAGGTGCCGCCCGCTAACACGGCGGCGACTTCGGCGCCGGCCTCGAACAGCCGCGCGGTCTTGCGATAGATCACCTCGAGATAACGCTGCTCCGTGGTCGAGGGATCGCGCGCATTCATCAGCTGCAGCACTTCGCCTTCGGCGATGGTGTTAGTCGCGTCCGCCATGATTTCCATCACGCGCTGCACGCCGATCGCAGCCATCATCTGGAAGGCGCGTGAATAGACAAAGTCGCCGACCAGCACGCTGGCCTGATTGCCGAACACGTGGTTCGCGGTGTCGCGGCCGCGGCGTTTCGATGAGCCATCGACGACATCGTCGTGCAGCAGCGTCGCGGTGTGAATGAATTCGATGAATGCGGCGGCTTCGCTGACAGCGGCGGCGGTGGAATCGTTCCAGCGACGGCGGGTGCCGGCCTCGTTCGGTGAAGTAACCGCGCGGCCGGCGAGCAGCACCAGCATCGGTCGCAGGCGCTTGCCGCCACCGCCGATGATGTGTTCTGCGACCTGGTCAACCAGCGGCACCACGCTCTTGAGGCGCACGCGGATAATCTGGTCCACGCCGGCCAAATCGGCCTGTAATAGCGCGCGCACGTCGGCCAGCGTCATGCGGAGGCCGTCGCGGGAGTGGAGTTGCTCGACTTGAGCCATTCTAAGTGCCTGTTTTACTTGAGAAAAATGCCGCGTGATTCATGTTTGACCGGTCCGCCCCGGGAACGTAGAATGCGCGGCCCTTCGGACACCCAATCCAGAGTGTCCCGAAGCTTCAGATTGTAGCGGTTCAGGAGTGACGTTCCTATGTATGCGGTGATCGCCAACGGCGGCAAGCAATATCGTGTCGAAAAAGGCAGCGTATTGCGTCTTGAAAAGATGACCGCGGAGCCGGGCTCCCAGGTCACGTTTGACCAGGTGTTGCTGGTCGGTTCGGGCGAGGGCGTCAAAGTGGGCAGCCCGCGTATCGCCGGCGCCACCGTGCATGCGACCGTCGAGCGTCACGGCCAGGGCGACAAGGTCAGCGTCGTCAAGTTTCGCCGCCGCAAGCATTATCTGCGCATGAAAAATCACCGGCAGAAATTCACCGAAGTGAAAATCACCGATATCGCTGCCGGCTAACGGCGCGCTAACAGACAGGATCAGACACCATGGCACATAAAAAAGCAGGCGGCAGTACCCGCAACGGCCGCGATTCCCACAGCAAGCGCCTGGGCGTCAAATTGTTCGGTGGCGAGCAGGCCAAGGCCGGCAACATCATCATTCGCCAGCGCGGTACGCAGTACAGCCCGGGCGCCAATGTTGGCATCGGCACGGATCACACGCTGTTTGCCCTCAAGAACGGCAAAGTCGAATTCAAGAAGCGCGGCGCTGCCGGCAAGACCTTTGTCGAGGTTGCCGCGGACTGAGAGAATGCGTCTTTAGAATGCATTCTTGCAGCTATCTAAACCCCGGTCCCCCGGGGTTTATTTTTTGCGCGCGATTTTTTGTACACCATGGTTTTGGCATAAACTGGTCCGCTGGAGTGGGCTGATCGCATGAAATTCGTCGACGAAGCACGCATGACCGTCAAGGCCGGCAACGGCGGCCGGGGCTGCCTGAGCTTTCGCCGCGAGAAATCCGCGCCTTTTGGCGGCCCGGATGGTGGCGACGGCGGGCTGGGCGCAGATGTCTGGCTGCAGGCCGCGGAAGGTATCAATACGCTCGCTGATTTTCGCATCGAACGCACCTACAAGGGGCCGAACGGGCAGCCTGGCTCCGGCAACGACTGCACCGGGCGCGGCGGTGAAGATCTCGTAGTGCTGGTGCCGGTGGGCACGATCGTCAAGGATCGCGACACGCAGGAAGTGTTAGGTGACATGACTCACGCCGGGCAGCGGCTCAAGGTCGTGCAGGGCGGCAAGGGCGGCTGGGGCAACGCCAAGTTCAAGTCGAGCACCAATCGCACCCCGCGGCAATTCGGTCCCGGCCTGCCGGGCGAAGCGCGCAACCTCGACCTGGAACTCAAGGTCATCGCCGACGTTGGTTTGTTAGGACTGCCGAACGCCGGCAAGTCGACGCTGATCAGCGTGCTGTCATCGGCGCGGCCCAAGGTCGCTGATTACCCCTTTACCACGCTCTATCCCAACCTCGGCGTGGTTTACTGCGGTCAGCACCGCAGCTTCGTGATGGCGGATATCCCGGGACTGATCGAAGGAGCGGCTGAGGGCGCGGGCCTCGGCATCCGCTTTCTGAGGCACCTGCAGCGCACCCGCGTGCTGCTGCATCTGATCGACATTGCGCCGCCGGATCCGGACGCGGATCCGGTCAAGGATGCGCGCGCCATCGTCAAGGAGCTGAAGAAATTCTCGGCGGATCTGGTCGATAAGCCGCGCTGGCTGGTGCTGACCAAGAGCGATCTGATGCCGCCCGATGAGGCGGCTGCCAGGGCCAGGGACATCGTGCGCCGCCTGCGTTTCAAGGGGCCGCATTTCCTGATTTCGGCGGTGACACGCAGCGGCACCAGTGAGCTCGCGGAAAAAGTCATGAACTTCATCGAAAGCATGAACGACACAGCGGCCAGTGAAAAAGCCGCCAGTGCCAAGGCGACGGCTGGCGGTGACGCGTAATCCCAAGGTCAGGCGCCGCATCGCGGCCGGCAAGCTAACACTGCGGATTCGCGACCTGCGCAATCTCGGCCCGCGCACGGAAACCATGCTCGCCAGGGTGGGCATACATTCAGTGGCGAACCTGCGCCGCATCGGCGGTCTCGAGGCTTACTGGCGATTGCGCCGGGCTAACGTGACCCAATCCCTGAACGCCCTGTGGGCGCTGGTTGGTGCGCTGGAGCCCTGGCCCGAAGGCCGCCACTGGCGGCAGGTATCGAGTGGCGACGAGCGCCTGGCGCTGATCCTCAGCGTCGAGTCGCGTGAACAAGCCCGCGATCAGGTGCTGACCGCTGCGGGACGCAAGGGTCCCGCGACCCGGCGCAAAACCACAGGCCGCAAGAAAAGCGCTGCGCCCCGCGGTAAACGCGGCAGCGAGCTGCTCGACCCGATGGGAATGCTGCTGCCGGAACGCTCCGGCAGCTAACAGTCTTAGGCCATGGCCTTGAGGCGCTTGGCCAGGCGGCTTTGATGACGCGCGGCCTTGTTGCGATGAACCAGGCGCTTGTTCACCAGCGAGGACACGGCGGCCGATGCGGCCCGGTAACTCGCCTTGGCTTCGTCTTTCTTGCCGCTGGCAATGGCGGCGGCGGCATCCACCAGGGCACTACGCGCCTTGGAGCGCGACGCCACATTGCGGGCGCGATGCTTTTCGGCCTGCCGTGCGGCTTTGGCAGCTGACTTGGTATTGGCCACAGGAACTCCCGTAAAAAGGCCGCGTAGTTTGCGGATGGCCTGTCGCGATGTCAAATGCAGGCTTTTTCCTTACACTGGCGCGATGAGCGGCAGCGTTTTACGTAAAACCTCGATAGTTGGCATCACGACTCTGATATCGCGGGTCACGGGCCTGGTGCGCGACACCGCCTACGCCCACGCCTTTGGCGCCGGCTCGATGATGGACGCCTTCCTGATCGCCTACAAAATCCCCAATTTCCTGCGCCGCCTGTTCGCGGAAGGGGCGTTTTCCCAGTCCTTCGTGCCGGTGATTTCGGAATACCGGGTCAAGCGCCCGGACGATGTGCGCGAACTCGTGAGCGGTGTGGCCGGGACGCTGGGTGCGCTGCTCCTGGTAATCACCGTGTTAGGCGTGGTGATCGCGCCGCTGATCATCTTTGCGTTCGCGCCGGGTTTTTCGCAGCAACAGGGCAAGTTCGACATGGCGGTCGAGATGCTGCGCTGGACGTTCCCTTACGTCTTCTTCATCTCGCTGACCGCGCTGTTCAGCGGCGTGCTGAACAGCTACGGCCGCTTCGCGGTGCCGGCGTTCACGCAGGTCATCATGAACGTGGTGATGATCGTGACGACGCTGTGGATTGCGGCCGATGCGAGCAATCCCGGCCTGGTGCTCGCGATCGGCGTGTTTGTCAGCGGCGCCCTGCAGGTGCTGTTCCAGCTGCCCTCGGTGGCGAGGCTGCAGCTGCTGGCCTGGCCGCGCTGGCGGCCGGCGATGGACGGTGTGCGGCGCATCGGCAGGCTGATGATTCCGGGCATTTTCGGCTCCTCGATGGCGCAGGTGAACCTGCTGCTCGAGTCCGTGATCGCTTCGTTCCTGGTCAACGGCAGCATCGCCTGGCTGTATTACGCCGATCGCATCATGGAGTTTCAGCTCGGGGTTTTCAGCATCGCGCTGGCGACCGTGATCCTGCCGGCGCTGTCGTCGCACCATGCAGCCGAGGATCGCGAGAAATTCTCGCAGACACTCGATTGGGCCCTGCGCCTGGTCGTCGTTTTAGTCGTACCGGCCGCTGTGGCGCTGCTGACGCTGGCGGGGCCGTTAGCGGCGACGATTTTCGGCTACGGCCGTATGGCGCGCTTGGATGACATCCACATGACCAGCTATGCACTGATGGCCTATTCCTCGGGCCTGATCGGCTTCAGCCTGGTCAAGGTGCTGGCGCCCGGCTATTTCGCGCGTCAGCAGACGGCGCGCCCGGTGCGAATCGGCCTCATTGCCCTGGGCGTTGGCATGGCCATCAACCTGCTGGTAGTGCTGCCGTCGCGATTTCTGGGGTTTCCGGTCCCGCATGTGCTGCTGGCCCTTTCGACCTGTGTCTCAGCGGCCATCAACGCCACGCTGCTGTGGCGGGGCCTTGCCCGGGAAGGCGTCTGGCACAAGACCGCGGGCTGGGGGCGCCTGCTGGCGCAGGTGATTACCGCCAGTGCGGTCATGGCGGCCCTGCTGTTGTGGCAGGCGTTCCCGCTGGATGGCTGGATGGCGCTCGGAGTCTGGCCGCGGGTGGCCCGGCTCGGGGCCTGTGTCGTCGCCGGCGCGAGTCTTTATTTCGCGGTTTTGTGGCTGATGGGCATGCGCGTCCGCCAGTGGCGACATTCGGCCTGAGGCGCCCCGACCCGGTAGAATGCCGGGCTTCATGGAATTCGTCAGAGGCCTGGTCAATTTACGCCCCCACCAGCGGGGCAGCGTGCTAACAATCGGCTCGTTTGATGGCCTGCACCTCGGTCATCAGGCGCTGATCCGGCGCGCCATGGCGCTGGCGGCGCGGGCCGCGCGCCCGAGCATGGTGCTGACGTTTGAGCCGATGCCGCGCGACGTGCTGGCGCCGGCCTCGGCGCCGGCGCGGCTGACCAATTTTCGGGAGCGCTGGCGACTGATCGAGTCCCTGGGCGTCGACATTTGCACGGTGCTGCATTTCAATGAGCACTTGCGCGCGCTGTCGGGCGCGCAGTTCCTGGATTTACTGATGCGCGAGTTCCAGGTGCATGCCATGGTGGTCGGGCACGACTTTCGCTTCGGGCGCGGCGGCGAGATGAGCGCGACCATGCTGGAGACGGCCTGTGCGCCGCTGGGCGTGACGGTCGACATCGTGCCGCCGGTGCTGCTGGGTACGGAGCGCATCAGCTCGACGGCGGTGCGCGATGCGCTGCAGGCCGGTGAGTTTCGGCATGCCGCGGCGCTGCTGGGGCGGCCCTACCGGATGCGCGGGCGGGTCGTGACTGGCCAGCGCCTCGGCCGGACGCTGGGGTTTCCGACCGCCAACCTGCGTTTGCGCCGTCGTCGCAGCCCGCTGGCCGGGATTTTCGCAGTGTGGGTGTTAGGTGTGGGGCCGAAGCCGCGGGCGGGCGTCGCGAGTCTGGGCACGCGGCCCACGCTGGGCGGTGGCGAGTTGCTGCTGGAAACTCACATCATGGACTTCGAGGGTGAGCTGTACGGCTGCGAACTGGAAATCGAATTTGTCGCGCGACTGCGCGATGAAGTGCATTTTGCGTCGCTGGATGAACTTGTGGTGCAGATGCGGCGCGATACGGCCGAAGCCCGCGAAATCCTGGCGGCCTGATTTGTCAGCTTGATGTTAGTCAGAGGATTGAATTTTGGCGGACTATAAACACACCATCAACCTGCCGCAGACCGGCTTCCCGATGAAGGCGGATCTCGCGCAGCGCGAGCCGCGGCAGGTTGCGAAGTGGGTCGAGGGCGGCGTCTACGACCGCCTGCGCGAACACGCGCGCGGCCGGCCGCGTTTCGTGCTGCACGACGGACCGCCGTACGCCAATGGTGCGATTCATATCGGCCATGCGGTCAACAAGGTGCTGAAGGACATCATCGTCAAGTCGCGCTCGCTCGACGGCTTTGACGCGCCGTACATTCCGGGTTGGGATTGTCATGGCCTGCCGATCGAACATGCGGTGGAAAAGAAAGTGGGCCGTCCCGGCGGCAAGCTCGATGCGAAGGCATTTCGTGCGGCTTGCCGCGCCTTTGCCCAGGAGCAGGTCACGCAGCAGAAAGCGGACTTCCAGCGTCTTGGGGTGTTAGGCGACTGGGAGCGTCCCTACCTCACGATGTCGCCGGGCTACGAGGCTGCGCAACTGCGGGCCTTCGCCCGCGTCGTGGCCAATGGGCATTTGTACAAGGGCGCGAAGCCGGTGCACTGGTGTCTCGACTGTCGCTCGGCGCTGGCCGAGGCGGAAGTCGAATATGAAGACCGTACCTCGCCTGCGATCGACGTGGCGTTCGCAGTGATCGATCGCGGCGATTTTGCGCGCCGCGCTGGTCTCGGGTCGCTCGACGCGGATCTTGGCCCGGTATTTTTCGTGATCTGGACCACCACGCCCTGGACGCTGCCCGCGAACGAGGCGGTCGCGCTGGGCGCGGAGTTTGAATACAGCATTCTTGCGGTCAAACGTCCGGATGGCTCCGCTGCGCTGCTGGTGCTGGCGCGCGACCTGGCTGGCGCCTGTCTCAAGCGCTACGGGATCGAGGACGCCCATGAGCTAATAACGGTAAAAGGCGCGCCGTTCGAGCTGCTGCAGCTGCAGCATCCCTTCCTGCCCAAGGCGGTGCCCGTGATCCTCGGCGAGCATGTGACGCTCGAGACCGGCACGGGCGCGGTGCACACCGCGCCCGCGCATGGCCAGGAGGACTTCGTCATCGGGCGGCACTACGGGCTGCCGGTCAAGAACCCGGTCGGTGGTGACGGCCGGTTCCTGCCGGATACGCCGCTGTTTGCGGGTCTCAAGGTTGACGACGCTAACAAAGTGATCATCGAGACGCTGGAGCAGGCCGCGCGGCTGCTGCGGCAAATGCCTTACCAGCACAGCTATCCGCATTGCTGGCGCCACAAGACGCCGGTGATCTTCCGCGCCACGCCGCAGTGGTTCATCTCGATGGAGCAGAACGGCCTGCGCGCCGGCGCGTTGCGCGACATTGCGAAAGTTGAATGGACTCCCAAATGGGGCCAGTCGCGCATCACCGGCATGATCGAGAATCGTCCCGACTGGTGTATTTCCCGGCAGCGTACCTGGGGCGTCCCCATTCCGTTGTTCGTAGCGAAGATTACTGGCGAGCTGCATCCGCGCACGCAGGAACTGATCGCCCGGGTGGCGGAGCGGGTCGCGCAGCACGGCATCGATGCCTGGTTCGATCTCGATCCGGCCGAGTTGTTAGGCGCCGAGGCCGCGGACTACGACAAGGTTTCTGACGTCATGGACGTCTGGGCCGATTCCGGCCTGTCGTTCTTCTGTGTCGGCAGCGAGCGCCCCGAAATCCAGGCGCCGGTGGACCTCTATCTCGAAGGCTCGGACCAGCATCGCGGCTGGTTCCACTCCTCGCTGCTGATGTCCGAGGCGCTGGATAACCGCGCGCCCTACAAGGGCGTGCTGACCCACGGCTTCACGGTCGATGACAAGGGCCGCAAGATGTCGAAGTCGCTCGGCAACACGATCCTGCCGCAGAAGGTGATGCAGAGCCTGGGCGCCGATGTGTTGCGCCTGTGGGTGGCATCCACCGACTATGCCAATGAAATCAGCGTCTCGGAGGAAATCCTCAAGCGCATGGCCGATTCCTATCGCCGTATCCGCAACACGCTGCGCTTTTTGTTAGGCAGCCTGGAGGGCTTCGAACCCGCACGCGATGCGGTGCCGGCGGAACGCCTGGTGGCGCTGGATGCCTGGATCGTCGGCCGCGCGGCGACCCTGCAGGCGGAAATTATCGACGCCTATCGTCGCTACGAATTTCACCTGATCTACCAGAAAATTCACAATTTCTGCGTGGTCGACCTGGGCAGCCTGTATCTCGACGTGATCAAGGATCGCCTGTACACGGCGAAACGCGAGGGCGAACCCCGACGCTCGGCGCAGACGGCCTGCTGGCACATGGCCGAGGCGATGGTGCGCTGGCTCGCGCCCATCCTGTCATTCACGGCCGATGAGGCCTGGGGCCACATGCCGGGCAAGCGTTCAGCGTCGGTATTTTTCGAAACCTGGCACACGCTGCCGAAGCTGCCCGCGAGCGCCATCGACTGGGACTTTTTGTTAGGTCTGCGGGCGGATATCGGCAAGGAACTGGAGCGCCTGCGGGTGGCCGGCAGCATTGGTTCCTCACTGAACGCCGAGGTCGACATTTACTGC
Organism: Gammaproteobacteria bacterium; assembly: GCA_031414335.1. Classification (GTDB taxonomy): domain Bacteria; phylum Pseudomonadota; class Gammaproteobacteria; order Steroidobacterales; family Steroidobacteraceae; genus UBA964. The sequence goes on along the minus strand of JANNVI010000032.1, from coordinate 53,986 downwards.
GATGCCGCCACCGAAACGCGGTTGCGCGCGCTCGGCGACGAACTGCGCTTCCTGTTGATCGTATCCGCGGCGCGGGTCCACGGCGCCGGCACGCCAGTGCCGGCGGACGCGCTGGCCTCGTCGGTGGATGGCGTCAAGTTGCGGGCCGCGGCCTCGGGCGCGATCAAGTGCGTGCGCTGCTGGCACCAGCGCGCGGACATCGGCCATTCGCCGGAGCATCCCGAGCTGTGCAGCCGCTGCGTCGTGAATATCGCCGGCGCCGGAGAGCAACGCCGCTATGCCTAAGATCAGCGGTTTGCGCCTGTTAGCGCTGAGTGCCGGCATCGTTGCCGCGGACCAGGCCAGCAAGTACTGGATCATCAACAATTATGATCTGTACCAGCCGCATCCGGTGCTGCCGGTCCTCGACATCACGCGGTTGCACAACCCCGGCGCGGCCTTCAGTTTTCTGGCCGGTGCGGGGGGCTGGCAACGCTGGCTGTTCACGGTGCTGGCGGTCGTCGTCAGCGGCGCCATCGTCCACTGGCTGCGGGCGCTGGATGGCAGGCGGCAAAAGCTGCTCGCGACTGGCCTGGCGCTGGTGTTAGGTGGCGCGATCGGCAATGTCATCGATCGCATCCGCTTCGGCTACGTGGTCGACTTCATTCACGCGCACTGGAACCAGGCGTATTTTCCGGCATTCAATGTCGCGGATTCCGCGATCAGCATCGGCGCTGCGCTGATCATCCTGGATGCGCTGCTCGACTGGTGGCGCAGCCGGCAGGGCGCGGCGCCATGAAGATCCTGCTCGCCAATCCACGCGGTTTCTGCGCCGGCGTCGACCGGGCGATCGATATCGTCGAGCGCGCCATCGCGCTGTTTGGGGCGCCGATCTACGTGCGCCACGAGGTGGTCCACAACCGCCATGTGGTCGAACGCCTGCGCACCTTGGGCGCGGTGTTTGTCGAAGAGCTGGCTGAAATTCCCGACGACGCGACGGTGATCTTCTCCGCGCACGGCGTCGCCCGCGTGGTCGAGGACGAAGCCAGCAAACGCGGCCTGCAGGTGTTCGATGCGACCTGTCCGCTGGTGACCAAGGTGCACATGGAGGTGCAGAAATACGCACGCGAGGCCCGCGAAGTGATCCTGATCGGCCATGAAGGCCATCCGGAGGTCGAGGGCACGATGGGCCGCTTCGATGCGTCCTTTGGCGGCCGGATCTACCTGGTCGAGGACGTGCACGACGCCGAAAAACTGGTGGTGCAAAATCCGCAGCGCCTGGCGTTCGTCACCCAGACCACGTTGTCGGTCGACGATACGGCCGCCATCGTCGACGAGCTGAAGCGGCGTTTCCCGGATCTCGCCAGCCCGCGGCGCGAAGACATCTGTTATGCGACGCAGAATCGCCAGGACGCGGTCAAGGAGTTGTTAGCCAGCTGCGATGTGCTGCTGGTGGTCGGATCGCAGGCCAGCTCCAATTCCAATCGACTGGTGGAGCTCGGTGAGCGCGCCGGCAAGCCCTCGTACCTGGTGGACGATGCGAGCCATCTGCGGCGCGAGTGGTTCCATGCCGCGAGCGTCGTCGGCCTGACCGCGGGAGCGTCCGCGCCGGAAGTGCTGGTGCGGCAGGTGGTCGATCAGCTGCGCAACTGGGGCGCGGAGCTGCCCGCCGAGCTGGCGGGGCGCGAGGAGCACGTGGTATTCAGCCTGCCGAGGGCGCTGCGCAAGGCGCAGCTGAGCTAACAAAAGGTGTTGACTAGCGCCAGCACTCGCGGGTGTTGTCGCGGCCGTTATCGTCCTTGGCGGCCTTGAGCCCATTGTGATCGACAGTAAATTCGCGGCACTTGTCGTCGTCGCGCTGGCCGCTGTCTGCACGGGGGCTGGCCACTATCCGATAGCCCGATCCTTCCTCCAGCAGTTCCGCCCGCAGATCGTAGTACCCGGACGCGGTGACCGCGGGAATGCCGAGTCCCGCTGGTGGCGCCGCCGTGAGGTCCTCGGCGTAGATATTGTTCTGCGCGAAAAACTTCTCCTCGGCTGCCTGCACCCGCAGCAGCGTGGCAGTCGCTTCGGTGCGCTGCGCACGCAGCACGTAGCTGCGATAGGTCGGCACGGCGATCGAGCTCAAAATGGCGATGATGACAACCACCATCAACAATTCGACCAGCGTGACGCCGCGGTTCCTGTAAACAGATTTCATGGGGCGGCCTTTGTTTTTGTTATTCACTGCGATCGGCTGTTGAGCGCTGCCAGAAAGTGCGCACCACGCCGCCCAGATTCACGCATTTAGACAAGACTTCGACCCCGACTGCGCAAAAACTGCGACGGCCGAGTTCATCGGTGCCGTTGCCGCTGTTGTTAGCATCGCGTGACTCCACGACCAGCGTGACTTCGCCTGCAATGCCGCGGGAGGCAAGGTTGCGTGCCCAATCATCGTTGTCGAGCCGCTGGTTGTCGTTGAGATCCAGCGCCGGCGCGGCATTGTCGACCTTGAGCGCGTAAACCCGGTTACGGCCGTTAGCCGGCAGGCAGGGATCGAGGTCCGCCGCGCGCTCGGGCTGGTAGGTGGTGAACAGCACTGTGCCATTGAGTGTCACGGCATCGGCCAAGACTTTCTCGCCGATCCAGCCGCCATTACGCCGCAACTCCAGCTTCCAGCCTGCAGACGCGCGCGGCAGCACGGTGCCACCCAGTTCCTCGGTCACGTCGGTCAGCTGCGCATCTGTGACCGGCGTTAGGTTGTTGTATTCCAGCTGTGTCAGCTTGCCGAACGGGTTCTTGTCCCGCAGGGCGTAGAAGCGGTCACGAGTCTCGTTCTCCAGCGGATGGCCGCGATAACCCGACCCTATCGCGATGTTGTAGTAGGGGTCGGTTGCGCGGCGCTGGATCAGGGCCACATCGGGCGCGTTGTAGAAGCGGCGGTTGCTGGCCAATGCCGTCGTGCCGGTGTCGCCATTGCCGAGCGTCGCCAGCACCCCGCCGGTCACCAGGCTGCCGCGGTTGTTGCCGCCAAAGATGTCGAAGCGCCAGACGCGCCCGCCCATGTCGCCGGTATACATGCGATCCGCGAATTGATCGCCATCGGTGTCTAACACGGTAATGCGGCTGGGAATCGAGTGACGCATCTGATCCAGCTCGAGGTCGGGCGATCCCGCGCCGCCCGTGCCTCCTGCGTACCACAACAGTGCGCCAGAAATCGCATCGATCATGAAGATGCGGTTCCCGGAGTTGTCGTTGACGAAGGAATAGTTTTCCTGGGCGCCGTCATAGCCGCCGCCCATGATCAGCACCAGTTTTTCGCCATTCTGGGTGGTGCCCCCGACGTTGACGCGCGCGACCGTGGGTGGCGACCAGGTCTCGCCGATGCCGGGCAGGGCGGATGGCCCCAGCGACCAGAGCAGCTGCGGCGCCGCGCGATTGGTGACGTCCAGCGCGTAATAATGGCGGCCGCCGCGGCGCATGCCGAAATACAGGATGGCCCGATCGCCACCGGAGGCATCCAGAACGCCATCCTGGTTGGCATCGAAGCGCAGCAGGCGGATGTCACCGTCCAGGCCATAGGTGCGGGCCGCAACCGCAGGATTGACATACAGGTTCGCCATGCGGCCTAACAATTCTGACGGGATGAAGGCCCACAATTCACGGCCGGTCTTGGCGTCGATGGCATGCAGGAAACCATCGTTGGTAGGTGTGTAGACTACCGCGTCGAGCGGGTCGGGCGTACCGGCGCTGCCGCCGTAGGTTACCACCGTGGGCTTGGCGTGCAGCGGATCGCCCATAGATGGCGCGGCCTCCGTGGTGTTGCCGTCGCCGTCGGCATCCGGCGCATCGAATCCCTGCGCCCAGGCGATGACCTGCTCGCGGATCGGCGCCGCCGACGCGATGCCTAACAAACCGGCGGTCAGCAGCGTATTGCTGGCATCGAACCGGTTGCCCGGGGCGATCAGGCTGCTGGATCCCGAGGCTGCAAGGTAGGTGTAGAGCTTGCGCTCGGCGGGCGCCGGCTGGCGGCTGACCGCGCCGCCCGCAGTGATTTGTGGGCCATCCGGCTGCGCAGACCAGAGACTCTGCGCGCCGTCGCGGAAATAGCCGGTCGCAGGATCTATCGCGTTCTGTCCGGCGGCATCGACGATCTGGCCGTTACTGATTGAATATTTCTTGACGTTGCCAGACCAGTGCAGGCGGTCCGACGGCTTGAACAGCGAGACGTAGAAGTCGTTGGTGGTCTGAGTGCGATTGAAGGCATTGATCGACAGGGCAGGGGCGGTGAAGCTACCGTTAGACTGCATGATTTCACTGACGATCTGTTGCAGTACGTTCGTGAGTTCGGTGACGTTGGTGGCTTCGTAGGCGCGTCCGCCGCCACGTGCCGCCGTGCGTTCGAGGAAGGACGTACCGGCCACATCCGGACCAAAGCCAACCGCGTACGTGATGACATTCTGCTTGCCGGGTTCGGGCGAGAGATCCGCCTTGTTAAGGTAGTCGGCCATGTCATCGAGACAGCGCCCCGGACCGTTGCCATCGCAATCGCCTCCCACCAAGGTCTGGAAACCCGGCAAATTGACGATCTTGCTGTCCGCGGAGTTATCCGCCGTGGGCTCGCCGTCTGTTAGCAGCAGCGCGTAATTCTTCTGGCACTGATAGCTGACCGGCGACTTGTAGGTCGATGGGTTGTTGGGCAACCGCGATGACGCCACACTGGGAAATGGCGTTGATGAATTAATGCGCGAGTTGAGGCCATAGTCGACCGCGCGCCCGGCAAAATACTGGCCCGCTTCATACAGAGTCTCCGACAACGGCGTCAAGCCGCCTGCCGTGTAACTGTTCAATTGGTTCACGATTGTGCCGCGCGCTGTCGCAACATCGGCTATCTCATGCGTGACCATGCCGCCTTCGGCGCGATCGCTGCCATCCGCGTTGCTGGCATTGCTGAAGCGCATCAAGCCGAGGTTGATGCCCGAGGTGGAGCTCGCCAGGCTGGTCGCCACGCTTTGTACGGTTTGCAAGCGGCTGAGACTGGATTGCTGCGGCGGCGCGTAGTACCAGTTGAGCCAGTTGGCGCTGTACAGCGTGTAGACGGTGGCGCTGGCCCAGCCGATTTGTTGCGCCTGGAGACTGGTCCAGCGATTGGCCGGGTCGCCGTTCTGCGCGTAACGCTTGGTGGAGCTCGCATTGGCGCCGTGCACGCCCGCGTCGGCTTCGCATTCCACGCTTTCATTCGTGGCGCTGTCGGACACGGTGCTCCATCCGGCATTGCTGGGATTCCACTGCGCGGCACGGCCGGTCCAGAGTCCCGCCACCGCGATCGAGTCCACTGCGGCGGCGCAGGTGTTAGCCGACAGACTGAGGCCATCCTGCTGGTTGTCACTGCTGCCTGAACAGGTCGGTATATCCTGGGCCGTGTTGCCGCTGCCCGAGGCCACCGCAAAATAGAAGCTATCGTCCTCGCAGCTGCCGCCATAGGTCTGGGCCGGGTTGTAGGGCGCCTTGGGCAGCGTCACCAGCGAATTCATGCTTCCGGACGTGTCGAAAATGAACAGGATGTTAGGCCGGAGCCCGGCGGCCGCGGCATTGCTGACAAAGATCTCGGTGTCGTCGGCGCGCGCCGCCGTGCTGGCCAGCAACGCCGCCCCCAGGCAGAGAATCCGCTTAATCATTGACGAATATCCTGACAATACGATTGTTATCACGTGTGTAGATCAGCGTGACCGGGGCGGTCGACCCCTTGAGCGCGCGTTGCCGCAGCGCCTGCAGGCTGATGACTGCGCCATTCCATTGCAGCAATGCATCGCTCGCAATCCCGAAAGACCGCGCGGCGCAGGTCGGGCAGGGCGCTACGATGACCTGGCCCTCCAGCCGCTCGGGCAGCGTGACCGCCCGGAGTTGCGTCTCGATCGCCGCCTGCGGTGCGCGGATGTGGTTGCCGCCAGCCGCGTCGGCGGCGCTTGCTAACACAAATGCTAACAGGGCAGCAGTTCCGATGGATTTTTTCATGGCGCCAGCCCCGTACCGAGTTGACCGAAGTCGCCATTGCCGCCGCCGGTAGCGGCGACGATGAACACGCCCTGCGTTTGCTGGTCGCGGGCTTTGCGCGCCGATTGCCCTTCACTGTCGATGCTGAAATGCAGGCCGACAAACTTGTCGGCGCTGGACTGCGGCAGGTTGCGCTCCTCGCCCAGGTAACGGCTGCGCGTGTTGTAGCGGTTAACCGCTGAACCCGCGACGTTGCGCCAGCCCGACTCAACCGGCGGGGAACCGCGCGTGGTTGGCACGGCGGCCAGATTGGCGATGGCGCCTTCAATGCCGCCCGCAGCGGATTGCGCGGCGCTGCGGCGGAATTGTTCGTTATTCGCCATGGCAATTTCCGTGATCGAGGTGTTGAGTCCGGTGAAGGCCAGGAGCGTCAGCACCATCAGCAACACGAGCGCGATGACCAGCGCGGCGCCACTTTGATTGAGGCGTTTCCCGACAGATATCTGATCTTGCATGGGCATCGTGAATCCTGTCGAGCTCTAGAGGATGCGCGCATTGCGCAAGGCGATCGTGCGTGTGAGCAGGACGCGCCGGAAGGCGCGGTCTGCGCCTGCAGGCGTGTATTCGACGTCCGCGTATCGATAGGTGCGGTCATCGACGAATCCTGGCTCCAGCTGATCGCTACGCACCCGCAGCCAGATGCGCACCGACACGACCTGCAGACGATCCAGCCCCGGGAAATCGGGGTTCACATAGCGCGTTGCGCGCCCGTCGGATTCCGGGACACCATCGCCATTGGCGTCGACGCTCGCGTCCACGGCGCCATCATTGTCGTAGTCGCCGCTGTCGATGCCGAACTGCACCTGCAGGTCTTCTACGCCCGGCATGACTTCATTGTCGATGAAAGCCGGCACGCCACCATTGCGACTCAGCGCCTTGACGCGCAGCGCCGGCACTCCGCGGCGGTCCACCGAGTCGCGCGCGATGTAGTAGGCGCGCACGACGAAGTCATGCACCCGGTTGTCATCGTCAATGGGTCCCGGGGCGACGCCGTCGGCGAACAGCAGTTGCGCGGTGCGGCTCGAGAAGCGCGACGCATAAATCTGCAGGCGGCCCGCTTCCGCTGCGCTCGCGACCGTGGCGGCGCGGCGCAGCGTCAGGGTGTCGCTGGTGGCAGCCGCACCTGTGCCATACGGGTCGCAGCTTGCAGCGGCGCCCGAGCCTAACAAAAATTCATTGTTCGAGCCCTGCACGGGAATCGACACATCCACCGCAAAATTGGTGCCGCAGGCCTGCGCACTGGCATCGAGATCGGGCGCAGGCACGGGTGCGCCGGCCAGCGGTGGCAGCGGCCGCTGGCGTAAACGCGGCGCCGTGGCGAGCACCGTGCCGGGCGCCGAGCCGCGTACCCAGCGCAGGCTGTCCGGGTTGTTGCTGAAGCCGTAGAAGCCAGCGAGTTCTATGTCCGGCTCGATCGTGCCCATGGCAAAACGCGCCGTCTCCTGCACACGCGCCAGGACTTCGCTGACGCTGTAGACCCGGCGGTATTCGGCATAGGAAAACACCGCGCCGGCAATCAATGACGAGCTGATGCCAACCGCGACCATGAGCTCCACCAGGCTCATGCCACGTGTCCGGCGCCGGGCTTTGAAAGTCGGGGTGCGCATCAATTGATCGCGGGTCGCGGCAGGATGACGAGATCGGTCTGGTAACTGAAAGGTGTCTGCTCGCGGGGTTCCTGCCAGCTGACGTTGATGCGATAGGTGTCGGGCTGGCCGGCAAAGCCTGCCGGAATGACCTGCACGTCTCCTTGTGCCGGTTCGCCGCGAAACGCGGGCAAGGCGCTGCGAATCGATGCGATCCAGCGGGCCAGATCATCTTCGGCGAGTTGCGCAACCGTGCAGTTGCCGCCGGCGCCGTTGGCCGTTGGCGCGCAGTCCTGCAATGCCGGCGCGCCCGCGTAGGCCAGGCTGTCGTACGCGACTCGCGCGTTGGCATTGGCGCGGATGCGTTCCGCCATGTCGCTGGCGAGGTTGACGGCCTGCGTGCGGTACAGGGCGCTGCGATTGCTCGAGATGCCGGTCAGCATCAGTCCCGCAATACCTAACATCCCGACCGACAGCACCACCAGTGCCACCAGCGATTCGACCAGGGTCATGCCGCGACTGCGGCCCGGAAAAGCTAACGAGTGCTGCATGGCATGTCCCAGCTGCCGACCAATACGGGGTCGCGCGACAGCGCGGGGCGGCCGCTGCGCGAAACCTGGATGGCGCGCGCCGCGGTGAGTTGCGTGCCGGTCTGCAGCGTGAGTCCGCGCAGGTCGCAGAAGATCACCCGGTTCAGCGGCGCTACGCCGGCCACGACCTGGGTAAAGCCGTTAGGCGAGTACGAGATGCAGGCGCCATCGGAAGCATTGGCGATGCTGGTGTCGAGCGGGCCGGCGGTTCGCAGGATGGCTTCGTCAGCGCCGCGAACGCAGTCGCCGTTGCGGTCTTCAAAGGCGATCCAGCCGATGAAATCACCGGCATTGCATTGCGCATCCGGGCTGGTCGGGGCGCTGGACGAACACAGCGCTACCGGGAACTGACGCTTGATGGCCTCGGTGCGCGCCAGTTGCGTGGCGGCGAGAAAATCGTTGGCGGCCTGCGTCAGGCGACTGTTGCGCATCATGTCGCCGAAGGTCGGTGCGCCGATGGAGAGGATTGCGCCTGCCAGCAACAGCACGATCATGAGTTCGATAAGTGAAAAGCCGCGACTCGTCCTCGGGCATTTTTCGGCGGAAAATGTGGCCATTGCCGCACTATAGCCCCGGGATTATGACCAGCGGTGGCAGATCGACCAACGGTCGATTCTTGCCGACCAGCGGCTGGCCGACCAAAGGCTGGCCGACCAAAGGCTAGCGCGTAGCGGGGCATACGGCACTGCTGGCGACGGTCTTGAGCCGCGGCCGGCCCGTCTGGCTGATGATGATTTGCCGCGGAGCCAACCCGCGCCGTGTGGAACAGAGCGTCAGGGTGGCGGTGGTGCCGCTGCGGCTCAACGGCCAGTACGTGACTGCCAGCCGCGTGCCATGCAGAGCCAGTTCTTCGGGCAACAATCCCGACCGCAGGTCGGCCAGGCCTGGATTGCGCTGCGTGCTGCTGAGGCCTGTGCCAACTGCGCTCGCTGGCAGCACCAGCCAGCCGCGAGCCAGACCGTTGCGGCCCGGCTTGCAGCGGGCGCCATCGTCCGTCAGGCACAGGGTAAAAGCTTCGTTGCTGCGCCAGGCATGGGCGCGGGTCAGTTGCAGGGCGGCCAGCAGCGCATTGGCCTGGGTCACCAGACGGGACTCCGCGATCAGTTTGCCCAACGCGGGCGTGCTGCCAGCAGCGATGACCGCCGCGATGGCCAATGCGACAAGGCATTCGGTGAGGGTCAGTCCAGCTTGGCGGCACCGCATGCCCGCATTGTCAGCCGGATCCCGGCGAGTGTTAGCGGCCCAATATGCCGTAAATAAACCGATTCGCTCGAATGTCCCGCCGGAGAGTTATACTGCCGGCTTATGCAGATTGTTAGAACTTCGGCTGATACCGACGCGGTCATCGCGCGGCGCTTGTCGCTGCATGGTGTCCAGGCCACCCGGCAGCGGGTGCGCATCGCGAGCGTGCTGCTGGATCGCGATCAGCACGTCAATGCCGAGCAATTGCTGGACCTGCTGCGCGATCGGGGCATCCGCGTCTCCAAGGCGACTGTCTACAACACCTTGAACCTGTTCGCCGAGCGGGGCCTGGTGCGGCAGCTGTCGGTTGATGGTCAGCGCACCTGGTTCGATTCGAATGTCGAGCCGCACTACCACTTTCAGCAGGCGGACAGCGGCTTGTTGACGGATATTCCGATACCGGATGTCGCATTTGAGCGCCTGCCGCCACCGCCGCCCGGCATGGAAGTCGCGGGCATCGACCTGGTTATCCGGCTGCGCCCCAGCAAGCGCTAGACACGCGGGACAGTACCCGCCGCAAGGCAAGTCCATTAGAATTGCGCCCCCATCGGTGCCGGGGTAGCTCAGTTGGTAGAGCAGCGCATTCGTAATGCGCGGGTCGGAGGTTCGACTCCTCTCTCCGGCACCACTATTTTCGGGTCAGTGAGCCGCGCGCCACCGTGAGGCGCGACGGCAGCGCAAGATAGCGGCCGGGGACCGGTTCCGGCCGGTCGGTGCCCGATTCGCCACCGAGTTCCGCGAAGTGCGGGTCCCAGGGCAGGGTCGTGAAACAGGGTTCGGTACTTCGATCGATCCGCGGCCGGATGCGAATAATCGGCCGGCCCTGCTCGCGAGCTAACAAGTCGCGGGTGCTGCGGCAGCCGGTGACCGCCAGCTGCAATTCCAGCAGATTGAACACGCTCGGCGGCGCCGCCACCAGCTGCCCGGCATCAAGATCGGCCAGTGCTTGTGCCGGCGACAGCCAGAGCAACTCGCTGATTTCGCGGCCATCCGGCCTTGGCTCATGCGGCAGGACGCTGGCGTCGAGCAGAAAGAAGCGCGTATCAAACGCGATGGGCGCCTCGCGCGGTGCAACCCAATGCGACCAGTAAATGGTATGCGCGAGCATGGTTGCGAGCCGTGCCGGGTCGTGACCCAGCGACTGATCGCCGCCGGTCTCCTCGAGCAATTCGCGCCAGGTAGCGATGCCGAAGGCGAGCAGTTGCGACGTCATGCCGGGCCGGGCGGTATCCCGCAATGCATCGGCTAACAACTCAGCCTGCCGCAGGTCGGCCGGGTCGACCTTGCCACCGGGAAACGCCCACATGTCGGCGAACGAGCGGCTGCCACTGCCGCGCTTGACCAGCAACACTTCAATGCCGTTCGCGGCGTGATCGCGCACCACGAGGGCGCTGGCGGCAGGTACGAACAGGGCATTTGCGGTCATGGCAATCGGCCCGTAGCATAAACGCTCGCAACTCCTGAAAGGTGACAGTTTTGGCAGCGCCGATCGTGCAACCAGCGGGTGATGACCCGGAATCGACGGCGGCACAGCCTGCGGTTCCGGGCTGGATACGGGGGCTTGCGCTGCTGCCGTTGGGCTTCTGGTATGCGTTCGCGCGACTGTTAGCCTGGATCGCCGTGCTGGTCAATCATCGCGGTCACGTCGTGCAACCAAACCTGCAGATCGCGTTTCCGGAGCGGGATGCGCAGTCGATCCGCCAGCTGACGCGAGATTTCTATTGGGGTTATGCTCAGGTGCTGGTCGAGCTGGTCAAGTCCGCGCGGCTGAGCCCGGAGGAAATACGGCGGCGCGTGACAGTCGCTGGCCTTGCACCGCTGCGCGCAGTGCTGGCCGGCGGCCGGCCGGTCATCGTGCTGGCGGCGCACCAGTGCAACTGGGAATGGCTCTTGTTAGGCCTGTGCGGCGAACTCGGCTATCCGGTCGACGCCGCCTACAAGCCGCTGGTCAATTCCTGGGCGGACCAGGCGATGATCGCCATCCGCTCGCGCTTCGGCGCGCGGCTGGTGCCGGCGCAAAATCTGTTAGGCGACATCCTCGCGCGGCGCAAGCTGGCCCGGGCCATCGCCATCAACGCGGACCAGGAGCCGGTGCAGAGCGAGAACAAGCACTGGCTGCGTTTCCTGAATCGCGACAGCGCGTTCTATACCGGGCCCGAGGAAATTGCGCGTGCGACGCGCTATCCGGTGTGGTTCCTGAAGATTCGCCGCGTCAGCCGCGGGGTTTACGCCGCCGAGGCGGCGCCGGTGTGGGATGCGGTCGAGAAGCTCGCGCCCGGCGAGCTGACCGAGCGCTACGCCGCCATGGCCGAAGCGCAGATCCGCGCGGCGCCGGCCGACTGGCCGTGGTCGCACAAGCGCTGGAAACTGCAGCGCAATCTCTACAGCTAACGGCATGCTCCACGCAGACTGCTGGCAATTCTGGGCGACCGACCGATGCGCCAAGACTTGTGGCGCAGCTCAGGTGTCGGCGCGCTTGCAAGATCGGGCCGCAAGCCTTGGCGCACCGTTCAGTCGGGCAGCGCGTCCAGTCTCTGCGTGCCAATTCGCTCGCGGTCAGGCTTGCGCTGCGAGTTTCGTGGCCAGGTGCGCTGACAGCTCGCGAATCGTCGGGTAGTCGAACAGCTCGGTGAGATCCACCTGGCCGGGCCAGGCGGCGTCGATCTGCTCGTGAATTTCGATCAGTTTCAGCGAGCTCGCGCCGACCTCGAACAGATTGTCGGCGACACCGAGGTTCTTGCCTTCAAGCGCCGCGTCGCAGATCGCCTTGATGCGGTTTTCGATATCGCCGGCGCTGGCGCCGGCGCTGCCGCGCGCTGCGTCACGCAGTGCGCGAAATTCTGTCAGCTCCGCATGGTAGGCGCCGTCCAGGTATTCGGATTCCAGCAGGTGCCGCTGGACCTTTCCGCTGGTGGTCTTGGGCACGCGCTTGATCGGCACGACGTCGGCGATCTCAAGGCCCGTCTCAGTATTCAGCAGGCGCGTGATTTCGTTCGCGATTGGCAGGAACGCCGCCATGTCGCCGCGATGCAGGGCGAAGATGACGATCGCATCGGTTTCCGCACCCGGCGGCCGCAGTCCCGTGGCGATGACCTTGCCAAGTTCCATGCTGCTGGCGCGGATGGCGATGCTTTCGAGATCGTGCGGGTAGTAATTCTGGCCGTTGACGAAAATGATTTCCTTGAAGCGGCCGGTGACAAACAGGTCGCCATCGACCAGCACGCCGAGATCGCCGGTGCGCACCCAGCCATCGGCCGTGTGCAGCGTTGTGTTAGCTTCGGAGGCGCCGAAGTAGCCCTTGGTGACATTGCCGCCGCGGATCTGGATATGGCCGAAATGGCGTTCCGCGAGCGGCGCGTCGCTATCGTCGGCGATGCGCAACTCACAGTTCGGGATCGCGCGCCCGACCGACATCAGCTCCAGCGCATCAGTGCTGGAGCTGGCTACGAGTTCCGCTGTCTGGCCGACCGCCATGCGATGGCGGTTGAATGCCAGCGGCCGCAGCGCGCCGCCCGGCGGCGGAAAACTTACCGCGACCGAAGCCTCCGCCAAACCGTAGACCGGAAACATTGCGCTGCGCCTGAGGCGCGCGGGCTCCATGCGGGTGAGGAATTCGTGTGCGAGCGGCACGCTGATCGGCTCGGCGCCGTTGAAAATGATGCGCACGGCCGATAAGTCCAGATCATTGACTGGGCGCTCGCCTAACACCTTGAGATAGTGGCGGTAGCCGAAGTTCGGCGAGCACAGGATTGTGGCCTGTTTGCGCGACGCCAGCTGCATCCATAGCGCCGGGCGGCGGATGAACAACTCAGTCGGCATTTGCATGACATTGCAGCCGGAGCCGATCATGAAGATATGCATGCCGATGAGACCCATGTCATGGGTCAGCGGCATCCACGACAGGGTGATGTCGTCGGGCGAGAAACGCGCCGCGGCCTCGGCGCCGCGCCAGTTCGCGACTAGGTTGGCATGCGTCAGCACCACGCCCTTGGGTTCGGAGGTGGAGCCGGAGGAAAACTGGATGAACCCGGTGTCCTCGGGCTTGCAGTTGTATGGTGCGCCGGCTTTGGTAACGTCCTGCAGGTCATCGACCAGGAATGCCCGGCGGCGCAGGCCGTCGGCAATCTCGGTCGCGCCATTCGCGTCGGCGAAGCTCGTGATGCGGGCGAAGGCCTTGCGGTCCGTATAAATGAACGGGTTGCCGAGCTGGCGCGCAATACGCAGCAGTTTCTGCCGGTGCTCGTCGCTGATACCCACGGCCACGGGCACCGGCACGATACCGCCTAACACCGAAGCCCAGAACGCATCGATGAAGGGTTCGTTGTCGGCGATGAAGAGGATGATCTTGTCGCCCGGTTTGGCGCCGAGCTTCTGCAGGTGATAGAGAATTCCCAGCGCGCGCGCTTCAAGCTGCGCCATCGTGAGGCTGCGTTCCTGGGTCTCGCCCTCCAGGTAGGTCAGCGAGCGCGGAGCGCGCGCTGCGTTTGCCAAGAGTCGGTCCAGGGTCGTGATATCGCTCATGCGCGGCGTTCCAGCTTCATAAACAGGGGTTTGCGGGTGCGCAGGTTGACCTGCGCGTCGAGCTCGATGGCTTCGTTGTCGGCGCGCACCAGCCGGTAGCGGCGGCCGACCCGGTAAAGATGCATCAGCATCTCATAGATCGCGAAGGTCTCGCCGATGCAATGCCGCGGTCCCGCGGCGAACGGCATGTAGGCAAAGCGCGGCCGCTCGCTTTCGTGGGCGGCGTCGAATCTTTCCGGCCGGAATGCCTCGGGTTCATGCCAGTAACGGGGATGACGGTGCAGGATGTATGGGCTCAGCAGCACATCGGCGCCGGCCGGGATTTCAAAACCGCCGAGCTGATCCGTTTCGATCGTACGGCGCGACAGCAGCCACCCGGGCGGATAGAGGCGCAGCGCTTCCTCGGCGACCATGTGTGTATAGGCTAACGACTCCATGCTGGCCAGCGACCCCGGATGCCACTGCGGAGCCGCATCGAGTTCAGCGTGCAGCTTGCGTTCGACCGCGGGATTCTGCGACAGCAGCAACCAGGTCCAGTTGAGGCCGCTGGCGGTGGTTTCATGGCCGGCGACCACCAGGGTCATGACTTCGTCGATGAGTTCGCGCTCGCTCATCGGATCGCCGCTTTCCTTGTCGCGTGCCGCCATCAGCATCGCGAGAAAATCGAAATGCTCCTCGGTTTCAGTGCGGCGGCGGTTTATCAGATCGGCAATCGGTTTGCCCAACGAGCGGAATTTAAAGGCAAAACGCAGGTCGCGCGCCGGTTCCCGCGTGACCACCGCGAAGGGGTTCTCGCCGCCGTCGCCCGCAAGCCGCGCCAGGTCCTTGCCGAAGATCGCCTGCAAAACGATCTCGAGTGTTAGCTCGCTCATTTCATCGGTGATATTGACCGGTTCGTCGCGCGCCGCCAGCGGCTCCCAGCGCGCGAGCAACGCATCGTTGGCGGCATCAATGGTGTGCGCAAACTTCGTGATGATCCTGCGATGAAACATCGGCTGCATCATGTAGCGCTGCCGGCGCCAGAATTCGCCTTCGCTGGTCATGATGCCGTTGCCAAGCAGAATCTTGACCCGGTCGAGGCCGATACCCTTGGTGTAGTTGCGGTGGTTGGACACCAGCACGCGTTTCACGTCGTCCGGATGATTGATCACATACACATAGCCTTTGCGCGCTGGTGAATACACGCGATAGGTGTCGCCAAGCTGCGCAAAAAGCTCGATCATCTTTGCCAGCGATTCATCATCGCCGCCAAGGTCAAAGCTTTGTTCGGGTTCTGGGAGTGCTGATTGCAACGTGAGTTATCGTGGGCAGCGGGCAAGTGACCGAAAATTACTGTCTTATTTTAGCCTATGAAGCGCTCGAGCCGGGCGCTGATGCCAGCGCCCGTGGCCGGGCCCTGGCATTCGGGGCCCTGGCCGACATGACCGGTCGAAGTTTTAGCGCCGCTGATGTGTTGCGCGGCTCGCATGGCCGGCCGTACATCCCGGGTGCCCCAAGCTTCAGCATCACGCATTGTCAGGGCCTGGTGGTCGCGGCGGTGGCCAGGCACGGCGCGGTGGGTGTGGATGCGGAGGCCGATGATCGACCCACAGCCCGGGCGCTGCGCAAGATTTGCGACGCCGAGGAGCAATTGCTCGCGGACAGCAAGGGAGCAACCTGGGTCTGGGTCGCGAAGGAAGCGGCGATCAAAAGTGCCGGGCTGTCGGCCTTAATGGCGGGGCAGGTGAGGTTGTGGCCGGAATTCGCGGCGCTGCGCAATCAAGTGCTCCATTTGCAGCGACCTTTGTTAGCAGCGGGTTTTGCAGTTGCCATTGCGAGCAGCGAGCGCTTCACGGACAATGAGATTCTGATTCGCCGCCCGCCCGAGCCTTGAACCCGTGCCATGAACGATCCCGAAAATCCCGGTGGTCTGCGCAATACCATCTATAAGCAGGAAACGCGCTCATCGCGTCGCCTGACACCGCTGCGTCGTCTTGGGTATCGCTGCATTGTGCCGATCGGCCTGGGGCTCATCGGAATATTCTGGCGCTCCTGCCGCATCGTCAAAGTCGTCGGCGCCGAACATCTGGATGCTGCGCTGGCGCAGGCGCCGTCAATCATTCCGTGTTACTGGCACCAGCACCAGTTGTTCTGCGCCAAATGGTTGTTAGCGCAGCAGCGCCTGAAAATCGGTTTCCTGATCAGCCCGTCGGTCGACGGCGAACTGGGGGCCATGCTGGTGCGGTCCGCAGAGGGTCATGTAATCCGCGGCTCGTCGACCGCGACCGGCGCGCGGGCGCTGCGCGACTACTACGATGCCTTGACCAAGCAGGGCGTGTCGCCGGTGATCACGCCCGATGGACCGCGCGGACCACGCTTTGAGTTCAAGCCCGGCGCCATCCTGCTGTCGCAGATGAGCGGCCGGCCTATTCTGCCGATGGCATATTACGCGCGGCGCGCAATCCTGTTTCATTGGGACAAATTTGTGATACCGATGCCGTTCACGCGCATCGTCATCGCGGTTGGGGAGCCTTACACCGCGCCCCGTACGCTCAATGCGGCAACGCTGGCCTCCCAGCAGCAGGCGCTTAAAGAGCGTTTGCATAATCTGTTTCGTGTTGCGAGAAGCGCGGCCACTTGATCGACAACGCCGCCGAGCCTTTTGGGGCCGGGGCTGTCTGCAACCGGCGTCACTTCACCATGGTGAAACAAGCAGTTAGCTTGTTTTTCTCGAACGTTGTGCGACAATCACCTCTAAGTCGCTAACCTAGGAAAGCATGGCTGTCGCCCATCCGGATCGACCAGGCGATTTCACCGCCTCCGATGTTTTGTCGTCGCAGTTTTGGGATAAAACGGCGCCGCGGCCCAGTCTCGGGCTTGAAATCACCTGCACCAAGATCGCAGTCGACTTTCAGAATCTGCTTCCCGGCCGCGTTGACGAGGTCATTCGCCAGAGTCTCGAGGCGCTGAGAGATGCGAGCGGCTGCGACACGGCTTTCATTGCTAACGTCGCGGCCGACGGTACGACCATCAACAAGGTTCAGGTGGTGCGCAGCAGCTTTGCGCAGTGCCAGCCCGAAGGCCTCAAGGGCGATAGCCTCAGCAACTTCCCGTGGCTCGGCGCGCGCCTTGAGCACCTGCGGCTGGCGGAATTTCGCGATACCGGCAATCCCCGGCCGGAACAGCGCGTCGAGGCGCAGCGCCTTGCGGGACTGCAGATTTCCGCAGCGCTGCTGGTCGTGTTCCGGGTCCGCGGCGCTGTGGCCGGAATCCTTGGTCTGGCGCACTCGCTGCCGTTCGCGGGCTGGGAAGTCAAACTGCAGTTGATGATGAAGTTGTTAGGTACGAGCCTCGCGACCGGGTTGGAACGGATCGGCATCCAGAAAGAACTCGCGCGTCTCGAAGAACGCAATCAGCTGTCGAACGCGGTCTGCAACGACGGCCTGTGGGATTTTGACGTCGAGAACAACCAGACCTATTTTTCGCCGCGCTGGAAGCTGATGCTGGGGTACGCGGCCGATGATTCGCTGGCGCCGGACTGGCGCGGCCTGGTGCATCCGGAAGACCTGGCGACGGTGCAAACCGCGATCCGCGATCATGTCGCGGGCAAGACGCCGATTTTCGAGAGCACGCACCGGATGCGCCATCGCAGCGGCGAATGGCGCTGGGTGCTGTCGCATGCCAGGGCACGGGTCGACAAGCATGGCCGGCTGCTGCGCCTGGTTGGCGTGGAACTCGATATCACCGAGCGCAAACTTTACGAAGACGCGTTGTTCCGGGAAAAGGAAAGCGCGCAGATCACGCTGCAGTCGATCGGCGATGGCGTCATCACCACCGATGCACATTCCACCATCGATTACATCAATCCGGTGGCCGAGCAGCTGACCGGCTGGCGTCTCGAGGATGCGATGGGCCGGCCGGTTGAAGAGGTGTTCCGCTCGTTCCACGAGGAAACCTGCGAGCCACTGGAGAACCCGCTGACCCAGTCGATTCGGCGCACCCGTCCGATCAAGTCGGTGCGGCCGATGTTGCTGATCCGCAAGGATGGTAACGAACTGTACGTCGAGAGCACGGCCGCGCCGATTCGCGGCGGTGAGACGGCCGTGGCCGGTGCGGTGCTGGTGTTCCATGACGTCAGCGAGAGCCGCGAGCTCAACCGACGCCTGTCCTATCACGCCAGCCATGACATCCTCACCGGTCTGGTCAATCGCCGCGAATTCGAATCGCGCGTGGAGCGTGCGCTCAAGAGCGCCAAGGCGCGCGAAGCGTCCTACGCGCTCTGCTATATCGACCTCGACCAGTTCAAGATCATCAACGACACCTGCGGCCACAGCGCGGGCGACGCTTTGTTAGGCCAGGTGGGCGCGCTGCTCAAGGCCAAGGTACGCTGGCGCGACACGCTGTCGCGCCTGGGCGGCGACGAGTTTGGCATTCTGCTGGAAAGCTGTTCGCTGGATGAGGCGATGCGCACCGCCGAGGCCATGCGCGAGGCAGTGCGCAATTTCCGCTTCACCTGGGAGGACCGGGTGTTTCGCCTCGGCGCCAGCATTGGCGTGGTGCCGATCACCGCCGACAACGAAGACGTGGCGGCCATTCTGTCCGCCGCGGACAGCGCCTGCCAGGCTGCCAAGGAAGCGGGTCGCAACCGGGTGCACAGTTTCGCCGAGAACGATATCGAGCTGATGCGCCGCCGGCGCGAAATGCAGTGGGCGGCGCGCATCAACACGGCACTGGAAGAGGGCCGTTTTGAGCTCTATCGGATGATGATCCAGCCGCTGCAGGGGGCGGAAACCGGCGAGCACTACGAATTATTGCTGCGTATGCGTGATGAAAGCGGCCGCACGGTGTCGCCGGCGGATTTCATCGCCGCTGCGGAGCGTTACAACATCATGCCGGCCATCGACCGCTGGGTTATCGAGAATGCGTTTCGCTGGCTGGTGTCGGATTCCGATGAGCGCGAAAAATTATTGCTGTGCTCGATCAATCTGTCGGGTCAGAGTCTCGGCGACGACAAATTCCTGCCGTTCGTGATCGAGCAGTTTCACAAGAGCGGCATCGATGCCACCAGGATCTGTTTCGAGATCACGGAAACCGCGGCAGTCGCGAATTTCTCGCAAGCCAACAGGTTTATCCACGCGCTCAAGGAACTGGGCTGCAAGTTCTCGCTCGACGACTTTGGCACCGGCCTGTCATCGTTCGGATACCTGAAACACTTCCCGGTCGATTTCCTGAAGATCGACGGCAGTTTTGTGCGGGAAATCCTGCATGATCCGATCGACCGCGAAATGGTCCGCTCGATCACCGAAATCGGGCACCTCACCGGCAAGAAGGTGGTTGCCGAGTACGCCGAAAACGCGGAAATCATCCAGATGCTGACCAGCCTTGGCGTTGACTACGCTCAGGGCTATGGGGTGGGCCAGCCGCAGCGGGTGTTGAAGGCGATTAACGTCGCTTAGGCGGCGCGCGCAAATTTCAAGCGCATCGACAGGTCCACCGCATGCAAGTGCTTGGTGATGCTGCCGACCGAAATAAAGTCGACGCCAGTTGCCGCGATCGCCGCGACTCGTTCCAGGCTGACGCTGCCGGACGCCTCTAGTTTCGCGGGATTTGCGGCGGCGGTATTCAGGCGTACGCATTCGCGCATGTCCGCATCGCTCAGCTCATCGAGCATGATGATGTCGGGTTGCGCAGCCAGTGCGCGCGCGAATTCCGCCACGGATTCGACTTCGACTTCCACTTGGATGTCAGGCGTGGATCGACGTGCGCTGCCAATTGCCGCTTCAATGGATCCCGCGGCAACGATGTGGTTTTCCTTGATCAGCACCATGTCATAGAGGCCGAGGCGATGATTGTCGGCGCCGCCGCAGCGCACGGCGTATTTCTGCGCCAGGCGCAGGCCGGGCAGGGTTTTGCGGGTATCGAGGATCCTGCAGGCCGTGTGTTTGACGGCATCGGCGTAGCGGCGCGCGGCGCTGGCGGTGCCCGACAGCGTCTGCAGAAAATTGAGTGCGCTGCGCTCGCCGCTCAGGATGGCGCGCGCGGGGCCAGTGATCACACAGAGCGTGGCGCCGGCCACGATCGAATCGCCGTCCTGGTGCCGCCAACTAACAGTGACGCGCGGCTCGAGCTGGTGGAAGACTTCATCGAACCAGGCGCGGCCACAGAGGATCGCGACTTCGCGGCTGACAACCTGGCCTTCGGCCCACTGATCGGGTGGTACCAGGTTCGCAGTGACATCGCCGCTGCCGATGTCTTCGGCCAGCGCGCGGGCGACATCGCTCGCGACGCTGGCCGACAGTTTAGGGTCGATCAAAGTGGCAGGATACCGCCGTGGCCCGCGGCGCCCATGCACATCAACATCGGGATCGAGAGCACGAAATTGGTGCGCGACACCAGCATCGCGGTGCGGCGGGCGGTCGCCTTTTCCGCATCGGTCGCCGCGGTGATACCCAACACCTTCTTCTGATTCGGCCAGATGAAGACCCAGACGTTGAACAACATGATCGTGCCGAGCCAGGCGCCGACGCCCATCACCGTGGTGTAGGCATCGCCCACCAGGCCGTTGCTGGCGCCAAACGAGAAGACCTGCATGAAACGCGCTTCCAGGATCCACGCGCCCGCGAGCCAGGTCACCAGCGCGGCCCAGCGGAACCAGAACAGCGCGCGCGGTGCGACATACTTGGTGATGCCAGCGCCGCCGGGCCCGCCCTTGTCAGCCGCCGCATCCGCCAGTGCCGGGATCTGCGCGGTATTGAAGTAAAACAGCAACCCGATCCAGAAAATGCCGGCCACGGTATGGATCCAGCGGGCCATGCTGAGGTTGTTATAGCTAAGACCACCATCCAGCAGGATGGCCAGAATGATCGCCAATCCGATGCCCGCAATCAGAGCATAACGATGATTTTCCAGCAGTTTCATGAGTGGCTTCCCCGATTATTGTTGCGTCGACGCCGGCAAGGAGCGCCGGGCCGGCCGCATTGAAGAATAGGCGCAAGGCCCCCATAATTCAACGCTGCCAACCATGAACCCACCGTCCGCCCCATCCGCCGCCGTTCGTCGCCTGGGGCCCCAGGGACGACCGGTTTCGCCCTGCATGAGTGTTTGCGCCATCGCGGCGGACGGTTTTTGTTCCGGTTGCCTGCGCAGCCTGGACGAAATAGCACGCTGGGCGGTCATGTCGGCGGATGAGCAATGGCAGGTCATGGAGCGGCTTGAGCGCCGGTTGGCGCAGCGCAATGGCACGCAGCCTTTAGAACGTTAGGTTTTCGAACAAGGATTGTTAAATGGAAGTACTCGACCGAATCAAGGCTCACCTGAGCTCCGCGCCCGTGGTGCTGTTCATGAAGGGCACGCCGGATTTTCCGCAATGCGGTTTTTCCGCACAGACCGTCGCCGCGCTGCGCGCCTTGGGCGGCAAGTTCAGTGCGGTGAATATTTTTGAAGATCCGGAGTTGCGCGACGCTCTCAAGCGCTATTCGCACTGGCCGACCTATCCGCAGCTCTACGTGAAGGGCGAACTGGTCGGTGGCTGCGACATCATCATCGAGATGTACAAGAGCGGCGAACTGAAGTCGCTGTTAGCAGAGACGGCGCCCGCGACCAGCTGATTGCAGCGCGTCAGATGCCGTCGTCCGCATCGGCGGGCGGTACCGGCGGATCCTGGTCAATGAAACCCAGCGCCTGGGCACGCCCATCGGCCGCGAGGAATTGCGGATGACAGGCGTTGCTGATGATGCAAAAAAGGTCCGCGGTACGTTCCGCATCGTAGCGCGCCGAATGCGCCGACTCGGAATTCCAGTCCATGCCTGCGACACGGGCCGCCTTGGCTAACACGGTTTGGCCGAGCGCGACACCGCCCAGCGTTGCGGTGTCGAAACAGGAAAACGGGTGAAAAGGGCTGCGTTTAATCGCAGTCCGCGCCAGCGCCGCATTCAGGAAGCCGAGATCAAAGGCGGCGTTGTGCCCGACCAGGATGGCGCGCTTGCACTGCACGTCTTTCATCACCTGGCGCACTTCCGTGAATATGCGGGTCAGCGCCTCGCGCTCATCGATGGCGGGTCGCAACGGGTGGTAGGGGTCGATGCCATTGACCGCGAGCGCGGCGGCTTCGATGTTAGATCCGGCGAACGGTTTGACATGGAAAGACCAGGATTCTCCGCGCCGCAACAAGCCTTTGCCGTCGATCTCGACCAGCACCGCGGCGATTTCCAGCAGGGCGTCGGTTCCGGAGTTGAAGCCACCCGTCTCGACGTCGACGACGACGGGCAGAAAACCGCGAAAGCGCCGCGCCATCGACATGGCGGGCGTATTCCGTGCGCCATTCATCAGGCCACCGCCGGTTTTGTCAGGCGCCAGTGCACGGTTTCGCCGGCGCGCATGGGCACGACCACATCGTCCGGGAATGCGAGTTCTGCGGGCACGGTCCAGCTGTCTTTGCTGAGTTCGATCTGCTGCGTGTTGCGCGGCAGGCGGTAGAAGTCGGCGCCAAATTCGCTGGCAAAGCCCTGCAGGCGCTCCAGATGCCCGGCGAGTTCGAAGGCCTCAGCATACAGTTCAATCGCCGCATGCGCCGAGAACATGCCGGCGCAGCCGCAGGCATTCTCCTTGGTGTTGCGCGCATGCGGGGCGCTGTCGGTGCCCAGAAAATAGCGCGGGTTGCCGCTGGTCGCCGCGGCCAGCAGCGCCTGCCGGTCGGATTCCGTCTTCAGGATGGGCAGGCAATAGAAGTGCGGCCGGATGCCGCCGGCTAACATCGCATTGCGATTGTGCAGCAGGTGCTGCGGCGTAATGGTCGCGGCAACGCCCTCGCGTGCGCTGGTTACGAATTCCACCGCGGCCGTGGTCGTGATGTGCTCGAACACGACCCGCAGCGCCGGCAGGCGCCTGACCAGTGGCCGCAGGATCTCTTCGATGAAGCGCGTCTCGCGGTCAAATATGTCGACCTCGTGCGGCGTGACCTCGCCGTGGACCTGCAGCACCATGCCGCAGGCCGCCATGCGCTCGAGGACCCGTTCGATGCGCGCAATGTCGGTGACACCGGCCTCGGAATGCGTGGTCGCGCCGGAGGGGTAGAGCTTGAAGCCATGCACGATGCCACTGTCGCGGGCGCGCTCGACTTCGTCCGGCGACGTGCGGTCGGTCAGGTACAGCGTCATCAGTGGCTCAAAGCGCAGGCCGGCCGGCAGTGCGGCCAGTATGCGTTGGCGGTAGGCGACCGCGTCCGCGGTGGTGGTCACCGGCGGCTTGAGATTCGGCATCACGATCGCACGGGCGAAGCAGCGCGCCGTGTGCGGGAGCACCGCGCGCAACGCCGCGCCATCGCGCAGGTGCAGGTGCCAGTCATCAGGCTGGCGGATGCGCAGCAGTGCCGTCATTTTGCGCGCCGCCTGGCGTAACGCGCCGCGAACCAGCGCAGTGTCAGGCGCACACCGAAGCCGGTGATGTCGCTGGCGACCAGACCCAGCCCGCCGCTGCGCTGCGCCGCCGCCAGGTCGATATGCGCCCAGGCGCGGCCTTTCGGCACGAAGCGCTGCAGGAAGCGCGCCGCGAGCATGTGATCGCCTTTGCCTTCCACCGTGCACTGCATGATGTCCGCAACCTTGCTCTCGAGATCGCTGTCGAAATCCTCGTCCATTGGAAATGCGACCAGTCGCTCGCCGCTCGCGGCGCCCGCTGTTAGCAACTCCTGGGTCAGCTGCGCCTGGTTACAGAGCAGTGCGCTCATGCGCTCGGTGAGCGCATAGACCGCAGCGCCGGTCAGCGTCGCGTAATCGATCAGCACCGGCACGCCGCTGCGACTCGCGAGGGCGAGCGTGTCCGCCAGCGCCATGCGCCCTTCGGCGTCGGTATGTATCACCTGGATGGTCGTGCCATTCGCGGCCGTAACAATCTGTTGCGGGATATAGGCCGTGGGCCCGATCCGATTCTCGGTAATCGCGAGCCAGGCGTCGATCGCCACTGGAGCGCGCGCCTCGGCTAACGCAACCAGTGTTGCGAGCGCGACGGCGCTGCCGGCCATGTCGATGTGCATGTCGAGCATGGAGCGATGCGGTTTGAGATTGGTGCCGCCGGTGTCAAAGAGAATGCCTTTGCCGACCAGGGCCAGTTCTGGTTTGGCGCTGGCGCGGCCGCGCGGGCGGTAACTGAGCTGTGCGATACCGGCGGCATCGCGCCGCGCATTGCCGGCAGCGACCGCCAGGAAAGCCCCGGCGCCCAGGCGCCGCAATTTGCTTTCGTCAAACCAGCGCAAGCGCAGGCCGTGGCGGCGCGCCAGCTGCAGAATGCAGCGACGATAGCCCTTGGCGTCCATTTTGTTAGGCGGCAGGGAGGTCAGCCAGCGTGCGAGGTTTTGCGCGCGCGCTTCGATTGCCAGTCGCTTGAGCTCGCTGCTGCCGTCGTCGCAGACGTCAATGCGCGTCAGGATTCTGGGCTTCGCAGCTGAATCCTTGCGGCTCTGAAAGCGCGGCAACTCGAAGGACTGGGACAGGAGCGCGAGTATTGCGCCCTCGCTGGGCGAACCCCACACCAGCACGCGGCGTGGCTTGGCTTTCAGGACTTCCCTGACGGCCCGGCCCGCCAACTGATGTTGCTCGAATACGCTGGCGCCCTTCTTGGCAAGCGCGAGCACCGCCAGCGTCTGGCTTTTGTTAGGCAGGTGCACGCCGACCGCCTGGCCGGGCTTGGCCGCGGTCCTGCTGAGCAATTGTTTCAGGCTCGCCGCGTACGGTAATCGTGCCAGGGCTGCAGCTGGCGGTGCGTCGCCCAGCAAGCACAGTACCGCGTCGTAAGTCCCCAGGTCGGCATTGCGATCGGGGGTCGGGACGCGCGTCAATTTCACGCTGGAAGATGGGGGCAGCAAGGCGCGCAAATGCTAGCACAGCGCAGCCTGACCGCTTACCATTGCGGCCCTGCATGTCAGACATCGACAAACCACTGGACCTGGATCCCGCGGAAACGCAGGAATGGCTTGAATCGATCGATTCCGTGCTCAAGTCGCATGGTCCGGATCGCGCGCATTTCCTGCTGGAAAAGCTCATCGATCATTCACGGCGCTCCGGCGCGTACCTGCCATTCCGGCCCAATACCGCCTACGTCAACACGATCTCGACCGGCCAGCAGCCCGACTACCCGGGCAACCGCGAATATGAGCGGCGCATCGAGGCGTACCTGCGCTGGAACGCCATGGCGATGGTCGTGCATGCCAACCGTATTTCCTCGGAATATGGCGGCCATATCGCAACCTATGCGTCCGCCGCGACTTTGTACGAAGTGGGCTTCAATCACTTCTGGCGCGCGCCGTCCGATCAGCATCCGGGCGACATGATCTATGTCCAGGGTCACGCATCCCCCGGCATTTATGCGCGCGCCTATCTGGAGGGCCGCCTAACGGAAGAGCAGTTGCGGCATTTCCGCCAGGAAGTTTCTGGGCAGGGCTTGTCGTCCTATCCGCATCCCTGGCTGATGCCGGATTTCTGGCAGTACCCGACGGTGTCGATGGGCCTGGGTCCGATGCAGGCGATTTTTCAGGCGCGCTTTCAGCGCTATATGGAGCATCGCGGCATGGTGCCCGCGAGTGACCGCAAGGTCTGGGCATTTCTCGGCGACGGCGAAATGGATGAGCCCGAATCGATGGGCGCGCTCACGATGCCGGTGCGCGAGAGGCTCGATAACCTGGTGTTCGTCATCAACTGCAACCTGCAGCGGCTCGATGGCCCGGTGCGCGGCAACGGCAAGATCATCCAGGAGCTGGAGGCGGCGTTTCTCGGCGCTGGCTGGAATGTCATCAAGGTGCTGTGGGGTTCGCGCTGGGATCCGTTGTTAGCCCGGGATAACCAGGGGCTACTGCGCCGCGTGATGGAAGAGTGCGTCGACGGCGAGTACCAGAACTTCAAGGCCAAGGGCGGCGCCTACACGCGCGAAAACTTTTTCGGCAAGTTCGCAGAGCTCAAGGCGATGGTCGCCAACATGTCGGACGAGGAGATCTGGCGCCTCAATCGCGGCGGCCACGATCCGCGCAAGGTTTACGCCGCTTATGCTGCGGCGAGCCAGGCGCAGGGCCAGCCGACGGTGATTCTCGCCAAGACCGTCAAGGGCTTCGGCATGGGCAAGGCCGGCGAAGGCCAGATGGTGACTCACCAGCAGAAAAAGCTGTCGGACGACGACCTCAAGTCAATACGTGACCGCTTCAATATTCCGGTCACCGACGAAGAAATCTCGCGCCTGCCTTTCAAGAAACCCGCCGACGATGCACCCGAGATGATTTACCTGCGCGAGCACCGCGCGGCGTTAGGCGGTTCGCTGCCGGTGCGCCGCGACGTGGCGACGCCGCTGGTGATACCGCCGCTCGAGGCGTTCAAGTCACTGCTGGATGGCAGCGATGGCCGGGAGATCTCCACGACCATGGCGTTCGTGCGCATGCTGACCACGTTGCTCAAGGACAAGAATGTCGGCAAGCATGTCGTGCCCATCGTGCCCGATGAGGCGCGCACCTTCGGCATGGAAGGCTTGTTCCGGCAGATCGGCATCTATTCCTCGGTCGGCCAGCTGTACACGCCGCAGGACGCAGACCAGCTGATGTCTTATCGCGAAGACAAGAAAGGCCAGATGCTGGAGGAGGGCATCAACGAAGCCGGCGCCTTGTGTTCGTGGATGGCGGCAGGCACGGCCTATGTCAATCACGGCGTCCACATGATGCCATTCTACATTTTCTATTCCATGTTCGGTTTCCAGCGCGTCGGCGACTTCATCTGGGCGGCGGGCGATCTGCAGGCCAAGGGTTTCTTGTTAGGCGCCACCGCCGGCCGGACCACGCTCGCGGGCGAGGGGCTGCAGCATCAGGACGGCCACAGCCAGATCCTTGCCATGATGGTGCCCAATTGCCGCGTCTACGATCCGACCTTCGCCTATGAGCTCGCCGTGATCGTGCGGGATGGCATGCAGCGCATGTACGCGCAGGGCGAGAATATCTTCTACTACGTCGCGGTGATGAACGAAAACTACGCGATGCCGGCGATGCCGCCCGGTGTCGAGTCCGGCATCCTGCGTGGCATGTACCTCTACTCGATCGGCGGCCGCGGCAAGGTGCGGGTCACGCTGTTAGGCTCGGGCACCATCCTGCGCGAGTGCATCGCGGCAGCAAGCCTGCTCGAGAAGAACTACGGCGTGCCGGCGGACGTGTTTTCGACCCCGAGTTTTGCCGAGCTGCGCCGCGAGGCGCTCGATTGCGAGCGCTGGAACCTGCTGCATCCAGGCGCAATACCGCGCACGCCGTATGTAGCGCAACTGCTCAGGGACCGTCCCGGCCCTTACATAGCGGCAACCGACTATGTCCGCGCGGTGCCGGACCTAATTCGCAAGTGGGTGCCGGGATCCTTCATCACCTTGGGCACCGACGGGTTCGGCCGCTCGGACGCGCGCGCCGCCTTGCGGCGGCATTTCGAGGTTGACCGTCAGTTCATTGCCCTGGCGGCGCTGCGCGCGTTGGCAGACGAGGGCCAGATAGACGTCGCAACCGTGACACGCGCGATGGTGGACTTCGGCATTGACGCGGAAAAGCCCAACCCCATCAATTCA
This sequence comes from Gammaproteobacteria bacterium, assembly GCA_031414335.1. Lineage (GTDB taxonomy): Bacteria > Pseudomonadota > Gammaproteobacteria > Steroidobacterales > Steroidobacteraceae > UBA964. The sequence goes on along the minus strand of JANNVI010000032.1, from coordinate 26,484 downwards.
TGAGCGACGCCACGCCCGTTCTGGTTCCTGACCTCGGCAACTTCAAGGACGTTGCGATCATCGACCTGCTGGTCGCCAGCGGTGACTCGGTCGCCGTTGACACGCCACTGCTGACGCTGGAAACCGAGAAGGCCACGATCGATGTGCCGAGCCCGGTCGCCGGCGTGGTGGGCGCCTGGCACGTCAAGAAGGGCGACACCGTCAATGCCGGTGATTTGCTGCTGCACATTGCGGCCAGCGGCGCCGCGGTTGCCGCAGCCGCGCCCGTGCCGAGCCCTAACAAGCCGGCGCCGGTTGCGGTCAAACCTGTCAGTGGGTCAGCGCCTGATCCAGGCGAAACCGTCGTAACCCGGATCGTGGTGGCGACTGCGGACTTGCCGGGCGCGCGCAGCGACCTGCCCTTGATCGACGAACCCGGGTTTTCGCGCGCGCACGCCGGCCCATCGGTGCGTCACCTCGCGCGGGAGCTGGGCGTCGACCTGGCGCGCATCGCCGGATCGGGCTTCAAGGGTCGCATCACGCACGATGACTTGAAAGGCTACGTCAAGCGGGCGCTGCAGGGTCTGGCGGCTGGCAGCACGCCGGGCGCGGCGCAGGTGGCGGTCTTGCCAGCTGTGCCCCGCGTGGATTTTGCCGCCTTCGGCGCGGTGGAAGTCAAACCGCTGTCGCGCGTGCAGAAATTGTCCGGCCCGCGGCTGCATGCGTCCTGGGTCAACATCCCGCATGTCACGCAGTTTGACGAGGCCGATATCACGGCGCTGGAGGTCACGCGCAGCCAGCTGAAGCAGCAGGCGCAGCAGCAGGGCGTCAAGCTGACGCCGCTGGCGTTCATCGTCCGGGCCTGCGTCAAGGTGCTGCGCGATTTTCCGGTGGTGAACGCCTCGCTGGATGAATCCGGGCAAAACCTGGTATTCAAGAAATACTGCCACATTGGCTTTGCCGCCGACACGCCTAACGGTTTGCTGGTGCCGGTGATACGCGATGCCGATCGCAAGGATATCTTCGCGATCGCGCGGGATCTTGCGCAACTGTCGGAGAAAGCACGCGCCGGCAAGCTGCCGGCGACCGACATGCAGGGCGGCAGTTTCACGATTTCCAGCCTGGGCGGCATTGGCGGCACCGCCTTTACGCCCATTATCAACGCGCCCGAGGTCGCGATCCTCGGCGTGTCTCGCGCAACTAATAAATTGATCTGGCGAGACGAGAGCTTCGTGCCCCGCCTGATGCTGCCGCTGTCGCTGTCCTACGATCATCGCGTCGTCGACGGCGCGATGGCGGTTCGCTTCACGACCGCCCTGGCGGCGGCGCTGGCCGATCCGGCCGCTCTGATCGATCCGGCGCACTGATTCAGCATGGCGCGAATCGACATCACGGTTCCGGACCTGGGGAATTTCGCCGACGTTCCGGTCATCGATGTGCTGGTGGCCGTGGGCGATACGATTGCGGTGGAGACGCCGCTGGTCACGCTCGAGACTGAAAAAGCGACCATGGATGTACCGTCGGTCGCGGCCGGCAGGGTGCTGGAAATCCTGGTGCGCAAGGGCGACAAGGTCAGCAAGGGTTCATTGCTGGCAAGAATCGAAGGCGTCGCCGTTGCGACTGCGGCGGTGACCAGCGCTGTGGCTGCACCGGCCGCGCGTGCCAGCCCGGTGCGGTCCAATCCCACGGTCACTTTTGATCGCGAAGCGGATCTGGTCGTGTTAGGCGCCGGGCCTGGCGGCTACACCGCGGCATTTCGCGCCGCGGACCTCGGCCTCAAGGTCACGCTCATCGAGCGTGATCCGGTGTTAGGTGGCGTGTGCCTGAATGTCGGTTGCATACCCTCCAAGGCATTGTTGCACGCCGCCAGAGTTATCGATGAATCGGCGGCGATGGCAGCGCATGGCATCAGCTTCGGCGCGCCGCGCATCGAGCTCGACAAACTGCGTTCCTGGAAAGATTCTGTGGTCACGAAATTGACCGGCGGGCTCAAGCAACTCGCCAAGCAGCGCCGTGTCGAAGTGGTCCAGGGCGTGGGCCGTTTCGTTGATCCATACGTTATTGAAGTTGCGCAGGCAGGCAAGCCGCTGCGCCTGAAATTCAAGCAGTGCATCATTGCCGCGGGTTCCGAACCCGTTAGCCTGCCGTTCCTGCCCCAGGACCCGCGCATCATTGATTCCACCGGTGCGCTTGAGCTGCGTGATATTCCGGGCCGCATGCTGGTGGTGGGCGGCGGCATCATCGGGCTGGAGATGGCCTGCGTCTATGCCGCGCTGGGCAGCAAGGTCAGCGTCGTTGAATTGACCACGCAGCTGATGCCGGGGGCGGATCCCGATCTGGTGCGGCCGCTCGAAAAGCGCCTCAGCGAGCAGTACCAGCAGATTCTGTTAGGCGTCAAAGTCACCGCGGTGTCGGCTGACAAAGCCGGGTTGCATGTCAGCTTCGAAGGCGCAGGCGCGCCGGCGCGCGAGACCTACGACCGGGTCCTGGTCGCCGTGGGCCGCAGGCCGAACGGCCGCCTCATCGGCGCCGACGCGGCAGGTCTCAAGGTGGACGAGCGTGGTTTCATCGCGGTCGACAAACAGCAGCGCACCCATTTGCCGCACATCTTTGCGATCGGCGACATCGTCGGCCAGCCGATGCTGGCGCACAAGGCCAGCCACGAAGGCAAAGTGGCCGCCGAGGTTGCAGCGGGCCAGAAGAGCTATTTCGATGCGCGCGTGATCCCGTCCGTGGCCTACACCGATCCCGAAGTGGCCTGGGTTGGCCTGACGGAGATCGATGCCAAGGCACAGGGGATCGCCATCGAGAAGGGGCAGTTCCCCTGGGCGGCGAGCGGCCGCTCACTGGCGATGGGCCGCGATGAGGGTTTCACCAAATTGCTGTTCGACCCAAAGACTCACCGTGTGTTAGGCGGCGGTATCGTCGGGCCGAATGCCGGCGAACTGGTGGCCGAGATTGCACTCGCGATCGAGAACGGGCTGGATGCTGCCGACATCGGGCTCACCGTACACCCGCATCCGACCTTGTCGGAGTCGGTAGCGATGGCGGCTGAAGCGTTCGAGGGAACGCTGACCGATCTCTACATCCCCAAAAAGCGTTAGACCCAAAAAGCGTCAGGCGGTGCCGAGCGGGTTGGCGCCGTTCGGGAAGCGGGCTGGCCCATGTCCCACAGGCGTCAGTTAATGCAATTTCGGTGCAACCCCGGTTAGTCTATAGAGTCACGCGCCACCTCCGGGATGTCAGACGAATGAAAAGCAGGCTTGTGTGGACCTTGATTGTCAGCGCGACGCTGTCTGCTTGCGGAGGCGGCGGTTCGTCATCGGCGTCAAGTGGCGGCAGCGCCCCGCCGGTTAGCAATAATCCGCCGCCGCTGACGGCGGCCGCCATCGAGGCGTCGCAGGGCACGATTCTGCAAAAGCCGGTCCTGCAGTGCGGCAGCACGACGGATTCGGTGACCGCCGACGCGGCCAGCGGTTCGGTCACGGTCTTTGAAAGCGACCCGGTCCGGCCGGTCGTTTTGTCGGCGGACGGCCAGCGCCTGTACGTCGCGAATGCGCCGGCAGATTGTCTCGAAATTTACGCGGTGCAGGGCGACACGCTGCGGCTCTCGAGCTCGGTGGCCGTGGGCCTGGAGCCGGTCGCCATCGCGGAGCGCAATGCCAGCGAAGTCTGGGTGGTCAATCATCTCTCCGACTCGGTGAGCGTCGTGCGCCTGGACGGCACGCCGCGCGTGCTGCGCACCTTGTTAGTCGGCGACGAGCCGCGCGACATAGTGTTTGCGGGCGCAAATCGTGAACGCGCTTTTGTCACGGCCGCCAATCGCGGCCAGCAGCGCCCCGGCTTCACGCCCGCAGCGCTGACCACGCCCGGCACCGGCCGCGCCGATGTCTGGGTTTTTGACGCCGGGCAGCTGGATGATTCCCTGAACGGCCGGCCGCTCACTATCCTCACGCTGTTTGCCGACAAGCCGCGTGCGCTCGCGGTCAGCGCCGACGGCCGCACCGTGTATGCGGCGCCCTTCCTGTCCGGCAATCGCACCACGGTGTTGCACCGCGATGCCGTCGGAGCTAACAAACCCGGTATTACAACCAGTGCCGACGGCGTCACGGCGCCGGGCACCGGCCTGATCGTGAAGTTCGACGGCAGCGCCTGGCGCGATGAGGCGCGGACCGACTGGTCCGCCAAAGTGAAATTCAGCCTGCCCGACAATGATTTGTTTGTCATCGACGCCGCCGCGGCCACTCCCGTACTGCGCTCGCAGGTGAGCGGCGTCGGCACGACGCTGTTCAATCTCGCGGTCAGCCCGGCCGATGGCCGGGTCTTTGTCAGCAATACCGATGCGATCAACCAGGTGCGTTTCGAGGGGCCCGGCGTTCGCGGCGGATCGACGGTCCGCGGGCGCATCGCCGAATCCCGAGTAACGGTCGTGAACTCGGCCACCGGCGCAGTCGATGCGGTGCATCTGAATTCGCATCTGAATTTCAACACGCCGCAGGGCGCGAGCATTGCGGCGGCGGAAAAGGCCCGCAGCCTGGCGCAACCTACGGCCATGGTTTTCAGCCCCGCGGGCGACACGCTGTACGTGGCTGCGTTCGGCTCCGGCAAGGTTGCGGCGCTGCCGGTGGCGGCGTTGACCTCGGCCGCGTTCGTGGCCGATGCCTCGCGTCACATCGCGGTGCCGGCGGGCCCTGCGGGGCTTGCCATCAACGCCGCGGGCTCGCGGCTCTATGTGTACTCGCGCATTGCGCACGCCGTCAGTGTCATCGACACAGCGAACCGCAGCGTGCTCAACACGACCGCGCTTTTTTCGCCCGAGGCCGCGGCGGTCAGGACCGGGCGGCAGTTCCTGTACGACGCGCAACTGACCTCGGCCAACGGTTCGACCTCGTGCGGCAGCTGCCACGTTTTCGGCGACATGGACCAGTTGTCCTGGGATCTTGGCAATCCGGACGACGTCATGAAGGCCAATCCCAATCAGTATGTCGCTAACAGTCCGCGCACGACGCTGCAGTTTCATCCGCTGAAGGGTCCGATGAATACCCAGACGCTGCGTGGCATGGGGGGCAACGGACCTATGCACTGGCGCGGCGACCGTACCGGCACCAATCGTCAGACCGTGCGCGGCGCACTGGAATCGCTGGAAGAGGCGTCTTTCAAGGAATTCAATCCTGCGTTCGTGGGCCTGGTCGGCCGCGAAACACCGCTCGATCCGGCGCAGCTGCAGGCGTTCACCGATTTCGCCATGGCGCTGACCATGCCGCCCAATCCGGTGCGCGCACTCGACAACAGTCTCAGCGCCGAGCAGGCGGCCGGGCGCGCAATATTCACCGGCGCGCCGAGCACGCTGTTAGGTAACTGCGATACCTGTCACCGCCTGAATCCGGGCAACGGACGCTTCGGCACCGGCGGCCTGATGTCTTTCGAAGGTGGCCGCATCAGCGAGAATTTCAAGGTGCCGCAGTTGCGCAACATCTATCAGAAAGCCGGCATGTTTGGCTCCAGTCTGAGCACCGGCGCCGCGACCGGGCAGCAGATCCGCGGCTTTGGTTTTTCCAACGACGGCAGTGTCGACACGCTCGATGATTTCTTCCAGGACCCGGTGTTCTTTTTTCCGGCGCCGGCGGATCGCAGTCGTGCCCAGGTGATCGAGTTTGTGTTAGCCATGGACAGCAACCTGCTGCCGGTCGTGGGTCAGCAGGTGACCTGGCGAACCGGTTCCTCCACCGCGATCGAAAACCAGCTGAGCCTGCTCAAGGCGCAGGCGTTGGTTACGACACCGCAGCCGGCCTGCGACCTGGTGGCGCGGGCTAACATCGATGGTTTGGCACAGAGCGGCTTGTTCCAGGCCGATGGCAGCTGGCTGATGCGTGACGGGTCGCGCCTCAGCGATACCGCGCTGCGCGCGCTGGCGCGCGCTGCCGAACCCCTGACCTTTACCTGCCTGCCGCCGCGCAACGGCCGGCGCGCCGCGTTGAACCTGCCCTGATCAGGCGCGGGCCCGAGGCCGGGACTCGGCGAGGTCGTTCCAGACGTCCTGGCGCAGGATCATGCCATCCACGATTTCAAAACGGTCGATGAAGCGAATGTCCTTGAAGGCCGTGCCATCCGGCCACACGCCGGCGAGCGTGCCGCGGCAGTAAAGCACCACCCCGGGCGGCGAGTCCATTTGATCGAAGCTCGCAATTGTCTTGCGTACCGAACGGTAACGCGTGCTCGCCCACGAGGTCATCGCCGGGAGCGTCGAGAACTGAGCATTAGCGCCGGGAAAACTCAGCACTGCGCCGCGTGCGAGCAGCGACTCTGCGCGCCGCAGGTCACGCGCCTCGAGGGCACGCAGGAATTCGGTCACCAGCTGTTCGGGCGTCATGCTGCTGCAAGAATATACCTCGCGAGGACACTGGCAAGGTCGTACGCAAATCAGCGATGGTTCATTTCAAACGTGTAGCGGACACCGATCTGCAGCGTATTTTCACGGGCGCGCGGAATTTCACCGAGCCGCAGACGCCGGTTGTAATTGCTGTCGACCTGCAGATACTCGGCCGTCAGTTCCAGCCGGGGTATCGGCTCATAGGTCCAGGACACGATCTGTGCATTGCCACGGTCGCGCCCCAGCAGTCCCGGATACGCAGAGCGCACCTGGGTCGTCGCAAACCAGTCGTAGCGCACCGCAAAGCGCTGCTTGCCGCGCTGCCTGGCTAACAACAGGAACTGGGTGTCAAAATACCAGGCGTCATGGCGACCTGGTCCGACGAAGGTTTCTCCGGACAGCCATTGCGCGATGACAGTCCAGTCATTTGCAGATTGAAGTCTGAGGCCCAGGCTGTTGAAATTGGTTTCCCACGCATAGTCATCGATCGCGGCGTCAAACGCGGCGGAATCGGCGCGGTTGTTGTAGTGTATGGCCCGCAGCAATACGCGGTCGCTGTACTTTGCCTGCGCGCCGATGTGGTAGCCGGGCCGGCCATCGATTTCATCGAACAGCACGCGCTGCTGCCGGCCACCGCCCGGTGTCCAGGTGCGCAGGCGCCCGAATAGCGGCGTCTGGCGGTCATGCAGTGCAAAGCCGCGGAACGCGACCACGACGCCGGCCGGGTCGTTCCAGCCGAAGGCGGCTGCCGTCAGTCCGAAGTCAAACGGGGAGTTGCGCTGCGCACCCAGCCAGTCAAGGTTGTACTCGACGCCGATGGTGCGCAGTTCCTCGCCGATCCAGGTGTTGAGCGCCGAACTGTTCAAAAAATATTTGTTAGTCCAGCCGGCAGCGCGATGTTCCAGCGAGATGGCGGGGTAGAAGGCGCCGGCTTTTACACGGGAGCGCCAGACGCTGCTCGGCGCGGGGCGCCACTCGAGGTAGGCCTCGGTCAGGTCGATCGGGTTGGTGTCATCGGTGCTCCATACGGACGCATCGAGCACGTAGTGAAACGACTCACCCAGCGGACCGCTCATGCCGAAGCGCAGGCGACCCAGTTCGAGGCCGGTGTTGTTGGCATCGGCACGCAACTTGCCAAGACCGCCATCGAGGAAGGAGGTGCGCGAGTCCGAGCTCACAAGCCTCCCGTCGAGCGTGACGTCGACTTGTTGTGCGGCGAGCGGCGCGGCGGCCAGCAGTCCGCACAGCAGCAGCGGTCGGGCGATGGCGTCAGTCGAAAGCATCAGTAGCTGTCCCCGGCTGTACGCTTGGCGGTCAGGCGTTGTGGGCGCAGGGGTTCACGGATCTGGAACAAGAATTCGCTGTGCGCGTCGGCCGGCGACACGCTGACGTTGTGCGTGAGGGGCCTGGCCAGGTTTCGCAGCCGCGGATGCCAGACACTCACGGCATAGCTACCGGGTGGCAGCGCGGCGATGAACCATGTGCCCGCTGCTGTCGTCCGGCCGTAATAGGGCGCGTCGGTCACGAATACGTAGCCCAGCATGTTGTCGTGGATGTTGCAGCCCACCGTCACGATGCCCGGCAGGTCGAACGTCAACGGTGGATAGGGTTTGCCTCGATACAGTGGCAGCTGAAATTTCTTGGCCGGCGAGAACGAATAGACCTGGTGGCTGACAACGTCACTGTTAGGAAAGGCGATATGTGAACCGACCGGCACGACCAGCACCGTCGGTGCGAAGGCGAGGTCGAGCTGGTCCATGCGCGTATCGATGGGCGTTGCCGGACTGAGTTGCCCGGCCAGGTCGCGAATTTCAACAACGGCGCCCGCCATGGGCAGGCCGTCATTGGCGACGACTCGGATGGATAGCTCCCCGGCTAACGCCCACGTCGTGCCACACGCTGCGAGCGTCGCGAGGATTGCAGCGGGTTTGCGAACTGCATCGAAAAAACGGTACACGGTTGTCGCGCTCAGGACCACGGATGATTAGGCTTGGGGATGTCAACATAAGGTCTGTAATGCGCTCCTTCCGTAATCGGCTTCTCGTCCTCATCATTGGGCTGGTTATCGCCGCCCAAACTGTGACGCTGTTAGCAGTTTTGGGTCGTACTCAGGGCGCGGTCAGAAGCCGCGCCAACGAGCAGTTGAACGCCGGTGCAGCGGTCGCCAAGCGATTGCTGGACTACCGCGCCACGCAGCTCGCCAACGCCGTCGGCGTGCTGGCGGCGGATTTCGGCCTGCGCGAGGCAGTAGCCTCCGGCGACAAGGCCACTATTCTGTCCGCCGCTCGCAATCATTCCCGGCGTATCGGCGCAGATCTGTTGCTGGTGCTGGATGTTGACGGCAAGGTCATGGCGGCCAGCCGCCCGATCGGAGCGCTTTCGACCGACACTGTTAGCCAGCTGACGCCCGAAACCACGTCCAGCGCCTTCCTGCAGATTGATAACTCCAGCTACCAGGTCCTGGCCGTGCCCATACGCGCACCGGAGCCGATCGCGTTTGTGGCGATCGGTTTTGCGATCGATCAGAAACTGGCGCTGGAACTCAGGCAGTTGCTCGATGTCGACATCGCCTTCGTGGTCAGCGCCCAGGGGCAGGCGGCCGTGGCTGCAACCAGCTTGCCAGAGGCCAGCCAGCAGCTCGGGACCGAAATCCTGACGCAGGCCATTGCGCTGCGCGAACCGCACGAGACGCAGGTCGCCGGTACTGATTTTCTGGCCGTGTCCGACAGACTCAACAGCGGCGACCATCAGTTTGCGATCCTGCTGCTGAAATCCATGAAGGCTGTCAACGCACCGTATGTCGAGTTGCGCAACACATTGAGCTTGATTGCGTTCCTGTCAATCGTGTTAGCAACCGTGGTCGGCGTACGGCTGGGCCGCGCGGCCACGCGTCCGGTCGAGCAATTGGTCGCTGGCGTCCAGCGCATCGAGCGTGGCGACTACGGTTCCGCGATCGAGGTATCCGGCACCGAAGAGTTTGCAAAGTTGGCATCCAGCTTCAATGCCATGCAACGAGGCATTGCGGACCGCGAATTGCGCATCATCCATCAATCGCGCCACGATCCGGTGACCGGCTTGCCGAACCGGCAGCATTTCGAGGCGCTGCTCAGCGAAAAAATGCACAGCGGCTCGGCAGAGACACCGATCTCGGTTGCCATCATTGAAATTGCTGACCTGCAGCATTTTTCCGCCAATCTCGGGCTGCATTTTGCCGACCAGGTGTTGATGGAACTGGGCCAGCGCCTGACGCGCGAAGTCGAGTCGGTCAATCAGGTCGCGCGGTTGCAGGGCGCGCGCTTCGCATTTGCGACCGTCAAATTAAGGCGCACCGCGTTCGAAACGCTGATCAGGAACCTGTGCCAGGAGCTGCGGACGCGGCTGCGAGTCGATGGCGTCAATGTGCGCATTGCCACGGTTGCGGGTGTGGCCTTTGCGCCTGAGCACGGCGATACGCCGGCTGAGTTGTTGCGCCGCGCGGAAATCGCGCTCGATGCGGCGCGCAGTGCCAATGTGCCGGTGCGGGTGTTCGAGATGGACCAGGAGGTGCAACAGCATCGACGCCTGCGTCTCAGCGCCGATCTTCCGGATTCAGTCGGCACCGGGCAGATGTACCTGGTGTTTCAACCCAAGGTGAGCGTCAAGAGCGGCCGCATCCGGGGCGCTGAAACGCTGGTGCGCTGGCGTCACGCCAGTCTCGGCGAGGTCTCGCCGGGCGAGTTTGTGCCGCTGGCAGAGAGTACCGGCGCCACCGCTATCCTGACGCGCTGGATTTTGCGCGCGGCCTTGCGCCAGCTGAGCGCCTGGCGGCGCGACGACTTCAAATTTGAACTGGCCGTGAATCTGTCGGCCGGCGACATTGTTGACCCGCAATTACCGGACTATGTGCTGGAGCAACTGCAGGAAAATGAGGTACCGGCCACCGCGCTGATTCTGGAGATCACCGAAAGTGCGGTGATGCGCGATGTGAAAGTCGCTGCGCGCAACATGGAGCTGCTGCGGGTCGCGGGCGTGCGTTTCGCGATCGACGATTTCGGCACCGGGTATTCTTCGCTGTCGCAGTTGAAGGGACTGCCGGTGGATGAGCTGAAGATCGACCGCAGCTTCGTGCGCGACGCCGCGGAGGATGAGGACGACGCGCTGATCGTCCGCTCGACCATCGAGCTTGGCCACAGCATGGGTCTGCGTGTAGTCGCCGAAGGCGTGGAAACACAAGAGAGCCTGGATTTGCTCGGAGAAATGGGTTGTGACGAAGCCCAGGGTTTTCTGATTGCGAGACCCATGGACGCAGCGCGCTTTACCGAGTATCTGCGCGCCAATCATCACAATGCCGCCGACGCGGATGTCCAGACTGCGGTGCATCGCGCCTTGAAACTGCGCAATCGTGTGCGGCGCATAAGGCCGTAGCCCGGCCGTTACAGGCGGCGAATCGCCTCAAGATAGGCAGCCTCGTCCGGCGCCCGGCCGCTGCGTTGTGCTTCCCATAGCGTCCTGCCTAACACGTCCATGGCGCGATGCAGGGCGTCATGCCGGTCGCCGAGGCGCAATGCCAGGCTGTCGAACGCGGCTTTGATCCCCGCTGGCCGGTCGGTCGCCAGCTGTTCCCGCAGCGCCAGATGCAGGCTCAGGTGCAGGAAGGGATTGTCAGTCGCGGCCTGCGAGGTGCTGGCGCGCTCGCCATCCTCCAGCCAACGGTGATATTCGGGGTGCAATTCCATGACGCCCACCAGCTGCGACTCGAGCGGCGTCAGCAATTCACGTGCGCGGTGTTTCTGCCAGGCCGTCAGCCAGGTCGTGCGCAGTTGTTCGCGCGATTGATGGGCGAAGATCACGGCGCCGCCCGTTTTCCGGACCGGCGCGGATAGGCGCAGTACGGCTTGATCACGCAGCGCTCGCACTCCGGTTTGCGCGCCTTGCAGACATAGCGGCCATGCAACAGCAGCCAGTGGTGGGCATGGCGCAGGAACTCGGGCGGCGTATTGCGCAGCAGTGCCTGTTCGACCGCAAGTGGTGTCTTGCCACGCGCCAGTCCGGTGCGATTGGCGACGCGGAATATGTGCGTGTCGACCGCAATCGTCGACTCGCCGAAAGCCGTGTTCAGGACCACGTTAGCCGTCTTGCGCCCAACCCCCGGTAACGCTTCGAGCGCCTCGCGGGCCCGCGGCACGTCGCCGCCATGCGCGGCCAGCAACTGGGCGCAAGTTGCGATCACGTTCCTGGCCTTGGTCCGATAAAGACCGATGGACTGGATGTACGGCATCAGCCCCTCGACGCCAAGAGCGGCAATCTTTTCTGGTGTGTTAGCAACGGCGTAGAGCTTGCGGGTTGCGGCGTTGACGCTCTTGTCGGTGGCCTGCGCTGACAGGATCACGGCTATCAGTAATTCAAAGGTCGTCCGGTACTCGAGCTCGGTCGTGGGCTCCGGATTGCCGGCGCGCAGGGTGGCGAACAGCGCGGTGCGCAGTTCCGGCTTCATGACAGTGGCTGCGGTGGCACGGCCTTGGCCCTGGCCAGCTCGCGCAGCCGCGCCGAGTTGCGTTGCTCCGCGCGCCGCAGATGCGCGCCATAGCGCGCGCGATTGTCGGCGGCGCCCGGTTCCGCGCGCGCCGCCGGGTCGGCGAGCGTGGCACGCGGCACGAGCACGATGCAGTCCACCGGGCAGGGCGCAATGCACAGCTCACAACCGGTGCACAGCGCTGCGATCACGGTGTGCATCAGGCGATTGGCGCCGACGATCGCATCGGTCGGGCAGGGCGGCAGGCACTTGGTGCAGCCGACGCAGCGGCTCTCGTCGATCACCGCCACCAGCGGCGGACCTGCGACGCCGTTCGCAGGGTTCAGCGGCTGTGGCGCCCGACCTAACAAACGCGCCAGCGCATCGATCGTCGCGCCGCCGCCCGGCGGGCACTGGTTGATCGGCGCGAGGTCCTGGGCAATCGCCTCGGCATAAGGCCGGCATCCCTGGTAACCGCAACGCGTGCACTGCGTCTGCGGCAGCAACTGGTCGATGCGATCGGCGAGGGAGTCAGCGTCGTTCACGCAGCACGGGGTGTTAGCTGATCTTCATGCCAGGCTTGACGCCCGCATCGGCCGACAGCAGGAAGAGCCCTTCGGCATCGTCGCCGGCGCACAACACCATGCCTTCGGATACGCCGAAGCGCATCTTGCGCGGCTCCAGGTTCGCGATCATCACCACATAACGGCCGATCAGCTGCTCGGGTTGATACGCGACGCGAATGCCGGAGAACACATTGCGGGTCTCGGTGCCGAGATCCAGCGTCAGTTGCAGCAGCTTGTCGGAACCTTCGACCAGCTTCGCGTCCCTGACCAGCGCCGCGCGCAGGTCGAGTCTGGCGAAGTCGTCGATCTTGAGATTACCGGCGGGCGTAGTCATTTTAGGGGCAGCTTTCGGTTGAGTGACGGGTGGCGCGCCTGCGGCGGCCGTGGGTTCCGGCGGTCCCGCAACCAGTTGTGCCACGACCTTGGGATCGAGGCGTGTTGCGAGCGGCAGGTAGGGCTTGAGCGCGGTGCCTAACAACGGCGAATCGACTTCGTCCCAGCGTGCCAGCGGCGCACCGAGAAACTGCGCGGCCTCGCAGGCCATTTTCGGCAGCACCGGGGCCAGATACAGCATCAGCGCACGGAACATGTTGATGCCCTGGGTGGCCACCGCGCGCACGTCTTCGGACCGCGCAGGGTCCTTGGCGAGCGCCCAGGGCTTCTGCGCATCGACGTACTGGTTGGCACGATCCGCGAGCAGCATGATCTCGCGAATCGCGGCCGCGGTGTCGCGCGCCTCGAAAAGCGCCGCGAGGCGCGGCCGGGCCGCGGTGAATTCCGCGTACAGCGCCGGATCCGGCAATTTGCCGGCCAGCTGGCCGCCGCTGCGCTCGATGAAGCCTGCGCAACGGCTGGCGATGTTGACCAGCTTGCCGACCAGGTCCGAGTTCGCGCGCGCGACAAAGTCATCGAGACTGAGATCGATGTCATCGACATCGGTGCCGAGCTTGGCGGCGAAGTAATAGCGCAGCGGCTCCGCGGGCAGCAGCTCGAGATAGCGGCGCGCGGTGATGAATGTACCGCGCGATTTCGACATCTTGGTGCCGTTGACGGTCAGGAAACCGTGCACATGCACGGCCGTGGGCTTGCGATAACCGGCGGCATGCAGCACCGCGGGCCAGAACAGCGTGTGAAAATAGCTGATGTCCTTGCCGATGAAGTGGTACAGCTCGGCCTTGCTGTCGGGTCCCAGGTAATCGTCAAATTTTAGGCCGCTTTTCGCGCACAGGGCCTGGAAACTGCCGAGGTAGCCGATCGGCGCGTCGAACCAGACATAGAAATACTTGCCGGGCGCATCCGGAATCTCAAAGCCAAAATAGGGTGCATCGCGCGAAATGTCCCAGTCCTGCAGGCCGGCGGCGAACCATTCTGCAAGTTTCGCGCGCACCGAAGCCTGCAGCGAGCCACCCGCCACCCACTCCCGCAGCATCGGCTCAAAACTGCTGAGCCTGAAGAAATAATGTTCCGAGTCGCGCCACACTGGCGCCGTCCCGGTCAGCTGCGAGCGCGGATCCTTGAGGTCGGCCGGCGTATAGGTGGCGCCACAATTCTCGCAGCTGTCGCCATACTGGTCCGCGGTCGCGCAGCGCGGGCAGGTGCCGCGCACGAACCGGTCCGGCAGGAACATCTTTGCCTGCTCGTCATACGCCTGGCGCACCGTGCGCGTCGCGATGTGCCCCGCCTCGCGGATACGCAAGTACATCGCGCGGGTAATCTCGGCGTTCTCCGGCGAATGCGTGCTGTGGAAATGCGCGTGGCCGATCAGGAACCCCTGGTAGTCCGCCACGTGCTCGGTCGCCATGCGCGCAATCAGCTGCTCGGGGCTGATGCCTTCCGCCTGTGCCTTGATCATGACGGGCGTGCCGTGCGTGTCTTCGGCGCAGACGTAGATGCAGTCGTGGCCCTGCAGGCGCTGGAAACGCGCCCAGACGTCGGTCTGCACCGCTTCAATGATGTGGCCCAGGTGCAGGCTGCCATTGGCGTATGGCAGGGCGCTGGTGACAAGAATTCGACGCGTCATGAATGGCTGCTTGTTAGTCCAAGGACGGCCAACGGGCCGGCAACAGCACCCAGCAACAGCAGTGTTGCGCGTGACGCGAGCATGCGGATTTCCCTTGGCCGAAAGGGGCGAATTCTAGCAGAGACAGGTGCTGCCGAAGAGACGGCAGACGACCCGAGGGTCCGCCCCGGCCGAATCTTGTTAGACCTGGTCCTTGACCGGCTCGAAACGGGCCTTGTTGATGCCTTTCTTGTAGGCTTCGGCGCCGGTGATCTGTTTCTGGTCGAGCAGCGCCTGGATCGCGCCGTCCATGGTGCGCATGCCCAGGGCCGCGCCCGACTGCATGACGTTCTCGAGCTGGTCGAGTTTTCCCTGGCGGATCAGGTTTGCGACCGCCGAGGTGTTGACCATGATTTCCAGCGCCGCGACGCGCCCGGCCTTGTCGGATCTCTGCAGCAGCTGCTGCGAGATCACGCCGCGCAGGCTGGTCGACAGCATGGTGCGGACATGTGACTGTTTGTCGGCCGGAAACACATTGACGATGCGATCGACGGTCGGCGCTGCGCCGTTGGTGTGCAGCGTGCCCATCACCAGGATGCCCATCTCCGCTGCAGTGACGGCGATACTGATAGTTTCGTAATCGCGCATTTCGCCGACCAGGATCACATCGGGATCTTCGCGCAGGGCGGAGTGCAGTGCGTGCGCAAAGTTGGTGGTATGCACGCCGATTTCGCGCTGGCTGATCAGGCACTGCTTGCGCTGGTGCACAAATTCGATCGGATCTTCGATGGTCAGGATATGGCCCTTGATACGACGATTGATGTCATCGATGATCGCCGCGAGTGTCGTTGATTTGCCGGAACCGGTCTTGCCGGTGACGAGAATCAGCCCGTTGGAAGAACGAGCCAGCTGCCGGATGGAGTCTGGCAAAGCCAGTTGTTCCATCGTGAAGGCCTGGGACGGAATCGCGCGCATCACCGCGCCCATGCCATTCAACTGGGTCATCACATTGACGCGGAAGCGGCCGCGCTCGGGCAGCGTGTAGGCGAAGTCGGCGCCGGCCTGCGCCTCGAAGCGGGTCTTGGCCTGATGCGGCATGATTTCGAACAGCGCTTCCTTGACAAAATCGCGCTTCAGAATCTCATCGCGCAGCGGCAGCAGGTCGCCATGCTGGCGCAGGCGCGGCGGGTCGCCGGCGATGAAATGCAGGTCCGAGCCCTTCTTGTCGAGCACTTCGCCCAAATAGGCATCAATTTGCGCCATGGGTATCCGCCTCAGGTGGCCGCGACATCGAGCTTCGGCAGCATGACCGAGTCGCTCATGTATTTCTGGAACGCACGCTTGTCCTGCGCGTAGGACAGGGCGTCTTCGATGTCGACGTCGCGGTTCGCGAGCGCCGCCAGCAGGGCCTGGTCCATCAACTGCGAACCCAGGTCCTTGTTAGTCTGCAGCTGGCTCGGTATCTGGAAGGTCTGGTCGGTCTGGATCAGCTTGGCGATCGCGCGCGTCATCACCATGACCTCGCACAGCGCGCGCCTGCTGCGGTTGTCGGCAGCCTTGACCAGGACCTGCGTCACCACGGCTAACAAGCTGGATGACAGGAAACTCTTGGTCTGCTCACGCTGTTCGATCGGCAGCGCATCGATGACGCGGTCGATGGTCTTGGTGGCGCTGGTGGTATGCAGCGTGCCCAGCACCAGGTGCCCGGTTTCGGCGGCGGTCATCGCCATCGAAATGGTGTCGGCATCGCGCAACTCGCCCACCAGGATCACATCCGGGTCTTCTCGCATTGCGGCGCGCACGCCTTCGGCGAACGAGGGAATATGCGTGTGCAGTTCGCGCTGGATGATCTGGCTCTTGACGCTTTTGTGGACGAACTCAATGGGATCTTCGAGGCTGATGATGTTGAGTTTCCGCGAGCGATTCAGGTAGTCGATCATCGCCGCCAGCGTCGTCGTCTTGCCGGTGCCGGTCGAGCCAGTGACCAGCACCATGCCCTGGTGGAAATCGCAAAGCTTGGTAACAATGGCCGGCAGGTTGAGTGTCTCCAGCTGCGGCACGTCGGTGGGGATGGCGCGAAACACCGCGCCGAGGCCGGTTTCCTTGCGGAACATGTTGACGCGAAAGCGCGCGCCATCGCCACTGACATAGGAAAAATCCTGGTCGAGGCCCTTGCCGAACTCACCCATCTGGTTCTTGTTGAGGATTTCGAGCAGGTAGCCTTCGAGTTCGGCATCGCGCAGTTCGCGAAACTTGATCGGCATCAGGTCACCGCTCATCCGCAGCATCGGCGGGATACCGACTGCCAGGTGCAGATCAGAGCAGCCTTGCTGCGAAGCAAGCTTCAGAAACGCGTCGATGCGAGCCATTAGAGGAAGCTCTCCAGCGCGACGCGCAATTCGTCAACGCTCTGATGCCGTTTAGCCTTGTCGACCGACATGGCTTTCATCACCGCTGCCGACAGTTCGGGCGAAAGATCCGGATTCACTTCGATCGGCGCCTTGGCCTTGCCCTGCACGTGCTGATACATGACCGACATGTGATCGCCGCGGGTATAGGGAGGCACACCGGTCAGCATTTCATAAAGTATCACGCCGATGGCGTAGATGTCGGCACGCTGATCGACGCGCTTGCCGAGAATCTGCTCAGGCGCCATGTATTTCGGCGAGCCGATGACATATCCGGTCTTGGTGAGTTGCGTGTCGCCTTCGCGGTGCGCGGCCGCGACACCGAAGTCCACGATCTTGAGCAGGCCTTCGTCGTTGATCAGCACGTTAGCCGGTTTCAGGTCGCGATGCACCACGCCGGCCTGGTGCGCCACCGCCATGCCGATACACATGTCGATGCCAAATCCCAGCGCGCGTTTCAGTACCATCGGCTTCTCGCCGACGATTTCTCCACCCAGCGTGTGCGACGGGAAGTACTCCATCGAAATGGCGTAGTTGCCCTGGATAAAAAGAAAATCGTAAATGCGGATGACGTTCTTGTGCGTGATTTTGCGCGAGTAGCGCAATTCGTGCACAAAACGTTTCATCATTTCCTCGTCCTGCGAAATGTTTGGATTCAGGAACTTGAGAATCAGCCGGTCGTCGACCACGGTGTCTTCCATCAGCAGCACGGTGCCGAAGGCGCCTTTGCCAATGCGCTCGATGTACTTGTAGCGGCCTTCGACCATGTCGCCCGGCGTCAGTGTCGAGATATCAAGTTTGGGTGCGCTGCTGGTTTCGGCGGCGCGCACCTGCTGAACGACTTCCGCATCCGGCCTGATCATGGTATTGACCGAGGACTCCGACGCACGCAGTGTCTTGCCGAGCTGTGCAACGCTGCCACTGGCGGATGCCGATGGCAGGCCGCTGACGTCGAAACGGCGCTGCAGGCTTTCCAGCGCGCCGGTGGCGGCGCGCGCAACGGTGGCGTCGCCCGTGGTCGTATGCTGCTGCAACTGCACGCGGATCTGTTCGACGCGTTTATCGTCGGCTAACAATGCCAGCGCCTGCAGCGCTTCGATCTTCAGTTCCTTGCTCGGCTGCGCCTGCAGTTTGACCAGGATCGGATCGATCAAACGCGGATCGCCAAGCTTGCCCAGCGCGCGCACCACGACCGGCATGGCCTTGGGTACGCCTTCCTTGAGCATCTCGTAGAGGCGCGGTATGGCTTTGCGGTTGCCGATGGCCGCCAGCGCATCGACCGCGCGCTCGCTGACCCACCAGTCCTTGTCCTTGGTGGCCTCGATCAGGTGCAGGACGGCGCGTTCATCCTTGGTCTGGTTCAGGATCTCGATCGCCGAGCGTCGGATGTCCTCGTTATCGTCCTTGATCAATTGCAGCACGGCGTCGACCACCTTGGGTCCGCCGATCTTGCCAAGCGCGTCTGCGGCGCGGCTGCGCACCCACCAGTCGCTGTCGGCAATCGCCTCCAGCAGGTATTTCACGGAACGCGCATTGCCCACTTCATTGAGCACCTCGACCGCGGCGCGGCGCGCGTTTTCGTTTTCATCCTTGAGGATTTCGATCAGATACTTGATCGTGTCCGGGTCATTGGCCTTGATGACCACGTCGATGGCGCGGTTCTGGACCTCAACTTCCGGATCACGCAGCAGCTCCACCACCGGCCTGACGTCGAAAGGACCATCCATGCGCGCCAGTGAGGCGAGCGCCGAGCTGCGCACCACCTTGGAGGAGTCGGTCAGATGCTGCATCAGCGCCGTGCGCACCTCGGGCTGGTTGAATTTGCCCAGGATGTTGATGATATGGACGCGCGCGACCTGATCCTTGCCCTGCAGCCGGCCGATGAGTTCCCCGACGCTGCTGGCGTCGGCGACGTCACCGATAATCTTGAACAGCGCGGCTTTTTCGTTAGGCGCCTGATTGGCCGAAGCGTTCAGCAGTTCGCGCACGCCAAAACGGGCCTTCTGGGCCACGATGACATCGATCAGCGCGCTGCGCGGGTTATCTTCCTTGCTGAGCGCATCCAGCAGCATGCCTGGCGGATAGGCGCGGCTCGCAGCGAGCGCCTGTTTGACCCCGGCCACCACCTTGGGACTGCCCTGGATCATGGCCACGATGAGCTTGGGAAAGGTCTTCTGGTTGACCAGGGTGGTCAGCGCTTCGACCAGCGCCACGGTAACCGGCTTGTCGGCATCCGGGAGGGCCGCAACGATCGGCAGGATGGCTTCTTCGCCCACATCCTTGAGCTTGGCGATCAATTTTTGGGCAGCCGGACTTGACGGATCAGTGCAACCCCTGATCTCAGTGATGATCCGATCCGTTTTTACGTTCGAAAAAAAACCCATAAGTGCACTGAACGGGAGCTTCCCCTGATAGTGCGTTAGCGATCCACAAGCAGCCCCAGATTATGCCACAGCCCGGCGGGATGCCCGGGAAACGGCACGCGTGACCTCACAGTTTTTCGCTAGAATCGCAGCCCCACATGAACTCTGTCACAACTGCCGCCCTGCGTGCCGCCCTGGACGAATTCCAGGACCCTAATCTGCGCCTCTCCTGGGGCGAGTCGAAAGCCGTCGAGTCCCTCGAGCTCGACGGCGCCAGCGTGCGCATCCGCGCAACTGTTGGCTATCCGTCCGGCGGCTACGCCCACGAACTGGCCCAGCTGCTAACAAAGCACCTGGCCGCCGCGCCCGGCACGCCTGGCAGCGGGCTCAGCGTCGACCTGCAACTCAAGAGTCGCATCCTGCCGCATGCCGTGCAGCGCGGCCTCACGCCATTGCCCAATATCGCCAACATCGTTGCAGTCGCCTCGGGCAAGGGCGGCGTTGGCAAGTCCACCGTGGCCGCCAACCTGGCGCTCGCCTGGGCCGCGCAGGGCGCGCGTGTGGGCCTGCTCGACGCCGACATCTATGGTCCCAGTCAGCCGCTCATGTTAGGTCTTAGCGGCCAGAAACCGACCTCGCCCGATGGCAAGCGCATCAAACCGCTCAGCAATCACGGCGTGGTCGCGATGTCGATCGGGTTCCTGGTGGACGTCGAGCAGCCGATGATCTGGCGCGGGCCGATGGTGACTTCGGCCCTGAATCAGCTGCTGAGCGACACCGACTGGGGTGAGCTCGACTACCTCGTGATCGACATGCCGCCGGGCACGGGCGACATCCAGCTCACGCTGTCGCAGCGCGTGCCGGTTGCCGGCGCGGTGATCGTCACCACGCCGCAGGACATCGCCCTGGCCGACGCGCGCAAGGGCCTCAAGATGTTCGAGAAGGTCAACGTAACTGTGTTAGGCATTGTCGAGAACATGAGCGTGCATGTTTGCAGTCAATGCGGCCATGCGGAGCATATCTTTGGCAGCGGCGGCGGCGCGCGCATGGCGGCGCAATACGGCGTGCAATTGCTCGGTGAATTGCCGCTCGACGCCCACATCCGCGATGAAGCCGATAACGGCACACCGACCGTGGTCGCCGCGCCCGATTCGGCGCGCGCCGCAGCCTACTTCGCGATGGCGCGCCGCACCGCCGGCGAGCTGGCGCGCCGCGGCCGCGATCGCAGCAGCCTATTCCCGAAAATCGTCATCGAGAACACCTGAAAAGAGCCCCCAAAAAGGCAACCCAAAAAGAAGACCATGAGTATCAAATCAGACCGCTGGATCCGGCGTATGGCCGAAACGCAGAAAATGATCGAACCGTTCGAGGCGGGACAGGTGCGCGAAGCGGCTGGCAACCGTATCGTGTCCTACGGCACGTCAAGCTATGGTTACGATGTCCGCTGCGCCAGCGAGTTCAAGGTATTCACCAACATCAACTCGACCATCGTCGATCCCAAGGCGTTCGATGCCAAGAGTTTCGTCGACCTGAGCGCGGACGTCTGCATCATCCCGCCGAATTCCTTCGCGCTCGCGCGCACCGTGGAATATTTCCGCGTGCCGCGCAACGTGCTGGTCGTGTGCCTCGGCAAATCCACCTATGCGCGCTGCGGCATCATCGTCAATGTCACGCCGCTGGAGCCGGAGTGGGAAGGCCATGTGACACTGGAATTTTCCAACACGACCACACTGCCGGCCAAGATCTATGCCAATGAAGGCGTCGCGCAGATGCTGTTCTTTGAATCGGATGAAGTCTGCGAAACGTCGTATCGCGATCGGGGCGGCAAGTACCAGGGGCAGCGCGGCGTGACGCTGCCGCGCACGTAAATCCAGGCACTGGGTCGCCCCGCCGCGCCGGCAGATATTGTTAGGCTCGCGCAAGCGGACCCCCGCTGCGGGGCTCAGGGGGTGGCGCGCCTGCAAGATCGCGGTTCGCGGACTCACGCGCGATCTTGCGCGTTCGCTCGTGCGCACGGGCGCAAACGTTCCTCACAGGATCTCTTCCCAAGCTGAGCTGATGGCACTAAGTTTGCGCTGGCCGCGCGCCCGAGCCGCCACCCATTCACCGCGCAGCGGGGGTCCGCTTGCGCGCGCCTAACAGCGTCTAGCGTTGTGTCGGGCGGTCCAGCTTCTGGATCTTCATGGTCCACTCGAGTTTGCCGCCGCGCGTGCGCGCCGCCTGCAGCGGCGTGAAACCTAACGACGGCGCATACCAGACGCGGGTGACGCGGTCGGAGTTGGGCCGGTGGCTGCTCCACATCACCGTCGGCACGGCGCCGAATGGCGTGTTGAGCGTTGCTTCACCGTCTCGCTGGTAGATGTAGTCCTTGATCTGGTCCTTGTCGGCCATCAATAACAGGTCCGGGGCGCGGCCCGCCTGCAATGCCAGGATCAGCGTCAGTTGGATCGACATGGCGTCCTGGGTGCCGGGCTTGAGCTCCAGCGAGACCGGGCGATTCTCCGCAACGCCGGTGACCCGGCTGCTGCTCCAGTCGAAGTCCAGCTTGACGTCCTGGTCGGTGGCCTTGGAGCCGTCATCCGCCCGAAAGCTGATCGGGCGCACCACGCCATTGCTGATTTCCAGCACCGAGGACTGGCGGATGACATCGGGAAATGCAAGCCGGAAGATCCCGCGCGCCTGGTTGCCCGAGGCGTAGGTGTACCGGCCATTGCTGTTAGGAATGAGCTCAATGGTCGTGGTGCCGGCGTTCATGCCATGCCACTCGACGCTGTAGCTTGCCTTGAACGGCACCAGCCCCGATGCCGCTTCGGCCTGCGCCGACAGCACGGCGCCCGGCGTCAGTGCTGCGGCGGCCAGCAGCGTGAGCCTGGCGATAAAACCGATTTTTTCAGTTCGCAACATCAATCAAGTCTCCATCCGCGTCCTGTGCGGGCAGCTGCCATAAGATGGGCCGGCGCAGCGGTGCGCCATCCAGTTGCACGCCGGCGGGTGTCAGGCTGAGGCGATTCTGCGCAATCCATGCTATGACCCGCCAATACAGCCTGTGTTCCCCCCGCTGAACCCGCGCTGAAAGCGAAGCTTCGGTATCGCCCGGCAGCACCGGCACCCGCACCTGGGCGATGACCGGGCCGCCATCGAGCTCGACGCTAACAAAGTGCACGCTAGCGCCGTGCCAGGCGACACCATCCGCCAGCGCCCGCCGGTGGGTATGCAGGCCCCGATAGGCCGGCAGCAACGACGGATGGATGTTCAGCATCCGCCCCGGGTAGCGACCGACGAACTCGGGCTCCAGGATCCGCATGAATCCGGCCAGCACGATCAGGCTGCGGGCCGGGCCGGCTGTGCAGGCGTCGATCTGCCGGGTCAGCGCCGCATCAAAGTCCGCGCGCCGGGCATGGTTGCGAAAGCTGACCAAATAGGCCGGGATCGCAAGCGAGCGTGCCAGTTCCAGTCCCGCGGCTTCCGGCCGGTCGGCGATCACCGCGGCGATGCGCGCCGGCAGGCGCCCGTCCTGACAGGCGGCATGGATCGCAGCCATGTTGCTGCCACGACCCGAGATCAGGATGATGATATCGAGCTGCGAATCAACCACGGCCTAGCTGACGACGCAGCCGCGGTCGCCGGCCTGGATCGCGCCGATCAGATACGGTTGCTCGCCGCAGGAAGCTAACAAACGCAGCGCGGCGGTGACATGATCCTGCGGCACGACCGCAATCATGCCGATGCCGCAGTTGAAGGTGCGGTGCATTTCATCCGCGGCGATATTGCCGGTGCCCTGGATCCAGTCCCAGAGCGCGCTGCGCGGCCAGGTCGCCGCATCCAGCAGCGCTTCCATGCCCGGCGGCAGCACGCGCGGAATATTGTCGGTGAGGCCGCCGCCGGTGATGTGCGCGAAGGCATGTACCGGCACTGACGAAGCCAGCCGCAACATCGACTTGACGTAGATGCGGGTCGGCTCCAGCAGCCAGTCCATCAGCGGTTTGCCAGCCAGTTGGGTCGCTTCGCCGGCGCCGCTGTGTGCTAACAACTTGCGGATCAGCGAATAGCCGTTCGAATGCGCGCCCGAGGAGGCCAGGCCGATGATCTGGTCGCCGGGCGCAATGTTGCGGCCATCGATGATGGCGTCCCGCTCGACCACCCCGACGCAGAAACCGGCGAGGTCGTAGTCGCCGCCGTGGTACATGCCGGGCATTTCCGCAGTCTCGCCGCCCACCAGGGCCGCGCCAGCCAGTTCGCAGCCGGTGACAATGCCCTTGATGACGCTTTCCGCGACATCGACGCTGAGCTTGCCGGTCGCGTAGTAATCCAGAAAGAACAGCGGCTCGGCGCCCTGGACCGCGACGTCATTGGCGCACATGGCGACCAGGTCGATGCCGATCTGGTCGTGGCGGTTGGTGTCGATGGCGAGGCGCAATTTGGTGCCGACGCCGTCGGTCCCCGAGACCAGCACCGGGCGTTTCCAGCGTCCCGGCGGCAGCTCTACCAGGGCGCCAAAGCCGCCTACGCCGGCCAGTACCTCGGGCCGATGGGTGCGCTTTACCAGCGGCTTGATGCGTTCGACCAGTTCGTCTCCGGCGTCGATATCGACGCCCGCATCGCGATAGGTTAATCCGGCTGTCGAATTCATATTTTTCTCGGGCCGTATAATAGCCCAGCCATGCTGAATATTCGGACCGTTTGGAAAGCGATCGTGCTGTGTCTGCTGGCCGGTATCCTGGTGCCGGCCTGGGCGGTGCGCACGATCCGGGTGTACGACGTCGTGGTGCCAAGCGCCGGCGCGAGCGCTTTCCAGGACGCCATGCGCATTGCCGTGATACGCGCCACCGGCCAGCGCGACGCGGATCAGGATCCGGCGTTGCAGGCATTGATTGCCGACGCGCGCCGCTATGCCCAGGTCGTACGTCCGGTCGCGGGTGGTGGCACGCACATAACATTCGACGGCGGGGCGATCGACCGGGCGCTGGTCGCGGCCGGCAAAAGCCTGTGGCCGCGCGATCGTCCGGTCGTGTTGCTGATCGTTGACGGCGGCCAGGATGCAACCGCGAGCGCGGACCTGGCTGGCCAGGTGGAAGCTCTCGCCGCTGCGCGCGGACTGCCGCTGATCTTGCAATGGGGCATCGGCTCCGGTGCGAGTGTCGCCAGCCGTGATGCCGCCTTGGCGGCGGCGCGGCGCGCCACCGCCGACTATGCGTTGTTAGCCACGCCGGCCGGAGCCGGCCGCTACGAGCTGCGCCTGTGGGTGCCGGAAGCGCTGGAAACAAGGCTGTTATCGAGCAATTGGTCCGGAGATCTGCTGGCCGGTGTGCACGGCGCGGCGGACTCGCTGGCCGGTTCAAGCATCGGGCTGGCGGTGCAGCCGGAGCTCGAAACCGAGCTCGGCGTGGCCGGGGTGGCTACGCTGCGTGACTACGTGGACGTAACCCGCAGCCTGAACGCCATCGCCGGGGTCAAGGCATTGCAGCTGCTTGAGATCGGCAATGGCACGGCGATCTATCGGCTGGTGATCCGCGGCGGCGACGACACGCTGCAGGCAGCGCTGGCGAGCGATGCGCAGTTCAATTCCGTTGCGCGCAGCGCTGGCCGCCTGAATGTCGTGTTTCGCCGCTGACCGCTGTGCACCATATTCCTAACATCATCACGCTGGGCCGCATCCTGCTTATCTGGCCGGTGGTGGTGTCGATGCGCGACGGCCAATACCTGCTGACGCTCGGCTGGTTCGTGGTGGCGGCCGTCTCGGACGGGATCGATGGCTTCCTTGCCAAGAGGTTCAACTGGACTTCGCCGCTCGGCAAGGTCATCGATCCGTTAGCCGACAAATTGCTGCTGGTCACGGTGTTTATCTATGCGGCCTGGCTCGGTCTCGTGCCCATCTGGCTGGCGGCGGCCGCGATTGCGCGGGATTTTGTCATCGGTCTGGGCGCAGTGGTGTTTCGCCTGTGGTTTGGCGCATTGCACGGCCGCCCAACCGCTATTTCCAAGATCAACACGGCGCTGCAGCTGGTGTATTGCTCGTTCGCGATCCTGTACGCGGCGCGCCAGGTGCCGCCGCATGAATTGCTGGATTTTCTCGCGATTGCGACCCTGGTGACCACGGTCGCCTCCGGCGCTCACTACCTGCTGCGTTTCGTGCAGCGCGTCTGGTAAGTGGCCGTGGAACAACTGGCGCTCGCTGTGCGGCTGCGCGCGCGCGCACGTCTCGACAACTTCTTCGCCGGACCTAACACCGCCGCCGTGTCGCTGGTCCGAGCGGTCGCCGCGGGCCGGGCCGGTGCATTTGTGCTCGCGGGACCGGCCGCGAGCGGCAAGACCCACCTGCTGCTGGCGGCAGTGCACGCCGCGCAGCAGACCGGACGGCGCGCCGTTTACTTTGCGTTGCGCGAGC
This sequence comes from Gammaproteobacteria bacterium, assembly GCA_031414335.1. Taxonomy (GTDB): domain Bacteria; phylum Pseudomonadota; class Gammaproteobacteria; order Steroidobacterales; family Steroidobacteraceae; genus UBA964. Next base: position 923 of record JANNVI010000032.1, on the reverse strand, counting down.
TCGCAGCGGCGGGAGCCGCGGCCCTGTCGGGACAACTCGCGGCCGATCTCGTCTGTTGCGACGATGTCGATGTGGTGGCTGCGGATGCGGATTTCGGCCACGCGCTGTTCGCGTTGTGGCGCGATATGGAAGAGCGGGGCGCGAGCCTGCTGCTGGCCGCGCGCGATCTGCCGCCGCTGGCCAACTGGGCCCTGGCCGACCTGGGGTCGCGGGTGCGCGGCGTCGCGGTGCGCGCCAACCTGCAATTGCCTGATGAGGCTGAATTACGGCAGTTGCTGACGCAACGCGCCCGCGCGCTCGGCCTGGAGTTGCCCGAGGACGCGCTGGAATTCATGCTGCGGCGCCTGCCGCGCGACCTGGGCTCGCAGTGCGCCTTCCTCGAGGAACTGGATCTGGCGGCGCTGGCCGCGCAGCGGCGCCTGACCCTGCCGTTTGTCCGCGAGGTCCTGGCGCAGCGTTCCGCGCGTTAGATTTGCGGGGCTAACTGTCCTGGGTCAGCTTGTGGGCGAATTGCGCGACGCGGCGCCCGAGTGACTGGGCGATCAGGCGTTCGTGCTCGGTCAGCACGGGAGCACTGCCGGCCGGCAGGCTGCCGGCGACGTGCGAGGCGCCGTAGGGCGTGCCGCCGCTCAGCGTCGCCGCCAGCGCCGGTTCCGTGAACGGCACGCCGACGATCAGCATGCCGTGATGCAACAACGGCAGCATCATCGAAATCAACGTGGTTTCCTGGCCGCCATGCTGTGTTCCGGTTGAGGTAAACACTGCCGCTGGCTTGCCGGCAAGCGCACCATTGAGCCACAGCTCGGAGGTGCCATCCCAAAAATATTTCAGCGCCGCGGCCATATTGCCAAAGCGCGTTGGCGAACCTAACGCGACCCCGATACAATCCTGCAAATCCTGGAGTTCAACGTAGGGCGCGCCGG
>JANNVI010000031.1:0-3094 GCA_031414335.1 Gammaproteobacteria bacterium | reverse complement strand
TCTACAAGCTCAAGGAAGGCGGTTACCAGGGCTTCCTGGTCGGCGGTTGCGTGCGCGATCTGCTGATCGGCATCGAGCCCAAGGACTTCGACGTGGCGATCAGGTGACGTTCGAGGATCGGTACCTGCAGGTGCACATCGGTCGTATCGTCCGGGTGAATCCGCGCACGGCGACCGTGGAAGGCGATGGTCAGAGCTGGCGCGTGCCGTTTCGGCTGCTGCGAGCGGTGCTGGATGCGGGTGAGGCCGCTGAAAACAAGGAACTGCCGGAATCGTGAGCGGCAACAAAAATACTGGCTCGTCGGCCTGCGGTCAGGCGCGGCTGATTTTGCAGCCACCAGGTCACCCCAATCTGTTAGGAGTGATTGCTTTGCGGACGATGTAAATGCCGCGCACATCCGCTGCCGTTCGGGACGATCAGATTCCCATCAGATTCCCATGAGCAAAATTTCGTCAGCATGCGAATTGCCAATTCTCATAAGTTATTGAAATACCTAGAGAAAAATGGCGCTCCCTACGGGATTCGAACCCGTGTTACGGCCTTGAGAGGGCCATGTCCTGGGCCTCTAGACGAAGGGAGCGCGGTGAAGTGCCGGGCGGCAGCAGGAACCGCTATTATAGGCAGCTGGTCTTTTCCAATCCAAGCGGAATCCCGTTTCTTGACTGAGTTCACCGGCCCTCTGGGGGCCCCCAATCCACTCGCCCGAGTCATCCCGCGCGACGCCCACACCGTGTCGCGCGCGCAGATCTCGCCCAATGCGCTGCGTGTGCTCTACAAGCTCAAGGAAGGCGGTTACCAGGGCTTCCTGGTCGGCGGTTGCGTGCGCGATCTGCTGATCGGCATCGAGCCCAAGGACTTCGACGTGGCGACCAATGCATTGCCCGAGGAGGTGCGGAGGCTGTTTCGCAACTGCCGGCTGGTCGGCCGGCGGTTCCGGCTTGCGCATGTCTACTTCGGCCGGGAGATCATCGAGGTCGCGACCTTCCGGGCAGGCAGCGCGCCGCCGCCGGGTGATGAGCCTTTGAGTGAAGATGTCGACGACATAGACATCGAGGCCGGCGAGTCAGACCAGGATGTTAGCCCGGAAGTCATTCCGGAAGCCGAGATCGATGATGGCTCGCGGGTGGTGGACGCGGAAGGCCGCATCCTGCGTGATAACACCTACGGCACCATCGACGATGACGTCTGGCGCCGCGATTTCACCGCCAATGCGCTCTATTACAACATCGCGGATTTCTCGATCTGGGATTTCACCGATGGCATGGACGACATCAAGGCAAAGCGCCTGCGCCTGATCGGTGATCCTGAGACGCGGTTCCGCGAAGATCCGGTGCGCATGCTGCGCGCCGCGCGCTTTGTCGCCAAGCTCGGCTTCGAGCTCGATCCGGCCACCGCGGCGCCGATGTCCAGCCTGCAGCCATTGTTAGCCAGCGTGCCGCCGGCACGGCTTTTTGATGAAGCTCTGAAACTGTTCCTGACCGGTCACGGCGTCGCCAGCCTGCAAGCGCTGCGCCGCTTTGGCCTGCTGGCCGCGTTGCTGCCCTCGGTGGATGCGGTGCTGTCGCGCACGCCCGGCAGCCCGATCGAGCGGCTGCTCGATATTGGCCTGGCTAACAGCGATGCCCGGGTGCGGGCAGACAAACCCGTGACGCCCACCTTCCTGTTCGCCGTCCTGATGTACGGCCCGATCGGCGCCGCCATCGAACGCGCGCCAGCGCAGCGCTGGCATGACATTGCCACGATTGTCGATGCCGTGGACCGCGCTTTCCGCGAGTTGCTGCACACGGTGGCAGTGCCGCGGCGATTTTCGTTAGGTGTACGCGAGATGTTCGCGTTTCAGCCGCGCCTCGAGCAGCCGCGCGGTCGTCGTGCGCTGCGCCTGATCGAGCAGCCACGCTTCCGGGCCGCCTACGACCTGCTGATGCTGCGTGCCGACGCGGGCCTCGCTGCGCGCGCCACGGCGGACTGGTGGACGCGTTTGCAGACTGTGAGTCCCGAAGAGCGCATTACGATGGCGGACGCACTCGCCAAGCCGCCTGCCGGTGCACCTGCTGGTGACGAGGCGGAGCCGGCCGGCGCGCCGCCACGCCGGCGGCGCCGTCGCGGCGGCCGCGGACGGCGCCCGTCGGGCGCTCCCGGCTAACAAGAGTTGCCAGGTCTTGAGTCCCGGCAATGAAATGTGGACACCTGCCTACGTGGCGCTCGGCAGCAATCTCGACGATCCGCCGGCGCAGGTGCGGGCAGCTGCCAGCGCGGTCGCGGCTATCAGTGGCGTCGCCGCGTTGCAGACCTCGCCGCTGTACCAGTCGGTGCCTCTCGGGGGTCTTGCGCAGCCCGACTATGTGAACGCCGTGGTGGGGTTCCTGACCACGCTGAGCGCCGGCCAATTGTTCGAGCAATTGCAGGGTCTGGAAGCAAAGCTGGGCCGAATTCGCATGCCCGGGCGCTGGGCGCCGCGGCGCATTGACCTTGACCTGCTGGTCTATGGAGAGCAGAAGCTGGTCCGGGAGCGGCTCACCTTGCCGCATCCGGGGATAGTGAGCCGCAATTTCGTCTTGTATCCTCTGTCGGACATCGCGCCCACCCTGGAGATTCCGGGACTGGGTCCGGTGAATCGCCTGCGCGCTGCGGTGGGTGACCAGGGTCTGCGGCGCTTGACCTAACAAGAGGCTGACGTGGGCGCGACAACTGACAAGAAGCTGATCGTGGTCGAAGGTCCGATTGGCGTCGGCAAGACCAGTCTCGCGCGGCGCCTGGCCGAGCACTGGGGCGCCGAGCTGGTGCTGGAGCAGGCGGCCGACAATCCATTCCTGGAGCGCTTTTACAAGAATCCCAGGGCGGCGGCTTTGCCGGCGCAGCTCTTTTTCCTGTTCCAGCGCGCGCAACAGCTGGCGCAGCTCAAGCAGGCTGATCTGTTTGCGCCTTTGCGCGTCGGCGATTACCTGTTCGACAAGGACCGGCTGTTCGCGCGGCTGACACTCGATGACGCCGAATTCGAGCTGTACGAACAGGTCCACGCGAAGATCGCCGTGGATCCGCCGAAGCCGGATCTCGTGGTCTACCTGCAGGCGCCGGTATCGGTGCTGATGGACCG
>JANNVI010000030.1:0-1984 GCA_031414335.1 Gammaproteobacteria bacterium | reverse complement strand
GGCGCGTCCGAGTCGCCGACCGCGATGACGCCCGGCGCGCTGGACGGAAACTCGTTAGGGCGGTCGCTGGCCCCGACCACAACGATGCTGCGTCTGATCGCGATGGCTACCAGCCTTTCCAGCAATGCATCGCGCGGACCGGTCAGCGACAGATTGATGATATCCGCGCGCCGATCGATCGCAAATTCCAGCGCACGAGCCAGCGTCAGGGAATTGCAGTGCCCTTGTGCCTGTGGCCCGTCCTGCCAGCATGCACGCAGCACCAGCAAGCGCGCGTCGGGCGCCACGCCGACAATTCCGATGCCATTGTTCGCAACCGCGGCGATCGCGCCAGCGACTGCGGTGCCGTGGCGTTCGGCCACCCGCGCGCTGGGATTGTTAGCGACAAAATCGCGGCTGGATTCGATACGGTTGGCGAGATCCGGATGCGTGCCATCGACGCCCGTGTCGACGACGGCTACACGGATGCCAGCGCCGGCCGACCAGCGCTGCGCTTCCGGCACGCGCAGGGCGCCGAGCCCGGATTGCAGCCGAAAGTACGGATCGTCGTAGGCGCGATAGCTGGCTCGCGTTTCAAAGCGGTTGAGCAGTTGCACCGACTCGACGTCTGGGTGTGCCGCGAGTCTTGCGAGCAGGGATTGTGCCGGCAAGTTGGCGTCTGCGGTGCGAAAGACGACGCAATACACATTCAAGAGGCCGATGCGCCAGCCGTCGTCTTCCACCAGTCCAAAACTTCGCTGCAGTCTGCGGCTGACACGCTGTGCGTAGGCGGATCCGCGGTAGTTCGCGCCCGGTTCTTCGAGCTCCGGCGTCGCGCCCGGTCCAATACTCAGGCCCGGCGCTTCATCACGTATCGTAACCACCAGCCGCGGGCCGTCGCCTTGCGCTTGTGGCGGCGTCGCCGTCGTGGCACAGCCGGTCAAAACCAGCAGCAGCACGAGAATCGATTTGTTAGCAGACTGGGTCATGGTGCGTCAGCTCGCGCTACGGGTTCGACCAGCACGACGCCCGGCTGCTGCTGGAGCCACGTCAGGACGCTGGCACGCGCGGCGCCGCTATCGAGAGCCAGTGTGTACACGTTGTTAGCACTGGAGCCGCTCACAACGCGCGCGCCAATGGCCTGCGTCAGCCGCTCGATCTCGGTGGCGGCCGGTGGGGACGCGAACGCAAGGCGCACCAAGTCTCCGGGCACTGCCAGCGTCGGATCAGGCGCGCTCACGGTGGAGAAAGTATTGACAGGCTCCGCGTCTCTGGACTGGGCAAACAGCGCGACGATCAACACGGCAATCGCAGCCGCCTGCCCGACAGCGAGCGGGACGAGCCAGCGCCGCCCGGGTCGGTTCGGCCCGGCCGCAGCTGAACGGTCTAGTTCGCGCAATGCGAGTGGGTCCGATTCGAGCGGCGCAGGCGCATCGAGGAGTGCGGCAAAGCGTTCCCAGCCGCCGTGCGGCGTCTGTGTTGGTGTGGTGGTTCGTTCCTGAATGCTCGCGGCGATTTGGCATTCAGTCACATAGTCCTGGCGGCAACTCTCACAGTCCTTGAGATGCCTGTCTGCCTGCCGGCGCGTTTCTGCGTCCAAGGTCCCATTGACATACCAGGGCAGCAAACGAGAGATGTAATCGCACTGCAGCGAGTGTTTCGAGGCGGTCATCATGCGGATCTGTTGGCGGGTTCGAAATGGGCCGCAGGTTGTTCAAGCTCTTCCAGCGCACGTCGCAGGCGAATACGCGCATGATGCAGCCGAGTTTTGACCGTACCCACCGGACAGTCAGTGATGGCACTGACTTCTTCGCAGGACAGGCCGGCGTAGTAGGTCAGTTCGACCACCATCCGGTGTTCCACGGACAATTGGCCAAGCGCGGTATCGATCCAATTGCTGCGTTCGCAGTTGGTGGCGACGGCGTCAATCCCCGCGCTGCCGTCCTCGACTACGGATGTCAGTTGCCCGGCATGACGGTTGGCCGCGCACTGCAGGGTTTTGAGT
>JANNVI010000029.1:0-41598 GCA_031414335.1 Gammaproteobacteria bacterium | reverse complement strand
CTAGGGCCTAATCGGCTGCGGCAGCGGCGCGCAGTCGCTCGGCCTCGCGATGGCCCAGATAGCTGTCGATCGCGCGATGCGCTACGTACAACAGCGGGATCAGTACGATCGCTGCCAGCATCTTGTAGATGTAGTTGACGGTGCCGACCGCGAGGAACTGCGGAATGGGCCAGTGCTGCGGGCCTAACACGAAGGCCACATACAGCACCACGAAACTGTCCAGCAGTTGCGAGACCGCAGTCGAGCCGGTGGCGCGCAGCCACATCATCTGCTCCCCGGTCGCCCGCCGGATGCGATGGAACACTAGCACGTCGACCATCTGGCCGATCAGAAACGCCAGCACCGAGCCGCCGATGGTCCACAGTCCCTGTCCGAAAATCTGCGCATAGGACTTCTGGATGTCCGGCACGCCCAGGCCTTTGTTGGCTTCGACCCAGAAACCGGCGGGTGTCAGTCCGATCGATACATAGGCGGCCAGAAACGCATAACAAATGAACCCGACGGCGGTCCATGAAATAAGGCGTACGCCGCGCACGCCAAAGTATTCATTGATGACATCCGTCAGGATGAAGACGAAAGGCCACAGCAGCACACCGGCGGTGAAATTCAAGGTGCCGCCGACGCCGAGCAGCCGCCATTCGAATGGCGCGATACCCAGGGTGCCTTCCAGCGAAAAAATCTTGACGCCGACGAATTCGGCAATGAGTGCATTGGTCAGGAAAAAGCCGGCGAGCACGATAAAGAGCCGATTCTGGCGCGAGGTGGTGACTTCCATCCTGAGAGTATAATTCGACCATGCCGACAACCCCACTTGAATCGCGCCTGGCAACCTCCCTGCAGGAATTACGTAATGAGGGCCTGTTCAAGCCCGAACGGGTACTGCAATCCGCCCAGGGCGGCCGGATCCGCACGCAGGACCTGGAGGTCATCAACCTCTGCGCTAACAACTACCTCGGCCTCGCCAACCACCCGGCGCTGCGCGAAGCCGCCCACCGGGCGCTCGACAAACATGGCTACGGCATGGCGTCGGTGCGTTTCATCTGTGGTACGCAGACGGTGCACAAGCAGCTGGAACAGCGGCTCGCGGGGTTTCTGGGCATGGAAGACGCGATTCTATTTTCATCCTGCTTCGATGCCAACGGCGGCCTGTTCGAAGCCATTCTCGATGAGCAGGATGCCGTCATTTCCGATGCGCTCAATCACGCCAGCGTGATCGACGGCATTCGCCTGTGCAAGGCGCGCAGGCTGCGCTACGCCAACAACAACATGGAAGAGCTGGAACAGCGCCTGCGCGAATCGCAGGACGCGCGCACGCGCCTGATTGTCACCGATGGCGTGTTCTCGATGGATGGCAGCATCGCGAGGTTGCGGGACATCTGTGATCTGGCGGAGCGCTACGGCGCCCAGGTCGCGGTCGACGATTCCCATGCCACGGGCTTCATGGGTGCTAATGGCCGTGGCACGCATGAACACTGCCAGGTCATGGGCCGGATCGACATCCTGACCGGAACGTTAGGCAAGGCGCTGGGCGGTGCAAGCGGCGGCTATGTCGCGGCACGCAAGCCCGTGATCGACTGGTTGCGGCAAAGGGCACGGCCGTATCTGTTCTCCAATTCGATCCCACCGCCGATCGCTGCCGCGAGTCTGCGCGCGCTCGACCTGGTTGAATCCGAGCACCAGCTACGCACGCGACTGGCACAGCACGCGCGGCGCTTTCGCGCCGGGCTGACAGCCGCGGGACTGGAGCTGTTGCCGGGTGAACACCCGATCATCCCGGTGATGACCTATGACGCAACCCGCGCCGCCAAAATGGCCGAGCGGCTGCTGCAGCTGGGCGTGTATGTGATTGGATTTTCATTTCCGGTAGTGCCGCGCGGACTGGCGCGCATTCGGACCCAGATGTCGGCAGCCCTGACGGATGCCGACATCGACACAGCCATTGGCGCATTTGCGCAGGCCTGGAAGGAAACTCGATGAAGGCGCTGATCAAGATGACTGCGGGACCGGGGCTTGCCATGGGCGAGCTGCCGGAACCGGTTCCGGGACCTAACGATATTCTGATAAAGATCGTCAAGACCGCGATCTGCGGTACCGACATGCACATCTACCACTGGGACGCCTGGGCGCAGAAAACCCTGCGCCTGCCGATGGCAATCGGCCACGAGTATTGCGGCCGCATCGTCCAGATGGGCAGCGAGGTCCGCGGTTTCGATGTGGGCGACCGCGTATCCGGCGAGGGGCATATCACCTGCGGCCATTGCCGCAACTGCCGCGCCGGCCGCCGCCACCTGTGCCGCAACACGGTCGGCGTCGGCGTCAATCGCCAGGGCTGCTTCGCCGAGTACCTGGTGATTCCCGCCAGCAATGCCTTCAAGCTGCCGGATGTGATCAGCGACGACATGGCCTCGATTCTCGATCCGTTCGGCAATGCCACGCATACGGCGCTGGCTTTCAGCATGGTGGGCGAGGACGTGCTGATCACGGGCGCCGGCCCGATCGGCATCATGGCGGTGGCGATCGCGCGCTTTGTCGGCGCGCGCCATGTCGTGATTACCGACGTCAACGACTACCGCCTGCAGCTCGCGGCCAAGATGGGCGCCAGCCGCACCGTCAACGTCACCCGCGACTCCCTCGATCAGGTCATGAAGGACCTCGGCATGCAGGAGGGCTTCGACGTCGGGCTGGAGATGTCGGGTAATCCGCAGGCGTTGCGCGAACTGCTGCGCACCATGCATCACGGTGGCAGCGTCGCCATGTTAGGCATCCCGCCCGGCGATACCGCCATCGACTGGGACCAGGTGATCTTCAAGGGCCTGACGCTGAAGGGCATCTACGGCCGCGAGATGTTTGAAACCTGGTACAAGATGTCGAGCATGCTGCAGAGCGGCCTCAACATCGGCCCGGTCATCACGCATCATTTCCCGCTGCGGGACTATCTGCAGGGCTTTGAAACCATGGCCTCGGGCCGCTCCGGCAAGATCATCCTCGACTGGAGCTGAACTCCGAGCGCTCAGGCGCTGGCGGCGAAACGGCGCGCATCGGACATCGCGGCGCGGTGCGGAATCTGCAGGATGATGCGGCGGCCGCCGTTCGCCAGTGTGACCGTGTCGATGGTCGCGCCAAGGGATTCGGCGCGGTAGGCCAGCATGAGTTCTTGCTGTTCGACCCTGGCGACATCAGCGCGCACGACATCATCGGCAATCGAAGCACAAATATGCGTGCCTTCCTGCCAGACCCTGATGTCAATGCTGGCGCCCGTCTCCGCGGCACAGACTTCGGTCACAACCTCCTGCGCCACGCGGTGCACGAGATGGGCCGCATTGCTGTCAATCGTACCGGCAACTTGGGTGACCGCCACGCTGACCTTGTCCGCACCCTGCTGCTCGGCCCACTTGCCCAGGCTCTGCATGGCAATCGCAAAACCATGCTCGCCTAACACAAACGGCGAAATGCCCTGCGCCAGCTGCCGGCACTGCGAGATCGAGTCGCGCAGAATGCGTTCGATTTCCAGCACCGGCTCGGACGTATCGACCGGCAGCTGCCGGCCGAGACCGCGCAGCAGCAAGGACGCCGCAGTCAGCTCCTGGCTGAGTGACTCATTCAGTTGTTTTCCCAGCCGCTGCTGTTCGGTGCGCGCCTCAGCCAGCTCGGCCTGCTGCAATTGCATGCGTTCGCGCAGATCCCGCCGGATATGAATCCACAGTTCGCCATCATCACCCTGCACGCGGCAGACGGCCGCGTCCACCGCAAAAGGATCGCCACCCGCGGCGATGCTGCTGACGCGCCCGCGCCACAGGCCGGAGCGAGTGACGGTATCGCGAATTTCCTGGTTGAGCTCGAGCTGACGCTCGCGGCTGTCCGCTGAAAATTCAGCCAGCGCCCGCCCGGTCAGAGTCGCGATCGGCATGCCTAACAGATTAGCGGCCGCCGAGTTCGCCCAACGGATTGCGCCGTCGGCGCCGGTCACCAGCACGGCATCGTAGATGGTTTCCAGCATCAGCGCGCCGATCGCCAGCCGGCTCTCGGTCCGCTTGCGCCCGGTAATATCCAGCAGCGAGCCGGCGATGCGCCCCGGCGGTAGCAGGCAGCCCCGCAATTCAACCCAGCGCCATTGGTTGTCGGCAGCGCGCATGCGCAGTTGCACGGCGACCGGCGTGCCCGGGTCGCGCTGCAGCGCCTCGGTCGCGAGCCGCACCGACAGAATATCATCCGGGTGCACGAGCGCCAGCAGTGCGTCGCGGCTGACAAGCGCGCTCGCGGCGTGGCCCAACACCCTGCCCTCAGGCGGATCGAACCAGGAGCAGCGCTCGGTCGTGATACTCCAGTCGAAAACCAGGTGGCCACCGGCACGCACCGCCGCTAACACGGCACTGGCCGTGGTCTCGGGGTTGATCCTAGGCAAAACCCTGACGTTATCGCTCATGGCGGCGGACAATAGCCGCCGGCGCGTCAGGACAGTGTGACCGCCGTCACAATTACAGGTGACTTAATCCGCGTCAGTCCACAGAACAAAAACAGTAGGCAAAGCGGCTGCCGCGGGCCGACAGTCGCTGCCAGCGATCCACTTCGCGCGCCAGCGGATCCAGTGTTTTGGTCAGCCGGGCCAGCCGCTTCTGGTCTTCGGTCATCGCGCCCGCTGTCAGCTTTGCCAGGCGCATTTCAAATCGCTGCGCCAGCTGCTCGGTGAAACTCATGTCGCCTTCGAGGAATTCAACGTGGTACTTGCCGTCCGCGAGCTTGGCACGCTTGGCGGCCGCCTTGACGGCGTCGTCCAAGCCACCGATGCGATCGACCAGGCCGTTCTTCAAGGCGTCGCCGCCGGACCAGACGCGGCCCTGGGCGATTGCGTCAATCTCTGCGGGCGTCTTCTTGCGGCCATCGGCCACCAGCCCGATAAAGTCCGCATAGCCCTTTTCTATAACGCCCTGGATCAAGCGGCTGACATCGGGACCCAGCGGGCGATCGATGCGCATCTGGGCTGCCAGCGGCGTGGTGGCAACGCCATCCACACCGACGCCAATCTTGTCGAGCGTGCGATTGATCGTTGGAATCACGCCAAAGATGCCGATCGAGCCCGTGATGGTCGCGTTGTTAGCCAGTATCTCATCCGCCTGTGCGGCGATGTAATAACCGCCGGACGCCGCGAGATCGCCCATCGATACCACGACCGGCCGCCCAGTCTTGCGAAACGCCTGCAGCTCGCGGCGAATCTGCTCGGACGCAGACACACTGCCGCCCGGGCTGTCGATGCGCAGCACCAGCGCCTTGATGTCTTCGTCCTCGCGCGCGTCGCGAATCAGATTGGCCAGGGTTTCGCCACCGACGGCACCCGGAGGCTGCTCGCCATCGAGAATTTCGCCCGACGCAACCACGATACCCAGCTTGTCCTTGTTGCGTTCGCCGGTCGCGACTTGTTCGGCCTTCTGCAACCGCACGTAATCCGTCAGCTCAATGGCCGCAAAACGAGTTTCGTGATCCTCATCCTTGCCGACCAGCTCGATCAGCCGTTGCTCGACCTCCTCAGAGGTCTTGATGCCAGTGACCAGCTTGGCATCGAGAGCAACTTTGGCGGCATCGCCCTTTTGCGCGGTGACGCGGTCAGCCAGCTGCAGCACATACTGGCTGACAGCGTCGGCCGGCAGCTTGCGCGCCGTGGTGACCTGCTTTTGATAGTTGGACCAGAGCGCTTCCAGAAACGCGAGGCTTTCTTCGCGATCTTCGGCCGACATGTCCTGCCGGGTGTAGGTTTCCACCGCGCTCTTGTAGGCGCCGACGCGAAACACGTTCATATCCACGCCAATTTTCTCGAGCAACGTCTTGTAGTACTGCCGGTAGCGGCCGTAGCCCTCGATCAGCACGAAACCCTGCGGGTCGACGTAGATTTCATCGGCATGCGCGGCGACAAAATAGGCCGGCTGCTCGAAGCTGCTGGCAGCTGCAATCACCTTCTTGCCGCTGCCGCGGAATTCGTCGATCGCGCGTGTCAGCTCCTCAAGCGACGGTTGGCCACCGCCCGCGAGGTAATCCAGATGCAGCAGCAGGGCCTGCACCCGCTTGTCGTTCTTCGCCGCACGAATCGAGTCGACCAGGTCCCAGAGTAGTGTTTCGTCAGCGGCCTTTCCCTGTGCCTCACGGATGGCGCGCTGCACGGCATCACCCGACAGCTGCTCGACAATCTGGCCCTGGGGCTCTATCACCAGCGCGCCCTTGAGGGCAATCTTGGGCGTCTCCCTGGCTAACAGACCAAGAATGAAGCCGAATATGACCAGCAGCAGAATCAGGTGCAGTGTCTTGCGGAGAAAATCCAGCCCGTGGCCGATCCAACGAAAAACGCCCATGACAACTCCTGCTCTTGTTCCGACCTGAGGAATGCGACCTAACGCTTGCGATAAGAAACGCGGTAGATGACGCCCGCCACGTCATCCGACACCAGCACCGACCCGTCCGCCAATTCCAGGATATCCACCGGACGCCCGGAAACTTTGCGGTCGTCGCTCAACCAGCCGGTGATGAAAGGCTCGTAGGCAACCGCGCGATCGCCATCGAGCTTGACCCGCATGACGCGGTAGCCGATCGGCGTGCTGCGATTCCAGCTGCCATGCTCGGTGATCAGCAACTGGCCGCGGTACTCGGCCGGAAATTGCCGGCCGCCGTAGAACTTCAGGCCTAACGGAGCCACATGCGGGCCCAGTTTCTGCACCGGCGGGGTGGCCGTGCTGCAGGAGCGCAACTTGCCAAACTCCGGATCAGCGATATCGCCCTGGTGGCAGAACGGAAAGCCGAAATGCTCGCCCAGCCGGGAGACCTTGTTGAGTTCGCAGGACGGCACCTCGTCACCCAACTCGTCGCGGCCGTTATCGGTAAACCACAGCGCGCGGCTGCGCGGATGCCAGGTGAACCCGACGGAATTGCGCACGCCGCGGGCAACCACTTTACGACCGCTGCCGTCGGCATTCATGCGCAGAATTGTTGCGAAGTCCTCGCTGTCCCGATCGCAGATGTTGCAGGGCGCACCGACCGGCACATACAGCTTGCCGTCCGGGCCAAAGCCGAGGTAACGCCAGCCGTGCCACTTTTCGTTAGGCAGGCGCGCGATGTCGACCGGCGCGGGCGGCGCGTCCAACCGGTTCTCGATATCGTCGTAACGGCGAATGCGGTCATTCTCGCCGACATACAGCGCGCCGCTGCGGAACGCGACGCCGTTAGGCATGTTGAGGCCCTTGAGCAGCGTGCGCACCTGCCTGGCGCCATCGGCGCCGGTGCTGACCGCATAGACATTGCCCGCGGTACGCGTGCCGACAAAAATTGTGCCGCGCTCACCCATCGCCATGGAACGCGCGTTGGCAAGTCCGTCGGCCCAGACCTCGATTCTGAAGCCGGGCGGCAAGGTCAGGCGGGAAAGATCTGGCCCGGCGGTCCAGGCGACCGCCGGTGCTAACAACAACGCCGCAGCGGACGCATACAGCCTCGCGACCGTCAGCACACCAGCACGCAGCGCCATGGGCGCGGTACCCTCAGACCTTTTCTTCGATGCGCGCGGCCTTGCCGGTGAGATCGCGCAGGTAATAAAGCTTGGCGCGGCGCACGTTGCCACGACGCTTGACCGAGATGTCGGCAATGCTGGGGCTGTGCGTCTGGAAAGTGCGCTCAACGCCTTCACCGTGCGAAATCTTGCGCACCGTGAACGAAGAGTTGAAGCCGCGGTTGCTGCGGGCAATCACGATGCCCTCGTAGGCCTGCAGGCGCTCACGGTCACCTTCAATGACCTTGACGTTGACGACCACGGTGTCGCCCGGCTTGAACTCCGGCACCTGCCGCGTCATGCGGCTCTTTTCGATTTCAGCAATGATGTTAGCCATTTTCGTCTTCCTCCAGCATGCGGCGCACTTCCTCAGTGAAAGCACTCCGCTCCATTAAATCCGGCCGCCGTTCGCGCGTGCGTCGCAACGCCTCGCGCCAACGCCAGCGCTTGATCGCCGCATGGTCGCCGCCCTGCAGAACAGCCGGCACCTCGCGGCCTTCCCAGACCGGCGGCCGCGTGTAGTGCGGCCAGTCCAGGAGCCCGCTTGCGAACGAGTCCTCTTGCGCTGACCGGGCGTTACCCAGCACACCGGGCAAATACCTGGACAGCGCGTCAATCACCACCAGGGCCGCAAACTCGCCACCAGACAACACATAGTCGCCGATCGACAGCTCGCGGTCGATCCTGGAATCAACCACCCGCTGGTCCAGGCCCTCATAGCGGCCCGCCACCAACACCATGCCCGGCAGCAGCGCCAGCGCGCGCGCCATGGCATCGTCAAACTTCTCACCCTGCGCCGAGAGATACACCCTCGGGCACCCCGCCGGCAGCTGCGCCGCGGCCCGATCGATGGCGGCCGCCCAGACCTCGGGCTTGCCCACCATTCCCGGACCGCCGCCGTACGGGCGGTCATCCACCGTGCCATGCACGTCGGCCGTCCCATCCCGCGGATTGGTCACATCGACCTGCATCCGCCCCTCGGCAAGCGCGCGGCCCAGAACGCCAAAGCCCAGGGCTGCGCGCAGTTCCTGCGGAAACAGACTGACGATCGCGATTTTCATCGTCAAAAATCGGCCGGCCAATCGACCAGCACCTCGCCCGCCACCAAATCGACTTTCAGCAGGTGTTGCGGACTCACCGGCAGCCAATGCTCCCGTTCGCCACGCACCACCAGCACCGTGTTAGTCGGACCATCCACAAAGTGATCCACCCTGCCTAACACCTGGCCCTCGCGGTTGAGCACACGCAGCCCAACCAGATCGGCCTGATAAAACTCGCCGCCAGCTAACGGCGGCAACTCCGCTCTCGCCACCCAGACCCCTGCGCCAGCTAACAGCTGCGCCGCCTCGGGACTGGTCACATCCTGCACTCGTACCACCCAGCGCTGGCCATGCCTGCGGCTTTCGGCCAGCTCAACGTCGCGTTCCGTGCCATTCACCAGGCGGAGCCGCCAACGGCGGTATTGCAGCAGATTTTCTTCCGGGTCGGTGAATGACTCGCAGTGCACCCAACCCTTGAGACCATAAGGCCGGCCCAGTCGGCCGAGCTCGGTCCAGTTTTCTTTCAGGTTCCGCCTGCCTGTGTCAGGCGGCCACGGCCGCCGGCGCTGCTACTGCCGACTTGCGATAGCTCTTGGTCAGGTCACTGACGCGATCCGACAGCTTGGCGCCCTTCGACAACCAGAAATCTATGCGCGCCAGATCCAGCTTGAGCTTGATATCGTTCTTGCGAGCCGTCGGATTGAAATAGCCGACCATTTCGAGCGCGGGACCGCCCTGACGCTTGCGGCTGTCGGTCACGACGACATGATAGAAAGGCGTGTTGGTAGTCCCACGACGAGTTAAACGAATAGTCACCATAAATCCGGGCCTGCCACGCTTGTTAAGAGGGGTCAAAAAAGAGCGCGGATTCTACGGAAAACCTTGAATTGATGGAAGAAAAACTTTCAGCGGCTAGCCGGGCGGCATTCCGGGCATACCGCCCTTGAAGGACCGCATCAGCCGCTGCAGCTTGCCGCCCTTCAGGCCCTTCATCATCCGCTGCATCTCCTGGAACTGCCGCAGCAGCTTGTTGACGTCCTGAACCTGAACGCCTGCGCCGGCCGCAATGCGCCTCCGCCGGGACCCGTCGATGATCTCGGGGCGTCGCCGCTCGCGCCGAGTCATGGAGTCAATCACGGCGATCTGGCGTCGGACCGCCTGGTCACCGAGCTCCGGGGCCCCCGCTTTTTGACTTAACTGGCCTGGGAGCTTGTCCATCAACGAGCTGACACCCCCCATCGACTGCAGCTGCTGCAGCTGTGAACGAAGGTCCTCGAAGGAAAAGCCCTTACCCTGGACGACCTTGCGGGCCAGCTGCTCGGCCTCCTGCAGATTGACCTGGGACTTGACCTGCTCGACCAGCGCCAGGACATCGCCCATGCCCAGGATCCGGGATGCCACCCGCTCCGGGTCGAAGGGCTCCAGCGCGTCCGGCTTCTCGCCGGTGCCCATGAAAACGATCGGCTTGCCGGTAATCTGCCGCACCGACAGGGCCGCGCCGCCGCGCGCATCGCCGTCCGCTTTGGTCAGGATGACGCCGGTGAGGTCCAGGGCCTCCGAAAATGCCCGGGCCGCGTTGACGGCGTCCTGGCCCGCCATCGAATCGACCACGAACAGCTTTTCATGCGCTGCGACCGCGGCTTCGATCTCGCGCACTTCCGCCATCAATTCGGTGTCGATGTGCAGTCGTCCCGCGGTATCGACGATCAGCACATCGAACACGCCGCTGCGTGCGCGCTCGATGGCGGTGCGGGCGATTTGCGCCGGCGCCTGGCTGCTGTCCGAGGGCATGAAGTCCGCGCCGACCTGGGCAGCGAGTTTCTGCAATTGCAGGATCGCGGCCGGACGGCGCACATCGGTGCTAACAAGCAGGACTTTCTTGCCGCGCGCCTCGATCAGCCAGCGCGCCAGCTTGGCCGCAGTCGTGGTCTTGCCGGCGCCCTGCAGGCCGGCTAACAGAATGACAAACGGCGGCTGCGCGCGCAGTTCGAACCCCTCGCGCGCGCCGCCCATCAGCGCGATCAGCTCGCGGTGCAGGATGCCGATGAACTCCTGCCCAGGGGACAGGCTGCTGGCCACCTCGGCGCCCAGCGCGCTGGCCTTGACCGCATCGATGAAGGACTTGACCACCGGCAGGGCAACGTCGGCTTCCAGCAGTGCCATGCGCACTTCGCGCAGCGTCTCGCCGACGTTTTCCTCGGATATACGGCCCTTGCCGCGCAGGTTTTGTACCGCCCGGCCGAGCCGGGACGTCAGTTGGTCGAACATGGCGCTATTCTAGCGGCACCCGCCGCAGGGTTGATGCGCGCTGCTAAAGTGAAGATGTGCAAGACCTGCCCACCCTGATCCTGTTGGTCATTTTGCTGGCGTTGCTGGCCCTGGTCGCATTCTCCTCGGGCACCGAGGTGGCGATGTTGTCGGCCAACCGCTATCGCATCCGCAGCCGCGCCGAAAAAGGCGAGCGGACCGCCAAGTTGCTCGACGACCTGCTGTCCAAGCCCGACGACTGGCTGGGCGCCAATCTGATCGTGCTGACGCTGGCCGCCGCCGGGGCCACCACGATCGCGACCATCCTGGCGGTTCGCACCGACAACGAATGGGCGATCCTGTTTCCGACCGTGGTGGTACCGCTGGTGATGCTGGTGGTCTGCGAACTGACGCCCAAAATCTACGCAGCCTTGCATGCCGACAGCATGGCGCTGGCGAGCGCCTGGCCGTACCGGGTGCTGGTGTGGCTAACAAGGCCGGGGGTGCTGCTCGCGAACTGGGCCGCCTATGGCCTCCTGCGCCTGTTCGGCGTCGCCAAGGGATTGCGCAGCGGCGGCAATGCGCTGTCTTCGGACGAATTGCGCACGGTCCTGGCCGAAGCCGGACCGATGATTCCGCAGCGCCACCGGCAGATGCTGCTGTCGATTCTCGATCTCGAGCGCCTTACGGTGACCGACATCATGATCCCGCGCCAGGAAATTGCCGGCATCGATCTGGATGATGACTGGGAGGATATTCTCGAACAATTGCGCCAGACGCCGCACACGCGGTTGCCCGTCTACCAGGGCGACATGGACGAAATGGTGGGGCTGTTGCACATGAAGCGCGTCGCGCAGAGCCTGGCGCGCGGCACGCTGGACCGCGAACAGCTGGAGGAACTGGCGCGCTCGCGCGAACCATACTTCGTGCCGGTCGGAACCTCGTTGATGTTGCAACTTGGGAATTTCCAGCGTAACCGGCGCCGCTTCGCTTTTGTGGTCGACGAATACGGCGACATCCAGGGGCTGGTCACGCTGGAAGACATTCTGGAAGAGATCGTCGGCGAGTTCACGACCGATCCGGCCACCGTGACCCACAAGGACGTGCGCCGGCAACCTAACGGCGAGTGGGTCATCAATGCGAGCGCCACGATCCGCGCGCTCAATCGTGCGCTCGGCTGGCAACTGCCGACCGATGGCCCGAAGACGCTGAACGGCCTGTTGCTGGAGCGCCTGGAAACCATTCCGCAACCCGGCGTGACCCTGCGACTCGGCGCGCTGCAATACGAAGTGCTGCAGGTGTCGGACAATGCCATCCGCGCGGTGCGCGTCCGCGAAGTCGCCAAGGGCGCTGCGAGCTAGGGCAGCGGCGCTACAGGACCGCGTGCAGCGCCTCGCTGATACGCGCGACCGGCAGCACCGTCAGGCCCTCGATGGTCTGCCGCGGCGCATTGGCCGTCGGCACCAGCGCACGCCGGAACCCCTGCTTTGCCGCCTCGCGCAGGCGCTCCTCGCCGTAGGCCACGGGCCGAAGTTCGCCGCTCAGTCCGACCTCGCCGAAGGCGCACAGGTCCGCCGGCAGGACCCGGTCACGAAAACTCGACGCCATGGCTAGCAGCAAGGGCAGGTCGCTGCCGGTATCACGTAACGTCAAACCGCCGACCACGTTGGCGAACACATCGTGATCCGCCAGCGAGTAGCCGCCGTGACGATGCAGCACCGCCAGCAGCATGCTGATGCGGTTGCTGTCGATGCCGTCAGCGACGCGGCGCGGATTGGCAAAACGCGTCGGATCGACCAGCGCCTGCACCTCCACCAGCAACGGCCGCCCGCCCTCCCAGCTGACCAGCACGATGCTGCCCGCCGCGGCCTCAGTGGAGCGGGCGAGAAAAATCGCCGATGGATTGCGCACTTCGCGCAGGCCCTCGGCCTGCATGACAAAGAAAGCCGTTTCCGCGATCGCGCCGTAACGATTCTTGGTGGCGCGGACCAGTCGATAGCGGCTGCCACTGTCGCTGGCAAAATAGAGCACCACATCGACCAGATGCTCCAGCACCCGCGGACCGGCCAGCGCGCCGTCCTTGGTGACATGGCCGATCATGACCACGGTGGTGCCGCTGGCCTTGGCAAAGCGCACGATCTGTGAGGTGCACTCGCGCAGTTGTGTGACACCGCCGGCGGCGCCCTGCCCGGCGGCGGTTTCAACCGTCTGGATGGAATCGACGATCATCAGCGCGGGCGGCGCCTTGGCCGCCTCGGCGAGCGCGGCGTGGAGATCGTGTTCGCACAGCAGCGTCAGGCGCTCTAGTGGCCCCTGCCCCAGCAAGCCGAGGCGCCGGGCACGCAGCCGCAGCTGCTCGACTGATTCTTCGCCCGACACGTACCAGACCGGCGCATGGCCCGCGACCTGGGCAGCCACCTGCAACAGCAGGGTCGACTTGCCGATACCGGGGTCACCGCCGATCAAGGCAACGCCTCCGGGTACCCAACCACCGCCCAGCACCCGATCGAGCTCCGCAAAACCCGAGGCCAGGCGCGGCGGGCCGGTGGGTGACGGGGATGCCAGCCCCTGCAGCGTAATGGCGCCGGTGCGGCGTGCCACGCGAGACTGCGGCGAGCCTGTGTCGGCCGTCACACCTCTCAACGCGGTCAACGTGTTCCAATCGCCGCACGCGGGACATTGACCTTGCCATTGGGGCGAGTCGCCGCCGCAGGCGCTGCATACGTAACGGGTGTTGATTTTCGCCATACGGAGATCGCAATGCTACGTTATGGCAAGCCCTGGTCAGGATTAGAATGGGGCCGCTTGTTTGATTTTTGAAGGCGATAACCGAGGATGGCAGCCGCTGTGAGCCTGCGCTCTAAAGTAAAACTCGTGGGCCAGAGCCATACCGGCAAGGTGCGCGAGCACAACGAAGACACCATCGCCTTTGATGCAGATCTGGGGCTGATGGTGCTCGCCGACGGCATGGGCGGCTATAACGCAGGCGAGGTCGCCAGCGGCATTGCAGTCAAGACCATCGTTAACCTGGTTCGCGATTCGGCCGATCGCGAGGACCTGAGCGCCCTGGATCAGGCCACCGGCCTCACACGCCGCAGCATCGTGCTGCGCGATGCAGTACTGCGGGCTAACAAGGTTATCTTTCAGACCGCCAAGACCCAACCGCAATGCGAGGGCATGGGTACCACGGTGGTTGGCGCCCTGTTCTACGACGATCGCGTGACCATCGCCCACGTCGGCGATTCGCGCATGTATCGCGTCCGGGGCAACAAGCTGGAGCAGGTCACATCGGACCACTCGCTGTTGCAGGAGCTGGTGGACCGGGGGTTCTACTCACCCGAAGAAGCCCAGCGGGCCGCCAACAAAAACTATGTCACCCGCGCACTGGGGGTCGAGCCGGCAGTCGAGGTCGAAATCCAGGAAGACGTGGTCCAGAAAGGCGACCGCTACATCATATGTTCAGACGGGCTGTCGGATATGGTGGAGGATGCCGACATACACTTAACCGTAAACACCTTTGGTGCTAACCTAGACACGGTCGCTAAGCAATTGATCCAACTGGCCAACGATAACGGGGGCCGGGACAACATATCCGTGCTCATGGCACAGGTCATGGAGTCCTTCCCGGCACGTCGTGGCGTGATGGATAAAGTGCTTCGCTGGTTTTCCTGACGCTTACAGGATTGAACAAAATCTATGTCCAGGCTGATATTGAGCCTCGATGGCCAGACGACGGCCGAGTACACGATGAACAAGGAGCGGTATACCATCGGCCGCCTCCAGGACAATGACATCCGGATCGATAATCCGGCGGTCAGTGGCCATCATTCGCTGATCATCAACATCCTCAACGATTCATTTCTCGAGGACCTGAACAGCACCAATGGCACCTACGTCAACGGCAAGCTGATCAAGAAACACGCGATGCAGCATGGTGACATTGTCACCATTGGCCACCATCAGCTGCGTTACGTCGAAGACGACCAGCAACAGGACGAATTCGAAAAGACCATGGTGATCCAGCCATCGGCACGCCCGGTGGACATGATTCGCCGCGCCGAAGCGCGCGTCGATTCGCAGAACAATGCGCGTGGCGCCGCGCCCGCCAACAAGGCCAATGGCGCTGGCGACCGGCGCGCGGTGGCCGAGAGCCAGCTCGCTATTCGCAAGGCCAAGCTGCAGGTGCTGTCCGGGCAGTTCGCCGGCCGCGAACTGGAACTGGTCAAGGCGCTAACAACGCTGGGCCGCCCCGGTGTGCAGGTGGCCGCCATCACGCGACGCCAGGAAGGCTATTTCCTGATCCACGTGGAAAGCGCCAAGGACCAGTCGCCGCCCAAGGTCAACGGCGACGAGCTGGGCGCGATTGCGCACAAGCTCAAGGATAACGACGTGCTCGAGCTCGCCGGCGTCAAGATGGGATTTTTCCACACCTGAGCCCGGCCGGCCGCGCGCTGTCACGGCCCTGTAAGATGAGGGTCATATAACGGCGCGTTGCAGTCACGATGCGACTCACAATAAGAACAATTATCCGCATTTCCTTTGGGTTCATTGCCGCATGCGTCCTGGTCGCCTGCGCCAGGAACGATGCATCGCAGAACGCGGCGGCGGGCGGGCGCAATGATGCCACCGTGGTGCGTGCCGTGCCGGTGGTCGCGCAACGCTTTGCCGAACAGGTCAACGCGGTCGGCACGGCGATGGCCAACCAATCGGTCGAAATCACCGCCAAGGTCACCAATACCGTCACCGCGATCGGCTTTGCGGAAGGCAAGCAGGTCGCACGCGGCGCGGTGTTAGCACGACTGGACAGCGCCGAACCCGCCGCGACCTTGCGGGCCGCCGAGGCGGCGCTGTCTGAAAGCCGGCGCCAATACCGCCGCAGCCGCGAACTGGCGACCAGCAGCGTGCTGTCACAGGCGCAGCTCGAGCAAATCGAATCGGCCCGCGACACTGCCGAGGCCAACTACCAGCTGGCGCAGGCGCGCCTCGCCAACAACGTCATCCGCGCGCCGTTTGCCGGCCGCGCGGGCCTGCGGCGGGTCAGCGTCGGCGGCCTGGTGACGCCGGGCACGGTCATCACCACGCTGGACGACGTCTCGGTCATCAAGCTCGAGTTCACCGTACCCGAAACCCAGCTTTACCTGCTGGCGGTGGGCCGCCAGATCACGGCCAATGCCGTGGGCCTGCCCGGGCGCGAGTTTACTGGCGTCGTCAGTGACATCGACTCGCGCGTCGATCCCGTATCACGCGCGATTCGCTTGCGCGCCCGCCTGCCTAACAAGGACGGCCTGCTGCGGCCCGGCATGTTCATGTCCGTGACCTTGTCGGGACCGGACGTGACCGCCCGGGTCGTGCCGGAGTCCGCCGTCGTTCCGGAACAGGGCCGGACCTATGTGTTCGCGCTACGGCCTGGCGACACGGTGACCAGACGCGAAGTCCGCATTGGCCGCCGGCAGGTCGGCGTGGCGGAAATCATCGACGGCCTGCAGCTAGGGGAGCTGGTGGTCAGCGAGGGCACACAATCGCTGCGCGACGGCAGCCGGGTACGGCGCGTCGCCGCCGGCGACCATGCGAATCGCTGAAATCTCGGTCCGGCGGCCGGTACTGGCCACCGTCATCAGCCTGCTGCTGGTCATTTTCGGCCTGGTCGCGCTGCGCCAGTTGCCGATACGCGAGTACCCGGATGTCAACCGCCCCGTCGTCACGGTGTCGACCCGTTATGTCGGCGCCTCCGCGTCGGTCATCGAAACACGCGTCACGCAAACCATCGAAGATGCGGTATCCGGCATCGAAGGCATGCTCAAGATCGACTCGAGCAGCGTCGACGAACGATCCGAAGTGCGCATCGAGTTCGACATCGACCGCAACATCGACTCCGCGACCAGCGACGTCCGCGATCGCGTCAGCCGCATCGTGGCACAGCTGCCGGAGGAATCGAACCCGCCGGAAATCCTCAAGGCAGATTCGAACACCGACCCCGTGCTCTACCTGGCCTTCAACGCGCCTAACATGAATGCCCTCGAGGCATCGGATTATGCCGACCGCAACCTGGTTGATCGCTTCGCGACCGTGCCGGGCGTGGCGCGCGTCAGCCTGATGGGTGCGCGCCGGCCGGCGATGCGCATTTGGATCGACCGCAATGCGCTGGCCGCGCGCGGCCTCGCCGTGACGGACATCGAGGACAGCCTGCGGCGCGAAAACCTGCAATTGCCCGCGGGCAGGCTGGAATCGCAGACCCGCGAATTTACGCTGCGCACCGAGGTCGGGCTCAACACGCCCGCGGACTTCAAGCAGCTGGTCATTGCGCGCTCGGTAGACGGTCACCTGACAACGCTCGGCGAGGTTGCCGATGTCCGGCTCGAGGCCGAGTCGGAGCGCTCCCTGGTGCGCTCCAACGGCCGCACCGCGGTCGGCATTGCCATCGAGGCGCAGTCGAAAGCTAACACGCTGGACGTCGTGCACGGCGTGCGCGCCGAGAAGGATCGCCTGCAGGCTTCGCTGCCGCCCGGCTCGAATCTCAGCATCAACGTCGACAACGGCGTGGCGATCGAGGCCGCCCTGCGCGAAATCCTGATCGCAGTCGGGTTCTCCTTCGTGTCGGTGCTGCTGATCATCTACTGCTTCCTCGGCAGCCTGCGCGCGACGCTGATCCCGGCCGTGACCATCCCGGTGTCGATCATCGCTGCGGGGCTGGTCATGTTCGCTTTCGGCTATTCGATCAACGTGCTGACTCTGTTAGGACTGGTGCTGGCGGTCGGCCTGGTCGTCGACGATGCGATCGTGGTGCTGGAGAATATCCATCGGCATGTCGACATGGGCAAGCCGGTGCGGGAAGCGGCGGTCAGCGGCAGCCGCGAGATCGGTTTCGCGGTGCTCGCGACCACGGCGACGCTGGTGGCGGTATTCGTGCCCATTTCCTTCCTGCCCGGCGATCTTGGCCGCCTGTTCCGCGAATTCGGCTTCACGGTCGCGGGCGCCGTGCTGTTCTCCGCACTGGTGTCGTTGACGCTGACGCCGATGATGGCCGCGCGCATCGAAAAGGATGGCGCGCACACCGGCTCGCTGGCGCATCGCATCGACGATGCCTTCCGCCGGCTGGCGGCGCGATATACCGGCCTGTTAGGTCGCGTAGTGCGGCATCCGGACCGGGTGCTGGGCGCGGCGCTGCTGCTGGTTGCCGGGACCGGCGCCGTTTTTCTCAGTCTGCCGAACGAGTTTTCGCCGACCGCCGATGCCGGCCGCGTCATCGTCAACATCACCGCGCCGGAAGGCACCAGCTTCGCCGCGATGGACCTGAAGACCGCGGAAGTCGAGCGGGCCGTCATGCCCGAGCTGGACTCGGGCGACGTGCAACGGATCTTTACGCGCCTGCCAGCGAACCTCGGCACGTCCGGCGACGTCAACGTGGCACGCATCGTGGTCGTGCTGCGCGACTGGCACGAACGAAAACGGAATTCGCGCCAGATCATCGCCTCGCTGCAGAAACGCCTGAGCGATATTCCCGGCTTGCGCTATTCCCTCAGCGCGCCGGGCGCGCTGGGCCGTCGCAGCTTCGGCCGTCCGGTAACGGTCGTGGTCGGCGGGCCGGATTACGAGCAGCTTGCCGACTGGTCACGCACCCTGTTGCAGCTCGCCAGCGCGAATCGCGGCCTCGAGTTCGTCGACACTGACTACAAGGACCGCAAGCCGCAGATCCGCATCAGCATCGATCGCAACCGCGCCGCGGAACTCGGCGTGTCGCTGCAGTCGGTCGGGCGCGCGCTTGAAACGCTGCTCGCGTCGCGCATCGTCACCACCTATATCGACCGCGGCCGCGAATACAACGTGGTTCTGCAGCTGCCGGGCGATGCACGCGCGACCGCGACCGATCTCGATCGTCTTTCGGTGCGATCGTCCCGCACCGGGCAACTGGTACCGCTGGCCAATATCACACACCTGGTGGAGACGTCTGGTCCTCTGGCACTAACGCGCTTCAACCGCCAGCGCTCGATCACGATGAGCGCCGGACTGGCCCCTGGATATTCGCTCGGTACGGCGCTCGACTGGTTCGAACGCACGGTGCACCGCGAACTGCCTGCCGGTGCGACCCTGATGTATGACGGTGAGTCGGCGGACTTCAAGCGCAGCAGCGGCCAGATCTACATCACGATCCTGTTCGCACTGGCGATTGTCTACCTGGTGCTGGCCGCGCAGTTCGAGAGTTTCGTGCATCCGCTCGTGATCATCACCACGGTGCCGCTGGCGCTGATCGGCGCCGTGTTAGGCCTGAAAGCCTTCGGGTTGTCGATCAACATCTTCAGCCAGATCGCCGTCGTGATCCTGATCGGCATCGCCGCCAAGAATGGCGTGCTGATCGTCGAGTTCACCAACCAGCTGCGCTCGCGCGGGCGCGAATTCAGCGCCGCCATCGTCGAAGCGGCGGGCGCGCGGTTGCGACCAGTATTGATGACCAGCCTGTGCACGGCCTTCGGCGCACTGCCCTTCGTGCTCGCCAGCGGTGCCGGCGCCGAACAGCGCCGGCCGATCGGCGTGGTGGTGTTTTTCGGCACGCTGATCGCGGTTTTCCTGACGCTGTTTGTAGTGCCGGCGGCCTATGCGCTGCTCGCGCGCCGCACGCACGCGACGTTGGATAACTGAGCGCCGCGCGGCGTCGATTCAGGCGATTTCCAGCGGCACGCGCTGGCTGACGCCACAGACGATTTCGTACGGGATGGTGCCGGCGAATTTCGCGATCGTCTCGACCGGCAACAGCGGACCCCACAACTGCGCGCGACTTCCCACCGCGATGTTTGTTAGCTCGGTGATATCCGCCGCAATCATGTCCATCGACACGCGGCCCGCGAGTGTCGCCGCGCGGCCATCGATCATGATCGGCGTACCCGAGGGCAGCTGCCGCGTCAGGCCGTCGCCGTAGCCGGCGGCGATGATGGCAATGATGCTGTCGCGGTCGGCGCGCCAGGCGCCGCCGTAGCCGACCGTCTCACCACGCCGCACCTGTCGCACCGCGATCACCGCTGCATCCAGCGTCATCACCGGTTTGAGCCCGAAGTCGACGCCCAGCCTGCCGGCGATCGGCGACACGCCATAGAGTGCGAGACCGGGGCGCACCCAGTCGCCGCGGCCCTCGGGCCACAGCAACGAACCCGCGGAGTTGCCGATGCTGGTCTCCGCCTGCAGTCCCTGGTTGGTCAGCGATTTCATCAGCAGCGCAAATCTCGCCAGCTGTTCACGCGTCATGGACTCCTGCGGCTCATCGGCCCGGGCCAGGTGCGTCATGACACGGCGGATGCGCGGCGGGACCCGCAGCGCATCGAGACGCCGCCAGACCTCAGGGAATGACTCGGGCCTAAACCCCAGGCGGTTCATGCCCGTGTCAATTTTCAGCCACAACGCAAACGCATGCTTGTTAGCTGACAACTCCAGCAGCTTGAGCTGCTCGGGTTCGTGCACGACCAGCTCGATATTGGTTTCCGCGGCGTTCTTGAGCTCCAGCGGCGAGAACACGCCTTCGAGCACCACGATCGGCTGGCGTATGCCCGCGGCGCGAAGCTGCATGGCCTCATCGAGACGCGCAACCGCGAAGGCATCGGCCTCGCGCAGCGCATTGGCGGCCTGCACCAGGCCGTGACCATAGGCGTTCGCCTTGACCACCGCCATGATGCGCGCGCCGGATAGCTCGCGCATGCGCCGCAGGTTGTGCTGCAGGGCGGCGGTATCAATGATCGCGCGAATGATGCGCGTCATAAGCTAACGCAGCACGCCCTCGGCGTAGGCATCCGGGACATAGTTGATGAAGCGCGTGAACTGGCCCTGGAAGGTGAGCACGAACGTGCCGGTTTCGCCGTTACGATGCTTGGCGATATCGATTTCGGCCATGCCGCGCTTGGTGGTGTTCTTGTCGTACACCTCTTCGCGGTAAATCAGCAGGATGATGTCCGCGTCCTGCTCGATGGCGCCGGATTCACGCAGATCCGACATCACGGGTTTCTTGTCGACGCGCTGCTCGACACCGCGGTTCAGCTGCGAGAGCGCAATGACCGGCGCGTGCATTTCCTTGGCCAGAGCCTTCAGGCCGCGTGAGATTTCGGCGATTTCGGTCGCACGGTTTTCCTTGGTCCCCGGCACCTGCATCAACTGCATGTAGTCGACCACGATCAGATCGAGACCATGCTCGCGCTTGATGCGCCGGGCACGGGCGCGCAGGTCGGTGGGCGTCAACGCGGGTGTTTCGTCGATGAAAATCTTGGACTCGGACAGCTGCCCGGCCGCGCCGGACACCCGGTTCCAGTCCGAATCCGTCAGCTGGCCGCTGCGGATGTGGGTCAGCGAGACGCGGCCGACTGACGACAGCATGCGGGTCAGCAACTGCTCGGATGGCATTTCCATCGAGAAGATCGCGACCGAGGCCTTGACGCCCTGCTTGAGCGCCGCGTACTCGGCCATGTTGATCGCGAGCGTGGTCTTGCCCATCGATGGGCGCCCGGCAACGATCACGAGATCGCCGGGCCGCAGGCCACCGGTCTTCTTGTCGAATTCATCGAAGCCGGTGGGCAAGCCACGCAGCGCATCGGGATTGGACTGCCAGTCGTCGATCTTGTCGATCAGCGGCTGCATCATGTGGCTGACGCGCACCGCGCCTTCGCTGCGGCCGCGGAACCCGGCCTCGGCGATGTCGAAAACTTTCTGTTCGGCGCGGTCGACCAGCTCGCGCACCGTCTCGCCTTCGTTATGGTGCACCGAAGAGGCGATTTCCGATCCGGCCTGCTGCAGGCGCCGCAATAGCGAGCGTTCGCGGACGATATCGGCATAGGCGCGGACGTTTTCGGCGGTCGGCGTTTCGCGCACCAGGTTGCCGAGATAGGCGAGCCCGCCGGCCTCTTCGAGTTTTCCCGAACGCGCCAGCTGCTCGCTGACCATGACCGCATCGCAGGGCTTCATGTGCGAGGCCAGCTGCGAAATAGCCTCGAATATCACCCGGTGATCGGCGCGATAGAAATCCTCGCTGCGGATGGCGTCTGCGACATTGTCCCAGGCGGAGCCATCGAGCATCAGCCCGCCTAACACGGACTGCTCCGCCTCGACGGAGTGCGGGGGCGAGCGGAGCGCCTCCTGGGTCACTTTGCCGGGCTGCCTTTACTCTTCCGCGACGATGGTCACCGGCAGCTCGACATTGACGTCGGTATGCAGATGCAACACGACGACATGGTCGCCCACCGTGCGCAACGGGCCGTTAGGCATGCGCACTTCGCTGCGCGCGACCTTGTGGCCCTGGGCGCTGCAGGCTTCAGCGATATCGCTGGTGCCGACCGAGCCGAACAACTTGCCCTCGCTGCCCGCCTTGGCAGTGATGCTGACCTTGAAGCCCTTGAGCGCTTCGGCACGCTCGGCGGCGCCGGTCAGATGTTCGCGCGCGATGCGCTCAAACTCGGAGCGCTGCGCCTCAAAACGCTTGATGTTGGCGGGCGTGGCCAGCGTGGCCTTGCCAGCCGGCAACAGCAGGTTACGGCCGTAGCCGGACTTCACCTTGACGCGATCCCCGATGTTGCCGAGGTTCGCCACTTTCGTTAGCAATATGACATCCATGACGGGCCTCAGTGTTGATCGGTGTACGGCAGCAATGCGAGGAAGCGCGCACGACGGATGGCGGTCGACAGCTGGCGCTGGAAGAACGACTTGGTGCCCGTGATGCGGCTCGGCACGATCTTGCCGGTTTCCGTGATGAAGCTCTTGAGCAGGCCGACGTCCTTGTAGTCCACCTGCGTAATGCCTTCGGCGGTGAAGCGGCAGTATTTCTTGCGGCGATTGAACCGCGATTGTTTTCCGTTGTTCATAAGCAGGCCCTTACAGGTTGTCGCCCATCATGTCGTCATCGTCGCCCATGTCTTCACGACGATCGCGGCGCTCTTCGTCCTCGCCCTTCGCCATCGACGACGGTTCGGTGACAGCCGTTTCCATCTTGACCACGAGGTGCCGCAGCACCGCGTCGCTGAAGCGGAAGCCGCCCGTTAGCTCGGTGAGCGTTTTCAGGTCAGTTTCGATATTGAACAGAAGGTAGTGCGCCTTGTGGACCTTGGCGATCGGGAAAGCCAGCTGCCGGCGGCCCCAGTCCTCAAAACGATGTACCTTGCCGCCGCTCTGGGCAACCATGCCCTGGTAGCGTTCGACCATGGCAGGGACTTGTTCGCTCTGGTCCGGATGGACCAGAACTACGATTTCATAGTGCCTCATGTGTGCTCCTTGTGGATTAAAGCCACCCCGCGAGGCTCGTGGGTGTGGCAAGGATCTGAATCGGGCGCGGAGGATAGCCGCAGCGCGTCGGTCGGGCAAGCCCAGCGGCCCGAAACCCGTGATTTTCCTGACATTTTCCCGGCCTGGCCGGTCAGCTGCGCTGGCGGCGGGCCTCGTACAGCAGCATCCCTGCCGCCACCGACACATTCAGGCTTTCCACCTGCCCGGTCATGGGCAACCTGACCAGCAGATCGCAGGTGTCGCGGGTCAGCTGCCGCAGGCCTGCGCCTTCCGCCCCCAGGACCAGTGCAATCCCGCCCTTGAGATCCACCTCGGACACCCGCTGCTGCGCCCCGGCATCGGCGCCAACGATCCAGAGCCCGGCGTCCTTGAGCAGGCGCAAAGTCCGCGCCAGGTTCGTGACACTCACCACCGGCGTGAATTCCGCAGCGCCGGCCGCAACTTTGCGCACCGTCGCGTTCATTTGCGCGGATCGATCCTTGGGCACCAGCACCGCCAGCGCACCGCAGGCATTGGCGGTGCGCAGGCAGGCGCCGAGATTGTGCGGGTCCTGCACCCCGTCCAGCACCAGAAGCAGCGGGTTCGTGGCATTGGTCAGCGCGCTCAGCAATTCGTTCTCGCTGGTCGCGGTCAGCGCTCGGACTTCGGCCAACACGCCCTGGTGCACCACACCCTCGCCCAGCCATTGCTCGAACTCGCGCGGCTGTGCGCGCTGCACCTTGATGCCGGCGGCTTGCGCCAGTTGCAGGATCTCGGCGACCGGCTGGTCGTCGCGCGCCGCGGCAATCCGCAGGCTGAGCACGCGGTCCGGATCGGCGCGCAACACGCTGCGTACCGCGTGCAGGCCAAAAACCATGTTGTTCTGCGGTCGGCTCATGCGCGGGACTTCAGGGCGCGAGGTCCAGGTCGATCAGGCCTTCCACCATGTTAGCCGCGGTGACGATGACGCGGATCCGGGAGCCGACGCGCAACTCATGGCCGCTGCGCCGCGCGACCCAGGCCTGGCCATGCTCGGCCATCAGGTACTCGCCCTGGTCCCGCTGATCGAGCCGCAGCAGACCATCGATCTGCAGCGCTGTTAGCTGGGTAAAACAGCCGGATTCGGTCACGGTGGTGATCAGGCCTTCGAATGTCTGGCCGATGCGCTCGCGCAGGTAGCTGCATTTCAGGAACGCATCGACATAGCGATCGGCCTCTTCGGCGCGCCGTTCGAGCTGCGACAGGTCAACGCCGGCAATCGTCAACGGGGCTTCTTCGGGAGACGCTCCGCAAGGGTCTTTGGCATCCAGCATGGCACGCAGGCGCCGGTGCACCACGAGATCGGGATAGCGCCGGATTGGCGAGGTGAAATGCGCGTACTCCTTGAGCGCCAGCCCGAAGTGCCCGATGTTAGGAACCTGGTACAGGGCCTGCTGCAGCGAACGCACCACCAGCGACTCCACCAGCGGCCTGAGGTCGCTCTTGCCCAGCTGTTCCGGGATCGCGCGCAAATCCGCGGTGGTCGGTTCTTCCGGCAGCTGCGCCGCGATACCTAACAACGACAAGGTCGCGACCAGCTTCTCGATTTTCTCGGGATCCGGCTGGCCATGCACGCGGTACAACGCCGGCTGGCCTGCGGCAAGCATTTCGCGCGCCACCGCGACGTTGGCGAGGATCATGCACTCCTCGATCAGCCGATGCGCATCGTTGCGCGCGTATTGAGCGATGCCATGCACCCGTTCGTTGGCATCGAACTCAAAATTGATTTCGCTGCTGTCGAATTCCAGCGCACCGCGCTTGCGGCGCAGCTTTTCAAGCAAGCGGAACACCTCGACCAGCGGTTCGAGGGACTTGACCAGCGGGCCCAGCTGCCGGCGCGCGGCGGCGTCCTTCTCGAACAGCGCGGCATTAGCCAGCGCGTAGGTCAGCCGCGCGGCGCTGCGCATGATGGCGGGATAAACGCGCGTGCCCTGCAATTCGCCGCGCTTGTTGAGACGCATGTCGGCGACCAGACAGAGCCGGTCCACTTCCGGCGCGAGCGAACACAAATGGTCGGAAAGCGCCGGCGGCAGCATCGGCAGCACGCGCCGCGGAAAATACACCGAGGTGCCGCGCAGCCGCGCCTCATCGTCGAGCACCGTGCCGGGTCGCACGTAGTGGCTGACATCGGCGATCGCAACCAGCAGTCGATAACCGTGCTCGTTGTGCTCGGCGTACACCGCGTCGTCGAAGTCGCGGGCGTCATCGCCATCGATAGTCACCAGCGGCAACTCGCGCAAATCCACCCGCTGCGTGTGGTCGCGCGGCTGCACCGCAGCACCGTGGCGCGCAGCTCCACGCAGCACGGCCTCCGGAAACTCATTTGGCAGGTTGAAGCGCGCCATCGCGGCGGCGTGCGCCATTGGCAGCGGGCGCTCGGGATCCAGCACTTCCGTGACGCGGGCGACTGCGCCCCGCCCCTCAGCCGGATAGCGCGTGATGGCGGCAATGACCCAGTCGCCGTTGCGGGCGCCATTGAGATCCGCGGGCGCCACCGCACAGCGCAGGTTGAGCCGGCGATCCGCCGCCTCGATGAGCACGCTGCGGCCCTGGGTCAGCACCGTACCCAGGAATTTCTTGACGCCGTGTTCGACGATTTCAATCATGCGGCCGGAATAGCGGCCGTCGCTTTCGCGGCGCGTCGCAACCCGCACGCGATCGCCGGACATCAGCCCGGCCATCTCGCGATGCGGAAGAAAGACGCTGGTGGTCCAGTCCGATGAGCGCACGAAACCGAAACCGTCGCGGTGCGCGCTGACGGTGCCGGTGATTTCTCCAGGCAGGCTGGGTGCGGGTGATTTGCCGCCGCCGCGGGCCTGGCGGTGCTGCGGCTGCCGGCGGGTTGGTAAGTGTGCGTCGCGACGTTGCCGCGATGTTTGTTGCTGTCGTTGTTTCAAAGTGTCTCTATTGTCGCCGATTCATTGGAATCGATGCTTTCTTTATATGGAATGGGAATTGAGGTGGCCTGCTAACAGGCTGGGTTGTGGTCCTGAGGGGCGACCGCGATAGGCAATACCAGGACTGGCACGGCCAACTGGGAATCGATATGCCGGATATGGGGCCTGACTCGCGAAATCGCAAGCCCTGCCGCCCGAAAGGCCCGTTTGTGGCGCTCGATCGCCCGAAACCGGCGTCCCCGCAGACGAAAATTGACAGGCCCCGGCGCGCTGCGTACATTGCGCCGCCCCCTGCCCGGGTGGCGAAATTGGTAGACGCACTAGCTTCAGGTGCTAGCGGGTAACACCGTGGAGGTTCGAGTCCTCTCCCGGGCACCACGGCCCCCTTCCGGGGCCGTTCGCGCACATTCGTTGCGGTTCGCTGTAGAAACTCATACCCCTATTTATCTAGCGCTTTTGTACAATTCTCGCGCCCACTCCGATTCATCTTGGTTCGGCCCTAGCCAAGCACTCGTAGGGGGTATTTTAGGGGGTAAAAGTAAGTTCGAGTCCTGAAAGTTCGAGTCCTCTGGAGATCGCTATGGCGCTCACTGACAAAGAAATTCAAGCACTTAGACCCGGCGCGAAAAAGTACAAAGTATTTGACGGCGACGGCCTGCATCTCATCGTTCTTCCGAACGGCAGCCGCTACTGGATACAGAAGTACTACTTCGAACGCCGTCCAGAAGAAATTACGTTCGGGACCTATCCTCGCGTCTCGCTTAAGCAGGCGCGGGAACTGCGCGATGAGGCGCGCCGCAAACTGGCCAGTGGTGTCAGCCCTCGCGGCGATAAACAACAGGAGAAGGTCGCTGCCGTTAACTCGTTCGAAGGCATTGCCCAAGAATGGTTGGCGATGATGTCGGCGCCTAAGCATTCCGTGAAAGCTAAGCGATCGCAGAGCTCGGACACGACACCTGAGTCCAAACCCGCGCGAGCAGCTTTGGATCCGGCCACCACGAAAAAGCACCGCTGGATTTTGGCGACCTACCTCAATCCCGCGATCGGGCAGAAGCCCATGTCGGAAATCACGGCCATGCAATTGCTACCGGTGCTAAGACAAATCGAAGCCGCCGGCAAAAACGAAACCGCCCACCGCGTCCGGGCGTTAGCGAGTCGCATTTTTTGTTATGCGCATGCGACGGGTCGGGCTCCCCAGGGCGATGTGACGTGGTCGTTGCGCGACGCGCTGGCTCCTACCATCGTCACCCATCACGCCTCGATAACCGACCCCGATCGTGTCGGGAAATTATTGTTAGCGATCGATAGCTATACCGGCAGCCCTGAGACGCGATGTGCGCTTAAGCTTGCGCCGCTCGTGATGCTCCGGCCTTTCGAACTTCGTTTCGGTGAATGGCAAGAAGTAGACTTCAAGAAAGCGGAATGGCGCATTCCGCCCGAGCGCATGAAAATGAGTTCGCCACACATCGTTCCGCTCAGCAAGCAGGCTGTGACGATCCTATGCGATCTTCACGAAGTAACCGGCAACGAGCGATATCTATTCCCGGTGTTAGGCGTAAAAGAAGGCGTAATGAGTGAAAACACGGTCAACAAGGCTTTGCGAACGTTGGGTTATGATGGCCACGTCATGACCGGTCACGGATTTCGGAGCATGGCGTCCACGTTGCTGAATGAGCAACAACTTTGGCATCCGGACGCCATCGAACGCCAACTGGCGCATTCGCCGCGGGATAAGATCCGCGCAAGTTACAATTACGCTGAGCATCTTCCGGAACGCCGACGCATGATGCAGGCGTGGGCTGATTATCTTGACGAACTACGGAACACTGCGCGAGGCGAAAAATCCAAGAGCAAGAGTCATCGAACTGACAAACGAGGTGACGAAACAACTTCGGATGCGCGGCGGTAGATTGCGAATTTTTAGCGGCTGCTGATTGCGCCCACGTACTTTCGGGACGTAGGAGTCGGAGGTTCAAATCCTCTCATCCCGACCAATTAAATCAATAAGTTACAACTCCGCAGACCTCTAGGGTCGAGGCTCGTTCAGGTCCAAGGGGCAGATTAGGGTCCAAGCTAATTCGAACGCAAGCGAACGCCGTCGAACGATGTCCGTGTACCCACCACACTGATCAGCTAAGTGACTGAAGTTGCTGGACATTTGCTCAGCGGCCAAATACAAGGCCCCCACACAGGCCCCCACCAGAGAACGGCAGTCCGCGGACTGCGCCGGAAAGACAGTGTCTGCGTTTAGAGCCGATCACAGGCTGTTCACCGCGCATACAAAATTATTGCGGTGGCGACTACACAAATTGCGGGCGTGTCGAGTCAAAACGAACAGCGTTCAACTTGTTAGGTGCGCACCGGCGTCATTCGTCGATCGGTCGTGACCTGCTAGGCGATTTTCGGACCACGGGATACTTTGCGATGATGGCTCCAACGGGCAGAGGGAGGAGCCATGAAGAAGACCCGATTTACCGAAGAACAGATGGTGAAGATTCTGCGCGAAGCGGATCAGTCACCCGTAACAGAAGTCGCCAAGAAGCACGGCGTCAGCGACGTGACGATCTATGCCTGGCGCAAGCGGTTTGGCCAGCTTGATCCGGTTGACGTGAAGAAGTTGCGCCAGCTCGAGCAGGAGAACGCCAAGCTCAAGAAGCTGCTGGCCGAGCGCGATCTTGAGATCGACGTCATGAAAGAGGTGGCGGCAAAAAAATGGTAACCGCGTGCGCGCGTCGGCAACAGGTTCTGTTTGTCTGCGCACGCGGGATATCAACCAGACGAGCTTGTGCGCTGTTGTCGGTACCCAGATCAACCTTGGGCTATCAGTCGCGGCTCATTGCCAAGGACGCTCCGGTGTTAGTGCCGATGCGGACCCTAGCGGCGCAATACCCTCGCTATGGCTATCGACGCATCCAGGTATTTCTGGCACGACTGGGACTCGTGATGAGCGCTGATCGCGTGCACAGATTGTGGCGCCAGGAACGCCTGCAAGTGCCGAGAAAGCGGCCTCGCCGTCGCATTGCAGCTGCTCGCCCACGCCCCTTGCCGGCAAGGGGCGTGGGCGAGGTCTGGGCGTATGATTTTGTCTTTGACGCCTGCGCTAACGGCCAGCAACTGAAGTGCCTGACCATTGTGGATGAGTTCAGCAAAGAGTGCCTGGCCATTGATGTCGCCGGCAGCATTCGATCCAACCGGGTCATCGAGGTGCTCAGCAAACTCGTGAGCGTTCATGGAGCGCCGAAGCA
The DNA here is from genome assembly GCA_031414335.1 of Gammaproteobacteria bacterium. Lineage (GTDB taxonomy): Bacteria > Pseudomonadota > Gammaproteobacteria > Steroidobacterales > Steroidobacteraceae > UBA964. The sequence continues at coordinate 12,383 of JANNVI010000029.1, read as the reverse complement.
TCTGCGTTCAGATAACGGACCGGAGTTCGTTTCCAGATCCATTCTCAAATGGCTAACACAAGCGAACATCGACACCGCCCACATCGATCCCGGCAAGCCCTGGCAGAACGGACTGAATGAGTCCTTTAACGGTAAGTTTCGCGACGAGTGCTTGTCGATGGAGTGGTTTAGAAATCGAATCGATGCGAAGATCGTGATCGAAGACTTTCGGCGTCAGTACAACGAGGTGCGACCCCACTCAAGCCTTGCCATGTTGACGCCGATCGAGTTCAAACAGAAACTGTTATCAACAAACCACCCGGATGAGGCCATCTCCTAAGCAATCCATGGACCGAAGAATGCCAGCAGGTCAGTCGCTTGTCACCGAACAATTTCGAGAGCAGAGTACTAACAGGACAAGAAGTGAGAATTTAGAAAACTACCCGTCCACGAAAGCGGGGCAACTCCACTCCATAAACTAACTTGAAACCTCTCCTGGCCTTCTACGCTACTTCAATATGATTTGCGACGACTTGCAGGCAAGGATTGCTGCAAAGGAACAACACTGAACTCGCCAAATGCCAGTCGAGCCTTAAATGTAACGACGTCACTGTACAGAGAGTCGACGAGTCTTCTAACCAGTTCTAACGTTATTGCGCATTGCGGACCAAGAATTACCTCCGCCAACTGAAGGTTGCTATCGTATGAGCAATAATGTAAGTCGCCCTCTTTGATTGAAGCACTCAGCGCAACAAAAGTTCTTACTTCTTCCTCGTAGCTCCAGTGAGAAAATTTTGTACGTAGCAAAAGATCTTGAAGCGGTTGGCTAATAGTTGTAGGGTCTTCGGAATCTCGCAATTTCGTCCGGATGCGTCTGTCATCGTAATTCACGAATTGTGCATCGCTACGAGACAAATTGAAACCGAGACAGATCCCTCTGTGTCTGTCGCCGTAGTGACTCCACAACACTGGATTTATCCAGTTTGCGCTGAAGCAAAGCAAGCCCATGTCCTCGCCGCGAGTGCGTTTGAATGCACCAAGAATTTTCCGATCGGCCTGTGTTTTCAAACCCACACCTAGGAGCTCGAACGGGTCATTCAGATCGTGAAATCTAGCAACCTTTAAGCGCCGGAGACCAATATTGCTGACCGCGAAATGCGCAGGCAACAGATGATAGACACGGACATAATTGGCACTGGGTGGCGGAACAACTTTGGAACTTCCCATTTTGGGCGAATACCCGGCTTCGACCCATCTTTCTCTTAGTTTCTTACGCGACTCCATAATAAATCCCATCGCCTTAAGGCACAGTGCGGCGACTTCCGTCTGCGATACGACGTCCGCACCTGCGGATTACCCAGACGGACTCTGTGGCGAGATCTACGAGCGCTACGTGCTCGGCAGGCATTGCGACCGGAATCCACCAATCGAGTGCGTGCTTCCCTTTCCCACCCCCTACATCTCCCCCCTGAAAGCCTTGTCCAGCACCGCGGGCAACAACGCATCAATTTGCGAAGCGGATTCCAGCCGAGCAGCTTCGGATGTCGCAAATCGCGTCGCCAGATCGTCAAATGCTGCCACTACGGTCGCCTGCTCTGCCAGTGATGGGCACGCAAAAGGAATCTTCTCTATGTCCTTGTGCGATATATGGGGAACACCGTTGCTTCGCCCCGGGTCAATTGAGTCGACAAAATGACTGGATTGCAGCCAGCGGAAAAGGTAGTTCCGAGTCAGTCGTTTCTCATCGACGATGGGGCGCGCAACGCGCTGCAACAGCAGCGCTGGCAAATCTGCCTGTACTACTTGGGCGACCTTTACGCCAGTGGAGATGATAGGGCGATCGAGCGACACCAGCACATCGCCGGCCTCCAATGCGAAGCGCCCGAACTCCGGGGCCACGTCATCCGGAACACAGGCCTTCGCGGTCCAGTCAAGCCGCCCATGGCTGACATTTACGTTTCTGGCTAGACGAGTCCCTTCATCGACGAACCACTCGCTCTTGAATGCATACCCTGTCTGGAGCTTCGTGAAGTCACCGAGGACGGAGCCGCAGGGCGCCGGAAACAATGCCGTGAGCGATCGCTCCCGCAGAGTTTCTTCCTCTTTCTCCGCCTCCCTCCTCAGTCTCCTCGCCTCCTCGACCTTTCCTGCAATCGCTTCGATCCGGTCCACAGCTCTCATGGCCTTAGCGAGAGACTTGTGTGACACATCCTCCGGGCGCGGCTCACGTTTCTCCACCGCGTCCAAATACCTTGCAACATGACGCTGCAAAGCGATCGGAATACTCGGGATCGGATGCGACAGGAAGGCGTCGCGCCTTAGATGCATCATCCCGATGCCGACAACTCCCTCCTGCATTTTCTCAAACGAGGCTTCGATGGCGTGTCGGATGAAATGCCGATCAAACCCGTCTTTCTCTGTCACCTTGAAGATGTGCTGGTTCAACAATCCGATCGGACCGGGCCAAATGATCGACTTGAATGAGGCTGACCACGACACAAGTAGGTCACCAGTCGCGACCAAGAATCGGTCGGGCAGCACTTCGTCGGTACGGACGTACTGCGATGACGGGTCCGAAATGTTGCTGATTCGGATTACAGGCAATGCGCCGGCTGCATGAACATGCGCTTTGTCATAGCTCGTGCCGTTGAGAAAGGCCGCGACATCCCCCAACAGCACCGGTTCAAACTCTTCGCCCAGCGCAGAAAACACGAGCCTCCGTGCTGCAATCAACACGGGGTCCTTGTTCCACTCCCCACTGGTGAGAAGACGCAAAGAGCTCACGCCGCCCCCTTCCCCAGCAGCGCCTTCACCTCACCCAGTATCTCGATAATCCTCTGCTCCTTGGCGAGAATGCTTTCGACCAGGTGCTCGGGCGGCAGATGCGTGATGTCCTCCTTGCCGCGCGGATTCTTGCGATCCAGGTTGCAGTTGTTCGCGAGCAGATCCGCGGCCGGCACCTTCCACGCCCGCTCATTCTCCTCGCGCTGGCCCCACCACGCCTTGAGCGCCGCAAACTCCTCGAACTGAATCGGCTGGGTCTTGGTGTAGTTCTTGCGACCTTCTGGCAACGCATGCTCGTAGTACCAGACTTCCTTAGTCGGTCCCGATCGGTCGAAGAACAAGATGTTAGTCGGAATCGGCGTATACGGTGCAAAGACCCCATTCGGCAACCGCACGATCGTGTGCAGATCGAAGTCCTTGAGCAGGTCTTCCTTGATCCGCGCGCAGACCCCATCGCCGAACAGCGTGCCGTTAGGAACGACTACGGCCGCCCGCGACGGGCGTCCCGCCGACGTCTGCTGCCGGCGCAGCTTGCGCATGATGAGCTGCAGGAACAGCAGCGCCGTTTCCGACGACTGCCGGTCGCCCGGGAAATTGCCCTGGATGCCCTTCTCTTCCTCACCACCGAACGGCGGATTCGTGAGAATGATGTCCACGCGCTCTTTCTCGCCGATTTCTGTCAGCTTGAACCGCAGCGAATTCCCCGAATCAATCCTCGGCGCATCGAGGCCGTGCAGCAGCAGGTTCATCTGACACAACAGATACGGCAGTGACTTTGCCTCGCACCCGACGATCGAGGATTCCTGCAGCACGCGTCGTTGCTGTACGGTCTTGACCTGCGCCGCCAAGTGCGTGAACGCCTCGACCAAGAATCCGCCCGTGCCGGCCGCGGGATCGAGCACCGTCTCCCCGAGCTGCGGGTCGATCAGATCCACCATCAGCCGCACCACCGGCCGCGGCGTGTAGAACTCGCCGGAATCCCCGGCCGCGTCACGCATCTCCCGCAGCATCGACTCGTACAGCGCACCCAGCGTGTGCAACTCGTCGCTGGACGTAAAGTGAATCCCGGCAATTTTGTTGATGACGTCCCTGAGCAGATAACCGCTCTTCATACGGTTATCGACGCCCTTGAACACCGTCGCGATCACGTCGCGCCGATCATCGCCGTTGGCGCTGGTGAGGCCCCTTAAGTAAGCGAACAGCCCGGGGCCCTTGGTGCCATCCGGTCGCGTCGTCTCGTCTTGGTTGATGAACTTCAACAGCTCATCGCCCGTGATGCCATCGACGTTCGCGGCCCAGTCCCGCCATCGATACGGCGCTTCGATCGCCGGCCGGAACCGCTTGCCCCCGAGCTTCGCTTCCTGTGCCCGCTGCTGCTCCAAGTCGTCGAGAAACTTGAGGAACATGATCCAGGTGAGGAGCGGCAGCCGATCCAGATCCCCGTTCAGCCCCTTGTCCTTGCGCATCAGGTCCCGCGCGGACTTGACGATCGAGCCGAGGCTCTGCGCGGTAGTGAGCGGAGCCGCCTCCACTTTGGCCTTCTTGCTGGTCATATTTCTAGGCGGCATACAACTCGCTCTGTAGTTCGTTCACGGCGTCTCGTAGCTGATCTTCGCCACCGAAGATGCGGATGATCTCCGCTGGCGCACCGTGCGTGCTGATCGGTGGAATGTGCAGGACGTCAGGCAGTGTGAACTGCGCGTCGCCATGTTCGGCGTATTTTTCCAGCAACTCATCGAGTACCTGCCGCGCCTCCGGACCGTATTTGTCGAACAGGTCCTTGCGCTCGGAGCGCAGCCGCTGCGCGCGCTCTCGGCGAGTCCGCAGAGGCGCATTGAAGGCGAGATGGCACAGGAGGTCGAACGGGTCCGCCTCCGGCTGTTCAATCTGCTCGGCCAAGTCCGCGAAGCTGATGCCTCGCTCCTCGAGCTGCGCAATCAGCTGTCCGCGTTTTGTTAGGTTCGCCCAAGTCTCGCGTAACGCATGGGATGACGGCACGAGATCGCGGACCTTCTCACCCGCATAGTCGGTGTAGCGGACCGTCCGCAGTTGCTTGCCTTGCGGATCGAGTTCATAGACGAGATGCGCGGCGATCGTCACCTGCCCGCCATCGAAATAGAACTTCCGAATTGCGGGGTCGTCTCGAACCCCTCCGATGACACCGCCTCCTTCGGGCCACTCTGACGGCTCCCCGCCTTCCTCACTCGGTCCGGGCTCGTCCGGCGGAAGGCCCGGGGTGGGGCCGTCGATCGGCGTCTCGCTGATCCACGCCGGCTCGCCGTCGAAGTCAGGGTCTGCGAACTTCTGCGTCGCAGACCCCGCGTAGTCCAGGATGTTGAACCACAGCTTGTCGTAGTCGTCGCGCACCCTCGTGCCACGACCGATGATCTGCTTGAACTCGGTCATCGACCCGATGACGCGGGCCAGGACCACGTTCTTGCAGGTCGGCGCATCGACGCCGGTGGTCAGCAATTGCGAAGTTGTTAGGATCGTCGGTGTCTTGGTATCCACGTCCTGAAAGCGGCTCAGGTGTCCCTTACCGATATCCGCCTCGTCCGCCGTGACGCGACACACATAGTCTGGGTACTGCTTCGCCAAGTCGCTGTTGAGGTTATGCAGCGCCTGCCGCATCTCGCTGGCGTGCTCCTGATCGACGCAGAAGACAATCGTCTTGGCGAAGCGATCCGTCTTCCTCATGAACTCGGTGAGGTTGCGGGCGATGGCCTCCGTGCGGGCCCGCAGCGCGATCACCCGCTCAAAATCCTTAGTCTGGTACTCGTCGTCCGGGATCTCGCGGCCGTAACGATCCAGCTCTTCCTTGCTCGGGCGCCAGCCAGCCGCATCCCATTCCGTGATGATGCGATGCACGCGATACGGCGCGAGAAACCCGTCCTCGATCCCCTGTCGCAGACTGTAGGTGTAGATCGGGTTGCCAAAATACCGGTAGGTGTCGACGTTGTCGTTGCGCAGCGGCGTCGCTGTCATGCCGAGCTGGTACGCCGGCTCGAAGTACTCGAGGATGCTGCGCCACGAACTCTCGTCCTTGGCGCTGCCGCGGTGACACTCGTCCACGATAATGAGATCGAAGTAGTCCCGCGCGTACGCCTTGAACAACCCCTCGCGCCGCTCATCCTCGGCCAGGGCCTGATACAAAGCGAAATAAATTTCCCGGCTGTGGATCGCCTCACCCGATTCGATCTTGTACCGCGCATCCCCGAACGCCGCGAAGATCCCATCCTTCGGCTGATCGACCAGGATGTTGCGATCGGCGAGATACAGAATCCGCGGCCGACGGTGCTCACCGGTCCGGTTCCACCGCGACGACCAAAGCTTCCAGCACAGCTGGAACGCGACCGCGGTTTTGCCAGTACCGGTCGCCATCGTCACCAGCACACGTCGCTTTCCTTTCAGGATCGCCTCGCTGATCCGACTGATTGCGATCTGCTGGTAGTACCGCTCGCCCTTACCGACCGCATGGTTGAACGGCTGTAACAGCTGCGCCGCCATCGACGGCTTGATGCCCGCTCCCGCCTGATATCGCTTCCAGAGCGACTCGGGGTCCGGGTAATCGGCGATCGGCGTCTCTTTACCGGTGAAATAGTCGATCTCGATCAGCTCGTGCCCATTCGTTGCATATGCAAATTTGAGCCCGAGGAACTCGGCGTACTGGCGCGCTTGCTGCACGCCATCGAACGCGGTCTTGTAAGCCGCCTTCGCCTCGACGACTGCGAGCGGCGTGTCGCGCCGGTAACGCAACAGGTAATCAACCCGCTTGGGCGGCTTGCGCAGGAACCCCTGCCCGCGCGGCACAATGCGGCCGTCGGTAATGGTCCGCTGCTCCGCGATCGAATACGGCTCGTTGTCCCACCCCGCCGCCTGCAGTTTCGGCACAACGTGCTTTCGACAGGTATCTGCTTCGTTAGGCATTACTGGTTCTTTTGGCTGCGTTCCAGACGCGGGTCGATCAGAAAGGTACTCACCGCCCCGGCTAGATTTGCAGCGAGCTGCGCATCAATCTTCACCCGCGAAAACGCTTCGTTCGTTACCAAGACCGCCCACTCTTCGACTTCTTATACTTGTATATATAGCAGACGGGCGGCCCCCGTATCAGCCAACGCGGATTCCTGCACATACTCTTTTAAATTCAAGCACTTAGATGAGCGCCAGAGCCCAATTCCATGTGCTAATTCCCATACTCTCGCATATACCCCGCCCGGTTCTTCAGCATTTCGTCCACCGGATCAGGCGGGTTCTAGTCTAAGGCGCGGCCGTTCGCACGTCCCTGTGCTCGCCGCGCTACGCTTGGCCAAAAACGTGGTTTTGGCCTCGCCCCCAGCACGTCGCCGGAAAACGGCTCCGCGCCGTTAGGCCTTCCTTGGCCTAAATTCGATTGCAACCCACGCCCGACCGAGCGTATCGATCTGGGCGCGCATCGCCGAGCGCGACTGCTCGGCCTCAGGGGCCAGGAAAGCCTGAAAATCGCTGGCGCGGACAATACTCGCGACCCCGGGTCCGGTGACTAGCGGAGCGGTATGCGTCCACTATCCTGGCGTCGCCGCGTGGTGCCGCCAAACGCCCGAGTTCAGCGGCGGCACGCCAACCCTTAGGCGTAATGCTACAGGCTATCAGCGAGAGATGAGGGTTGTGCGCCTGCACTTTATCGATCCCCGCCGTTGCAACAAGATGTTAGGCAGTACCCCGCCAGATTGCTTCGCATTGCTACCTGTCCCAAACATTCGCCGTGTTTGCATCATATATTCGGACTTTGCACTTGAGCTTCCCACTAATCGCATTTGCGTTGTCTAGACTCTTCTGCGAATTCACGCCTATATATAGACTCCAAAGTCTATCTTTTGGATCCTTTCGCGGCTTTGTTGCCCGATTCAGAGCATCAATAATGTGGTCGTCAGAAGCGCCAAAGCCAAAACCAAACGTCACTACCGACCCACTTACGGACGCAAGGCTTTCGTAGCAATAGTCGAGATATCGATTGTGCTTGATGTGCGCGAGCTTCTGCGCACCATTGCCAGCCGTAACGAATACTGGATAGTGTCCTGTTTCTATGCGTTGACCAACGCGATTAAGAAGGTATTCGGCTCCGTCATACTCCTCCTTCACCACCTCCACGCCGGTATCGAACAACGGAAGCGCGCCATGAACATAGAACACACGCTGCCCCTCTTTGTTTCGATCCCAGCGTAGCTCCGAGTATTCCGGATCATCGGCAGGGTTGTCGGCCTCATTGTCTCGTCCGAATCCGTCTCCGGGCTTCAGGCCAGATCGCATCAGAACCCAGTACAGTAGGAGATCATAGTTTGTCGTGTACAGATTTCCGCCGGTCTCCAGGAACACACTTAGGAACTTTGCGCAGGCGACAGCATTGGCTTCTGGCACCTTAAAGACGTGCTCCGGATGAAGCGCTCGGACGGCATCTATCAAACTGGACTTCAATGCATTACTTGCTGCGACAACCTGCTTCCTCAGCTCCTTGTCTGAGCCGAATGCATCGAGCAACACAATAAAGGTTGTAAGCTGGTCGAGGACGATTTCGAAGTTTCTTGTCTTCGTTACCTCAAAAAGTTTGTTCAGAAGCTTGTCATCCAGCCTCTCAACAAAGCCATGCAGCGCGTTGTAGGAGAAGATGCTGGGGTCATAGGCCATGCTAAAACCATTTCCAAGTAGCAAGTGGAACTGGCGAGTCCTATTCTTTCTGATCGATGCCACAACGTCTTCAAATGTCTCTAGCGCCACAAGAGCACCATCCCCATATAGCGATCACGCGTGTATTCCACCCTCCAGGCATTCGCCTGGGTCGTCTTGCTTGCCGATGTCATCCGCATTTTTTTGTGGGCACATTGCTAATAGAGAAATCCCTACGACGTCACGCCATTGGACCTAAGGCTACTGACGTCGCAGGGAAATCCCAATGGCAATGCGCACTAACGGCGCCCTTTGCCCCTGCCTGTGTCGCCCCTACCCGGATTCGGGATGGATTCCCGCTGGGTTGTCGCGGGACGTTTCTGGGCCGTTTCCTTTGGAACAAACTGGCCGTTCCGTGAATCCCGGTAGCCGGTATGACTCTGCTTACTGCTCATCGATCGTTTCCTTCTGCTTAAGACGCACTTTGCGTCGCAAGTAGTATATCATATTTATCTTAACCTAATTGGTTAAGAGAAATATTGAGGATTGGCCCGAGAGTGCATATACTGTTCGCGACCAAAGATCTTCAGTCACTCTGCAACGATGGGCGCAAGTCCACTCGCCAGTTGGGATCTGCCGCAGGTGCGAGGCTACGTAACCGTCTTGATGATTTGGCCGCAGCAGCAGATCTGTCGTATTGCCAAAATTTACCCGGGCACTTCCATCAATTGCACGGAGACAGGAATGGCCTGTTTGCAATACGCCTCGCCGGCGGGCTGCGCTTGGTGTTGCAACCTGTAGCCAAACCACTGCCGATATTGAAAGACGGTGCTCTAGACAAATCGAAAATAACCACCATAAGAGTGGTATCTATTGAGGACTACCATGACTGACGCTCACGCCACGCAATATAGACCTTCCGACGTGTCGCCGCCGGGCGCCACTATTGCAGAACTTATTGAAGTCAAGGGCATTCGCCAAAATGAATTGGCAATACGCATGAATGTATCGCCCAAATTCGTCAATGAATTGATAGCCGGCAAGGTGTCGATTACGCCCCCAACCGCAATCGCACTCGAAAGAGCGCTAGCGGTACCCGCCGATTTTTGGCTGCGTCGTGACGCCAGGTACCAGGAATATAGAGTACGTAATTCGGAATCAGCATCTTTTGCCAGTCAGGTTGCGTGGCTTGATGAGTTACCACTCCAGGAAATGAGGCAATTTGGTTGGATAAAGGGACAAAACAGCAAGCCATCCTATGTCGCCGAGTGCCTCGCTTTTTTTGGGGTCGCAAATCCTGACGCATGGAAAGCGCAATATGTTGACCAAACCATCGCTGCGGCCGCATTTCGCAAATCAAATGCCGTCACGTCGAAGCAAGGACATGTTGCGGCATGGTTGCGGGAGGGCGAGAGAATAGGCATGGCGCGTGACTGCGACCATTTCGATCGTAGCTCCTTCATCACCGCCGTGAAAAAAGCGAGATCACTCACTTTGGTACGAGAACCCAAGCAGTTCGTCCCATCGCTGGAATCTATTTTCGCCAAGTGTGGCGTCGTAGTTGCAGTGGTTAGAGCGCCACGCAATTGTCCTATCAGCGGAGCCGTTCGTTGGCTGTCGCCAAGCAAAGCTCTTGTGCAATTGAGTTTCAAGTATCTTCGTAACGATAGTTTTTGGTTCACTTTTTTTCATGAGTGTGGGCACATCGCATTGCATAGCAAGAAGATGCTTTTTCTAGAATCTGAAGGCCGACTCGCTACGGCTGAAGAGCATGAAGCCAATCAATTTGCAGCAGATACACTGATTCCTAACGAAGAATGGCGCGCATTCTTACAAAGTGCATACACATTCGCGGCAATTTCAGGGTTCGCCAAGAAACTCGATATTGCTCCTGCTATTGTTTTGGGTCGGCTGCAAAATGAGAAACTTGTTCCATGGAAAACACCACTGAACAGTTTGCGTGTTATGTATCAGTGGTCGATAGATCCAGAGACTTAGTTTCTTGCACCTCAATACTGCGGGATCCTCTCCTCCCTCAAGAACGCGTTCGGATGCCAATCGCCGATGTCTTCGCCATGGATGAACTGCTTGCGATTTTTTCAATTTGATTCGAGCAAAGTGCTTATCGAGAGTACGATGGCGGATCTGGGGCTTTTCGTTCGTGGTCAGACGGATATTGAACGCCAAGCATGGCTTGGATACTCGCCCACCCCTGCTGCACCTCCGTCGCGACCGCCAAAAGGTCGACGCGCTTTGTTGGCTGAACTTTCGGCGGATCGCGTCGCAATTCAATCTTCGTCAACGCGCCCCGTTCATTCCCGCGGTAGACTTCGGTCGATAACGCCCGCCCAATTCTCCCCCGCGCCAATCGATCGGTCGCATTCGCCCTGACACCCTGTTCACGAAGATGCCTCGCGAACTCGCTACGCCACATGCGCAGCGTTGCCTTGCGGATGTTCAGACGAACGCCCTGCTCGCTCATGGCTTTCACCACTACGTGCACATGCGGATGCGGCTCATCCGTGTGCAGCGCCATGACGTACCGATGCTGCAGCGCAAACTCTTCTCGGGCGAAGGTCTCGACCGCCGCTAGCACCTTGCTTGGCGGCGTCCCAGGCGGCATTGAGAACATCAACTTGTGCACCAGTTTCGGCGGCTTGGCTTTGTCGGTCACCTGCAACCTGAACGAGCGCCGATTGCTCTCGATGTCGAGATCCCAATCCGAAATGATGCCCTGGGCAGCGTCCGGATCCCGGATCGCCTGACCCTGGTCATCGATCATGTCGATCTCACCTTCACGCCCGATGTACTTCAGGTGCTTCTCGATGGCCTTCAAATCCTGAGCCCCTTTGGAAATCACTTTCACCATGACTTCGGGATCCCGATTCAAGGTCCGGCGCATGATCTCGAGCTCGGAGCGGGTAATGTGGTCACGACGCCCGGGTCCGTTCCGACCCAGCGAACGGATATCGAGGAGCGGCTTCATCTCGAACGCACTAAGCAGCGACTTGGGCATGACCGACCCTCCAGCTGTCGTTGTTGGTCTTGATAAGGTCCTTGGTGAAGTCCCGCAGCGCTTCACAAATTTTCAGCATCGCGAATACCTCCTGGCGCCCCGGCAAATCGACCTCCTCGGATCGATTGATGGCCTGGGCAATTTGATTGAGGTTTCGACCGATCGCGCTCAGCTCCGCCACTGAGCGCGTAAGTCCCCGCAGCTCGGCCGCCGGCAACGGCGCCAGGTTTCGCAAGTGCGCCCGTAACAGCACCGAGACATAGGTCGCGGGTTGCATGCCGCGCGCCGCGGCCCGCTCGATCAATAGCAATTGGTCCTCGCGCCACAGCCGCAACGAAATGCGCTGGTCCCGCAGCCTGTTAGATCGAAGCGACACGACGGTCCCATCGTGGACTTCTGACTGCCGCAGCGCCGCATCGATAGCCTGGCGAATCCAGATGGATTCATTGGTCAACGCCTTCTTGGCGAGAGACCGGATGCGGTTACGAACGTCAGGAGTGACGCGAACCGCGAGTCGTTGGATGTTAGGCATGTCCGACAATGTCGGACAAAAGGCGCCGGCAGGCTATCCCGCAAATCGACACAGTTTGCGTAGATTCGTGGAAGGGTACCGACCACCCTGCGGATATCCTCCGCCTCGTGCCCATTGGTTTGAGCGTGGTCGTCCGTCCGTTCAGCTAACCGCACGGGCTCATCAATCTGGCCTACCAAGACCCGACACCGTCGCCAACTGTTCGGTGCCCAAGCCTCTAACGACCGCATTGCCTCAGGATCCATGTGCCCAAAAAGACACACAGAAAATCCCAGCCCAAGCCCAACGACTCGGACCGGGATCCATAGCGGGCGACCTCAAATTTGACGCGTTTTGTGGCTCCGTTCAGGTCGGAGTTTTGACCGCAATTCTGGCGACTCGGTCTTGAAGTGACGGCCTCGTGTTTGAACAACTTTGCGAATTGTCTCGACC
>JANNVI010000028.1:0-21838 GCA_031414335.1 Gammaproteobacteria bacterium | reverse complement strand
GCTGCCAGCACGGGTTTCGCGGCCGCGGGATAGATTTGCTCGGTGGCTCGAGATGGCGTTGGCCCTGTAGCCGACCTCAGAACTGCAATGCCTGCCAGGGGCGATTGATTGCACGTACTGGATGCCATGTCGTACATAGAGGATCGCGCGCGACCGACTAATGACAATCTGCCGATTGGACCCTAATCTGCCCCTTGGACCTGAACGAGCCTCGACCCTGGAGGTCTACGGAGCTGTAACTTATTGATTTAATTGGTCGGGATGAGAGGATTTGAACCTCCGACTCCTACGTCCCGAAAGTACTTCGAAAAAATAGTACCGTTAGAGCCTAACAAGTTGATCACTGTTCGCATTGATTCGATGCGCCCGCAATTTGTCTTGCCGTCACCGCAGTGCTATTGCATGCGCGGTGAGCGAAGTCCGTGATCGGCTTTGATCGCAGACGCTGTTCTTCCGACGCAGTCAGCGTGCGGCCGCTGGGTGCTGAGATACGTTTGCTCCGTGTCAAATTAAGAACCTACCGGTTGCCAGCCGGTATAATTGAGAGATAGTTCGGGCATCAGGCGAATTTTGCCTCGGGTGCCGGCCTAGGCTTCAATTTTTGGGGGTACGACTGGGGGTACGAGAAGGTTTTTCTGGATCGGATTGATAGCAAAATCAATCAGTTAGACAGCCAGTTCGAGTCCCGTCCGCTCCGCCAGAAATTCCCTTTAAAATCAATAAGTAAACGTGTTTTTGGCGCTGGTCTGATTGCCGGGTAAATACCACCGGCAATTCTTGACTGCCCCTGGCCAATAATGATTTCGTTTGTGTTCCATCGCCGTTGCCCAGCTAGCCCAGTGGTTTCTGTGGCAGCGTTCCCCATCAAGCTCCGTGTATGCGACAAATTGCATAGTTATGCGAAATCGTGCATACTCATGGTTCATGAAGAAAGTTGTCTGGATGGGCAGCAGTAGAGCGGATTTGATTGCGTTCCCGCCGGACGCGAGGCGTGAAGGCGGCTTTCAGCTTGATAAGGCGCAACGAGGCGAGGATCCAGTGCATTGGAAGCCAATGCCGACAATCGGCGAGGGTGTTAGAGAGATTCGCATACGAATCGCGGTCGGTGCTTTCCGAGTGATCTATCTGGCTAGCCGCCCTGACGGCATTTATGTGTTGCACTGTTTTCAGAAGAAAACACAGAAGACTAGTCGCCAGGATTTAGCGTTGGCGGATAAACGATTTCGGTCGATTCCAAGATTGCATGAGGTTAAGACATGAAAACTAGCAAGCCAGTTCGTAATAAGCACGGTGTCAAGTATGTCACGCCGGTCGGGCGTAGCGTGTTTCATGACTTGTTCTCGGCCGAGGAGGCGGCGGAGTTAGAGATTCGCGCCGCGTTGCTGCGAGGGCTGGAACGCTGGCTTGCGAGTACGCATCAGACTCAGGTGCAAGCTGCGGCATCGTTAGGTGTGACCCAGGCACGCGTGTCCGATATCAAGCGTGGCAAAATCAACCGCTTCAGCTTGGACTTGCTCATTCGATTGGCCGCACGAGCGGGCTTGCAGCCAAAGGTAAAGTTGGCGGCCTAGCGATCGCGCTGGCTCGGCCTATGGCTTCATCAAGATTGAGTGTTAGTTCTGCGGCAAAATCAGGTTCTGCGCGACGGTTGTGTTGCCTCCCGGATACCCGCAATGTGGACAAGCGTCGACATTTGACCAGATATTCGAGGAATCCAGCGTCCAACGTGGACCAGTCGTTGCTTGGGAAACAGCAGGCGATTCCTTGTGTTAGACGCTACCGTGGTGGTCAAGCTTTCACGCCGGTCGGTGGTCAAAGTTCGACGCCCGCCCACAGCTCGGCAGCGACTACGGTCATCCCAGCGACATCGCGGATACGATTTTCTCTCGCCAGGAGTTGGACAAGCGGATTGAAATTCCGCAAGCGACCCGTGACCGCCTGGTTGCTGACAACGGCCAGCAGCTGTTCCGGATTTGATCAGCCGCGCCCATTTGAGGCCCGGCAATTGTTTCGCATGGGGGACGGTCGCGGTATCAACAACGCCAACTGGCCGTTGACTCCGGGTCGATGCGATAACGCTCGATAGCCGCTGCAACGGCTTGACGACCTAACAGGTCAGCTTGTGCCAACGCATCCAGCACTGCAATTGCGATCTGCCAGCGATCCACTTCAAAAAACTGACGCAATCGTGCGCGCGTGTCGCTGCGCCCAAAACCATCGGTGCCTAAAGTTACAAAATGGGCGTCGAGATACTCGGCAATCAACTGCGGATAGGCGCGAACGTAATCCGTCGCCGCGACAATGGGCGCAACGCCCGCAAGGCAACTCGCCAAATGACTCTGCTGGCGCGCCGCCAGTGGATGCAGCCTGTTCCAACGCTCGACCTCGCGCGCCTCGCGCGCCAGCTCGCTGAAACTGGTGACACTCCAGACCTCGCATTCCACGGACCAATCGACGCGCAACAGCTTGGCGGCCGCAATCACTTCGCGCAATATGGCTCCCGACCCTAACAAACGCGGAACCACCTTCAGCCCGGCATCCGCACCTGCCGGCGCGCTCAATCGATACATGCCGCGAACAATGTGTTCTTCGACGCCCACAGGCAGGTTGGGCTGGGGGTAATTTTCATTCATGACAGTCAGGTAGTAGAACTCGTCCTGTTGCCGCTCGACCATGGCGCGCATCCCGTGATCGATGATCACTGCGACTTCGCAGGCAAAAGCGGCATCGTACGCGCGGCAATTGGGCACAGTCGATGCTAATAACTGACTGCTGCCGTCCTGGTGCTGCAGACCCTCGCCGGCAAGCGTCGTGCGTCCGGCGGTCGCACCAATCAGGAATCCGCGGGCACGCTGATCAGCCGCGGCCCAGATCAAATCGCCAACGCGCTGGAATCCGAATATTGAGTAGTAAATATAGAACGGCAGCATGGTGAGGCCATGCGCGCTGTACGAGGTCGCCGCCGCGGTCCACGACGATAACGCGCCCGCCTCGGTGATACCTTCTTCAAGCAATTGTCCGTCGCGAGCCTCGCGATAGGCTAACAATGACTCAGAATCTTCAGGGACGTACTGCTGCCCGTGAGGCGAGTAGATACCGATTTGCCGGAACAGACTCGCCATGCCGAATGTGCGAGCTTCATCGGCCACAATGGGCACCATCCTTGGCCCGAGTTGTTTGTCACGCAGCAACGCCGTCAACATGCGAACCAGAGCCATTGTCGTCGACATGTCCTTGCCGTTAGCGTCGAGCGCGAACTGCGCATAAGTTGACAGTGGCGGCACGACCAACGGATCCGCCACGGGTGATCGCGCCGGCAACGGACCGCCCAATTCCTGACGACGTGTGCGCAGGTAGCGCAGCTCCGGGCTGTCCTCTGGCGGGCGATAAAATCGTAACTCGGCCACGTCCGAATCCGACAGGGGCAGCTGCAGGCGATCACGGACCTCATACAGAGCGTCCAGTTCGAGCTTTTTCTCCTGATGGGCGGTCATGCGCGACTCGCCGGCGCGGCCCATGCCGTAGCCTTTCTTGGTCTTGGCAAGAATGACGGTTGGCCGGCCTCGGTGCGCGCAGGCCGCCGTGAACGCGGCAAATAACTTTCGCAGATCGTGTCCACCGCGCTTCAGTGCATTGACCTCGGCATGCGACAAATGCGCAACCAGGGCCTGCAATTGCGGATTGAGCTTGAAGAAATGCTCTTCGTTGTACGCGCCATCGTTAGCGCCCAAAGTCTGGTATTGACCGTCGACGGTGCTGGCAAACTGGCGTATCAGCGCGTGATGGGTGTCGCGAGCGAACAGCGCGTCCCAGTCGGAACCCCAGAGCACTTTGACGACGTTCCAGCCCGCACCGGCAAAAACCGCTTCCA
Organism: Gammaproteobacteria bacterium; assembly: GCA_031414335.1. Taxonomy (GTDB): domain Bacteria; phylum Pseudomonadota; class Gammaproteobacteria; order Steroidobacterales; family Steroidobacteraceae; genus UBA964. The sequence goes on along the minus strand of JANNVI010000028.1, from coordinate 17,967 downwards.
GCTCGGGAATAATCTGGCCGTTGCCACGCACCGGCCCATCGAGCCGCTGCAGGTTGCAATTAATGATGAACGTCACATTGTCGAGCTGTTCACGGGCCGCGAGCGTTAGCGCTGCCACGGACTCGGGTTCATCCATTTCGCCGTCGCCGAAGATTCCCCAGACGCGTCGGCCGTTGCCATTTGCGAGGCCGCGATGTTCGAGATAGCGCAAGAATCGGCCCTGGTAGATCGCATTGATCGGACCAAGCCCCATGGACCCGGTCGGAAATTGCCAAAACGCCGGCATCAGCCAGGGATGCGGGTATGAACAAAGACCCGCTCCGCCGACTTCCTGGCGGAAGTTTGCGAGCTGCGCTTCGCTGATGCGTCCCTCGAGAAATGCACGAGCGTAGACACCGGGCGCCGAATGCGGCTGGAAAAAAACCAGGTCGCCACGATCGGACCCGCGCCCCGCACGGAAAAAATGGTTGAATCCGATTTCGAAAATTTCTGCCGCGGATGCGTAGCTCGCGACATGACCGCCCAGTTCTCCGTACGCCTTGTTAGCGCGCACGACCATTGCCAGTGCATTCCACCGCATGATGGCGACCAGGCGCTCTTCCAGCACCAGATCGCCGGGGTGAACGCTCTGACTCTCAAGTGGAATGGTATTGCGGTACGCGGAATGCGGCGCCGTCAGTGAATTGGCGCCCAGCTGCAGGGCGAGGTGATCAAGTGCATCTAACAAGAACCGCGCGCGCTTCACCCCTGCATGCTTGACAACACTGGCGAGTGATTGCAGCCATTCCTGCGTTTCGAGCGCATCGCTGTCGTTATCTGACAAATCGGCTACCAAGTAATCGTAACCGCCTTGGTTTTGAGATAGAGATCCAGCGACTCGGCACCGAATTCCCGCCCCCAACCGGATTGCTTGTTGCCACCGAACGGCATCGTCGGATCCATCGCGGCGTGGCAATTGACGCCAACCTGACCCGCGTCGATGAGTTTTACCATGCGATGGGCGGTCTCAAGATTGCGCGTCCAGACGCTGCCCGACAGCCCGTAAATCGTGTCGTTCGCTGCGCGTGCGATGGTCTCCAGATCCTCGTCACCGAAGGTCTGCACCGCGATCACCGGACCGAAAATCTCTTCGCGGACGATTGTCATGTCGGGCTTCGTGTCCGCAAAAATGGTGGGCGCCACATAAAAACCCTGGGACCCGACACGATCGCCACCCACGACCAAACGTGCGCCTTGCTCACGAGCCGACTTCATCAGGCCTTCCACGCGGTTACGCTGCTCGCGCGAAATCAGCGGTCCGATCATGTTGGCCGGATCGAACCCCGGCCCCACTTTCATGCCCCGCGAAAAATCCGCCATGCCCTGCACAACGTCTTTCGCAATGGCCTCGTGCACAAATACCCGACTGCCACAAACGCAGTTCTGGCCTTGCAACATGAACCCTGCTAACGCTGCGCCGGGAATGGCAGCTTCCAATTTCGCATCGGGAAAAATGATGACCGGCGATTTGCCACCGAGTTCGAGCGACACGCGCTTCAAGTTCCCGGCAGCCGCGCGCACAATCAGGCGGCCGACCTCGGTGGACCCCGTAAACGCGATCTTGTCGACACCCGGATGCGCCGCGAGCGCCGCACCAGCGGTCTCGCCCAGGCCGGTGACAACATTCAATACGCCTTCCGGAATACCCGCTTCGAGCGCCAACTGAGCTAACAATAGCCCCGCGAGCGGAGCCTGCTCAGCGGTCTTCAGCACCAGCGTGCAGCCCGTGGCCAGCACCGGTGCGATCTTGAGCATCTCCATGCCGAAGGAATAGTTCCAGGGCGTGATTGCACCGATGACACCGACCGGCTCGCGCAGCGTGTACGCCATCAACCCGTCCGGCCGTAGGCCTAGCGCCGCCGATGGCATCGTCATGCCCGTAATTCGGGCTGGAAAGCCACTGTAGTAGCGCAGCAGCGAAGCACAGAACGGTGCCGTTGACTCGCCGACCACCCACGGCATGCCGTTATCGAGTACCGCAATTTCTGTGAAGAGGCGCGAGTTCTGATCGATTCTGTCAGCGTATGCCAGCATGACCCGTGCGCGTTCAGGGGCGCTCATCTTGCTCCAGGGCCCCGACAGTGCATGGCGCGCAGCCGCGACGGCCCCCTCGATTTCCGCAGCGCCGCCTAACGAGATATTTGAAATCTGCACTTCGCTGGCCGGATCGAACACCCCCAGCTCCTCAAGGTCGTGCGCGGTCTCATGCTTGCCGCCGATCCACATACCGTGCTTCTGCGCCAGAAAACTGCGGGCGGCGTCGCTGATGGTGTACGGGATGGTTGTCATTGCCGCGCTCATTATCCCTATCGGCCCTGCCAGCGACCAATGCCGTACACTTCTGTTGCCATACAACAAACACATGACGAAGCAGACCGGATCGGGTGAGCCGGAACCCTGCAGGCGTCTATGGCCTGCAGCACATCTGTAATCGCCTTGAGCTTGCCCTGCTGGCTATGCTGCACAAGGCGTCCTGAGTCTTCTGGAACGAACATGAAATTACCTGCTGCCGGCGCTGCCGATCGGTCACGTCGAGGTGGCAGGATCGCGTGGCTGGTGGTTGCGGCGGTGACACTCGTCGGTGCGGGCTACGTCCTCGCCGGACGGGCCGGCGCATTTCGTCTGTCGCTGGACGAGCTGCGCGAGCGTTACGCAGCTCCGGAGTCGAAGTACCGCAACGTCGAGGGTATCGAGCTGCACTACCGGGACGAAGGGCGCGGCCCGGCGGTGCTACTGCTGCCCGGGTCCTTCGGAACCCTGCGGCAGTACGACGAAGTCGTTGCGCGATTGAAAGACCGCTATCGGCTCGTGCGCATTGACATCCCGGGCACCGGGCTGACGGGCCCGATAACCGACGACGCCGTCATGCGCGGCCTGCACGTCGAGGACCTGCTCGAAGGGCTGCTTGACCAGCTGCAGATCGATCAGGTGTCGATCTACGGAATTTCCAGTGGCGGCATTGAGGCGTACCGCTTCGCGGCGACGCGGCCCGGACGCGTCCAGGCGCTGATGCTGTCCAACACGCCTCCCGGTGTCGTCGGGGAAACGGGTGCGTCGCAGTCGCGCGTGTTGGCGGCACTGGGATGGCTTTCCTTTGAGGTCATGAACGGTTATCGCCCGCGCGCCTACTGGCGCCCCTTCCTGGCGTGGGTCACCGGTGACCCGTCCGAGGTCACCGATGCGATGGTGCAGGAGGGTTCTGGTGCATTAACGGTTTGACCCTAGAATTCGGACCTTCTCAGGAGGGATTCCGGATGACCAAAGCCATCGCACGCGACCCGATGTATCGCCACCGCAGGTTCCAGGCCGAGCTGATCGAGCTGTGCGTGCGGTGGTACCTCACGTATCGGCTGAGCTACCGGGATCTGGCGGCCATGATGGCCGAGCGGGGAGTCGCCGTCTCCCACACCACGATTTTGCGCTGGGTGTTGCGTTACGTACCCGAATTCGAACAACGCTGGGCGCGGTTTGCGCGGCCCGTGAACCGCTCGTGGCGAGTGGATGAGACCGCCATTTCCATTCGTGGCCGACCGCACTACCTGTATCGGGCAGTCGACAAGCATGGCAAGTCCGTGGACTCGCTGCTGTGTGTGGACCGCGGCATGGAGGCTGCGCAGGCGTTTTTCCGCAAAGCCGTCGCCAGCGGGTGGCCGCGCAAAGTGAACCTGGACGGCAATGCGGCGAGCCACCGGGCGGTCAGGTTGTTGCGCCAGGAAGACCCCCGCTGGCAGTCCGTGCTGGTGCGCAGCCGCCGCTACCTCAACAATATTGTCGAGCACGGCCATCGCGCGATCAAACGCCGCTGCGCATCGATGCTGGGACTCAAGTCTTTCCGTGCGGCGGCCATCACGTTAGGGGGCATAGAACTCGCGCATCGCATTCGCAAACAACAGTTCGCGTTCGGTCGCGGCCGCCCGCGCCGGGGCGGATCGCTGAAGCAGCAGTGGGATCGGGCTCTGATTTTTTCGTTAGCCGGCGTACCGTGACAGGAGATCTCCTCATTGGGATCAGCCGTCAATGCACCAGAACTCAGAAATCCGGATGCTGACCGAAGCCATCATTCGCAGCATTCGGCCTCTGCGACAGGCGCGAAAGTTCACGGACGGCGGTGGCCTGTATTTGCTGGTGGCGCCGACCGGGGGGGGCGGTACTGGCGCTATAAATACCGCTATGCGGGGAAGTACAAGACGCTGGCGTTGGGGATATTCCCCGATGTGTCGCTCGACAAGGCGAGACTGCGTCATCAGGGGGCGCACCGTTGGCTGGCGGCCGGCATCGATCCGGCGCTCAAGAAGCGGCAGTTGCGCAGCGCCTGTCGGAAGTCAAACTTTGACGCCCGCCCACAGATCAAGTGCAGTTAGGCTGCTTTACGCAGGCTCATTTTCACTTTCAACCCAGCCGCAACTGCCATGTTCACCAAGGCGTCCAGGGCAAACAGGTTGATCTTGCCGCGCATCAGGTCCGACACACGCGGCTGCGTAACACCAAACAGCTTGGCGATCTGTGCCTGACTCAATCCACTACGAGTCAGATGCGCCTTCAGCGCGATCAACAGCGTCGAGCGCAGCTTCATGTTTTCAGCCTGCTCAGGCGTGTCTTCGATGGCATCCCAAACATTGGCAAATCGCTTGCTAGTCATGCGCCCAACTCCTTGATCAATTCCCGGTACCGTCTGGTGGCCAGATCAAGATCTGACTTTCTCGTTTTCTGCGTTGCCTTCTGGAAACAATGCAGCACATACACCGCAGCCGCAAACTTGGCGACATAGATCACGCGAAACGCACCCGAGGCATCACGAATCCTGATTTCTCGAACGCCGCTACCAATGACGGGCATGGGCTTCCAGTCGTCCGGCTCCAGCCCCTGCTGCACTTGATCTACCTGATGGCCTGCCTCGCGCCGCGCAGACTTCGGAAACGCCCTCAGGTCGTCGAGGGAACTGCCCCGAAACTCCACTGGCTTACGCGCTACCATCGGTTCCTAATATACAATATTTTATATATATTTGCAATCCACTCAGGTTGCCTGACGATTGGCGTCAATGTCGGGTTCGAGGCAAGCACCTTGATAGTCTGATTGTCCGCAAAGGGCCGGGACGTGCAGGCCGGCGTTTCTGTTAGCGGACGAGGATCAACCAAAGTGGCCGGACAGGCTCCCAAAAAAACGCCTGGTTTTCGCGGTCAGAATCCTCAGTTGACCACCGGTACAATTCATTTCCACCAGCTGTAATCAGCCACTCCAAGGCGGGGGTACGCTTTGGGGTACAGACAGGCCTTTTTGGATCTGATTGATAGCAAAATCAATTAGTTAGATAGCCAGTTCGAGCCCCGTCCGCTCCGCCAGAAATTTCTTTTATAAATCAATAAGTTACGATAGTTCTTGTTAGCTTTCGCGCGTTGCCGCGGTGCCTGATTACTGCATTTCGAACGGCACGCTTTGCGAGTCGCTTACAATAGGCGTATAAGCGTCTATGTACATATCTCACTTGGAGAATCGTCGTGGCAGAGGAAGCCGTTCGCTGGACAATTAAGGTGCTGAAATCGACCGACATCGCCGTGCGTAGTCTCTTGGCGCAGAAAGGGCTCAAGAAGGGCGATTTGTCGAAATTCGTTGACGAGGCGGCTCGGCGCAGCGTCTATCAGCAAACCGTGCTCGACGCCCGTGCCCGCAACGCCAAGGTGTCGACCGCAAAATTGGAGAACCTGATCGAAGAGGCCTTGGCGGAGGTTCGCGCGGAACGATTCAATACTCGCCGCTGACAGAAGTTACGGTCTGATGCGCGTCGTCCTTGACACGAATCTACTCATCAGCGGACTCATTTCGGTCCAAGGGTTCCCGGCGCGCTTGCTCGACGCTTGGGACGAGCGGCGATTCGAACTTGTTAGCTCCAAAGAGCAACTGGACGAACTCAGAGCGGTCAGTCGTCGTCCACGGCTGGCGCCCTACATTGATCGTCACGATGTGGGCCGTTTCATCAATCAGCTCCAGGCCGAGGCAATGATTCTCGTCCGGCTGCCTCACGTGGATCGTTCCGCTGATACTGCGGACAATTTTCTCTTGGGCATGGCTGAGGCGTGCGAGGCTGACTATCTCGTCTCAGGCGACAAGCGCGGCGTCTTGGCACTGAAAAGACATGGGCGCACGCACATTGTTACCGCTCGAATGATGGTCAAGATATTGGGTTTGCAATCGAGACTGCCAAAGTCCGGCAGGAAACGCGCCAAATGACAGAACGTACATCGCGATACGCCTTTATTGCACAAGTCTGATATAGCCGCCTTGACCAGTCAGTTGCTGCGCTCAGCGCGTTTTCGCAAATACTTCTCAAGATCAGAGTGGCAGTGAGGTTGGGGGTACGAGTGGGGGTACGAACGGGTTTTTCGGAAACCGATTGATAATAAAATGAGTTTTAGATAGCCAGTTCGAGTCCCGTCCGCTCCGCCAGAAATTCCTTTAAAATAAATAGGTTATCGTGTTTTTGGCAGTTCAAGTCCTGGGATGGGACTCGAATACCATGTACAGCCTCGGCCAAGGCAGCCTGTTCCTTCAGAGGCCTGCGGTTTACGCGCTGGATTGCCGCCTGCGAATCGTCGCGTATTGAGTCGAAAAAATTGGCGCGACGAACGCCCAATTGAGGTCTGTTGGCAGGCGCAATGATGGATTGAATCGACTCTGCTAACAGACGCCTCGACGGTACCTGGGCATAGAGCGCAATCGTATTAGTGCCGCAATAGACCAGAAGCTGTCCGTCGCGAAAGTCCGCCATGCTTCTGTATAGCTTCGGTACCTGGTGCTCAGCCCGCGCTGAACAACGGCTTGCCAAGCTTGGAAACATCGACTTCGATGCCCAGGCCCGGGCCCGTTGGTGCGCTGCCGAAACCATTGACGCTTCGCGGCTTGTGTCCCGCTACGTGTTCATTCGTCCAGTCGTTCATGAATGATACGGTCAGCAGGGATCTGGTTCGCGTGGTCGCCGCCAAATGAGCCGATGTAGCCGAAACGATATCGCCGCCCCAAGTGTCTTCGACGGTGACTTGCAGCCCCAGCTCGTCGCACACATCGCGTAGCAATTTTGCTTTGGTCAATCCACCCACCCGGGAAACCTTCAAATTGACGGCGCCCGCGCCACCCTCGCGAATTGCACGCAGCAGGCTTGGCAGCTCGGTTACGAGCTCGTCATAAATCATCGGAAGCGTTGTGTGCCTTCTGACCTCGATGCACTCCTCCATTGTGGGACAAGGTTGCTCGAAGTACAGCCGCGGCAGGCCCTCCATGGCTCGCGCGGCCAAAATCGCGTCGTTGAGTCGCCAGCCACAATTGGCATCGGCGATGACCAAGTCTTCGGGCCCTGTCGCCTCGACGATCTGTCGGGCACGCGTGCCGTCCAGGGTGGGATCACCGCCAACTTTCAGTTGAAAACGATGAATGCCTTGTCTGCGTCGCTCCAGGACATAAGCAGTCATCTGATCCGGCGTGCCGAGCGGTACCGCCACGTAAAGCGGGAAACGTTCTTGCCGGATGCCCCCGAGCAAAGTTGAGACGCTCACGCCCAGCGAACGACCGGTCAAATCCCAGCAGGCGACGTCGATCGGGCTTTTCGCGTACCCGTGGCCGCTGAGCGCCGCATCCATCGCATCGTTGACCGCAGCCAGATTGGTCGGGTCGACTCCAATCACCGCCGCAGTCAGGAGCGGCAACGATGCTCTGGCGCCCTGGGCGTGCGCTGGTAGATAGGTTGTCCCGAGCGGACAGACCTCACCCCACCCTTGAAGGCCGTTGTCTGCGGTGACGCAGACGAGCGTAGAAGGGAGCGAGGTAATCTCCCGGCCTCCAGACATGACGTAGGTACCATGAACGTAGGTCAGGTCCAAGTGGTAAACGTCGATTTGCTTAATCTTCATGTCGTGTTTCGCAGGGCTGGATTTCGGGACGAACGGCTACCAAGCGGCAAAATTGTAGTCCGGATCGACATGCCCGGACCATCTCGTGGTGAGTACCTCTAGCTCCGCCAGAAAGCCCCTTAAAATAAAAATGTTACAGCGTTTTGAACGCTGATTCGAGTCCCGGGATGGACCGTGCCGGCACCTGCTGTTAGATCGTCGCGGTGGACGGGTCATAACGAAAAATTCCAAGCGAGTCCTCATTTCGAACATTGTCAGCTGTCATCGGTTGCGGTTCGGCAACAAACAGCCGCTGACCACCTAACTGCGATTCGGAATACAGCAGATTGACGCGCGGTTGACGGGCTTGTTCGTAGCGACGCAGTCCCTCGGCAAGATTCGTGCTCGCGGCCACGGCGCGTGCCAGCACGACCGCATCCTCGATCGCGGCGCCGGCGCCCTGGCCAAACCAGGGCAGCATCGGGTGCGCCGCGTCGCCTAACAGCGCAACGCGGTCGGTGGCCCATTGCTTGAGTGGCGGCCGCGCAAAGAGTCCCCAGCGACCGCAGCGGCGCTGCGCGGTGCGCGCGATGATTGTCTGCACCTCGGCGGTAAAGTTTTCGAACAATGGCAAAAGCTCGTCGACACTGGCCGTGGCGCTCCAGCTCTCGGCCTGCGCCTGGCTGGTTTGTGTAAAAGCGACGTAATTCAGCCACTGGCCGCGACGCACCGGATAGCGCACGAACAGGCGATGGTCGCCGGTAAAGACCGCCGACCCTGCCGTGAGGGATAAGTCTGTCAGGGCAGCGGCATCAACCAGTCCGCGCCAAGCAACAAATCCGGCGAAGTCCGGCGGCTGCGGACCGAATATCTGGTCCCGCACCTGCGATTTCAGGCCATCCGCACCGATCAAACAATCGAGCGCAACCGGTGGCGCCGCCGCGAACTCGGCTGTGACATTGCCCCCGTCACAGCGAACCGCCGTCAGCCGGTGCGAGGTGCGAATGGCGTCGGGATCGTACGCGCGTACGCCTTCGAGCAGCAATCCATGCAGGTCGCCACGATGCAACTGGTAATACTCGGCGCCGTATTGTGCGGTGGTGTTGCTGCGATCGATGGCTAACAGCACCGCGCCGCTGCGATAGTGGCATAACAGCTGTTGGGGCGGACGGTCCGCGATCTCATCCAGGGCCGCGCCGAGTCCAAGGTACTGCAGGCCTTTTGCGGCATTTGGCGTGATCGAAATGCCGGCGCCTGCTTCGCCTAACACATCCGCCTGTTCGAAGACCACCGGCTGAAAACCGATACGCTGCAAGGCGAGAGCAGCGCTCAGGCCGCCTATGCCTGCGCCCACGATGCCGATACGAGTGTTCTTCATCTGCGCGACAGGCCAGGGTGTCAGGGGGGCAGCAATCCAAGCGCGCCTGGATTGATGCGGTGCGCTGGATCCAGCGCCGATTTGAGCGCATAGACCAAATTCGAAAAGGCCGGATCGCGATCCTGCAGGTAAGGGTAGGCGCGTCCCAGCTGCAAGTGTGCGGCGCCGTGCGCATGCATCAGTTCGATGATCTCGAGACGCAGACGTTCGACGCGCGCCCGCGCGGCGTGGTTGGCTGGCGACTCGCTGAATTGTCGCAGCATGGCCTCGGGCATGACGGTCTGGTGCAGTTCGGGCCACGAATCCTGCCAGTAGATCACCGGTTCGTAGATCAACGCGTTACTGCCGACACACGCGTACACGATAAAGACCTCTATTCCCAGCTCTGTTAGCTCCTGTTGCGCACGAGCGATCAGTTGCGCATGCGCGACGTGAAAGGCCACGACCTTCGAGTAGGGAAATATGCCGTGCAACGGCAGCAGCCGCTTGCCACCAGGACCCAGCACCAGGGGATCCGGAAAGGGCGTTGCCCGGGTTACGGTGGCCATCGTATTCGGAATTTCGCGGCCGAAACGTCCCGCTGCCTGACGCAGGTCACGTAGGTTGAGCGCGAGGCGAGTGCGATCACGGGCTTCGGTCAGAATGCTCACGGTATAGTTGGACGACTGCAGAAAGCGGCGGCCGTGCCGCGCCATACGCAGCACCTGCCAGGCGCCTGACAGCGGATTACGACTGTTCTTGATGACGGCCAGGGCGCTTGCTGCATCCTGCTCAAAATTCGCCGCTCCGGCAATGGATCTCAGTAATGCGGTTTCTGCGCCGAAAGTCTCGGTCGCGACGTTCAAGCGTGCCACTGCCCGCAGTCCGCCCACCAGTTGTTCAAAACTGTCAAACGCGAACGACAGGCCATCGCCAAATGCCGGGCGCGGTTCCAGCTGCAGAGTTACCGCGGTCTTGATCCCGAATGCCCCGGCGTCGCCGGTGAACAAACCTGTCAGGTCCGGTCCTGAGTGCCGAAAAAATCCCGCGGTTCGTAGAACTTGTCCGTCGCCTAACACCACTTCGAAGCCGAGTGCCGCAGCGGCTGACGTGCCATGCAGGCCCGATCCAAACGTCGCGGCCCCTTGCGACATGCCGCCGCCAATGGTCGCTCGCCGACCCGACATCGGGCCCCAAAAAACCGCACGTAGTCCTTGTTCGGCCAGTGCTTCGTCCAAGGCCGCCCAGGTGCAGCCGGCTTCGACGGTGGCGTGCAGATCCGCCGCATTGACATCGCGTATGCGGTTCATGCGGGCGAGATCCACCACGATCGAACGGTCGCTGGTCGGCAAATAGGCATCGGTGTACGACATGCCGCCGCCACGAACGAACAGATCAACCCCCGCAGCGCCAGCCAGGCGTACCAATAGCGCAACTTGCTGCGTATTGTCCGGGCTGACAACCGCCGCCGCCAGGTGTCCCGGGCGATACACGTCCTGGGAATACAAGCGCCGTGTGGTCTCGTCGGTCCGCAGCCCTTGCGCTCCGACTACGGCGGTCAGGTCGGCGAACAGCGTTTCAAGCGCGCGCGGCGCGTTCATTACACCGGCTTGACGGATGTGGTCCGCATCAAAAAGCCTCCGGTCGGGCCGCATTCGGTCAGCCGCAGGCCTTCGTCGGCTAACAATGCCTGGAAATCGCTGGCGACGAACGCCGGTGAATACGGCTCACAATTGTATTGCGCATCGAAATCCAGCCACACGCGATTGGGCGCTGGCAACTGTGTGCTGTTAGGCGCATCGACAATCGTGAAGGTTCCGCCGGGGCGCAGCAGCCGTTTCACCTCGCGCACGATGGGGCGAAACAGCCTGGAGGGGACTTCGTGAAACAGGATGTACGCCAGAATCACGTCGTACTTGCCGTCCAACAATCCGGTGTTTTCGGCGAGTGCCTGCGTGAAATGCACATCGACGCCAAGATCGGTGGCGCGTTTGTGAGCATAGCGCAGCATCGGCAGACCGACATCGAGACCGGTCACCTCGGCATCGGGCCAGCGTTGCTTCAGTGCCGTGGTGCACTGGCCAATCGAGCAGCCGAGATCGAGAACCTGCCTGACACGACCGTCCTCGGGTTCGGCAGTCATGCGAACGACATCCCGGTGCAACTCGTCCTGGTCATTGGCACCCTGATAGAACACCTTGGTGCCATGGTGAAACACAAATCCGGCGAGGCTGTCGCCGACATAACCACCGGGTTGCAAATGGATCGGCAGGGCAGCGTATGGCGGCACCTGAAAATCCGCGGAAAAATGCAACCGGTTCGGTCGCAGCCGTTCGGCGTCGTCAAGCTGCTGTTCGTACTGCGCCTGATTGGCGTACAGCGACTCACGAATCTTGTGCCAGGTTGATTGCTGCTGGCTGCGCATGACGCGCTTCCAGGCGCCAACCATGGGGAGTGCATCGGCGGTCTTGCGTAGCGTTGATATCGGCAGCTCGGTACCGGGGCCGGCGGTGGTGTTGTTAGCGCAGGCCGCTTCGATTTGTTTCGCCGCCACAGGAAACAGCGTGCTGATCGCGAAATTGCGCACGCCTTCGAAATACGCGAGATAGCTTTCATCTTCCAGCGTCGGGGTGCGTGGTAGCAGACCAGTCATGCCTCGGTTCATGTTGGGGTCCTCGATGTCAGAGGGTTTTGAGGGAGTCAAAAAGACGCTCGACGAACGCTTTTTTGTCGCTTTCACGCGCTGCTTGTGCGTCCGGCGAGTGCCGATAGGTTTCAATGGCGTCGATCGGCAGCGCGCCGTTCGCCGCCAATATGGCTTCCAGGATTTGCCGTCGGTCGCGCTCGATCCACAGTTGCGCGCCCAGTTCCAGCACCACAGTCACCAGTCGATCCAGGGTCGGATGCGACAGAAAGGCCGGTTCGCTCGCGTCAATTTCGCGAGCGGCAGGTATGGAATCGTTCATCGCTTGCTCCCACGGTCTTGCATTGCACCGATTGATTGCGCTACTGGATTTTAGCATCCAGTTTACGCGTTGAGCGCTGCAGGCAATGAGACCTTTAGGATAAGCTCGGCCGAGTGAAATACTTGCGCGCAATCGTAGCGCTTGCACTGTCGCTCGCAGCGATTCCTGCATTCGCAGAGTCCGTACTGTACCGCGGCATTTTTGGCGAACCGGCGAGCCTGAGCCCTGATCGTTCCGGGCTCGCCAGCGAAATCGCCATCGTCAACGACCTGTTTGTCGGCCTGACAAAGTACGATATCGATGGCCAGGTTGCCGCCGGCCTTGCCGAGAGCTGGCAAATGAGCAAGGACGGGCTCACCTGGCGCTTCAAGCTGCGACCGGGACTCAAGTGGTCCGATGGCGAGCCGCTCACGGCTGAGGATTTTGTATACAGCTTCCGCCGGGCAGTAACGCCCACGACCGCGGCGACCATGGCGGATCGGCTTTTCATGCTGCGTAATGCGCAAGCCATTCTGAATGGCAAGGCAGAGCCTCGGACGCTTGGCGTGTCGGCGCCCACTCCGTCTGAAGTTCTGATAAAACTGGAGTATCCCGCGCCGCGGTTGCCTAACATGTTGCTCAGCGGCCTTGGCTTTCCAACCCCCCGCCACGCCGTTGAACGCTGGGGTGAGGCGTGGATTCGACCGGGGCGGATGGTCAGTAATGGCGCCTACGTGCTCGCGGAGCGCCGCACCGGCGAGCGAATACGCCTCACCAGGAACCCATACTTCTATGCCGCCCGTGAGGTGCGCACCAACACGGTGATCTACATCCCTGCGGACAGCGTTGATACTCAGGTGAACCGCTTCCGCACCGGTGCACTGCACATCAACCGCAATCCGGGTTTCCCGCCTGACCGAAAGGCGCTGCTGGAAAAGGAACTCGGCACGGCGGTGCGCGTAAGCCCATACCCGCTGCTGGTGTTTCTGCGCTTTAACTTTCGCCGCGCGCCTTTTGATCGGCTGGAGATTCGCCGCGCACTCGCGCTTGCCATTGACAGGGACAAGATCGCCCGGCTGATCCTTAGATCCGGCGAGCTGCCCGCCTACCATCTGGTCCCGCCCATGATTTCGGGCTACACGCCAGGCCCCACTCCCTTCAACCAGGGTACTGTTGAATCCCGTCTCGCCACCGCTCGCCAGTTGATGGCGGCTGCGGGCTACAGCGAGAGCCGGCCGCTCAGCTTCAGCCTGCGCTACACCACGGGCTGGGCGAGGGAGACCTGTATCGCGATTGCGGCCATGTGGCGGGAGATCGGGGTACGCGTGAGCCTCGCTAACTCCGAAGCCAAATCCTTGATCGCGGACGTGCGCCACGGCGACTTCGACATTTACTATGACGGCGCCCTGCACGACGATCCGGAGCAGTTCCTGGATAAGCTGCAAACCGACGGTATTTCCAACACGGGCGCCTACCGCAACGGCCGATACGACGAGGCGCTGGCCGCCGCTAAGCGCGAGCCGAATCTCGACCGGCGCAACCAGCTTCTGCGGGACGCAGAGGTCATCGCTCTGGCGGATTTCCCAATCGTGCCGATCGTCTATTCCGTGTCACGAACCCTGGTGGCGCCTAACGTCCGGGGTTGGCGCCCGAACCCCATGGATATTCAGCTCAGCAGCTATCTGTGGCTTGCCGAGTAAGGCATTGGTCAGTCCTGGTTGACCGTCTTCGCACCGGGCTTGGCTCGGATCGTGCGCCGCAGCTCATCATCCAGTTCGCCCCTCAAGAAGGCGACCAGGTCTGGAAATATGGCTTGTTCGTCCTCGATATACGGATAGTGCCCGAGGCCCTCGAATTTCCGAATCAGGGTGGGCGCGCCCGTCATCCAGAACGCGAACACGTCCGCCTCGAGATGCATCACGATGGGGTTTGCTTTACCCCACATGATGAGCGTCGGCGCGCGGATGCCCGCCAGGATGGTTTGTGTATCACCGGTGGTGAGCACGTAGTCGTCCACCAGCGTCTGTTCGAGCCCCTCGCGCCGACGGAAATCGTATTCCTGATCGACCAGCCACTCCGGCGCCGTGTGCGGGTGGATGAAGGTCTGAGTTAAGCCAAAGGCCCAGAATGTCCGAGGTTTGACCAGCATCTTCGACCACTCTTTGAATTCCGGCCGCTCGCGGTTCGGGTCTGTTTGCGCGGTTCGAGGCATGCCTGCCGAGTTGATCAGTACCAGACGTTGCACGCGATCGGCATTCCGGGAGGCGTAGCGAAACGCCACGCTGCCACCGCTGGAGGTTCCCACCAGATAAAAACGATCCAGCCCCAGCTGCTTGACGAAACGGACCAGTATCTCGTGGTTACGCTCGATCAGATCGAACTTACCGCTGGGAACCGGCTTTGTTTCCGGACCGCTCAGCCCGGCGTTAGGAAAATCCAAACGAATGACCCGGTAATTTGATTTCAGCTTGGACGCGATTCCATCCCAACTGCGCAGGCCCATGTAGGAGGCATGTAGCAACACAATCGGTTGACCGGCACCTTCATCGACGTAATGCAGATCGACCCCGTCAAGATTCATGTAGCGCGAGTTCGGCAGCTGGTATTTCGCGCGCAGCTCGGCCAGAGTCAACGTGTCGACTTTGCTCGCAAGCGCCTGGGCACTGGCAAGCAACAGGCTCAAGCAGAGCGCGATCAATTGCGGCAATTGACGCTTGAACGACGGTTCTTTCTGTGACTGCATTTCAAATCCCCAAGCGTACACACCGTCAGCTAATGCTGCCTAACACAGCGGCGCTAAAGCAGAGTTTCCGGAAATCGGTTCCCACCCGTTATACAGTAACGCCGAACTCTTCCAGCAGTTCACGCGCGGTGCGCTCTCCCGACGCGAGCGCAGCTTCGACGCCCTGATCGCGACTCTTGTGGTGTTCGCCGGCCCAAAAAATCGGCCCTACGTTGCGCGACATCATTTTCCCAAACCGCGTCACATCGCCAGGCCCGAGCACATACTTTTCGCCTCCTGTGTAAGGGTCTGAGCCCCAGGAGAAGTGCCCGATAATCTCAAGCTTGCCCTTGGTGGATGGTCGTACGCGGGCAAGTGTTTCAAGTAATGCAGGGCCGGCTTGCGGACCGAGCCGATCGACGCGCATTGCATTATCACCATTGATCCAGACGCGAATCCGGTACTCGCCGGCTACCGCGACGTCGCTAATGAGCACCCGCTCGAAGATCGTGTCGCTCCAGAGTGAAGCCGGAAGACCGTCGTCTTCCCAGAACGGCCGAGTGGCGCGCAGGAAAAAGGCGGTGTTGCCCGATGCCTTGGCGGTCTGGATTGCTTCGCGTAGCAGCCCTGGCAGGGGCGGTCTGAATTCCATGGTGCGCAACGCGACCATCGGAACCGCGACGATGATCCGCCGCGCTCTGAACTGTGTCCCATCCAGACAGGTGAGCGTCACGGAGTCCGCCTCACGGTCAATCGCACGGATGTCTTTATTGAATTCGACCGGACGCGAGAGCGCTTTGGCCATCGTGATCGGTAATTGCTGCCCGCCCTTGACCAGATAAACCGGCCGGTACTGGGCATCGCCATACTGGTTGAAGTTCTTCGGATCGGTGTAGCCCACTTCGCGCCACTTGAGTGCGTCCCGGAAAATCGACAAGGCGGAAACAGTCTCGATATCGTCCGTATTGATGCAAACGTTGACCAGGCGCAGCGCTTCGTCTGAGACGCCTTTGGACCGCAGGAACTCTCCAAAGGGGATATCGTAATTTGCATACTTGGGATTGAGCCAATCGTCCAGGTTTTCGAATGGCAGAAACTTCTGCATGAAATAGTTGTCGATTCTTGAAGGCAGAATTTCCCGCTCTTCGCCAACTAACAAGTTTCCCGCAGACGTGGCCCAATCGTCACCCGCACACAGCACGCCATTGACAGAATAGGCAAAGTCGATCTTCCCCGCGAAAACCGCGGTCTCCAGGTCAAAGCGCTTTACCAGATCGAGCGCCCGAAGATGGGTGGGACCGTAGGTCGTAGCCCCCACTTCCTCGGGGCCCCGGCCAAAATCGCGAGTCCAGACCCGACCTCCGACGCGGTTCGACGCCTCCAGGACAAGCACATCGATGCCCGCGTCGCTGAGCTGCAGCGCCGCGTTCAGGCCGGCCAGCCCAGCGCCCACGACGATGACCTGCGCATCGACCGGGACTGCGGGTCGTCTTGAACCAGCAGCATTGGACTTGCTCATTGTATTCACACTTTGTAAATTGACCTCAGACCAGAAACTCGCGTAGTTTGCTGGCAATCACAGCCGAGCCGACGTCAAAAACATCTCGTTCAAGCTCCGGCGCCTCGACTATCCGCACGTTTGAGATGAACTTCGCCGCCTGAAGCGAGTATTCCGATAGAGCTTCGTGCAGCTGCAGAATCATCACCGGCTGCGAGATCAGCGCAAAGCGCGCTTTGACGTCGTACGTCCAGACGCCCTGGTAAGGCCACCAGTAGCGGTCAAGCGGCTTTGCTTTTTCCATGAATAGCTCCGCCGCGCGCTCCAGGGGCACGCGCGGATCGCGATTGGTCACCACAAAGGTCCAAAGCCGCCGCAGCTGTCCGAATATGGCTTCCCCATCGTCGGTAATGCGGGGCCTCGCCTTGATTTCGTCCAGTCTTTCCTGCCGTTCCTTGGGCGTTCTAAACGGAATACCCGACATGACAAGACGTCCGACCTTGTCAGGCTGTGCGATGGCGAGCTCCGCGCCGAGAAACGTGCCCGTGTGATAGCCGAACACATCGACGGGCTTCCCGCGCCCGAGTGACAGCCCCTGGATCCCGTCGGCAAACGCGCCCGCGTATCCGGCCAGGTCCAAAGGCTCTGGCGGCCAGTCCGACATGCCGTTTCCCGGCGTATCGAATGCCACGACCTCCCGATCGGTGCCCATGGCCATCAGCAGAGCATCATATTCCACAGAGGAAGAGGGGTTTTGATGAAGCAACACCAGGGGAGGCTTGCTGCCTGCGCCCTTCGCAGGCACCGCGCGAACGTAGTGCAGCTGTCCAAAGCGACACTCGGTATAGCCCCTCCTGACACGCACCCGCGAGGGGTCGCTGCCTTTCGCAGCACCAGCAACATCAGGCGCTCCTGACACGTTTGCCGGTGACCTGCCGTCATCCGCGAACGCCTTGGACCACTTCCCCGGCATGAAAAGACCCAAGCCCGCGGTCGCGAGAAAACCTCGACGGTCTGTTGCTTTCATTGTGTTAGCCCCCTTGGCTTTGAAACAAAATGGTGGCTCAGTTGTTAGCGTACGCTAACAACAAGACTGCGGCCGTCAGACCGGGCGCTGTCAGCACTCGACTGTAGCAGCCTGGCGCGCGACTACTTCCGCGCCGAGACGATCAGCCAGCAGCGGAATACGCCGATGTTCTTGTCGGAGAAGGTCGGTGGCGCGCTCCGCAAGGCCTTCGGGGTTGCCCCCTGGTAGCCGCGCTTGACGTTCGAGAAGCCCACGTCCTCCATGAGGCCGCCGAGATCCAGCTTCTGCACGCCGCGCCAGAAAGGCTCGTTGTTGTAGAGGGCCTCGAAGTCGCCCTGGACTTTGCCCCAGGCGCCGGGGCTCGTGTTCAGGGGCACCTCGCAGTGGATAGCGACTCCACCCGGGCGCAGCAGACGATGGCACTCGGCGAAGATCTTGCGGGCCGCCGCCTTCGAGGTCTCGTGCAGCAGGGCGCAGGAGTACACGAAGTCGAACGACT